>CAZKRU010000026.1:0-49790 GCA_964555235.1 uncultured Verrucomicrobiota bacterium
ATCTGCCGGAGGCGTCATTGGTTTGGTGCGGGGACAATGGGGGGCACAATCGCAGAGGACGCCGAGAAATTTAAAAATCTCTGCGACCTCAGCGATCTCTGCGCGAAAAACAATCCGTATTTCTCTTCCGCATTCATCGCATAATGATCTGTTCACAAGAGCACCGCGCGAACTTCCACTCCCATTTCATCCTGGAATCGTCAAACTTCGGGAGTCCTCCAGCCCCGCAGTTGCGGGGGAGGTTTACCTTTCTTAATTACTGCTCAGCGGCACATTGGAAGTAAGGACATCAAAACGATCATTTTACCAACAAATCGCTTAAATCCATCGAGCAAACCTGACTCCCATGTCCGGTTAAGTTTGCGTTGAAGTAAACCTTTTTTTGATCCCTCGATAAGCTTGGATGTACATCCGTAAATCCCAGTTGAGGGGTTTCCGATAAAACCACTGGCTCGGTATCTCCCTTTCGATAAAACATGACTTTGATCCTTTCGCTATCGTACCAACTATCCGTCACGAGATAATTCTTGGTTTCACTCAAACAACCGTGATTCCCATCTCCCTCATGAATCGTTTCGATCATCGTTCCATCCAAAGCCCATCGGCAACAAGGACGGGTCTTCTGGGAAACGTCGTATCCATAAAAGGACTCGTCATCAAAAAAATTCCAATGCATCGGCTTATGATACTCCCCGTTTTGGAAATAGGTAAAATGAATCAGATCCGAACCGTCCGCCTTACATGAAAAAATGTGCCTCGCCGTCTCTTTATCTTTTTCAGTGACACGGGTTGCCACTCGACCTGCGGTTGGAGACCACTTGGCATGGGACAAAGAACAATGTCCGCGATTTTTCAACCATCCAGTCCCCATCAACTGGTCCAATGACAAAATACATTGAACCTTACCCGTTTCGGGATTTAAAACGTAGAGCCCCTGTGGAAAGAATTCGTTCGATGGATGAATTGGTTTTGGACAAAAAAGCGCCCCGCCGCCGATCCCGAGAGGGTGATACATCTGACATCCACCCGAAAAAGAGCGTTCTTTTCCTGTGTGAATATTCACAAAATGAACACGTCCTTCATCCTCGTAGGAAAGCGTCGAATCATCAATCCAACCGACATGCGCTCCGGTATGTCCCTTCGCAGCTCTGAATTCACCTACGTTTTTTTCTCCTTCTCCATTCAGTGAGGCAACAACAATGAGGCCCGATTTCGGATCTTCCGACCTACCGGGAATGCCACTCGTAAACCGAGTGTAGGCGATTCGTGTTCCATCGGGACTCTCAGGACAAATATCGAAATAAGTATGGACAGATGGCCACTGGGGATCAGAAACAATACGAACGCGAGCCGATGAGTTATTCATATTGAGATGCTCCCCTATTGTCATCATCACGCAGAATGGGATTTATTCCTTCGTATCATTGGCATTCTGCTTGTCTTGGTCAGGCTGGTTTTTCTCTTTATTCTTTTTCTTATTATTTTTGTCCAACAAAGCCGTGTCTACTACTTTCCCGGCCGTGGGATTAAGTTGATCAAGCACCGTTTGCAAACGTTTGCGAGCGGCCAAAGCATCGCTCTCCTTTGTCTCTGCAGAAATAATGGGCTCCGCAAAAGGGGCATTTGTCATGCTGAGCAACTCGCCGGATTGATTCAATTTCCAATTCAACTCACGAGCATACCATTCATTTCCCAACATCACAAAAATCCAATCCCGCAACCAGTCGGCGTTCATTTGCCCGTAAAATATCGGCGTAAATGGCTTTCCATCAATCTTCACCCCCTGCGGCAACTGGGCTCCTGCCAATTCTGCCAGCGTTGGAAAAAAATCACAGAAACTGACGAGGTTTTGCGAAACCTTGCCCGCAGGCGTTTTGCCCGGCCAACTAACCATCATGGGAACAAGCGCGCCGCATTCCCTCATGGTGTGCTTGCTGCCGGAAAGTTGTTTCCCGCCATTGATGGTGCAGAATTCCTTAAAAGTAGCCACGGTCCCATTGTCGCCTGCGAAAATAATGATGGTCTTTTCGCGCAACTTGAGGCGGTTGAGTTCGGCAATCAGCTTACCAACCAGTTTGTCCATGTAAGCGACGTTGTCCTGGTATAATTTATTTTGCTCCGTGGTACCGGGCGCGCTGTCGGGTGTGGGCAACAACTGGGCTTGTTTGACGCCGTTCACGCTCGTGCTAGGAACTTTTCCGTGCACCTGTGATAAGGAGTAATAGATATAAAACGGCTGGTCCTGGTGGTGCTCGATGAAGTCCACGACGAAATTGTGCATTCTGTCGGGGAGATATTCGTTCTCCTTCAGCGGCACCTTTTCGCCATTGAGGGTGTACGTTTTGCCTAGAGGCTGGTAACTCCAATATTGTCCACTGCCCTCGAAACGTAAATATTCGTCGAAACCCCAATCGCTCGGCTGAAGCGGAAACTGACTCCATTTGCCCGCCTGCGCCGTTACATAGCCCGCCTGTTTAAGTACCTTGGGCATCATGATTTCGCTGGATTCCAGCCGATCTGGGTTGTCGGTCACTCCGGTGCGAAAGCCGTAACGCCCCGTCATCAACAAAGCCCGTGACGGCCCGCAGAGCGGCGAAGCGTAACAATGTTCAAAACGGATACCGCTCTCAGCAAGCTTGTCAATGTTCGGGGTTTTGAAGTTGTCCGCTCCATAGCTGCTCACGCTTCCGATGCCAAGATCGTCGGCCAGAATGAAAATGATGTTGGGTTTTTGCGGTATGGCGTCTGCGCCTCGCGCCGTGAATAAGCACAAGACTTGCAACAGAGAGCTTAGGAGTAAAGTTTTAGATAGGTTCTTCATATTAGTTTTTAAGAGTGCTATTACTGAAGGTCGCTTTACATCTTTCACTCTATTGGAGATTCCTCCTGAAACCGAACGAAGAGATGTTGCATTATCAGGAGTGATGTTGCACACCACCATTGCACGCGCACATTTTACCGAACCAGATCCTCGAATTATTTGATCCGGCTCTGTAGTTGCCACGCCCGAACATAGTCAATTTGCAAATAATCGGGCAATTTCCCCTCATCAACCCGTTTGGCCGCCCAACTCCCCATTTGAACGACAAACGAAATATATTCAGGAACGGAAGCCACTCTCTCATTTTTCCACTCTTCCTTCTTAATCCCGTCACAATACCAGACAATCTTGCCTGGTTCCCAAAGGATTCCCCATACGTGCCACTCCTCGGGAGTGCGTCCATAATAAACGTGTGCATTGGTCCATTTTTTATGATCGGTCTTAAATCCATCCCAGTGGGTCGCCACTTGATAGCGTCCTACTCCCAACTCCGTCTGACTCTCCAGGATATGAATACGCATGCCCCCATTCGAAGTATCCTCCCGTCGCTTGATGGACTCGGAATCTTCGGCGCCTCCCCGATCCGGCATCATTGCAAAAATAGGCCAAAGTCCACTTGCCGTGGGGAGCTTCACTCGGGCTTCAATATAACCATAAAGCTGAGTCCATTTTCCAAAGGAACTTAATACCCCGGTCGTGTACTGACGCGGTTCCAAGGCAGGATTGTCATATTGGGGTCCCAATTTATTTTCACATTTAATTTTCAATATCCCATTCTCAACCAAAACATTTTCTTTGGAATACCGCTGTAACTGGGTTTTATCGGGTCCATCCCAAGTCAGTCGAGTCGTCCACAAACTTGTCTTAAGTGAAGCGTCATTAAAATCCTCGTCCAAGGTCTTCACCCAGTTTCCCTCAATCGGCGGCCGTTTCCCGAGCCAATCAGGAATCTTCACCGGAAGCATTCGGTCGGCTGGAGTGCTCAACGCATGAATATTTCCCCGCTCCGACGAAGTTCCGTATGCCTTCAAATTGCGAATGAGTAACGTGGCCGATTGTTTTGGCTTTTCAAGAAAGACATCGATTGAAGAAACATGGGAGCTTTCCAATGGATATCCCACGACTCCGTAATTGGTGCCGAAAAGCAGCTGGATCTTTTTTGTTTCATGAGGTGCGATCACTGCGCGCTCAATATTGTACGCTTCGTCTTTCAACTCTTCAGCATTATGCGCTCGCAAACTCGCCGTAACGGATTCCTCCGAGAGGTTGACCAGCTCCACCTCAATCCCCGCAAAATTCGAGAGATCCCACCCAGGGACGGGACATGGAAATCGGAGGAATCGATTTTTTTTATCAGCCAAAAACTTTGTAATGATTTCAGTTGCGGTTCCATCGGTTAAATCCGCCGTACATCCCTTCGGCTTCAGGCTATTATTTTCGAGTGTTACACTCGGTGGAAAAAGAACTCCCCCCACTGGAGCAATTCCCCGATTTTCCTGCGCCATGAGTCCGCAAAACCCTCCGAAGATCACTGGCAATGCGTGGAGCAAAACTTTCCGAATGAACTTCACTTTTTTAAGAAATAATATCATTTTCACCTTATGATCGAATTAACTACGGTCGAAAGATTTTGATTCGACCCGTGATGGGCTCGATTTGGATCGTAAAAAAGTCCGCCGGGAGTGGTTTCCCCTTCGAATTTGCCTTTGACAAATCCGTGCCCGCGAGAAGTGTGAGACAGGATTTGGATTGAGAGAGATCCGTTTCACCGCTCGGTCGAAATCGAAAAGCAATGTATTTATAATTGATCCCATATCCCGCGAGTAACTGCGTATCCAATGGCGATCTCTCCTTTCCTGGATCCAAGAGCGTGGAATACTGACTGCTTTCCGGTGAAAAAATAATCGGAAACGGCAAATAAACCGTTTTCCCGAGTGCAACAAAGGCATCCTCTTCCATTAAAAAACTTTGAATCGCCCGGAAATTTTCCGGCACTGTCGACGTGCTGCCGTCCTCGGGGAGTTTGTAGAATCGGACTTCCACGGACCTATTTTTGGTGATCGCCGTTTGACGCGCAAGATTTAACTCATCCGATACTTTCTGAACGCTCGTTGTCAAATTGGAGGCCTTCGAGAGTTGATTGTAGGTCGGCACGGAAAGCCCTGCCAGCAGCCCAATGATGGCGATGACCACCAGTAATTCGACCAAGGAAAAACCTCGTCGGATCTGAAGTAAAGTCCAATTGGAGGAATTTCGCTTCATGGCAGGAATTGTTTGGTCGTCAAAAGTCGGAATTTATAAAAATCCCCCAAGACCTTGCTGACGCTTGAATCGGCAAAATCGGTGGCGATCAAATTTGCGTCCTGTGGATCCACATAGCGTTCGATCACTTGAGATCCACGATACTCTCCTGTCACCCGGTCTTTTCCCTCCACCCACACTCCCGCTGGGGTCTCCTTGGTTTTTTTGAGGGTCTGCGCCCAGACGTGGACCGTGTAGGTGTTTGATTTCGTAGTCAACCGCGGATAGAGAGTCGTGTAAGGTCTTTCCCGGCTATTATCCCCGGTAAGACGTTTATCATTCCAAAATGTCGCGATCCCGGAGTAGGTCTGATCCTCCGGAATCAAATTGATGCTGCAAATCTCGCTGGCAGATCTGAAAATGTCATGACTGTTAAAACGCGCTTGAAATCCTTTTAAGGTTTCATCCGGATCAATCTCCAAACGATATTGACTCGCATTCGAATTGGATTTAGTCATCGATTGAGTCTTATAAGTGGCCGCCATAGAATCTGGAACGGCAATCACTTTCTCTCCCTTCAAAACCGCACGCAAACCCGTATCCCGATTAATGTAGGTGAAAGGCACAATCTGATAATTCATATTGATCTTCCCCGCTGTGGAAAGCGGCTCACTGATCGCATAAGGCTCGACAATCGGCATATGAAACAGATCCAGAAGCAAGTAGTCAGGAGGCGTCGTGAAGGGAGGCCCCGAAATGGGGGTTCCAAATCCAGGGTGAGTATTGCCTTTAAGAGGATTCGGACAAAAGAGCAGAGTCTGCCACGGTTGGTTCGCCCAGACCCCGGTTGGCAATGATCCAAACATTCCCGCTGAAGGAAACATCCGATTGGGAGAAAATAGCGTCGCCCCATTCCCCTCTTCATCCCATCCGTAATAAGGGACTTTTCCGCTTTTTGCACTGGTTGAGGTCCCCTCATCCGCTTTATTAATATACGGACCATCGGGTTGCGCTCCAACTCCATTATCCCAATCCCCTATAATATCGACATTGGCGGTGGGAACGACGGATGAATCCCGCGTCCATAAGGTATAATCGGTCGTTTCAGGATTGTTTTGGGTATAAGGAGTAGTTTGAGAATCGTCATACGAAAGATTCAAAAGCCGCCCGGCGGTTGCTCCATAAAGTGGAGCCATCGATCCTGATCTCAAATTATGAGCCATAATTTCTGTCGGAATCGAGTAGTTCGCATGCGGCGCAAAAAAACTACTATAAGTTGTGTCCGTGGGCTTGATCGGTTGACTCGCCAAGCCCCCTCGCGCCATGATGAGTCTCATATCTCCTACCGCAGGAACAATCGCTCGAACGACATCTTTCGCGCAAATGAGCGGACGGGACGTATTTCCTTTCATTCGAGCCGGACTCCCCCCTCCCGCACCGCCAATGAGCTTTTGATAGTTGCGACCGTTCGGTGGAACCTGAGTGGGAGGAATCACACTGGGAGCCAGTTGGGGAACGGGTAATGTCGTGTTTGGAAAATTCAAGACGACGGTTTGGATGACGGTCGTATTATCTGGAGCCAAGACCTTGATGGTGACGTCTCCCCCCGTGAAAGCAAATGTCTTTGTAGGAACGGCAGGAAGCGCATCCTGATTAATTTGATTAACCGTTGTGCTGATCAGTTGATAAGTATCCGGAGCTTGAAGCTGCTGAATGGCGTAGTGAACAAAATCAATACTTCCTCCAATCATATAGTCATTCGAAATAGACCCCCCGGTTTTAAAGGAAACTTTAACATTCTTTGTTGTCCCTGCGGGAAATCCCATGGAGACAGCAGGGAGCGGCGTATTCGTGTTATCGACGCCTACCCAGGTAAAATTCTGCAATCCATCCACGATAAAACCGTGATTTGGCTGATACCAGGGATAGCCCATGGCCGGATTAAACGTATTCACGCAAAAAATCGCTTGCATCGTCGTTCTACCGCCGGCTTGCGCGGTTCCGACAATCATGAGAAATGCCCCCTGAATCGTATCATAGCGTCCAAAGCCTCGTGTATTGGTTTTTTGATCGAAAATGGGAACCACCTCTCCGCTCCCAAGGTACGGTTCGGTTGCTCCTGCGACGGTTGTATTTTTAACATTAAAGGGAATTTTGACGGTGCTATCGTCATTATTGGTTGATCGAATATAGTCAAAGATCTCCGTCAGAATTTGATCGCAGTCCGTTCCTCCGACTCCGTTGCTTGTCGAGTATTTTGTCGCGAAGTTTCCTCCAAAACCAGGAATGCTCTTGGCCGCAAGCGACCTTAAATAATCCAGAAGCTGGCGATTTCGTCCAAGTCCTGTCGCGGAGCCCGCAGTGGGAAGATCCGCCGTTGGGCTCGTCGCATTGGATCGCTGAAAATAAAAGAGATGTCCTCCGACCGTTGAACAGAATGCCGCCAATTTATCAAACACAGTGCGATGTGAACTGTCGTCAAAACTGCTGACAGGCCAGACACTGACCTGAGGTTTATTGAAAAGGTTTACGTCCGGAGCCCGACTCGTCGCCGTCAGAAAAAACTTTTTCTTTTCCAGCGCCAAGTCCGTGATCGAGCTCGCATTATTTTGATTTCTGGTCTCACCGGAAAGGGTTGTATTGAACATGAACTCATCCACCGTCGCGTAGAGACGATCTTCGTCTGGCGTCAGAGTGGTCGTTCCGGCCACGGTCCCCCCCTTGGACGAACCTTCCCCGCCGACGATGCGAGGCACCATCTTATAAATTTCCTCCGACCACTGGGCGCCGGTCATCGATGAGGGCCTGTTTAAAACCGACGATAAGGCGACAGTGGCAGGATGCCCGGGGTATCGCTGATATTCGTGCTGAGCCCCTTGGTAATAGGAGAGACTCATATCCTGTTGAGTCGAAAACTTCGGAACATCCCAATAAGTTGCTGCAGTGGAATTCGTATAAGCGTCCGAGGCCGTATTGATATTGATTTTGCTGCACTCATCATCCGTCCAAAAGGCGATTCTCCCGACAATCTCATTCTTTTCGGCTCCCACAACTGTCGCCTTTTCACCGGAACCGGTGGGGGCAACGACATCTCCGTTTGAGAGCACATAGAGCCAACGAACTGGCATTGGAATCGGATTGGGGTGACGCCCCCCTCCAACTGGTGCACCATCCACATAAAATCCATCAACATCCTCCTGCCCGTTGTTATCCACATCGTAACTCAGCTTCCCGCCGATAATCTTGAGATGATTCCCATCGATGATTGGAAAGATCCAGTTGCCATTCACCCGCTCCGGTTGATTCAAATCGGCGAAAATGGCCGTGTCATTAAACCAAGAAGCCGGCACCATTTCCTTGGAGCTGGAGGGGTCATAGTCTCCCGTTCCGACCATGGAGTCTGAGGAAAAAAGTTTAAAATAACGGTCTTTATTCCCACGATCGTTGTAAGTCCGAATCATGCCGGGCTGCGAGGCCCAGCACAAAACCTCCCCCTGAAGGTTTTTTCCACTCGTGGCATCCTTGATCTCCGCCATCACAATGTTCACCGCAGATTGAGCCAGCAATCTTGTCGATGAAGCATCGGCATAGAGTTTGGAGGATTTGAGCTCCGTGCTCACTCCCGATAAAAACGCCAGAATTAATGCACTTAAAAAGACGAGGCTCCCCAAAACCACGAGAAGCGAAATCCCCCGCCTCATTTTCCATCGCATGATTCGGTTCATATGAAGTCCTATTTCGATGACCAAATGGGAATATCTGCACGAAAGATCCGACTGATCATTCGAACTTTATTCCCGACAATGTTCCCGGGCTTTGCATCTAAGACTTCTTGTAATTTTTGAAGATCCTTCTCTAACTCAGAGGTACGTTGGAATAATTGGGACAATCCAAAGTTCGGCGGATTTTGTTGGTTTCCGATTTTTAAAAACGAGGCCTCATCGACGGCAACCATCACAACCTCCACCAGCGGCGGAAGTCGATTTTGAGTTGAAAGAATGGGATCGTTAGAAGAAGAACGCCGGGAGTCATATTCATAGTCAGGCGCCAACGGGTCCTTCTCCGCATAGGAAACTTTCTTGATCGATGATTTTGGAAGAATGACCAATGCAACAATGTTCTCAGCAATCGCATGAACCGCAGGGGTTGGCTGACTCAAAGGCGAGAGAAACCAGTTATTTGGATTCAAACCGGAAGCGGTTTGATAGACCGTCATTTTTTGTGTCGGCTGCACCCATTGCATTAACCGATAGCGATACCGATCCGGCGTTGAATGAGAGAGCTCGCTTAAAAAAGCGGGCCGAGAGGGATCCTTATTATATTCAATAAAGAACCCACAGGAATTGAGGGCACTGTCGAGACCAACAAAGACATTATCCGAATATCCGAGCGGCGCCTGAAAAAAAATAGAATGAGTAACCTGATGAATCTTTGCATTCAACAGCGACTTTCCCGAGATAAAATGCAGCTCCGACTTTCTTAAATATTGCGTCGGCTTTGCCGTGTCATCATATCCCCAATAGCTATTCAACGTCGCCTGACTGATGCACTGCGTCATCGATCCAAAAGCAGAACGGGCCGCTTGAAAGGATTCGATTTTCGCTGATGAATTTTTCCAAGCGTTGCTTGTTTGTTGAGTCACTCCAAAGATAATCCCCAAAATCATTACCAGGATCACAGTCGCCAACATCACCTCCACCAAGGTAAATGCCCGCTTCGACTGAGAGCCTTTGCCGTATAAACGCATTTCAGTCATAGGGGCGAGTTTGCAACGACAATGGGAAACGAATTAGTAACCGCAGGGTTGGAAATATTAGTAATTTCCACGATGACGATCTTTGCGACGCCCGTGGATAAAAGCCTGGCAGAGGAGATCTCCAACGGTTTTTGAGTCACCACGGCTTTGTAAATAATCTCAGGACTTCCTGCCGCAATCTCAGCACCCTGTTCATTATAAAAATAGGTTTTCGAATTCTCGAGGTTTTGATTCTGTAGAAAGGAATCGCGACATAAGGTTTGCACGATCTGGGATTCCATATGAATCTTCAATGCGCTGCGAAACGTCGACAGCGCAATCGGAATCAGCCCCAGTACACTCACCAAGGCAAAACTGACAATTCCCAAAGCGAGGACCGATTCCACCAAACTAAAACCACCCCTCGCTCTGACTGTGCTTAACGAGTACTTCATTACTCAATGCGCCGCTTGAATGCTTTTCACCAGGAAAGATCCGGCTTCCGGAGGGGTCAGCGCGAAAACATTGATTGCAATGACCCTGGCAGGATCCAATTCAAATCCTTTCGCCGCTTTTTTCTTACTTCCAAATGAAACGACAACTTCCTTCGTTTCGGCCGGCAACACTTTCACCGAAGCACTCGTCATCCACGGCTCCTTATTGCTGGCATCCGGAGCATTATCCGCCCTCACGGAAAGGTTCAGAACACTTTGCCCTGAATTATAAACCACGACGACGACTTTTGCATATCCCGTCAGATCCCACCCCCGCTTTTTCCCTTCGGTGATAAAAGAAGCCCCAGGATAACCGCTACCACTCCCTTCGAAGGCAACATTGATGCCATTAATTCCGTCATGCGGAACGATCGAGACCGTTGACTTTTTCCCTTTGATCAAACTCAGATTCGGTTCAACTTTTAAGTCAATCAGCTCTCCTGTTTCTGGGGGGACTACCCCTTGAGCATAGCTAGAAAAGGTGAGATTCAAGTAAATCAGACTGATTAGAAGACATGTGGTTTTCATTTTTAGCTCTCTCGGATTAATTTTGGGTTAATAAATTCACTCAATAAAAACTTGTCCAGAAAACGCCTACGTCATCGATAATAGATATTACATAGCGCGCATCATAATTGCAATTAATATAGCTGCATCTGAGGCCCGGCGACCATCTCGGCAGACGGCGCTCCGATTTTCGATTCCTCTTCTTCAGGCCAATCTAAAAGCGCTTCTTTTTCTGCTTCGAATAGATCGGCAATCACTGCTTTCGCGGTCGCTATGGAATTGACCAGAGGATCCATCGCCAGCGCTCGCAGCAGAAGATTTCGATCCCTCAACATCACTGCCTGAATGGTTAATTCATGCAGATCAAGAATGTTCATTTGCAACGACCTCAGGCCGAGCGGAAAATCTCCGACCGGTAGGGGACGTGGACCATTTCGATCCAACTGACATTCCATTTCCAGAAAAGCATCGTCCGGAAGATTTCCAACGGGCTTCTCCCCTTTCACCACGCAATCCTGATTGGTACGATTAATATAATAAGTCCGTCCATCTTCCACCAACATCGTGTGAATGATATCCGTGGCGTGATCCGATTGATATCGTTGATGAAAATCATCCATCGATTTTTCCCCTGAAACGTACTCCCCAATTTCTTTCCACATGGCGGCTGTACTCTCTTCCCGCTCGTCGCTATCGAAAACCGTCAACGGAGCAATCGGCTCATGAATCGCTGCACGTCCCTGGTAGTAGGGAACATATTCTTTGGTGTGTCCCGTGCAGGTCGGGATCGCTCCAAAAACATCCGCCAACTGAGCCGTGATAAAATTATTATAACGCGCCTTTGAATGACCCTGATCCTTTTCCGTCGTGGAGGCCGCTTGAAACGCCTGTTGGATTCGAGGCATCACATTCTCCCCGTGAAGTTCTGCCTTCAACATCCAAGTAAAGTGATTCACTCCCGCAATTCTCAGATCGAAGTCTTTGCTCTGATCCACACTCTCTCCTATCAACTCCAAATAACCGAGTTTCTTCTTTGGCATGTGATGGGTATCACAAAGCGCAAAGGTCTTCGCTTTGGAGTGACGCATCAACCCGATTCCCATGATGGCCGACGGATTCACGTAGTTAATCAACCAGGCATTCGGACAGATCTCTTCCACCGCATGGGCAATTTCAAGGATCTTCGGAAACTCCCGCATCGTCCGGAAGACGCCCCCGGGCCCAATCGTATCCCCTGAACACATTCGAATCCCATATTTTGCTGAAATCTGACAGTCAATCTTGCGATAGTAGGCGTTTTTCTCAGAAAAACTGAGAAGCACAAAATCAGCCCCAGGAAGTGCTTCGCGATAGTCGGAATAGCCCTCGACGCGGGTTCCAGAACCGGAACTTTCCGCAGACATTTGAGCGAGTCGCGTCATCTTGTCGAGGTGATCGGGATTCGTATCCACCAAGGCCAAAGTGCACCCTTTCAATCCCGGCAATTGATTTGCAGCCCAGACGGCCTGACGCCCAAAAAAGAGACTTCCCGCTCCAACGATGACGATCTTTGTCGATTTCACTTTTAAACTCCCGTTAGGTTTTAAGTTGCAACTCAAGCTAACGTAGGACTAGGATGGTCTCAAATAAAATGATGTAGCATTCCAAGCATTTATGTTGCAGCACAAAAAGAAAATTGTTTTTCGATTTAACCACGAAACCCCCATCAACCTCCCTTTGGCGGTGCGATCTTGTGGAACCTATTCCCTCGTTCCTCATCTTCCGCCAGAACCCCCCTTTCAGAAGTGGTTTTGTGAAATTTTCTGGAGCGTCAAAGGGAGTGGTGAATTTGAGTTGGACGGATCCAAAATTGTGGTGAAGGAAAATGAAATTTTCTATCACCTGCCGGGCGAAATCCACACCATCCGACCGTTAACCACTCCTTGGACCTATCACTGGTTGACTCTCGATCACAATCTTGCCCCCAAGTGGTTGGAGACTTTCGGCTTCTTAAAAAGGCCCTTCCCCGCCAACCATTGTCCGACCGCACTTTTCAAATCGCTTCAGGCTTCTCTTCGGGAAGGAACCCTCCAGGGAGAACGTCGCGCCTCGCATCTGGCTCATGCCATCTTATTGTCAGCCACTGAAAAAATCTACACGCGCTCGGAATCCCGAAACACCTTATGTCAGGAGTGTAAAAGGATTATGGACAATCACTACATCGAACCTCAGCTCAACATCAATACGATTGCAACAAAACTCCGAGTTCATCGCGCCACCCTTTTCAGATCTTTTTTAACGGCTTACGGAATCACTCCCTCCCACTACCTTCAAAGCAGACGACTCCATCACGCGATCGAATTATTAAAACAAGGAAACCTCCAGGTTCAAGAAGTCACCGTCCAAGTGGGTATGACCGATCCGAACTATCTCACCCGACTCATTCGAAAAGTCACCGGCATGTCGCCACAACTTCTCCGCTCTCGATTAACCAAGACGCATCGACGAACGAAGAAGCCAGAAAGTTTTTAAGTTTACCGAAAAAGTCACTTTTGGTCACTTGACATCACAAGGGATGGTAGACTAAAATCCTCAGTCTACTAAATCCTGTATGCGCTGCCCTAAATGCCGTGGAAACGAGGACAAGGTCATTGACTCACGACCTTGGAAAGACGGCGCGGTCATTCGCCGCCGCCGTGAATGTCTCGAATGCGAATATCGGTTTACCACTTACGAGGAAATCGAGCGTGAGGATCTTCGCGTCGTAAAACGGGATGGCCGCTATGAAGCCTTTGATCGCCGCAAATTAATCTCCGGCGTGGAAAAAGCCTGCGAGAAACGCCCGATCCGAAAAGAACAGATCGATCGCCTCGTCGATGACATGACCGAAGCGCTTGAGAAAGAATATAACGGAGAGATCCCAACGCTTGCGATTGGCGAACAAGTCATGCAACGAATCCGAAATCTCGACGAGGTTGCCTACGTTCGATTTGCCTCCGTCTATCGGAAATTTCGAGACATTCAGGAATTTATCAACGAAGTCCAAAACATCAACCCGGTGCTCCCGCCACCCACAAACCCCGTATGATTGGATTCCCCAACGAACTCCCCTGCGTCCTCTGGCATGGAGGCCGACCACTTCCTCTCAACCTCGAGTGGATTACCGCTTCCGTCGAAATCACCGCCTACCGAGCGAGCGAATCCCAATGGGCCTGGTCCGCAGATGTCGCCCATGCGATGCGACTCTATTTTCGTCAGGAATTTCAATACGCCACGATTACTCCCTCCGAGCTCGTGGAACTCATGCGTCAAACCCTTCAGGCACTCGGCAAGGATGAAATGGCCCGCATGGCACAGTTGGCTCCTCCCCGCACTTCCATCTATCTCCCGGAAATTGCACACCGCGCGGGAATGGAACTGGCTTTCTTCGGACTTCTGCGCGAGCAACTCCACGAAGTTCTCGATGCCCATGTCTCACTGGTTCGACTTCAAGGAGTTCGTCAATGCGCGAAGCTTCTCGACGGTGCCGGCCGCTGGCGACGCTCCTGCAGCGCCATCAGCACTCAAATCGAGCTCTTCGCTCAAGCATGCGTTCAAGAAAAGCAGGCGCTTGAGACCGAAATTCTCCTCGCTCCCTGAAATTCGGGTCCCTCATGCCAACCCTCTTCGAAAAAATTATCGCTCGCGAAATTCCGGCGACGATCGTTCATGAGGACTCCAAATGCATCGCCTTTCGCGACATTAATCCACAAGCGCCTCAGCATTTTCTGATCATCCCCAAGAAACCGATCCCGCGTGTGGCACTCGCCGAATCCAAGGATGCCGCCCTGCTCGGACATCTCCTCCTCGTTGCGGGAAATCTTGCACGAACGGAAGGGTTTTCAGAAAACGGATTTCGCCTCGTGATTAACAATGGCCCCGATGGAGGAGAAGCCGTTCCCCATCTTCATGTGCATCTCCTGGCCGGACGTCAGATGAACTGGCCTCCGGGATAAAAGGACCGCCGCAGTTTCGCTATTTTTTTCGAATTACTCCCGAGACTGGAGGATTTTTGGGGGTAGGGGATGAGGGGTCTTCGGAGGTAGAATCTACCGGCACAATCACTCGAGCCTGACGCCGAAATTTGCTCCGAGGCAGAACTTGAGTTCCTGGTGTTTGCCCGGGTTGATTCATCACAGGAGTGCTCACCTGAATTGGAGGCGGAGGCATCGCCTCTCCCCCTTCCGAAGGAGCTCTTGAAGCAAAAAGGTTCGGGTCAAATTTAACTTCCGCCTTGTTATCCCCCTTCGTGAGCACCACGATCACTTCCAGAAGATTTGAATTATCCAGAACGGTACTTACTTTCATTCCATCCGGAGCTTCATCCGGCGAAACAATCACCTTCTGCTGGGTCTTTTTGTTTTGAAGCGTCACATAGTACGCTTCCCCGATTTTGGAATATCCCGTCAGCACCAAATCATCCGCAAATCCCGTTTCCACCACCGCCACTTCGGGAGTCGGAAGAACAAAGGGAGACCGCTCCCACATCGGCTGATAACGCTCCGTCGGAAAACTGGAAGGAATTGCCGCTTCCTCTGCCCATACGATGCCCAACAGAGTGAGCAGGAAAGAGAAAACGAGTTTCATTCAAGAAAACTAGCAGAACCTTGCGAAGAATACGAGATTTTTGAAAGGGAACCTTATTTCTCGCGCAGAGTCGTCGAGATCGCCAAGATAATTCCCCGAAAGAAATGATTAACAAAATTCAACCTCTGCGTTCTCAGCGAACTCTGCGCGAAAAAATCATGGCCAGGAATTTCGATCTCTTGGCCCCGTTCTATCGCCTCATGGAAGCCGTCCTGGCCGGATCGCTTGCCCAAAAAGCGCGCTTGGCTTGGATCGACTCCATTCCCGACGAAGGAAAGATTCTAATTTTAGGTGAAGGCCCTGGACGATTTCTCGAAGTACTCGTGCACCGATTTCCTCAACGAGAGATCACCTGTATTGATCTCAGTCCTTCCATGTTGGGAATCGCCGCTCGTTCGCTTCCGTCCCAGCATCGCGTTGAATTTCAAGTCGCTGACATCGCCACTTGGACGCCACCCCCCAATACCTACTCCGTCCTCGTGAGTCACTTTTTTTGGGACTGCTTTCCTCCAGAATCACTCACCCAACTAATCCCTCGTTTCGCAGATTCCCTTAAATCAGGCGGGATCTGGCTCATCACCGATTTTTCAATTCCCTCTCAAGGCAGTCTCCGCTGGCGCGCCCAAATCATTCACCGAATCATGTATCTCTTTTTCCGCTGCGTTACCGGAATCACCGCGAGCCAAGTGACTCCCTTGGATTCGTATTTGGAAACCGCACACCTCACCCTCGCCCAACGAAAAACTTTCAGTGGCGGACTCCTTCAAGCCGATTTATGGCAAAAATAAATTTATCAGTCCTTGTGTGACTTTTGTGGCCAAATGATAAAGCCCTGATAAAACCGTTCTGACGTCATGAGCTCCTATCATCTGAACTGCGCAACCCCGGAGGATCTGCACCAACGGTTCCTCGCTGTCTGGCGCGAGTTTCGAAAAAGCCCAGCCGCTCCCCTTCTCATCATTGTTCCCGAACCCTCCCACGCCGCCGCCTGGAAGCATCGGCTCTTGGAATCCGGAGAAACGATTTTCAATACGCAGTTGATGACTCCCGGCCGTCTTCGTCTTCATCTCACGGAAGCACTCGGTCTCGGCAATGAACTCCTGCTGGGCCGCGAAGCGATGCGTTTCCTCCTCGAACAGACCGCCGCAAAACAGGAGGACCTCTCGCCGCTCTGGCAAAGCCTTGCACGCGACGCCCGTCCGTTACTTCAAACCATGGACGAACTCGAAAATTCCGGATATCGCCTCCGGGATCTTCCTGACTTTCCAGGCTTTCGTGAGTGGCTGAAGGAGTGGAATCAGATTCCTCTCCAACTTCGAGGCCGCGCCAATCGCGATGAAGCTCTCCTCGCTGCCGCAAAAAAAGCGCCGCACGCTTTTCCAGGAGGAATCATTTTTCTCGGATTGGATCTCAATCATCTCCGGTTTGCAAACGTCCTTGAATCCGCCCTTCGACTTTACGAATCACAGGCGGTTCTCACGCTTGCCCCCGGAATTGAAGACGAAGCTTTGCAATTTGTCTGGCAGCAAAAAATTGATTCATGGATCCCCAATGCCCGTCAAGAACTCGACAACGAAGCTCTGGAACTCACATCGCTCACCTCTACGCCTGAATCTCATTTTTTCTACACACCGACTCGTGGAAGTGAAATCGAGTTAATTACCCGATGGATCCGTTCTGAACTCTCCAATGCCACTCCTGAAACTCGTATCGCCGTCGTCTTTCCCGGCCCCACCTCCCTTGCCAGTGCCGTCATGGATCGCCTCCGTCACGATTCGATTCCTTTTCACACTCCGTTTCCGACCCCCATTCCGCATGATACTCAAGTCCGAACGCTCCTCGCCTGGTGCGAACTTCAATCTGAAACTCCAACGCTCCCGCTCCTTTTGAATTTTTGGGAGGCTGTTCAGGAATTCCCCGGATTCGCTCAGGGACTCGGCACCGATCCTCTCTCGTTCGAAGTACTCCGCCAAGCCGCTCAAAGCGCTTTTGAAAAATTTCCAAGCGTGGCGTGTTCTGCCCTGGAACTTCCTCCCTCCGCCTCCCGACTCCTCTCACGACTTCAAGGCGATCTTGCGTGGCCGGAATCCACAACCGTTTCTGATTTTGCACAACGCTTGGAATCCGATCTTTCCACTTGGATCGGTTCAAAGGAGAGCTTGGGACTTCAGGAATTTCTCCACACCGCCCTGACCCCCCTTGCGGAACTTTGGAAAGAACCGGTCCAAAAACGGAAATTCTCCGCACTCATTCGCCAACTCTTCGAACGACCCGACTCGCTCCCCACCGCTTCCGCTTGGGCCCCGGTTCATCTGATTCCGCCGGCCGCCGCAACGCTCCTCCGATGGGATGCACTTCTCATTGCACAACTCAACGAAGGCGACTGGCCCGCCATTGCACATCCCGTCTCCCTTCTTCGAGAGGCCACCCGGGAAACTCTCAACACCAAAGCTCGCAAGCTGGATCCAACCGGAGCTCACGAGTCGATTTTTTCACCAAACCTCTCCCCTCTTCTCACGGATGGAATGCGTTATCAAATCGAACGCGCCCGATTTTCACTTCTCCGCACAGCAGCTTCACGCATTGCGTTTACTGCTAGTCACTGGGATGAAATCGAAAGCCATCGAGAGCTCTATCCCTCCGAATTTTATCGCGAGTCATGGAATCTTTTCCACCCCAACCATCCATGGAGCGATGCCGTTCCCGCAGCACTTCAAGCCCTGGCACCCACTCCCGCCGCACCCGATTCTGAAATCTCTGACGATTTTTCACATGCCTACCATGAACGCCGCAACAGTCAGAAGCCCTTTTCGGAATACCAATTTTGTTTAAAATCTTCCGCACTTCCCGCCCCCCTCTCGGCCAGTCAGGCGGAAAAGATTCTTCAAGACCCGGCCACCGCTTGGTTTTCCGCGCTTCTCAATATTTCTCCGCCTCTTCGTGATTGGACGGCAGACAAAGTCCTTCCTCTCTATAATGGAAAGATTCTTCACGGCTGGATTCGGCAAAGCTTCGAAAAGATTCGAACCCCCGGTGAATTCGCGCCACTTCCGGAAGCTCAAACTTGGGAATCTGCTCTTCGCGCCGAGATTCAAAAAACAAAAATCGCTTTCCACGCTCACTGGCCTCAAGCACCCCATTGGTGGATCAGCGAATGGCCACGACTTGAAACCGCTGCACTTCATCTTCTGCAAGGAGTCTATGAATTTCTAAGAGCACAGTCCTGCTGCTATCTCGCGTGTGAATACCGCCTTCGCCGTCCCTTGCTCCGCCCTATTCCCGGATTTCCGGTTGATCAGCTTTGGGTTGGGCGTCTCGATCTCATTGCCCTCGACAAACCCGTGTGGGAAGAAGCCGAAGAAGCGGTGATCCTTGATTTTAAAACCGGACGAGGCGCCAAAGATTTCAGTGAAGGCACTCTCCTTCAATCCGCAGCTCACTTTCAACTCGCCTTCTACGCCGCCCTCGCGCGGCAGCAACACCCGGGAAACTTAAAAACCTCCGTTGCAATTCTGACCCGTCATCCGAAGATGAATCCCGAACTCGTTCCAATTCAACCGCTCAGTCCTTCCTACGAACCGCTCTGGAAAGTTCTCGCCGCCGCTTGGACTCAGGGGCAATGCGGACAAACCCTTCCCGTGCGAAACCGCTTCGGTCCCCACAGTTATCTTCCTCAGGCAACGTTGGAAATTCCTTCCTTTCTTCTCCACAGCAAATGGGCGAACTCAGAATCGCTGGCCACTTGGGAGCGATCGACATGATCTCCGACCAATCCGCGCGAGATCGCTTCATTCAGGAACTCGATCTTAATTTCTCCGTGCAAGCTTCCGCCGGTGCCGGAAAAACGACCACGCTCGTCGAGCGCGTTGCCACGCTTGCGCAACGTCATCCCGAGCGACTCGCTTCGGTTGTTCTGGTCACTTATACGAATCGTGCTGCCGATGAAATGCGACAACGACTCCGCGCCAAACTTCTCTCTGCCAGCAAAGGAACGCTTCCCCCCGCATTGGCTCATGGACTGAGCCGCATGTTCATTGGAACCATTCACAGCTTTTGCATGAGTCTCATTCAGGAATTCGCCCTGGAACTCGGCTATGCCTCGGAAATGGCGCTCCTCCCGGACGATGATGATCTCCTGCGGGAAGAGTGGATGGAGTTGGATCCTCCCGAAACCGATGAGAAATGGAAAACATGGCTTCATCGGTTCCTCCCCGAACGCGATCTCCGCGAAATGGCCTTTGATGCCAGTCATCGACCGATTCATTGGCCGCGCGTTCTCAAACGAATGAGCGACTCCTTTGATGAATCCCTCCGTCGATTTCGACTCAATCCCGATGCCTTGGATTCGGTTACCAGCAACAATGCCAGATCGAAGGAGACGATTCGACAAGTCCAACAGCTTTGGAAATCGCTTGTCGCTCAAATTGAAGGTTCCGGATTTGTCTCCATTCCCCCTTTTGGAAAAACGGGCGGCAAAGAATTGATCGCAGCCTGGCCTCAAGCCACCGAACCGTTTCTTTCGCTCCTCACTGAAATGACTGCGTTTGAAATCGCACGAAAAGCCCATCACCTTCAGGAACTTCGCTTTCGGACAGGCCGACTCCTCTTCGTCGATCAGATCGCACTCGCCCATCGACTCCTTGAATTTCCAATCGTTCGCACTGAACTTCAAAAACGAAATTACCGAATTCTGCTCGACGAAGCACAGGATACCGATCCGCTCCAATTTGAATTACTCATCGAACTCGCACGTCCGATAGAAAGTATTCCCTTTGAGTGGACTTCCAAGACTTCAGCCCCCCGATCCGGACACTTTGTCATGGTCGGCGATCCACAACAGTCGATCTATCGGGACCGTGCCGATCTTCATTTTTACCGCGCACTGCACGAAAAACTGGGAACCGCTCCTGCGGGCGAAGCTCTCTCCTTTTCACAAACCTTTCGCTGTCGACCCAATGTTGTCGAATTCGTCAATGATCGCTTCAACCATGTTCTTGATGGAGACCATGGTCAGGTCCCCTATGTTCCGCTCGTTCCCACTCTCAATCAAGGAAAGGGACAGGTTGTTTATTGGACGCCTCCGCCGATTCAAGGAAATGCCGATCAGAAATTCCGTGCGGAAGCGGATTGGTTGATTACCCAAATTCGAAATGCCGGACTGGAACGACTTCGCGCCCGCTCTTGGAATGAGGTCGCGATTCTCTGCCCGACTCGAAACTGGCTTGAGCGCATCCAGGAATCCTGTCGCCGTCAGCATCTCCCCTCAGTTCTTCATTTCGAAACGGCCAACACACGATTTCCCGAATACCTCTGGCTGACGGCACTTCTTACCCTACATATCGATCCTGAAAATGAATTCGAAATCATCGGCGTCCTGAGAGAAATTTTTGGGATATCCGATGATGCCATCTATCGTAGCCGATTTTCAAATGGCGACCGCGTAAACCCCGCGCCATTGACACTCGCTCATGCCTCACGCCATTCGGGAAAGATTGGAGAAATTCTCTCTCAACTTTCCAAAATTCGAACTCAGGCGATTCCTCTACCGCTCGCAGCGGCGGTTCAACTCTGGGCAACCGAAATTCACCTCGTCTCACGACTCCACGCCTTGGGAGACGAAGGCCACCGCGCCGTTCACGGACTCGAAGCCCTCCTTTTGGAATCCTATCCCGCCCAACGACAGGGACTCTCAATGGCAGAATATGTCGACCGCCTGCAACGCGGCATTGAAGATCAACGCCCTGAACTTCCAGAGTTAGGAGCGGAGGCTCTTCAGTTGATGACGATTAAAAAAGCAAAGGGACTTCAATGGGACGCCGTCCTCCTCCCTTTTCTTGGTCACGTAAATAAAGAGGGAGGAAAAAGTCCCTTGTATCCCTTTTTTCAATGGCCTCCCGGACGCGAGCCTCACCTCGGTTTGAGTTCCGGAAATGTCTCTCCCTCCTTCGAGACTTGGAAGGAGGACGATTCCACTGCTTCAACTCAAGAACGTCAACGGCTCTACTATGTCGCCAGCACACGTCCTCGTCACACGTTGATTCTCACGGACGATCACCATGTCTGGTCTTCCACCCATAAAGATGGCACTACGAAACTTGCCTCGCCGAATGCCTATGAAGCCTTGAGCGGCGCTGCAGAAAAAGATTCGCCCGGAACCTCTCTTGATCGAAGTGCTTCTCATTCTCAAAGCGAACTGACAGCAGAATCCCTCAGCTCAACCGCTTCAAAATCAATTCCGATCCCTCCGCTTTCCTCATGGCCATCGACAGTGAAGCTTGAAGCCGTCCCTCAAATCATTCATCGCACTCCGAGTGCTTACAAAACTAAACCCGAAGGATTTGAAGAGTTCCCCCTCCCCGCACGACTTCTCGGCAACGAAGCCGCTCAGTATGGAACATGGTGGCATGAAGCGATGGAGAATCTTCCCTGGACCGGATCCGACTCAGAAATTCAAGCATTCTGCAAAATGGCACTCGCACGTCTGGAAAAACCAGAGTCTCGCACTCGAGGCGAACGCGAACTCAAACAACTTCTCGCCAGTCCGTTGAAATCTGAATTCTCCCGCGCTCCGATGCTTCGTGAAGTTCCGTACACCCGCCGCCCAGCTCCTCACGAAGTCGAAGAAGGCCAAATCGATCTCCTCTACCAAAACCCCAAAAAGCATTGGATCCTTCTCGACTGGAAAACCGATCGCATCGAGCCAAGTGAAGCCATCGAATCCCAACTCCGCGAACGCTACACCGCCCAACTTCATGCTTATGCCGAAGCCGTTCTACCGATTGGCATCCGTATCCAAGCGATTCAGATTTATCATACCCCGAGCGGCAGAGTCATCGACCTAATCTGGTAGGGCGACCTCTCCGAGGGCGCCGCTCAGCTCCATCTACGCTTCACTTTGATTTTTACAGAAAATTAAGGAACCAATTTGTTTTGCTTCTTATAGTTCGCAATGAAGTCAGAAATCAGTGCGCGTTGTCTCACCTCGTCATTCCCCTCCACCTTATCATACTGTTCGACGATATTGGAGAGTGTTTTAGAATTAAGCGATTTTGCCAAGATAGACATAATACTCATCAAAGTATAATACTGTGGATTGCCACTTGGAGGCTCGGACTTCAATATTGCAAAAAGCCGATCTCTCTGGCTTTGATTAAGAAACTTCGAAAACTCAGGTTCCGGGTTTTCGACTGGTAGGAAGCGGCCTAAATTTCTTTCATCAAGATCGAGAAGCCCCTCAAATCGTGTATCTTTATTTTCTACACATCTTACCATCCATTCAACCATTTTCTCTAAACGCTCCTTTTCATTTTTAATCTCAAGAATCTGTCTCAATGCATTGATACTCTTCAAATAGTTATCCAACTCCTCTTTTGTTAAATACTTTGTTCCGTAAGAACGTGAGCATGTCTGATATCCATCTCCTTTTCTCCTTGCCGCTAAAAAGGCAAGGACTGTTTTCCCCGTCTCATACCTTGCAGGCGCAGGACAATGTATATGAAGCGAGTAATAAACCTCGATAGAACTCCCTTTTTCCGCCCCCTTTATACGTGAAGAAATCAGAATCGTCGCTTTTCCGTCATTCCAAGGATCATCGCCTTTAACCATCTCCGTCTTCCCTACTTCAGCAACAACGATCAACTCCGCATCGGTATACAATTGCCGCAAGCTACGAGGAGGAATTGGATAGGCGTAGATCCAATTTACACTGAAAAAAATCACTGAAAGAAGTAAAAGCCACTTCGTTTTCATCTTATGAACACGCATTCTGCCACAGTAAGCATAAAAGTCACACAAGAACCGATTGCAACTTTTGTGACTTCTGTGCTTTCTGCGGCAAAAATCAGAAACGATAAACCGCAAGTCCAGGGATGCGTTGAAATTCTGAAAGATTTCTCGTAACCACTCCCATTCCATGCGTCAGAGCGGTCGATGCAATCCAGAGGTCGTTACTTCCAATCAGAGCTCCTTGAGACTTGAGGTGACGATAAAGGACTCCGTACTGCCATGAAATCTCCCGGGTCCAGGGAAGAATGGGAAATGGCTTACAAAGATGACTCCACTCCTGTTGCGTTGCAGAAGAATCGCCGCAAGCCAGTTCACCCGCAATCGTAAAAGTGATCCAGAGCGTCTCCGCAGAATGGGTCTCCAAAAAACGAAACGCATCCCCTGACTGCTTACGACGAGCCTCTCGCTCCGCAGCAATCACAAAATTAGTATCAAGGATCAAGCCCATGGATCATCGGGGGGTGGATCTTGACGTTCCGCAAGTTCAACCGACTCGAGATACGCATCCCGAGTCCGGTGACTCGTTTCAAGATAATGAGAGAGGAGTGCCGCACCAGTGAGCGGCGTCTCCGGAAATGCAGCACGACGGACCACCTCCGTAAAAGACTCTCCCGGACGTTTTTGGTGACGCAGCTTCTCGTAGGCATCAATTTCTAGAGTAATTGTCTTCGTTGCCATGCACGAAACATACACGAAATACTGTTTTTATCAACAAAATTACTATTTTATATATTAATACAGTTTGACGGCTTTCCGTATTTATATTAAATTATTCCCTTGAAAACAACCATCGATATCCCCGAATCCCTTTACAAGAAGGCCAAGATCCGGGCGGTGGAGACCGGTCAAACTCTTCGGGAATTAGTCATTACCTCGCTCGATCACGAATTAAATCAGACCTCCACTTCCGTGGCTGAAACTCCGGCTTCCTATTGGGCCAATCGAAAACTCCTTCCAGAATATGAGTCAGCCTTAAAAGCAGGCGCCTTTTCAGGTGGCACCGATTCGACCCAGATCATCTCCGAAGAGCGGAACGCCCGATGAGGTCCGCCTACTACGACTCCACTTATCTTTTCAAATTGCAGTGCGAAGAAGCAGGAACCGCCGAAGTGCGCGCTCATGCAGCCACCTGCCACAATCTGGTCAGCGCTCTTCATGGCAGAGCCGAATTCATCTCCGCCTGTCACCGAAAAATCCGTGAAGGAAGTGGAAGCACGAATCACCTGCGAGCCATGATGGCGCAGATCCATGAAGAGACTCGACGTGGAGCACTCCGATGGCTTCCCCTTTCAGAAAACGTCATCAAACGGGTAGAATCGTTTTTCATCTCCGCACCCGAAAACACGTTTCTCCGTGCCGCAGATGCCCTTCATCTTGCCTGTGCCGTAGAGCATGGTTTTACCGAAATTTATTCCAACGACCGACACCTTCTCGCATCAGCCACACACTTTGGGCTGAGCGGGATAAACATCATCTCTCACTAGCGCGCAACGCCAATACCAGAGCGGCATAATCTCCGATTTGCTCTCCAAGTTCCGCCGGAACGACACGTACTGCCTTGAAACTCGCCGGGATCGCCTCCTCCCGCAAGACTCGTTCGGCTTCGGGCCAAAGCAAGTCGCGTTGGCGCGCGAAAATACTTCCGATGACAATGACCTCGGGATTCAGAACATCCACCAAAAGCGCCAGACCTTGTCCCAAACGTCGTGCGACGGTTTGAACAATCTCGAGCGCGAGTGCTTCACCTCGATGCGCTGCTTCAAAAACCTCGCGAGCCGTTCCCTTGAATCCACGCATTTGAGCGAGACGTGAAATTCCTCCCCCGCTGCAAAACCCTTCGAACGATCCTTTTTTCCCAAAACCGACCGGCCCTTCTTCTGCCAATCTCAAATGTCCGACCTCACCCGCCAGATCACAACTCCCCGAATAGAGTCGTCCGTCCAAAATCAATCCCGCCCCCATCCCCGTTCCAAATGTCAGAAAAACAAGATTCTGCGTTCCGCGCCCCGCTCCCCACTTCCATTCTGCCAACGCTCCGGCATTGGCATCATTCTGAAGTTGAACAGGAACTCCAAACGCTTTGGTAAATCGCTCAACAATCGGAACATCAATCCACCCTGGAAGATTCGGCGGGCATTGAATCACTCCCGCCCTGCTATCCAGCGGTCCGCCACAGCTAATCCCGATTCCCGAAGGCAACTCGATCTGATGACGCTTCAACAAATCCCGCGCCAACGTTTCCAGACGGACAAGATTGGCTTCCGAACCTGACTCTGTCGCAAAGGAGATTCGTTCAAGAATCGAAATCTGATCCCCTACGGCCGAACCGACTAACACCGCACACTTCGTTCCACCAATATCAAATCCGAGAAGCGATTGACTCATACCGTTAAGATCGGAGGAATCGGACAACCGATGGAGTCCGCTACCGCGCGCAATAATTCCGCTTCGGCGAGTTCGATCCGCCCGTCATTACGAACCACCTGGGAAGCCGCATCCAAGAAACGCTCTTTCAATTCCGGACTCATCTTCGCCAATTCGTCCAGAGCTCGATCCACGGAATCGAGTCCACACGCCTCCAGCGGAAGAATTTCCCCGGCAGTCAGAGCCAGTGAATACCAGACTTTCCGAAACGCCACTGGCGCGGTCCCCTTCGATCCCTCACCGACCCAAGCCATGGCCGACAAAACCACCGAGGCCGGTTCCAGAATTTCAGAAACCCGATGATAGCGAATCGCTGGAGGCGCCTGACGCACAAAATGGGCCTCCAGGTAACGGCAGACCATTTTTTGAAGCGCATATTCAAAAAGCTCGATTTGCTGATCCGCTGCAATCAATTCCCCCAAAATCCAACGAAAAGCCTGATATTGCTCCAAGGAAAGTTGTCGCAACGCAGGTAGTGCCAGTTCGGCCAGCGGAAGACAAAGCAATCCATCCAGTCCCTTCAACGCCGCATGATTTGCTTCAAAACTTTGAAAAACTGCCACAGGCGTTTGAGTTCGGAGTAATTCTATCTGTGTCGATACCACTCCAGGCTCGCGACTAATTAACAACCCATACACGACCGCACAGGCACTAAACGGTTCGCGAGCCGCCATTCGTAACTCCTCCGGAATGGAGCGTCGCACTAATCCGGCATAAGCCATTTGCTCTGGTTCGGGTTGCCCCATTTGCTGCACAGGAGGGGGAGGACGCTTGGATCCCTGCGCTTGAAATCCGATGGCTGAAAAATCCTCTTCCTGATCCAAAATCCGCTCCGAAACCTCTGGAATTTCTCCTTGAAAGTTCGGATCAATCGCACGAATTCGCTCCGTCAAGGGAGGATGTGTCGAAAGGAGTCGAAAGAAAGCGTTCGAAATTCCTTCCGCAAAAAAGAAATGCTGTGCCTCTCCGGCTCCGGAGCTTTTGATCGAAGAACCTTCACGCCAGCCTCCGATTTTTTTCAATGCACCCGAGATCCCATTCGGATTTCGCGTGAATTGAACTGCTGAGGCGTCGGCCAAAAATTCTCTCTGCCGAGAAACCGCTGCCTTGATTAGATTTCCAAAAAAGACTCCGAGATATCCAATGATAAACATCGCCAGTCCAATCAACAAGACCGGGAGCGCAGAATTTCCTTTGCGATCGCCAGAGCTGACATTCCGGACCGAGCGCATGATTAAATAACCAATTTGTGAAATCACCAGAATCCCAAAGATAATTCCCATGAGACGCATATTCAGCCGCATATCCCCGTTCAGAATATGGCTGAACTCGTGGGCAATCACCCCTTGCAGTTCATCGCGCGTGAGATGCTCGACCGAACCACGCGTCACGCCGATCACACTATCTTCCGGAGTAAATCCTGCAGCGAACGCATTGATCCCACTTTCCGCTTCCAAGAAATAAACCGACGGAACCGGCATTCCGGAAGCAATTGCCATCTCCTCCACCACATTGAGCACCTTGCGTTCCAATAAATCTTTTGTCCCAGATAAAAGAAGTCGCCCCCCCATCGATTCCGCAACGACGCGTCCGCCGGCGGAAAGCTGAGCAATTTTATACAAGCTTCCCGCCAAAATAATCAGTACGGTGACCCCCGCCACTTCCGCAAAAATCTCCGGATTCCACCAATGCACCGGGTAATCAGGATTACGATTCAAAACACAAATGACCACCGCATAGAGTGATGACACAATCGCGACCACGGCCATACAGAAATAAACGACCAGCCACTTGGATTTCTGATGAGCTTTGCTCTGGGCTTCAAAAAAATTCACTTCAACCGCTCCCCATTAATCTTCCTTGAGAAACCGGACAATCCGTCGCGCCACCCCTTGCCGTAATTTCGCCACCAAACGCGCAATGGAGCGGGATCGTTCGGGAAGTGAGCCACACGAATTTGGAATTCCAAACCGCATCAGCGACAACGCCCAGGCTCCCATCGGCGTCTCTCCTTCCTTAGCCAAACGAACGGCCAGAATCAGACCGCTAAATCGAAACGTCGCGATTTTCGGCTCTTTCTCATCGATCCACTCATTGATCGCGCGAAAAACCGCCTCCTTCATTCCGACATCATGAAACGCAATCCATCCGCCCGGCTTGACGAATGGCGCATATTGAAACGTATCCCGACGTGCGGCGTCATACTCATGACATCCATCAATGAAAATAAAATCGAGTGGTTCTTTCCAAGAAGGGGCCAGGTCATCCGAAGAGATTGGATGATGTTCGATTAAACTCCGAACCCCAGCCGCCTCCAGATTTGCATAAAACTGCTGACGCGCTCCCTCGCCCGACGGCAACTCCGGGTGACCTTCAATCCCTCGATGATCATCAATCGTGTGAAGACGTCCCCCCACTTCGCGCAACCCAAGCGCAATCGCCGTTGACGATTTCCCCATCCACGAGCCGATCTCCGCCGCAATAGCCCCCTGCGGAAGGTTTCGCGCCAGCGTATAAAGGAGTTTCGCCTCGCCCCCCCGGATCAATCCTCCTCCGGAAGCCGCTTCAAGCTGCTGTTCAAACGTCGCACCTGTCATACCCATGACCCTGCCCGATTTTTTTTCAACGGACAACTTATTATCGTATTCCAGTTTGGTAGGGCGACATCTCCGAGGGCGCCGCGGCTGGGGCGGAATTTCAAAGATGACGTAGGAGCGAGGAGAACTAAGACCAGCGCCCTCATCGAGGGCTCCCTACCAAATTAGATCTTTCCAGAGTTGGACTAAAACGATTTGGCATTAAGGTATCTCCCTGCTTGGATAATGCCCAACTAATAGGCAAAGAAAAATGAAACCAATTTCTCATCTCAAAACCTCACACTTCTCCCAGCAGGAGAATCCCACGCCACTCACCCTAATTACAAAACGTGTCAACAAGAGTCGCTCTTGGTCCCGCGAGGAAATCTACGAGAAGGAAAAGGTAAATCCCGAGAAAAAACTCGCCTCAGTCCGAGACCGTGCTAATCTTTATTTATGAATGAGATCGAACAACTGCGTGAGTTGCCGATTGCCGAGAGAATCCAACTCGTTGAGGATTTGTGGGATACGGTTGCCGCTGATTCCTCCCAGATTCAACTCTCCCCCGCACAGATGGAGGAGTTGGATCGACGCCTAGATCGATTCGAGTTACACCCAAACGAGGGTGTCGCATGGTCATCCTTAAAAGCAAGAATTCAGAGCTCACTCTGAGATGAAACTGATTGTTCGTCCGGAGGCAGAAGCAGAATTGCTTGAGGCCATTGATTGGTATGAAGTTCGCAATCCAGGCTTAGGCTCAGACCTTTTTCGATGTGTTGACTCTTGTTTTCAGCGAATTATTCGTCATCCAGAATCCTATCCCGTTGTTCAACGTAAGACCCGCATGGCCATTATTCGACGATTCCCATACCTTGTGCTTTATCGCGCATCGGGAGATACCATCACGATCATCGCTGTCTTTCATGCCAGTCGCAATCCCATGATCTGGAAAGAAAGATAGTTTTTTTATTGTGAACGGCTCAACTCCACCGCCCGAACCAGACCCTCATAACCGCTAACTCCCTGCGCAATCTTCCAAGCAAGCTCCGCCTCTTTACCTGCTTGATTGGAGGCCATTCGAACTCGAACGCCTTCGAGCAAATCTTCGACACCCACAAAAAATTCCACCCTCCCTCGCCACTCCCATGGAACGGCATTCCATTCGGGTGATTCTTGAGTAAAGACTGGACACCCACAGGCGAGTAATTCTGGAACTCGCATCGTGATTCCGTTGGGGTTCAAACCTGGCCCTGTCGAAAGATCAATTCCAACCGAACAGTTCAGGTAGAGCTCAAAGGCCTCTTCTTTTCCAAAATAAGCTTCGTGGACCACCTTGCGAAATTTTGCATCTTTTTTCGCCACTCGATTCCAACGCGGTCCCTGAATGTAAGCTTTCGGAAATTCTTGAAGCAATGCTCGGAGAACTTCCTCCCGCCACGGCGAATGACTCCCTAAAAAACTCCACTGATATTTTCGCTCTAGATTCTTCACCCGAGCTTCCGCGGGAGTCTCTGCCGCATAGTGGGGGTAAAATTCCGCTTCGATCCCGACCTCACGTAATTGATCAACTTCCTGTTTGGAATAAGCAAGAATTTTCCGGTAACTCCCCGCTTTTACTTCCTCCATCAAACTCCCCAGCCGATCCATCGGTTCGAGCATCCAACAATAATGAGGTGTCAGCTTCATCGCCTGGCTCAACCACGGATGCGCAAAACGATTCCCTCTCAAAATCAACGCCACGTCCGGACGAAGGCGTTCCACCTCGCACAGCCAACGACGGCTCCTCCATCCGAGATTCGAGAGCGGCGTGTTATCCAATGTCGTGGGATGTCGCTGAATTCTCAGATTATGAATTAATTTTCGCAGCGGTTTCACCAACGGCCGGTGCCAGGGTGATTCCGGTGAAGAATCAAAAAACGAGGCACTCCATCCGGCTTTCGAAAACGCTTTGACGATTTCATTCGGCAAGTGATGTGGGTAACCACCGGCAATCAGGATTGTCCGCACAAGCCTCCTATAAAATCTCGAATCCGAACGGCCTCACGCTGCCATCGAAACGGTTCCGCCCATGAGCGAATCTCCAACGGCGCAATCGGAGCCGCATCCAGCTCCCGAATCGCTTGAGCCAACGCCAGCGAATCATCCGGAGGAACCAACCGAGCCCAACTCCCCAATTGCAGTTCCTCCAGAACCGGCAAACGCGTCGCTGCTATTTTTTTTCCGCTGGCTGTGTACTCGATTAACTTCATCGGAAAGGTGTAAAGGGAGTTCCTCGGCTCCAAACGATTTGGAATGAGTGCGATGGAAGCCTCCTCGAGATACGGACGAAACTCATCGCGTTTTAAAAAACCGAGAAATCTCACATTGGCGGAAGCCCCTTTTTTTAGCGCATTCACCTCCTCGGGTTTCCCACCGATGACGATCAAATTGAACTCCGGCAAATGCTTCATGGCCTCAACCGCGGTCGCAACCCCTTTCCACGCCTGAAAACTTCCGAGGTAGAGCAACTGTTTTGACCTCACACGATCCAAGGCTCCTTCGAAAAACGCTGCACCGACGCAATTCGGAGAAATCAAAGTCGACTCCGGAAGGCGATGACGCTTTTTTAATTCACCCAACAAGTATTTTGAAGTCACCACCACTCCGCGAACTTGACGAAACATCTGATGTTCCATCCACTCGAGACGCAAAAAACGTGGGCTTTTCATCGGATAAGCATCCGCAAAGATCTCATGAGATTCAAAGACGATCGGAATCCCCTTCCCTTTACGGTGGAGTGGCCCCACCGCCTTGAGATGTATCACATACGCTGCGTCAAACCGGGGTTGTCGCGAGATCCATTGAAGCGCCTGATGATAGTAATAGGATGAGAAGGTCAAGGTCATCGGACCAACTTTGAGTTTTCGGGGAATCTGAACGACTTTCAAATTTTCATGCTCCGTCAACCCTGCCAACGCGAGAATCTCTGTGCTGCTTCGATGGGGCGCAGCTTCTGCAAAGAGGAGCGTCACCTCGACACCGGATTCCGCAAGGGAGCGAGCTCGGTTCAGGGCATGAATCTCTCGTGCGCGACGACCGGTCATCTCCTCGCCATAAAGGTAAAGCAGCCGCATTACAGACCTAAGGGCTTATTTGGGAGCCGGAATGCTTCCGTATTTAAGGCGAATCTTAAGATGCAGTCCGGTCTCCGTTAATTCCAACCAGGGAACCACTTCAACTTCGTGAGATTCGATTTTTTTTCGAACAATTTCCCGACGCGCCGGAGTCAAAAGCCCCACGTCATTGAGTCCCAAAGCCATGATCGAGATCCCATTGAAAATTTCTTCTGGAATCTCCATGGATGCATAATCGCCTGATTGAGGAAGCGAGGTGACTTTCAAATCCGTCGTTCGGGCCACATGCCCGAAATAAGAATTCAATGCAGTACTCACTCCTAACAATCGAAGATTCCCTTGCTGAAGTCGATCCGCCACCAGCGCTGAAATTTGGAGAGCGAGTTTTGCCCCCTCCGAATTTGATAAAATAAACTCGCGAAGATCAGAATGCGGAATCGCCCAGGCCACCACCATGTCTGAGGCATGAACATCGGCGGAAGCCGGAGCGTTTGTCAGAAAACTCATCTCACCGAAACACTGTCCAACACGAATCGTCCCCAAAACATTCCGACGCTGCGTATCTGGATCCATCTTAAAAACCTCAAAATAACCTTGGACCACAAAATAAAAATGCTGGATCGGATTCCCATCATGAATGACTTCCTCATCTTTATAAACAATGTAAACGCCCTTCTTCTCCAGCTGGGCCCACGTCTCCGGACGAAGGTCTGAAAAGATCCCGGAAGGACGAACTCGCATTCCAATTTTATCGACATCTTCAGAGGTCAGGATTTTCATGAATAAACCTGGAGCCATCATGACAGATTTCCGCTCATCGTTCAACCGACACTTTTTGCTTTACAAATCCCCCAGAAAATCGTTTCCTTCCGTTCCATTTTGCCTCGGTAGCTCAGTTGGTAGAGCAGTTGACTCTTAATCAATTGGTCCTAGGTTCGAGTCCTAGCCGGGGCACTTCCAAACCATGATCGCCTCACTTCCTTCAGAAATCCTTGATTTTCTGCGCGCCCACCGGAGCGCAACGCTTGCCTTGAATCATTCCGATTTTCCACACGCCTCGCTTGTCGCTTACGCCTTGAATCATGAAAATCCGCCTACACTCTTTCTGGCGCTGAGTGGCCGATCCCCGCATACGCGCACGCTTCTGGAAAATCCGAAGGGAACCTTACTCGTCACTGCTCCGACAGAAAACTCTGTCATGACCACCCCAAGGCTTCAGGTTCGCTTCACCGTAAAACCGGTGACACGGAATTCAGAATCCGGCCAGAATCTCCGACAGACCTTCTTGGAGGCTCACCCCGATGCTGAAATTTATATCGATCTCCCTGACTTCCAGTGGTTCGAGCTTAAACTCATCGATCTCAAACTGATCGCTGGTTTTGGAAAAGTACTCCAGCATCCCACCCCCGAGTAATCCCCATTCCGTGTTGGTGCTCACTCTGCGCGGGAGCTATAGCAAATTTTCTTGAGGCCATGAGATTACTTAAAATACTCAATCCACGCTCCATACGCATACGACTCCGGTTTGACCCAGGGTTCCACTTCTTTTCGAAATCCCGGATCGCTGCTTTTCATTGCAAGAAGAACACCGAGTGAAATAAAATCCTCCCGTTGAGCTTCTGTCAAAGATTCGGTGGGGACTCGTGCAGCAATCCAACGCCACGCTTGAATTAAATTTCCCCCCTCATGATTCGACTCCTTCCACCACGAAGCTCCCATGCGTTCTCCTAGTAATGCGAGATGACATAATCCTTTCAAATTAAAAATTGCATACGCCCCTGACTTTGTTCGGCGACTCTCTTCCGGCTGATCCCCATTCGCCTTAATATGTCCCTCCCATCGGCGCTCCCGCACTTCGGAAAGAATTTTTTGGGCAATCTCAGGACGATCGACATAGAAGGCCAGCGCCGCCACATGGGCGTCGTACCAAGTCCCATGATTATTCGACCGCGCTCGTTCCACCGAGCCAAAGGCCCCTTCCCAAACCCATCGAAAATAAGCTCCAAACCAATTTCTTAATGCAATCTGATCCGCGTTCGTCCAGGCTTCGTTTCCCTCCAAAAAACAACTCGCATCCAAAAGCCTCAGCAACTCCACTCCCCGAATAACCCCAAGCGTGTAACCCGAGCAGAGTCCCGGGACGGCCTGATCATATTGAAAATGGGGATTCATTCGAGAGGCAGGATCCAAAAACCAAGTCCTCAAAAGCAGCGCCGCACGTTGCGCATCGGCTTCATCACGATTCCATGCATAGGCCCAACAAAGTTTCTCAACGGTATTCGTCATCTCCAAAAAACCGGTGCGGTCGTATTTTCGTGAACGAGCCTCCGGATTCACTTTCCCATCCCGTGGCGTCCATGGCTTGCCTCCAGGGATCCATCGCGTCGGCCAGAGATACGGCATCAGTGAATGAAAATCATGAGGATCCCCACTTACCGCGAGCACCTCTTTTTGCATGACGGACCAAGGCCCCAGCTTTCGAGCCTCCACCGCCTCCCGTCTCAATCGTTCCCTCAGTTTCTCCAAAGGATCGGAGTGCGGCTGCATGAGAACTCCTTCTATCCCATAAGGCGGAGCAAATGAAACCGCAGGCTTTGGTGAAAAAAAAGGACCTTCTTGTCCCTGAGGAATCGGCCAGAGCATCGGCCAAAAAAACCAGAGCCAGATCCCGCCCCCAATCAACAGCAATCCTCCGGAGCTCCATTTCAGAACTGCAACCGCCCGCATCCGACTTCTCACAGCTTGATTTCAGTCGGAATTTTCGGCTTTTTCCCGTCTGAACCGAATTTCTTCTGAAGTTTATCGAAAAAATTAGAAGGCGCATCGACAACCTCCGCACGAATTGGCTCAGAGCGATTCTGGTGAATGGGAGTCACATCATTTAAGTGATGCCGGGCAATGGTCTGGTTCGCCTGACGCAAGCGCTGACTCAAACAACGCGCGATTCCCATCAAAAGCGCCCCTCCTCCCCCCACATGCTCGCTCAAATAAGTGATCATCTCATTAATGTCCATACTCCAGAGAACCGAAACCGTAATCGCTCGAACCGTTGCGGAAGCAGGACCTTCCTCAAAGAGACTCACTTCTCCCAAACATTCCCCCGGTTCAATCTGACAGTAGACAATCTCCTGCCCGCTCACCATCGCTGAAATTTGCATCGTCCCTTCGACCACAATATAAAGTCGATGTTGAGGCGTTCCCTCTTCAATTAAATTCTCCCCCGGTTGAAAACGTTCGTACTTCCCGTACACCGCCAAATCCTGCAATGACTTTGCGCTCAAGTAGGAGAGAATTCCCACAGGAGGAAGCACCGGCAAATCGACTTGCATCCATTCAGGCATAATTTATTTCCTCGCGGAGCCGACGGCTCCCTTGATGCGATTCCGGATACTGAGAAAGTCTGTTGAAAAATTATGCGACCGGATGGTCGCATTGGCAACCCGCAGCCGGCGACTCAGCTGCTGATTAATTCCGAGCAAGAGCGTACACCCCTCGTAGGGATGGTGATCCATGTAATTCTGTAAATTATCCACATCCAATGACCAAACAAATCCTGCAGCAGTCGCCCGCACCGTCGCCGAAGCCGGGGCAGGCTCGAAAATACTCACTTCCCCGAAACATTCTCCTCTTAAAATATCGGCCAGCTTAAACTCACATCCCTCTGTCGTGCACAGCACTTCCATGGCCCCTTCTACCACCACAAAAAGACGGTTGTTCGTATCGCCCTGCTGAATGATTACTTCGCGAAGTTGCACCGGCTGGAGTTGGCCGTACTCACTCAATTGAGCCAGCCAATCCTCATCCATATTCGCAAGCAGACCTTCTCGTCTTAGGGTAAACTCTGCCATGTCCACTCCGATGCTACGGATTCTTCTTGAGAAGCAAAGATTTTTTACCAGAGAAATCGACCCCCCCCTCATTGACAATACCCGCTCTCAAGTTATCTTGATAGAAGCTTATCTGACATGGGGGGGGGCATGGACGAATTGATCAAGAGTGAAAAACTCACGGTGGAACGAAAGAGCTTTTTCTTCGATCTGAAGCAAAACCCTCGAGGGCGCTTCCTTCGGATCACGGAAGATGTCAATGGGCGGCGGGATACAATTATTATTCCTGCTCCCGGACTGGAAGAGTTCCGAAAAATGATTGATGAGATGATCGAAGCCGACCAAAGCGCCGGCTCGATTGGTTAAGGTCCTGATTTTGTCGGCATCGCTGAAAGACGCTGAGCCGCTCTTTCAGCGAGTTGTCGTGTCGTTGGATCCTCGGATGCCTTCGCCGCAATCGCTTTAAGCGTCTCGATCGATTCCCGATCTCCCAATTCAAATAACCCAATGACCGCCTCGCGACGGATCGGCATTTCGGGATCACCCAGCGATTTGCGCATCAAGGGAATTGCCTCAGAGTCTTTTGCCTGCCAAAGTGCCCGGAGCGACAAAACCCGAAGCGGTAGCTTATCCGAATTTAAATATCCCTTGAGGACCGGGATCGCAGCAGGATTCCCGACGGTTGCCAAAGAAAAAGCCGCCACTTGAACCACCTCGGGGTTCGTACTCGTCAAAGCCTCAACATACGCTTGCGGAGCCCCTTCTTTGACCAAGGTCAAAAGCGCATTCGTCACCGCATGACGAACCTGACTGTCACTATCTCCAAGAGCCTCAAACAACGGCTTCGCCGCCTTCGGATCCCGCAACCGGCCCAACGCCTGCGCTGCATCCGACCGAACAAACCACCAGGAATCTTTCAAAGCATGGATCAGAGGATCAACTGCACGAGGATCTTTCAAGTCTCCTAATGCATAAACTGCCGCTCGCCGGACACTATCCTCTTTGTCTTTGACCAATTTCGTCAACTGCTGAATCGCATTTTGATCCCCCACCCCCGCTAGAGCACGCGCCGCATTTCCCCGAATCAACGGATCCCCATCACTCAGGGCATCCATCAACACCTGATCATTTTTACTGAGAGAAGCACTGAACCCCCGGTACGCTTGTGTCGCCAGATCAACCCGGTCTGCCTTGAGATAAAGTACAATTTTCTTACGGTGGAGTCCTTTACTCTTGGGATCTTCCTTTAACGCCTCGTTCAACATTGATTCTGCCTTGGTGTATTCTCGCGCCTCCATCAAGGCATCCACTTTCTTGAGCGTTTCTCGATCTTTCATCGAGCATGAAGCCAGCACCATGAGAGCCAAAGCTCCGATCGTTCCACGAATCCAGAATTGCATCCCCCTATTTAGGCTTCCCCAAGCAATCGGAGCAAGGAATTTCGAACAACAAATTTCGACATTTGGACGGAAATTGGACCTTCTGTTTTCGGTTGAACATTCCGACAACTCACTCTACCTTCCTGCTTCATGAAAAGCGTTCTGGTAGTAGATGACGACCGCGGAATGCGCGAATCCCTCAAACTCCTGCTGCAAAAACATTACGAGGTCCATACCGCCGACTCTGCGCTCAAGGCTCTCCGCTTTCTGAAGGACCACCGGATCGACCTGATCCTTCTCGACATCATCATGCCGGAGAAGGATGGAATTACGTTTCTTCGCGAAGTGCGCGCCTATTTCCCCGATATCCCGGTCGTTATGCTGACGGCGAGCGCAAAACCCCAACATCGTCAGGAAGCGCTACTCGAAGGAGCCGCCGACTACATTCCCAAACCATTTGACACGCACCACCTCCGAACCCGAATCCAGGTCGCCCTCGATCTCACCGACTCCCACCGCCGCCTCCAAATCCTTCAACGGGAAAGCGGGATGGAACTCGCCTTGGATCATCTCCCCACGGAATCGCTCACGTTCAAAAAAGTCATTGATGCCTCCCTCAAAAGCGAAGGCCCCCTTCTCCTTGTCGGCGAATATGGAGCCGGAAAATCTCACATCGCCCGATTTGCTCATAGCCGAAGCCCCAGCGCTGCAGAACCCTTTCTTCCTTTTCCCTGCATTTCGCTTCCCCCCAATCTCGTAATGCAGGAACTCTTTGGAATTGAAACGGAGACAACAACGGTCGGAGGTCGCTTCGATCTCGCCGGGACCGGAACCCTCCTCTTACGCGAATTCACTGCGCTCTCCATGCAAGCCCAGGAAGAAATTCATCACCTCCTCACTCACGGAGAGTTCCATCGACCCAGAAGCTCCAAGCGAATCCCCTTCTCCGGACGTCTCATTCTCACCGCCTCCCAACCTCTCGAGGAAGAACTCCAGGCAGGACGACTTCACTCCCTGCTTTATCAAAAGTTGATTCCCCATCAGATTGCCGTCCCTGCTCTACGCGATCACCCGGAAGACATTCCGATGCTTGCCTATCGATTCCTTCACGAATTCCGCCAAACCCTCAATGCGGTTCCCAAAGATTTCGACGCAGAAACGATGAAACTCCTCCGTCGATACTCGTGGCCAGGAAATGTTCGCGAGCTCCGCAACCTTCTGGAGCGAATGGTTGTCACTTACCGAAACTCCCCCGTCATTCTTCCCGATCATCTCCCCCAGGAATTTCATAGCACCACCGCACTTTCGACCGATTTGGCCGGCTTCCCCAATTTTGAAGAGGCCGTAAATGCCTTCGAACGAAAAATCATCGTTCGCGCCCTCACCCAAGCCAACGGAATTCAAGCCAAAGCCGCTCAACTCCTTGGCACGACCCGAAGAATCCTCAATTACCGGATCAACAAACTCAATGTCCGAACGACAGCAGAATAAATACGACTCCGTCTCGCGCGACTCTGAAACGAGTCTCTATCATTTCACTTCGCTCGAAAAACTCCCCTCAATTCTCCGTAATGGGATCCCCTTGGATCCCGTTCCGTCTCATCCTCCCACCGCGTTTCAGGGTCCGCGCCTCAGCGAACAGACCGAGCCACAGCCCGGAGATCCGATTGAAATCCGCCTCACCATCATCCTTCCCAAAAATCAGCTTCATCTTCTGGAGCGCCTCCCTTTAATTTCCGACTCCCCACGACAACGGGCCATCTGGATCTTCACCGGAAACCAGGGAATTCCTTCCGAATGGATCACCCAAATCGAACAGCGCACCCCTCGCCAAAAATATCAGCGCATCGGCCTCCAGGCGCTCTCCAATCTTCTGAAAAAACCTTACGACCGGACTCTGGAAAACAACGTGTAGAGACAAGGGATTCCTAGAGCCCTTTCCAGGATCGATCCATCGGACGACGCCTCTCTCCCCCCTCTCCAATCCGAGTTCTTTCAATCCCCCCATCCGACTTCACCTTGGAAATCGGGTTTTATTTTGGACAGAAGTGAAAAATCCCTTCCTTCCGTTTGCCAACTCCCCATTTACCTGCTAGGGTTCTTTCCCTTATGGCCGAAAACCCTGTAAAGCACCCGAAGCGTTCCAAGTCGGATAAACCTCCCGTTCGACGACGCCCCACGCAACCCCCCTCTGATGACGACGGGAATGACTCTTGGCGGGGAGCCGCCCTTTTTGCCGCAGCCCTCTTTGCGGTCGTGCTCGCCTACTACTTTAGTTCGCATAATTCGAGCATGCAAAAAGAGATCTCCTATGCGGAGCTCTCCACCGAACTGACCGCACAAAAAGCCGGCGAAGGAAAACGCATCGAAAGTCTCTCGTTTGTTCGTGAAATTGCCACTGGAAAAACCTTTCTTGAAGGAAAACTTCTCCGAAAAAAATCGGACCCCGAAACCGTCAAAGATGTCACCTTTAAAACCCCGGTCGACCTCGACTTCAACCGAAATCTTCGAACGGAGCTGGCAGATTTTGGATTTCCCAATGTGGATACCAAAGTCGTCGACAATCTTTGGGCGCAATCGCTCCTCAGCCTCCTTCCGATTCTCCTGATCTTTGGAGTCATCTATCTCTTCTTCCGTCAGCAGATTCGGATGGCGGGAAAGAATGCGTTTAGCTTCGGAAAGAGCCGCGCCAAAATGTTGAATCGCGACCGCAAAAAAGTCACCTTCAAGGATGTCGCCGGCGTGGATGAGGCGAAAGAGGAGGTTTCTGAAATTGTTGAATTTCTTCGAGATCCCAAAAAATTCCAAAAGCTCGGCGGGCGTATTCCTAAAGGAGTTCTCATGGTGGGCCCTCCCGGAACGGGAAAGACCTTGATCGCCAAAGCCATCGCCGGGGAAGCGGATGTCCCCTTTTTCAGTATCAGTGGTTCGGACTTTGTGGAAATGTTTGTTGGCGTCGGAGCCTCCCGAGTTCGCGACATGTTTGAACAAGGCCGCAAAAGCGCTCCGTGTCTCATCTTCATTGACGAAATCGATGCCGTTGGCCGGAGTCGCGGTACTGGAATGGGTGGAGGCCACGACGAACGGGAACAGACCCTCAATGCTCTGCTCGTGGAGATGGACGGAATTGAAACGCAGGAAGGGATCATCATCATTGCGGCAACCAATCGTCGCGATGTGTTGGACCCGGCACTTTTGCGACCCGGCCGCTTTGATCGCGAAGTCCGTGTCAACCTCCCGGATATTAAAGGTCGCGAGCAAATCCTTAAAGTACACGCAGGAACGGTCAAAATGACCGAAGGCGTGGATCTCTCCCGCATTGCACGGGGAACCCCTGGTTTTTCGGGAGCCGAGCTCGCGAATCTTATTAACGAAGCCGCCCTCCTCGCCGCTAAAAATGGCAAGGAATCGATTGGCATTGAAGAATTCGAAGAAGCCCGGGACAAGGTACGCTGGGGCCGCGAACGGCGCAGCATGGCAATGACCGAGGAACAAAAACGAATCACCGCCTATCACGAAGCAGGACACGCACTTCTCAATGTCCTCCTCGAAAATACAGATCCCCTGCACAAGGTCTCCATTATCCCACGAGGCCCTGCGCTTGGCGTCACGATGATGCTTCCCAAGGAAGATCGCTACGGATACGAAAGGAAACGCGTCATCGACGAACTTTGCGTTCTCATGGGAGGACGCGTCGCCGAAGATCTTTTCATCGGAGACATTTCCAGCGGTGCCTCTGGAGATATCCACACGGCCACTTGGTACGCAAAAAAGATGATTTGTGATTGGGGAATGAGCGACAAACTCGGCATGGTTCACTACGGGGATGACGGTAATTTTAATTTCCTCGGACGCGATCTCTCTTCGACCCGAAGCTACAGCGAATCGACGGCACAAGAAATTGATCGTGAGGTTTTAAACTTGATTCAGGCGGCCTATGATCGCGCCAAAGAAATCATCGGATCCCGTCGTGAGACCATGGAAGCCATTGCCCAAGCCCTCTTGGAATTTGAAACCCTCGATGGTCAACACATCGTCGATCTGATCAAAGAAGGTCGAATGCTCAATCCTCCCCGCAAGCCACCCGAGCCCCCAGTCTTGCCCAATCCCGAAGAGCCGCTTCCGGCAACTCCGGCTCCGGCGAAACCGAAAAAAGATGATGGTTTACTCCCAGGACTGCAAGGCGTCCCAGCGTAGGCCCTACGAGTCCCTGAACAAATCAGGGTTGCGCTTCCTCATTTTTTAGGCTTAATGCTGATTCATGGGGCGCCTTGAAAAGTTAGACCTTGGCAAAGAAGTCGAAGCCAAGGACGAGTATCAAAAAAAGCTGGAGAAGCTTCAGCTGCAAGTTCTCCTTTACCAACGCTTTATTCTCGAAAAACAACGCCCCGTGCTCCTCGTCTTTGAAGGCCCCGACGCTGCGGGCAAGGGAGGCGTGATCAAGCGAGTCACCGAAAAATTGGATCCCCGTCTCGTCAAAGTTTACTCCGTCATCAAACCGACCACCCTTGAGTATCAGCACCATTATCTCTGGAGGTTTTGGAACAAGCTTCCGCCTCGAGGCGAAATCGCCGTCTTCGATCGCTCCTGGTATGGTCGGGTCTTGGTGGAGCGAGTTGAAAAATTTGCAGAAAAAGAAGAGTGGAAACGGGCTTACCGCGAAATTAACGAGTTCGAACGCACCTTGGTTGATGACGGAACGGTTTTCCTCAAGTTTTACATTCACATTAGCAAAGGGGAACAACTCCAGCGCTTCAAAAAACGGGAATCAGACCCTTACAAGCGTTGGAAGATGAACGACGAGGATTGGCGTAATCGTGACAAGTGGCCCCTCTATTTGGAAGCCGCTGAGAAGATGTTTGATAAGACCGATACGGACTATGCCCGTTGGAATCTGATTGAAGGTGAACACAAGTGGCATGCACGCCTCAAAACACTCCGCGTGATCATCGCTCGCTTTGAAAAAGAGTTCGGCAGACTTTAAAGCCATGACGGAGGGTTCTGCCACTTCTCCAGAATTAACCGTTCCCCTGACGGTCTATTATTTTGATACGGATGCCGGGGGTGTCGTACATAATGTCGCCTATCTTCGAATGATTGAAGTCGCCCGCACCGAGTTGGCGAGCCACTTAGGCTGGACCGTTAAGGAAATGGACTCAACCGGCCTCGTTCCCGTCGTCACTCGCACGGAAATCGATTACCTCAAACCAGCGAGACTCGGAGATACACTCGAAATTCACGGTCGGCTGACAGGTATGGAAAAAATCCGCTTTTATTTGGAATTCACGGTGATCCGCCCGGCGGATACAACACGAATCGCCTTCTGTCGTCAAACTATGGTCACCGTTCAGCTTCCCGGTGGACGCCCTCAGCCTGTCCCCGAATTGTGGAGAACTGCTTTCCCGAATCTCTTGACTGCTGTCATACGAGAATGAGTTTTGCAACAATCTCTGCTTAAACCCAGATTTTGCATCAGGGAATGCAAAATCTGGGTTTAACGTGCGAGGTCTTCTTCTCGGAGGATCTGAACGCGCCCGGTGAGCCTGCTGATCTGAACGACGGCTTTTTGGCTTTTGGCTCCCAGGGTTTCAAGGCCCCATTGAATTCCCCGGATTGGACTCTCCGAATTATCCAAGGCTGCCTCGCCCGAAGGGAGAAATTGAATGAGATATTCAAAATTGATTTCCTTGCTGGCAATCACGCGCGCGACTGGTTTTGAGGCGCTTTCTGTCAGCAGAACCATTTTATCGGAGAGGGGCGCAATGCTCTCATTAAGCTTGATATTTTTGACGATGACCGGCTTGGCAATGGGAACCCAGTTTTTTGCGTTTTCCATCTGATTGGATTCATCATCCGTTGGAGAGCCCCCAGGAGCAAAGGAGAGAGGGAGGAGGACAAGATTCTCGTGATCCATTCCGATGAGAACCCGGACGGTGGAACGGTTGGAGATCGCATGAGTTTGACTGAGCTCCAGGATCCCTGCCATCTCGGAAAGATTTTTGGAAAATTCCTGAGAGCCCTGAACTTTCATCGACGAGACAGTGATTCCCATGAGGATCACCATGATCCCGAGGACAACCAGGATTTCAATAAGCGTAAAGGCCCTTCTCTGATGGTGGATTGCTTTCATAGGGTTCAAGGCAAGTAATCGTGTCAGGTTCGCATCATGATTTCTATCAAATTAAAGTGTTTTTCTGGATGACCTTGGAATACCAGCGTGCGGAGAGCTTGGGGGTCCGTTTTTGAGTTCTAAAATTGGTATGAACCAGCCCGAATCTTCGTGCGTAACCATCGGCCCATTCGAAGTTATCCATGAAGGACCAAGCGAAATACCCTTTGATGAGGACTCCATCCTGGATGGCGCGATGAATTTGCTCCAAATAGAGACGGTAGTACTCCTTGCGATGAAGATCGATCAGCGGGGAGGACGATTCGTTTTCCTCATTATAACCGAATCCGTTTTCAGTGATATAGATGGCATTGGCGCCATAGCATTCCTGAGTGAGACGAGGCCCCCAGTAAATGGCTCTCGGATTCAATTTGAGCCAAGGCGAATCTGCACAGGGATAGCTCTTGGGGAAATCGAGAATGACGGGCTTTCCTTTGGCATCAAGACAAGCAAAAGTACCGGTGTAAATATTGAGCCCTGTAAAATCGCTCGGAAGATGCATGAGATCGAAATCTCCTTTTTGAACTTGAGCACGTTCGCTCTTCCTGGGAATAAGCTTTTCATAGTACTTATCATAAGTCCTTCCCATCATTCCACCCAAGATACTTGCGTTTCGGATTTGAAAGAGCTCTTTTGCTGCGTGGATGCATTCTTCATCCTCCCATGCGGGAACAACAACATCGACGGCATCTGCGACGCCAACCTTGGAGTTTTTGCTTCCGTGCTCGCGGACCGCTCGAACTCCGTGACCATGGGCCAGCAGGGCGTGGTGGAGTGCTTGATGAATGGATTGCGGAGGAATATTCAGACGTGGAGCGTGAAAGGCTTGAGGGCCGTAGCAATATAAAATAAAAACCCGAACCTCGTTCAGGGTGAACCAATTTTTGACAAGATCCCCAAAGGTTTTGACAAGAAAATCGGCGTAGCGTCCAAAGGCATCGACCATGATGCGGGAAGGCCAGCCGCCCCTGTTTTGGAAATATTGAGGAAGATCCCAGTGGTACATTGTCCCCCACGGAGTGATCCCATTTTCGAGCATGCACTCGATCAGACGGCGATAGAAATCGACCCCCTTAGGATTAACGGTGAGCGAGTCCTCTGGAAAAAGTCGACACCAGGAAAATGAAAAACGATAATTTCGAATCCCGAGCGATTTCATGAGTTTGAAATCTGCAGGATAGCGATGATAATGATCGCACGCCTTCTGGAGAGTGTCTCCGTTAGCGATCGTTCCCGGAAGAAGCGCCATCGTATCCCAGATGGAAGGACACTTTCCACCTTCAAAAGCGGCCCCTTCTATCTGAGCGGCGGCAGCGGCGACTCCCCAGGTAAATTTTTTTGGAAATGAGAGTGCACGAGGATGCGTGAGGGGAGAAGAAGTTTTCATTTTTTCAATTCTACTTAGATAACCATAAATTGAAGTGAAGTCAAAATAAAGTATACGTTTAGTTACTTATTGACAGCAATTTGAATGAATGTATCTTGAGAAATGCAATGGTTCTGATCACGGGGCGACTCACTTAATAATGATTTTATGAACTTTCACCCCTCACAACGCCTAAATCCCAGTGCTCATGAGGATATCAAGGAAGAGAACTTAATGAAGGGACTTTTCCGCGCAGAGATCGCCGTGCTCGCAGAGAGTAAAAAAGCATTTTCTCAGCGGACTCGGCGATCTCTGCGCGAAAAACTACTTACGTGTTCTTGAGGAGAACGGATTACAAATGAAAAAAACATCATCTCTTTTACTGAAAATTATCTCCTTTGGGGGAATGCTAACCGTTCAGTCGTTTTGTTCTGGACCGGCGAGCGGTGAAGCGCTTACCCAAAAGCTTGCGTTGGAGGTCAAGGAAGCGCAAGAAGTGGCTCGGAAAATTTCCCCTCAAATTCCGACGAGTCATCCGCGCCTTCTCTTTCCAAAAGCGGATCTTGAGCGGTTTCGTGCTTTTTACCAAGGAATGAAAAAAGAGGGTGTTTACCCGGAGATCGTCAATCAAGCCATTGAAGAATTAAGCGGAAAAGCTCCGGAGGGGGAGCCCCAAAAGCCAAATCCGGGACCGATGAATGCCGTTTCGGCAAAGCAATGGGAGAAGGCTTTTCAACTTGCTTTCAAATGTGGCGCGACGGCGCAACGATATGCGTTTTCATATTTGCTGACTGACGACCCGAAGTATGCGAAGGAAGCCGCGAAATGGCTTCTTCACATCGCAGCTTGGGATATTAAGGGGGGCATCGACTATGATATTAATGACGAAGCTTTTATCCAGCATTTGAGTCCGATGATATTTGCCTATGATTGGGCTTATCATGGACTTTCAAATGAGGAGCGAGCGATCATTGAAAAAGCAATCAAAGTGCGCATGGAGATTCTTTATCCAAAAATCGTGAGATATTTCTCCATTCTAGAAAAGACTCCATTGGATTCCGCAGAGAGTCATGCGATGCGTTTTATTTCCACCTTGGGGATTGGAGGAGTCGCATTGCATGGGCACTCTGATTCAGCGGCGACACACGTTGCCTGGGCATACGCCTATTACTCCCGCTATTTTCCGGTCTGGGGGGGGGATGATGGAGGATACTCGGAAGGCCTTAATTATTGGGACCGAGGGCAGAGCCAACATGCGCGGTTTATTGATGTGATGGCGGCACTGGGCTTCAAAGAAATGGTTCAACGGCCTTATTATCGAAATAATGGTTATTTTGCCTTCTATCAAGCACCGTTCGTTTGCGCGAATTTCGGGGATAAAGCTCAAATTTTTCGTCCCGATGAAACGACCATCTTGAATTTGGAAAAATATGCACTTCTTTTTGAGGATCCGTATTTGATGAAATATCAGCAACTGAATTTCATCTCCTATCCCCAAAGCGTTCAGTACTATACCTACTCACTTTTTGACTCCTTTTATCAGCTTTTTGGGCGCTCTGGAAAAAAGATTAAAACCAAGGAATTTTCCGAGCTTCCTCGAAGTCGTGTCTTTCGTGATGTCGGATGGGTGGCGTTTCATACCCGCTTGGGGAATCCGTTTGAAGATGTGATGTTGAATTTCAAATGCAGTCCGTTTGGAGCGAAGAGTCATAGCTTTGCGGATCAAAACTCTTTTGTGATGACGGCCTATGGCGCTCCCTTGGCGATCTCCTCCGGCTATCGAGAATGGTATGGGAGTCCGCACCATTTTAAATGGACGAAGCAGACGGTCTCGAAAAATGCCATTCTCTTTGATGGGCAAGGTCAGGATGTTAAGAAAATGGGGGATGATATTGGAATTACCCGATTTGTCACCACCTCGCGGTTTGATTCTGCCACGGGTGACGCAACCGCGGCGTATGGAGATGATTTGGGTATTTTGAAATCACTCCGCCATATCGTTCATGTGGCCTGCCAGTATTTTTTAATTGTCGATGAGTTGAAAAGCTCCAAAGCAATGAATCACCAATGGTTGTTACATGCCAAAACTCAGATGAATGTTTACCCGAAGTCGGGGGAGGCAGTCATCTTTAATCAAAATAGTGAGATGCGGCTGAAGCTTGTGACTCCAGATCCACAGATGCTCTCCTGGGCTCAAACGTCCGCATTTCAGACCCCGGTCGACCCGGCCCATACGTCGAAACCGGGTTTTCGTGAGGAGTGGCATTTGACCGTGGGAACGAAAGAACCTCAAGAGTCACGGGTCTTTGCTGCATTAATTGGAGGATCGAAGGGAGGGCAAAATCTTTTACCAACAATCACTTCCTTGGAGTGCCGGGAAGGGCACGCATGGAAAGCAAAGAAAGGGGGCGTGGAAGATCTCATTTGCTTTGGGGGAGATGAGAAGAAAAGCGTCATTCAAGGTTCAACCGTTCTTCAAGGGCTTTGGGGAGTTACCCGAAGAAATAAAGGACCGTTGGAAAGTGTTTTTGTGACAGAAGCGCGACAGTTTTCTCAAGATAATTTTGAATTCTCTTCGGATAAACCGCTTTCGATGGAGATTGCCTATCAACCCGCCCGGGTCTTGATCGATTACCGTGCCCCTGAGGACCGCAGCGGGAAGCCGAATCTTGAAAAGCGAACGGTAAAGTTTTGGATGCCATTTCAACCGCAGCATTACGAAGGAATCAAATCATCTGAAGTCAAGTGGGACTCAGCCAAGAGCATGGTTTCGGTGACTCTCTCGGGGAGTGGACGTATTGAATTTGGAAAAACAGAAAAAACCGTGGCACCGGTTCTCGCTTCGGTTGTGATTCAAGGAGTTCCTTTGGAGTCCTTTAATCCTCAGACGAAAGAATACTTGATTCTCACCGATGCGATGGCAGAAAAATTACCAGAGCTTCAGGTAACTTGTGCAGATCCGGAGGTGAAAGTGACTCAAATTCCAGCAAAGAAGCAGGAAGAACAATCACTCATTCGACTGGAATCCCCACGACTGGAAGGAGAGGTTGTTGAATATACCTTTACCTGGGTTCCGGATCAAAGGTCGAAGATTTTGGTCAAGAATGAGATGTTTTCGGAAGGGGTACAAGTGAGTGCAAGTGATCATGATGGGAACAAACCACAGAATGCGATTGATGGAAATTTATCGACGCGATGGGCGGCAGAAGGGCAAGCCCAGTGGCTTCTTTTTGATCTGGGGAAAACAAAGTCGATCTCCAAAGCGATGATTAGCTTTTTTCAGGGGAAAGGTCGGGAAACTCGATTTAATTTGGAAAGTTCCTTGGATGGAAAAACTTGGGCTCCCATTTTTTCCGGTCAAAGTAGTGGACAGTCAGAGAATTTAGAGGAATTTTCATTTCAAACGGTTGAAAGTCGTTACGTGAGACTCAATGGAAAGGGAAATACGATGAACGATTGGAATACGATTAGTGAGGTGATCTTTCGCTAAGAAAGATCGGAAGGAGAATCGCTGTGAGCTTGGAATGTCAGAATTGCAGAGTGTTGTGTTTGATTTCCGAGCAGGAGAAATCGGATTTTTTACCGGAGCCTTTGTGGAGCGAACTGACGCAGCTCGTGCCGGGAGTGCACTATGTGGCTCCCTCCACAATTTCAAACTGGAATGAGTTTCTACGAGCGAATCCCTCGGATATTTTGATTGCCGCTTGGGATACGCCCAGGCTACCCGAGGATATTATTTTGCAGAATAAGACGCAATACATCTGCTCTTTGGTGGGTGGCATGCGCAATTTGGTTCCGCGCATTTTGCTTGAAAAGGGAGTTCGTGTCAGTAATTGGGGGAACTCGATCAGTCGAACGGTTGCAGAAGGGGCGCTGACGTTGCTATTGGCATCACATCGACGCTTGGCTCATTGGACAATGGTCATGCACGCTCAAAAGGGGTGGCGACCTCAGACGGCTGTCACGCAGAGTCTTTTTGAAAGAAAAATCGGGATTCATGGATTTGGTTTTGTCGCTCGCGAACTGGTTTCTCTTTTGAAGCCTTTTACAAAAACCATTTCAGCTTATTCCCCATGGGAAACCGATAATCTGTTTAAGGAACATGGGGTTTCTCGATCGAAGTCTCTCGAAGAATTATTTTCTGAAAACGAAGTGATTGTTGAAGTCGCTCCGTTGAATTCGGAGACCCGAGGCTCGGTAACAGAGTCGCTTTTACGGCGGATCCCTCCTGGGGGTGTTTTTGTAAATATCGGCCGCGGTGCCGTGGTGGACGAAGCCGCCCTTGTCCGAGTCGCCAAGGAAGGGAAAATTCAAGTGGGTCTCGATGTTTATGAAATCGAGCCGTTGCCTGAAAATTCTCCCCTTCGAGGTCTTTCGAATGTGGTTTTGGTTCCTCACATGGGGGGCCCCACGCAGGATCGTCGTCGAGATTCAGGGGCATTGGCGATTGAAAATATTCGACGATTTTTAAATGGAGAGTCGTTAAAATCCGAGATCAACCTTGAGTTTTACGATCGGATTACGTAGCAGAACATTGTTGTTTGAGGGCTTTTACTACCGTGATTGGATTGTCTGCCGATAATCGTTTTGACTTAAAGGAGCAGTCGTTTAAGTTTTTTTGCGTGTTCGTTCGTAAAAACAATGCATTTGGCTTTGTTTTGTCTGTTTTCGTTTTGCAAGGGTTTTGGATGGCAGAATGCAAAGCTCAAACTTGGCAAGCAGGGACTTCGGATTGGAATACTGCTGGTAACTGGACCACGGGGGATGTTCCGGATACCAATGGGGAAACTGCCAATTTTTCAACATTAGGGAGTACGTCGGTTGACCTGAGCGCGAACACCACAATTTTATCTCTGGCATTTGGCGCCGGAAGTCAGGCTTACACGCTGAACAGTGCGTCAGGAAGGACGCTCTCGATTGATTTGAATACGGCAGCAGGAAGTGCAACGGCCATTTCTACGACGACGACGAGTGGCGGCGTGATCATAAATCACTCGCTGAATATTTTGGATTCGAATGGAGCCGCCGCTCAAGCCATTGTCGATCTTCAAGCTGGCAGCAGCTTGACCGTCAATGGTGATTTATCCGTTGCCGCCGGTCAGTTTTTAACCTTTGCGACAGCAGGAACAGGAACCTTTACCTTAAATGGAGCCTTCAATTTTGGGAGTGCGGCCACGATTCTACAGATTCCGACTCTCGGCGGGGCATCCCTGAATTTAAATCCATCGAGCGTCACGGGGGCGAATGGAACGGTTCGCATTTTTTCCAATACCGGGCGGGTCAGACTTTTGGCGAATTTTGCGACAGGAAATTTTATTGTTGGTACGACTGGTGCCGCGAACCCGGTGGGAAATTTTTATCTGGCGACGGATGGAATGACTTTTACAAGACCGATGAGCTTTTCCAGTGGAACCGGTGGAGTCGGAAATATGTTCTATGGTGCCGATATGACAAGCGGCGGAACCGCAACGCATTCAGGAACAACGACAATTTCAACGGGAGCGGGGGCTGGAACCTATACGAACAATTTCGAGGCTACGGATAGCAACGATATTTTGGATATCACGGGGGTCATCTCTGGAACGCAAGCCTCGGGAACGACAACGATCAAAAAGATTGGAAGTGGAACGGTTAAATTCAGCGGAACCTCTGCCAATACCTTTGCGAGCGGCGCAGGAACCGTTGCGGTGAATGTCAATGCAGGGATCCTTGCTTTGAATAAAACGGCTGGACTCGATGCCATCACCA
>CAZKRU010000027.1:0-5639 GCA_964555235.1 uncultured Verrucomicrobiota bacterium
TTCCTGAAGAAACCAGGAAGTGAGGAATTCAGGAATTTTGCCCGCGAAACACGCGAAAGAGACGAAACGTAAGAATCCGACGTTGGAGGCGGGCTCCTTGGAGTCCATGAAAAGACGTCCAAAGGACGACGCCTCCAACTCCTCTCCCATTCTTAAATTCGATTCGCGGTGATTGGCGAGATTCGCGGGCAGGATGGTTCCCTTTTTGGCGTCTTTGAGTGAGGGTACCTTTTACAGAAAGGGGGGGGGATTGCCAGAGGGCGGATTTGAACCGCCGACCAAAGGCTTATGAGTCCCTTGTTTTACTCTGGAGAAGAGGGCATGTCAGTAAAACTGTCAGTACTTTTCCTCAAAATACTTGATGGTTTCGGCTGAAAACTCGCCCGCGATCTTCTCCGCCTCAACGACTGCCATGGATGCCGTCAGTCCCAGCTTTTTGAGCGCCCTGGCTACTACCTTGGCGCGTCGTTCGGACTCTTCCGCGATCTTGACGCCTTTCTTGGTCAGGATGAAGCCACGGTAGGGTTCCATGTGAATGATCCCATCCCGGTGCATCCGCTTGAGCATAAGTGAGACATTGGACTTCTTAGTGCCAACGAGTCCACAGAGGGCAACGGCAGAGGTGAAGCCCTTGCGTTTCGTCTCTCGGAGAATAGCGACGGCGTATTTGGTGGAAAGGGTCATTTAGTTATGCTGATGGCTATCCAGATTAAGGTTAAAGTAATGACAGTGAGGAGTGATGGTATGTAATTTTCTTCGACGAATTTAACGCCTCGGGAAAATTGATTTGTTACTGGTCGTCTGGCTTCCTCGGAAAATATCCATTTGAATTGTCGCCAGATGGGAGGGTTTGCGGCGAAGAGCGCTACCAGTAAAAGAACGACGACAAATACGCTTATTGTGGTGTCTCTAAAGGTTTTTTCTTCTCGCTCGCGCTCTCTTCCCATAGCTTCGACGGCCATTCGTTGAGCGTAAGGATCTTCGCCAGCAAGTGTTGCTTGGTCAAACATGCTCATTTCACTCCAGATCCCTTCGGAATGACTTGAGTTTCTTTCGGTGTCGTGGGCTTCGTGCTGGTTGGCGTTACGGCAATAGGCTTCTCATTTTTCTTTGAATCTTTCCAGCGAATCGCAAGCCCACTACCTGTTTTCAGCGGGCTCCCATCCCATGCGCGCGCATCTCCATATCCTTGAAATAAAACCGCGTGAGCCCCTAGCTCTGCAGCCTCCTTTTGGATTGATCGGATAACGGCGTCATCAGAGGCAAATGTGTGAGCCTTACAGCGAGCAGTTCCGATGATATGGTAAGGGCGATCCGGTTTTTCAAAAAGAATTTCAACTTTCGAGGAGTTGGTAGGCTCGTAGAGAGTGGATGAAGTTCTTGCGTTTTGGCCCATAGTGCAGGCTCCAAGAAGTACTCCGATTGCGATTAGTGCGATGCTCTTCATTTTTATTCCTTTGGGTTTTAAGGGTTTATACCGATGTATAAAAAAGCGTGTTGCAAATCGGGGGTCTTGTGCGAAAATGGTCGCTCTGACACGGCGGCCACGACTTCGCGGGGTAGCAACCGATCACAAGACGTTAAATCATCACACAATGGGGGTAGTATGCGGCTCAAGTTATTGTTTCTTTCTCTTATTTTTAAGGGAATTAGCATCGGAATCCAACTTGCGGGATATGTTGTCGACGGTTTGTTTCATCTGGCTCAACGTATTCTTAATATCAGATTGTTTATAAGCTAGATACTGCACGATGGCTTCCCTGACAAAATCAGATTCATCCTTATGTTCGGCATAAGCAGCGCGTTTGACTTCCGACTTTAATTCGTCGTCTACACGAGCCCTTATAACTTTGTCTCTAATCTTTTTTTGCATGGTTTCCTAGGGGTAGTTTGTAGCACAAGAGGGATTTGTCAAAATATATTTCTTGATTGCCAGGTACCTGTTGTGCTACATCAGAGACATGACAAAAGAGAAAGTAATTCGTTCGCGGGTGGATGGAACTCTTCACCGAAAGTTTACAAAAGCTCGAAAAGCACTCGGACTGTCTGAATCAGAATTTGTCCGAGACGCAGTAAAATTCCGAATCAAATCCCTCTCCCGATCCAAGTTTTACGCCGAGGCGATGAAATGAATCGCCTTCGAGGAATTGAATCCATGGCGACTCACTTCGGAATCAACCGATGGAGTTTCGACCGGCTTAAAGCTAAGGGTGCCTTCCCATCCATTCGCGTAATCAATTCCAAGCTCCTCCTCGCAGATTCCGAAGAATTGGAACGCGATTTGAAGTGGTGGAACAAATTCAAATCCCCCCGACCGGAAGGGAAATTTCTAAAATGATTCTGATTAATAACGATCTTTACGAACATTTTGTAACCCTCGCTGCCCGCAAGGAAACGCACCCCGAGGTTGAAATCCATTTGGCTATGAGTCACTGGCTCAAAATCAACGCGAATGCTTTTAAGAAAAAAGCGAAAGCAAAACGGAAAAAGAAATGAGACACACTATTAACGATCCGGTGCCTGCCAAGTCTCCCGCACTCGTGGAACGTATTATTATTTTCGCCGTGTTTGGAATCGGAGTCGGCATTGTCTGCGTCGTTTTTCTACTGATCACAATGGCAGTCCGTTCCTGCAATCACTGAACTCAATCAATCGAGGTAACGATGAATCATCACCATCACTCATCTTGGAAATCGAAGGATGCAAATCATTCGATCGAACTCAGTATGTCGAGCGCGACGATCAAGGAAGCTGGAAAGGTTTTCGGATTCCTCCTTCTTACCATCACATTTGGCTGGCTGATTCTCGTGATTTGCCCAGATAAAACCGTTTCTGCTCCGGTCGGGATGACACCGATCCCGAAAGATCAAAAACCAACGACTCCCGTGGACGTCAGCGGACACACCCAAGACAAGCCGGCAAGTGGGGGGACCGGAGCCAATTTCAAATCAACACAAACTAAGGGGAAAAAGTGAAATTAATCGAAGCAATGAAGCTCATCAAAGAATTGCAGATCAAGGCGGAAGACCTCCGTAAAAAAGTGACAACGTACTGCGCGAACATGGACTTTGAAACTCCGGCATATCCGGATCAGAAAAACCAAGTAGCCGAGTGGATTCAATCCCATGGCGATGTTCTGAAGGAAGTTTTGAAACTTCGTCTTCAGATCCAAAAGACTAACATTCTTACATTGGTTGAAATGGAACTCGGCGGAGTGCGAGTCACTAAGACTATTGCTGAATGGATTCATCGTCGCCGGGATCTCGCTGGACTTGAAATGAACATATGGATGGGGCTTTCAGATAAGGGATTGAAAGATCAATTCATCAATCCATCCGTCCAAGGTGGCGCGCTCACGCCGGTCAAGGTTAGGCGATATTTTGACCCGGTCGAGCGAGACAACAAAATTGAGTTGTATCGAACGGAGCCTGGAGTCATTGACCGAACCTTGGAAGTCATCAACGCAATCACCAATTTAATTACTGAATAATTTCCAGAAATGGAGAGCGCAACAGGGAGAGATAAAAACCAGCAAAATACAGCGTCGTTATCAACGATAAGATGACAACTGAATAACTAGATCAACGGAAGATCACCACACTTTATCTGTGGGTGTTGCGGGTTCGAATCCCGCGTTGTTCGCCCCTCGCATAGGTGCAAACCAAAAATTAAAGCCTCAAGTCTCATGACTAAAGAAATAAAGATTTAATTTATGCAAGAGAGAACAGAGTCAAGCGGGCAAGGATCTAACGGCGAAAGCCGAATGTCTCACGAAAAGTTACGTTTCTGTGTTTCCAACTGGAACTTCGAGAGCTTCCTCTCTGGGTGCGCTTAAAATTTAGAAAATCATAATATGAAAAACGATAACGAATCAATTAAAGAACTCTTGGAAGACGCAGCCGCACTCCGGCTCAAGAAGATCAAAATCAAGCAGTTTAAGAAAATCAAAAAGTCAGTCCAACCAGAAACCTAAGTCCGGTTTCAGGTCTTAAAAACAACCGTCCTTTCGAGGATACGAAAAACAACAACAGGGATGCTTTGTCCCAAAATCAGGAGAAATCAAAAATATGATCGCAAAAAAAACAGGTGGAACAGCGTTTCTGCCATGCCCAGATGGTAATCATAGCGCGGTATTGGTCGATATAACGCCATTAGAAAAACGAAATACACCCAACGGTGAAAAGGAACAATTCAAGATGGTTTTTGAGACGGATGCTGTTCGTCAAGATGGCTCCCGTTTCTGTGTTTGGAGCATGTTCTTTTCATTGTCTCTGCACGAAAAATCAAACCTTCGAAAATTCCTGAAGCAATGGTTTGGTCGTGATCTTAATAAGGAAGAGCTTGAAGGCTTAGATCTCGAAACGCTCATTCACAAAAGCGCCAACATCGTTGTGGTGCATGACGAGCGCGAGGACAAGACGTTCGCAAATATTGCCGCAATCCTTCCATGGAAGGGCGAACCGCTCGTACCGAGTGGCAAATATAAGCGCGTGATCAACCGAGATCAGTCCAGCACCAGCACCGCGGCACCGGAACAACCGCAAGAGTCCAATCCCCGCGAGTCGTTCAAGGGTGAGGAAGCATGGAAGGCCGTCATCGTCCATGTGGGCGTAAACAAGGACAAATTGGTTGCCGAGCTCAACGTCGAACAAATCGATTCGCTTCTGAATAAGTGGGGAACTCGTCTTGGACCTACTGCAAGCGACCAAGATAAAAAGCTCCACGAAGCTCTCCAGAAGGCCATGGCACAACTCGACAACCTCACTTACTAAAATGAACAACGCGAAAATCAAGGTGTCGATCGAGGTCTATAGCGGACTCAACCAGATCGCAGGAAAAATGATTGTGACAGGTGGCGAGTTCACGCTCCGGGGTGCGGCGCGTGAGATGGAAAAGCTCGTCACTGAGGCTCAATCCTCGTGCGAATCGCAGATCGAAAAGATGATCGAAAACGAAAGTCAATCTCAACTGGTACTCAACTAATATGAAAAAGAAACCCACAAAAGAAACTAAACGTATCAAACAAAATCTGAAATATCCATTCACCAAGGACGAGATTCGCGAGCATGGAATCTCCCTGGCTGATGCAACGGCCGCCATTGCCCAAATCGAAAAGGATTTCGATAACATCAAAGCCGAATGGAAAGCGCGTGGCACGGCGGTCACCGCTCAAATCGCCTCGCTCACAAATAAAGTACGAGATGGATTCGAGTATCGAGACATCGAATGTGAGGAAACGTACAACGATCCGGTGAATGGTCAAAAAACCATCCGCCGTCTAGATACGTTTGAAACCGTGAAGATCGTGGAAATGACTGAGAGCGATTGTCAACGAGTTCTCGACTTGGAGGAAGCCAACCAATGAAAATCGAAATCAAAAACCGTTGGACGGGCTCCGTAATTTTTGAGTGCGACGCGGATTCCATCAAGATTGCGGTAAAACTGGCTTACGAAGCGAAGGCCGACCTGCGCGGTGCCAACCTGTGCGGTGCCGACCTGTGCGGTGCCAACCTGTGCGGTGCCAACCTGTGCGGTGCCGACCTGCGCGGTGCCAACCTGCGCGGTGCCGACCTGTGCGGTGCCGACCTGTGCGGTGCCAACCTGTGCGATGCCAACCTGTGCGGTGCCAACCTGTGCGA
>CAZKRU010000027.1:5739-49556 GCA_964555235.1 uncultured Verrucomicrobiota bacterium
ACCTGTGCGGTGCCAACCTGTGCGATGCCAACCTGTGCGGTGCCAACCTGTGCGATGCCAACCTGTGCGATGCCAACCTGTGCGGTGCCAACCTGTGCGATGCCAACCTGTGCGGTGCCAACCTGGTGGTCGTCAGGGACGACATCTGGGCGGTGCTATCCGCTTCCCCACGAGAAGTTCCTGCGTTACGGCAGGCTCTCATTGAAGGACGAGTGAACGGTTCCACCTATTCGGGCGAATGCGCCTGCTTAGTTGGAACGATCGCGAATGCTCGCCAGTGCTCCGTGGATGAGATTCCTGGACTTCGTAGAAACGCGAGCCGACCAGCGGAACGATTCTTCCTTGGAATCAATAAAGGTGACAAACCTGAAACGAATCAAGCCTCTAAACTCGCCCTTCAATGGGTAGATGAGTGGCTCAGCAACATGAGAGCGGCGTTTGCAACACCTATTGAGGTGAGAGCATGAGCGTCTCCCTCTTCGACATCGAGACAGGTCCACAGGCTCGCGAGCTTCTGGAAAGGAACATGCCCGAGTTCAGTGCTCCTGGTGGTTACAAAGATCCTGTAAAAATCGAAGCGGCCATTGCCGAGAAGCGATTGGAATACTTCGAACGCGCCGCACTCTGCCCCACGACGGGGCGGGTGTTGGCAATCGGGATCATTCAAGAAGGTGAATTTACCACCATTGATTGCGACCAAAACGAAGCAGAAGGGTTGAAGACCTTCTGGTCGATGATCACCAATCAGGGCGCCTTTGACGATAACGTGATCGGATTCAATAGCCATGGATTCGACCTCCCATTCCTTCTGCGACGAGGTTGGAAGTTGGGCGTCAAAGCTCCTCGGACCGTTCGAAAAGGGCGGTACTTCACAGAGCGTTCCATTGATCTCATGGAGCTTTGGACGTGCGGAAATCGCGAGCAACGAATCAGCTTGGACAATCTCGCCAAGTTTCTTGGAGTAGGACAGAAGACCGGCAGCGGCGCCGATTTCGCCAAGTTGTGGGAATCCGATCGAACCAAGGCGTTGGAATACCTCCGCAACGATTTGGAGCTCACCCAAAGATGCGCGGAAGCGTTGGGAGTTTTATGATCCGGCGCCTCCTTCGTAAATGGAAGGTGTGGCGTTGCAAACACGATTACCTCCCGATTGAAACCTATCAACGAACAGAGTGGCAATTCGTCGGTATGGGATGGTCCCAACATTTCACCGGGAAGTTTCGCTGTCGAAAATGCGCGAACCTCCAACTCGGGCAAGGGATGAAAATCGTGTTTGACCCGCTCAAAATGCGAGACGAGAGATTGCTCGAATCGGTGGAACACGATCTATAGGTGGGTGAGATGAGCGAGATGATAATGAGACAGTTGGGGCCAGATGAGAGGATTCGTGAAGGTGATGTAATGATTGGAACCTCAGGACCTTTGGTCATTGTTAAAAAATTAGATCCTATCATTGGAACCAAGGCACAGCACGTACTCTATTTTAGACTGGAATTTAAGGAGCCATCATGAACCCACACAATTACAAGCCGGGAGAGATGATTGAAATTAAGCATTTAGAGAATCATCCATGGAAAACTCTTAAATTTATTGGAGTTCATTCCAATGGAGAGGTCGTTTGTGAGAGCGCGGCCATGCCGGGTGCATGTTCTATGGCTTCAATCCACCGCCCCATCCCGCAAAAGAAAACGCGCATGATGACGGCGAAGGAGTTGGCGGGGATGTGGGTGTCTGAAGATATTTATAATGGTGTTGCGTACTGCGTTGGCGCCTACTCATGTCATGATAACACGGTTTGTTTTGTTATTAGCCCTGAAGGAAGATGGTCAAAAATTAGAGAAGACTGGAGATACACCACCACCCCCGCCGACGATGCGAGCTGGAAGAGTGTGATGATCGAGGAGGAAGCATGACCCCCACGAACAAGCTCAGATGGGTTAAATCGGAAAATCCTACAACTCCTACCTGCGAGAATTATATGGGAGATACGTTTAAGCTCCAGCAATGGTGGCATTACGCAAGCAACGTAATATCTGAACCAGTTGGCGATTGGCGCGACATCGAGACGGAGGAGGAAGCATGAATGCAAAAGGTGAAAATTTATTCTTGGGTTGCGTTGGGGTATTAGCATTGGCCGCAGGGCTGGCGGGGGTGGTGAAATTATGGATCGAGGCATTAAAATGAAGCCCTATTTTGTGGAGTGTTCCATACCATCCGTAATTTATAGGAGAGGAGAAACCGTGAAAAACGATGTAGTGAATCTTTCACTTTGTAAAAGTATATCCAAGGGAAAGTTTAGTTGGTATCCAGACAATGAGGGTATCCCTTCGATCATATTTAGGGGCACTAAAATTGAATGGGTATTCAATAATAATCAACAACGCGATACAGAATTTGGACGCATCGTTTCTATGTTTGGAGAAAAATCATGACCACCCCCTACTTCCAAGGAATAAAAAGTCGGTGATCGCCTACTTTGTTGCGTCAAAATTCTGGATTCCTTCATGATCTCCGAGCAATCCACCGCGCTCGAAGCCATGTTTCGGGGTGAAAACTGTTTCCTTACTGGCGTTGCTGGTACTGGGAAGAGTTACGTCATTCGAGAATTTTGCAGGAAGTCCATCGCTGAGGTTTCGATTACCGCCAGCACTGGAATTGCCGCGCTCAACATTGGAGGGATGACCGTCCATCGATTCACTGGCATCGGCTTGGGACCGCGTCCCGAGCAGGACCATAAACAATTCGCCGCGGGGATCATGGCAGACCACCGTTTCTTCCGGGCAGCGCAGCGAATCCGCTATTGCAAGATTTTGGTGATCGACGAAATCTCCATGCTCACCGGCCGCACGCTCGATTTCATTGATTACATGATGCGACAAGTGCGCCACGACAAGCGCCCCTTTGGTGGGGTCCAGGTGATCGTCGTTGGCGACTTTCTCCAGCTCGCACCCGTTCGGAAGGATGTTCGAGAAAATTACGATTGGGCATTCTTGGCGAAAGTTTGGAAGGAAGCGAACTTCACGAACATCTACCTCCAAAAGATTTATCGTCAGGACGAAGGCGAATTTGTGGGAACTCTGAATGACTTCCGCAATGGCACGATCTCGGAACGGTCCCGCAAGCTTCTCGAAGGGCGCGTGATCGATTTCCCGGACGAGGACATTCCACGCCTCATGACTCACAACGCGCAGGTCGATAATTGGAACAAAGCCATGGTGAAGAAGTTGCCGGGCTCGGAATACGTCTTTAAAGCGGAAACCGAGGGGCCCGACTTCCAAGTGGAATACCTCGAACGGAATTTGATCACGCCGAAGGAATTGGTACTGAAGCCGGGCGCGTTGGTCATCACCACTGCCAATTCCAAAGACGCCAACGAAACCGAGTTCGTCAATGGCGAGATGGGGAAGGTCATGGCGATCTCGAATGATATGGTGACGGTTCAGACCGCGCGCGCCGAGCTCCAAGTGACTCCGTACACCTGGCAATATGACTGGCAGGATGATTTCTCGGCCACGTTCCGGCAATTCCCTCTCCGGTTGGGGTACGCCCTCACAATCCACAAGGCGCAAGGGCTCACACTCGATCGCGCTTTGGTGGACATCCGGGCGGCGCGCGAGCCGGGCCAAGCCTATGTCGCTCTCTCACGGGTGCGATCAGTCAAAGGACTCTACCTCCATGCGTGGTTCAAGGCGTTCTCGTTCTCACGCACGGCGAAACAATTCTATGAGGAATTGGCGTGACCAAGCTTCAGATTGTCGAGCGAGTGGTGGGAGATGTGCAATGGTCGGGTGATTGGGGGTACTGCGCGTGTCCAGGCGAGGATTTGCACACCACCAAGACCGGAAAGCGCGATTGTAAAATTTATACGAAGGGGCCAGCCACTTTCTATTGCTTCCATTCCGGTTGTGATACGGTGCGGAAAGAGGCGCAAAAGAAACTTCGAGATGCCATTTGGACCGCGATCAAGGGCGGTGAGCTTCCCCAGGAGGCGCGAATCAAGAGCAAAAAGCCCGCGCTGGTTGACCATGGTGCCGCTCTCAAACGCCGTACTGAGCTCATGCGCGATAAGATTTTCGAAGATTTCAAATGGACTGCCGCGGCGATCGAGGAAAGTAGCCCGGTTGCGGTGCCTGTGGAGCCTGTTGACCAGTGCCGTCGTCACCTTGCGCTCTTTGATCCGTCCGATGTCGTGTGGATCGGTCAGACATTTGATTCCGGGCAGCCGGAGCACGTCGAGCACTTCCGGCCGGTGGAACGATGGCTAAAATCCGATGAGCCTCCCGCCAATTTCATTTGTCCAAACCCGTTTTTTGCCGGGAGCTACAAGCGGAGCAACGCGCATGTGGTGGGAAGGCGGTTTTTGGTTGTCGAGTCGGATCATTTGGACCGAGATACCATCGGCGCCGTGTTTTGGTGGATGCGAAAAGTGCTGTCCATGAAGCTCCGGGCCATCATTTCAAGCGGGGGAAAGAGCCTCCATGCGTGGTTCGATGCGCCCACGGACGAAAAGCGTTTGGCCGAATTGTCGGTAGTGCTTCAGGCGCTTCACTGTGATCCAGCAATGTTCAAGGTCAGTCAGCCAGTGCGTCTCGCTGGTGCATGGCGGGAAGATAAAAATCAGATTCAAAGGATGATGTACTATGACAACTGAAGAAAAACCGAGGCTCATTTTTGATAGATCAAGTCAGGGTTTTTATGTGTGGAATGAAATTGGAAGAGGTTGGTGGGGGCCGACAAAATGGAACATTGCGATGGCGGTTCTAAAATCTGAGAGTGTTCGAGAAAAACCAAAAAAAAGTGAAAAACGATCTCCTTTGATGCAAATGTTTTACGACGCACGATACGTCCATTTTGTGGATGGGGTGGAGCACATCTCATCGAGAAAATTAGGTATTCACGAAATTAAAGGCCAAAAAATTCTCGTCCCGAATCGAGATAAAAAAGAAAGAGGTAGTTCGTTATGATGGCACTGGAAAAAGCGTTGGAGAGTGGAACTCCTCAATTTTGTTACGATCACATGTCGGGTGCATTTTACATGCAGGTCGATTCCGAAAACTGGATTCGATGCAATGAGAGTGCGGCTAAGAGGTCACTTCAAGCAGCTGGCGTTCGGGTGAAAAAGGAGCCTGACGAGGCAATCAGCCCATCGGATGACATTCTTGAACAAGCTCAGCGGCAGCGATTCGTCAAATACGTTGGGTGTATTGCCGGAATGACTCCAGGCATTCACACGGTCGGTGAAAATCGGATTCTTGTGCCGCAGGGAATGAAGCGGATGAAGCTTGGAAAAGGTGAGTGGCCCACGCTCAAAATGATTTTCGAAGGATTACTAGCTGATCCTGATGGACATCCGCAACTCGATTATTTCTACGGCTGGCTGAAAGTCGCGTGTGAGGGATTCTACCAAGGGCATTGGCGTCCAGGGCAGGCGCTTTGTCTCGCTGGACCCCCAGGATGTGGAAAAAGCCTCACTCAAAATTTAATCACGGAGATTTTGGGCGGGCGGTGCGCCAAGCCCTACCAGTACATGACCGGCGTAACCGGTTTCAACAGCCACCTTTTTGAAGCCTGTCACTTGATGGTGGAGGATGAAGCCGCATCGACGGACATTAAGGCGCGCCGGAAGTTTGGGAGTGAAATTAAAAATATGCTCTTCAACGATTACCAGAATTGCCATGCCAAGGGTCGTACCGCCATCACGCTCCCCATCGTTTGGAGGTTGTCGATCTCGGTTAATGATGAACCAGAGAATTTGCTGGTATTGCCGCCTTTTGAGGAATCGAACATGGACAAGATCATGCTCCTCCATGCTCACAAATTCAGCTTACCAGATGGAATGGATCAGCCGGGCTCGCGAAAAGCCTTGTGGGAAAAACTGATGGCAGAGCTTCCAGCGTTCGTTCACTGGCTCCTCAACGAGCATGTGATTGACAAGGAGATGGTCAATGAGCGGTGTGGAGTGAAGGCGTTTCTCCATCCTGTTCTCACAAGCGCGGTGGACAACTACAGCCCCGAGGTTGGGCTCTTGGTGATTATCGACGATGTTTTGTGGCAAAAAGATCAATTAGGGTGCGTCAGAAGCCAGTGGATTGGTACCGCCAATGAGCTCAAAAAACTGTTGGTCGACCAAAAAGGGCGTGAGGCCGAGAACCTCCTGCAGTGGCGAAATTCGACAGGAACTTTGCTTGGAAGACTGCAAACCAAGGCCGAGTATTCACACCGTTTGAAGTCGGACCGATTGGGCCATGATCGGGACCGAGTTTGGACGATTTTTTCGCCCACTTTTCAGCACGAAAATCAACCGTACTAAATGCGGACACCATTGTTATCATGATGAAAAATCAAGGTATCGAGATGATAGAGAAAGCTTCGGGTTCGATGGCTGTAATTAATTTTAGGGTGAAATACCTAAATTGCGGACACCATGTAATCCTTCGAGACCACCTAAAAAAACTCATGGTGTCCGCAAGTTTTACTCTGGAAAATAGCTTATGAGGACACCATGACCACCATACTCTTTAAAAATATACGAATAAAAAAGGACACACGTTAAGGCTAATCTTTTCAGTTGGAGGGTGTCCGGGTGGTCACATTAAAAATAGGATCAAAATTATGGATGAATTTCCGATACTCAAATCAATCGCACAATTGGCCGATCTGCAACCGGTCGTAATCGTTGACTCGCGCGAACAATTGCCGTTGCCGGTGGCACGTTGGAAAGTCCGAGTTGGAACGCTCCGAACCGGTGACTATTCGTTTGCTGGTGGTGAGGAACGATTTGCCGTGGAAAGGAAGTCGATTGCCGATTTGGTCGGATGTTGCGCTGGTGACAATCGGGATCGATTCGAGCGTGAACTGCACCGGATGCGTGGATACCACTTTGCCCGATTGCTGATCGTTGGAAGGAAGGAAGACTTGGCCGCTGGCACCTATCGTTCAAAGATGAGTCCAACCAGTGTGCTCTCAAGCCTGAACGCATGGGAGGCAAGGTACAACGTGCCCGTGGTGTTCTCCAACACGCCAGAAGAGGCAGCAAAGCTGGTAGAATCGTGGATCTGGTGGAATGCCCGAGAACTTGTGGAGAGCGTCAACGAACTGTGGAGAGGTGCCAATGAGCCGAAAGAGAGGAAACCGGCTCCAGAGGCAAGCGTAGGAGCGAAGGCAGTTGGTTATTGAGGCTCTTGGAAGCCTGTCTTGGCTTGAAATTCAGCACGTTTTTCCATGCTATAAAACTTCAATCGTTCAAGTCGGGCGCTTTTGAAGCCTAAAAGCTTACCAAGAATCGCAATACCCATCCGAAGCGTCTCAGCCTTACACCCTCGAAAGTATCGCGTCGCAATTGCCTTCATAACCTCATCGTCTTCATTGTTCAGACGAACCGAGGAAGGCTTATTGCCTCCTCCACTACCTACAGTCCGAAAGGTGCGTTTAAAGCGTGCCATTGATTGTCATCAGTTAAAACGCTCTTATGCGTGAATGGATGAGCGGTTGGATTTGATGCCGAACAGAGAACAATCTACTGACAATTCACTGACAGTTGATCGATGTTCTACTGATTTACTCTGGTAATAGGCTAATGAACAGAGGCTAAGTATGCCTACGATCAGCACAATGGCCACCCCACCCTTGATTTCTACAGAGAGGGGCCAGACCACCCCCCAAGGGGGGTAAAAAGTTTTTTCGAGTTTTTCATCCATACTACTCTTTATTTTAGGAAGGCTTCCGTCGGCCCTCTGTGGATGTTCATTTAGATCGTTCATATTGGCACTTGGGTTGAGTTATAGGACGTTGAAACGCTTGTAAGCGGTCTGGAGGTCAGTTTTCGTTTTGGAAGGGTCTCCGCGATAACCGAGCGCGAAATATCGAAGCGCGTCGCACCAGTGTGAGGACCAATCATGGACCGGCTTGGTCTTCCAGACCGCATTCATGACGTCTTTCTCTTTGCGGTAGGTTTTAAGAGCTTCGACGAATTTCGGAATTTTGTTTGAAATCCAACAACGGGGGAGAATGTTTCGGACGGCTTCGATTCCATCTTCGACGCGATGTAAGGGAACTTTCCGAATCTGCCGGAGCCCGAGAGACTGGAGGGTCTGGATTCGGGATTGGGCGACACCCATTTCGCGTTGTTGGACGTCGTGCGGGAAAAAGTGGCAAGAATACTGGTAATCGCGTTGCTTGAGAATTCCGACGTAGTGAGCGAACCCCTCACCGTAATTTTCGTAACCATCAATGAGCTTAATCTGGCCGCTGGCGGAAGTTTGCCAGAAAAGGATGATCGTGGTGTCGTGCCCGATGTCCCAACTGGTCATGACAGGGAGCACCGGATCATAGGGCACCTCGCAAATGCGCGATTGCGATTTGAGATATTCGACTTGATTGGCGTAGTAAGCGCCGGAAATTTCAGCGTTGAAGTCGCAGTAGTATTCCTGACGAATCTTAGCCTCGTCCATGTCCCCCACGCCTTGGGAGGCCATGCGCCGCTCGTTTTCGATTTCTTCATCCGTAACCACCCGGAGCCGTTTTCCGGTCTCCTGGTCGTCGTACCAAGTGTCTTCGACTGTTAGGGTTTGCGCAAACCAAGTGGGATCGGTCTTGGCGTACTCGTAAAGTTTGGCGAAATGATTGTTACCGAGCGGCGTGGAAACGAACGCCGCCCAACCTTTATTCCCACGAAGAATCGGCGAAATAGTGGTCCAAACCGCCGGATTCATGAAAGCGTATTCTGAGAAAACAACCCCCACCGGATTGGCACCGCGTAGTCGGGTCGGGTCGTCAGATCCAACAATCTGATAAATGGAGCCATTTTTAAAAATGATCTTCATTTCGTTTTGGATTACGTTGTCGATGAGTTCCTCTGGAAATGCCTCGAGATATTTTTGGGCGGATCCGTCGGCGTGAGAGAGAGTAGTATCCCAAATCGCTCGCTTTCCGTGATTGAACTCGGGAAAAACGTGCCAGTAGGTGCCGACGCGGGACCATGGATGGAATCCGTTCGGCATACAAATACAGAAGGCCATCCAGTTGAGCATGAACAAATCCTTTCCGGAGCGCCGATGATAATTCATCACCGCCCGATTTCCGCCTTGAATGAAGTAATCCCAGGCGGCGAGTTGGTATTCACGCGCGGGATTGCGTGGCAACGATAACTCAAACATCAATCGCCTCGACTGCTGGCTTTTTGACGAGTTTTTCGAGAAGGCGAGGATCAGAAACAGTGATATTAAAAGTGTGATTGGTCTGTTTGGGTTCCTGCCGAACGACCGTTTTGACGGCAATTTCAATGAGCTTCCCTTGGACGGTCAGCGCTTTAATGTCCTTGGAATTTTTCGCTTTTTGATAAGTGTCATGGAATTCTTGGACGACGTTAAAATCAAGCGCTGCTAAACCCGCCCGAAAATCGCGTGCTGTAAACTCGTCTGAATCCAGAGGCACCTGACCTCCTTTTCCGGTGATTCTTCCCTTTTTCATGTTTCCATGGGGTTTTCGAGTCGGATCGCCAACAATTTTTCGTTGACCGATTCGAGGAGAACGACCAATGGCACGCGCACCGCGGGATCTGACGTATTGGAGATTTCGCTTTGAATTTCCCGGCGAATATCGAGGAGGGCGGACTTGTAAGGATATTCGTCCTCATCCCGGCCCATGATGTAATCAAAAAACCCGGTAGCCATATTTCTCATTGACAAAATGTATATCACCAAACTAAGTTTGCATCAATAAACTTTTAATCATGCACACCCAAGAACATTATATTTCAATGGCGGCGCGTTTTGCCTTTGAGCATCTTCCGAAGCTCGAATGGAGTGAGAAGGCGATGTGCGATTGGTTGGCGTGGTACGGGCGCGATGGACGACTAGGCTTGGTGTTTTCTGATTCTGAAATTTTGGCAATGGGCGCGATTCGAGTTCTCAATAAGGCGGAAGACTCCGCTGATTTTTACGCTCACGACGAAAAAGGGGAGATCATCTGGATTTCGCTTTTGATTGATCCCACTGGAAAATATCGATCCGCGCTTTTTGAGATGCTCATGGAGCGTGTTGGCCCTAGGCAGCATTTTGGATACCGCCGCGATTTTATTGGTGAGCACGATTTTCGCATCGTCGATTTTGCGAAAGTGGAACAATTCACCAAGAAAGCGGAGGTTTAATATGGGCGAAATTTTCGGAGGCGGATCACCAAAATCAGAACCAGCGCCAGTCATTGCGCCACCACCACCTCCTCCTCCCGTTCCAACCGACAACAGCGCCGCCGATGCCGAGCAAGCAGCGAAGGAACGGCAAATTGCGATTCGTGCGTTAGGGCGTCAGGAAACTATCAAGACTTCCAATCAAGGCGACACGAGCACGGCGCAGGTAGCTATCAAAAAGCTGACAGGCCAATAAGATGGATGTGGACGAAAATAAATCCACAGCCAAAGGAATTCTTGAGAAACATGAATATCTCAAGACCGAAAAAGCGCCGTGGGACCGTCTTTACCAAGATATTCGGGAGCTCGTCCGCCCGAACGCAAAAGACTTTTATGCGACTGACACAAATGGAATGGAACGCTCCCAGCGTATTTTTGATGATAGTCCGACATTCTTTTTAGAGACAGCAGCAGCTGGAGTTGATTCCGCGGTATTCGACCCCACTGGTCGCTTCTTTGAGATTTCAACTCGGAACTTGAAAAGCCTTCAGGATCCGATGAAGTTGGCCTATCTGGAATCTCGAACCGAGGTTCACTATCATTATTTGAATTTACCTGAGGCGCGTTTCAACCAGAACAAGCACGAGCTTTTACTGGATCTTTTGAGCTTTGGAACGGCGGTCATGTTCCGATATTGGGACGCCAAACGACGTGTTATTCGGTTTCGATCGATCCCCCTGGCAGATTGTTACATTGATGAGAACAACGAGGGCGACGTCGACACGGTTTCCCGCGAGGTGGTTTATACGAAGCGTCAAGCGATTCAGGAATTTGGAAAAGAGAATCTTCCCGCCAAAATGTTGGAGGAAAAGAACGACAATCACAAACTCACATTCATTCATCATGTTTGCCCGCGTGAAGAATGGATTCCGAACGCGATCAATTCTAAGTTTTTCCGGTATCAGTCGATTCACGTCTCGAAGGAATACGAGGCAGTGGTCAAGGAAAGCGGATTCCGCGCGTTCCCATATCTCGTCCCCCGATGGTATAAAATGTGCGGTGAGATTTATGGCCGTTCTCCGGTCATGAATTGCATTCAGGGAATCCGAGTGTTGCAGGCGACAAAGCGCGACATATTGGAGATGAGCGATTTTATTATCCGTCCTCCCATTGCTGTCGTCGATGACGCCTTAGTGGACAAAAACTTGGAATGGCTTCCTTCTCAGATTATCAAAATTCAACCCGGCATGGGTGAAGACGCAATCAAGCCGATCAACGTCTCTGGAAATCTTTCCGTGAGTCGTGAGTTGGTGAACGATATTTTACAGATCATTTCCAAAACGCTTTACAACGATATTTTTGAGGCGGCGGATTTTGGTAATCGCGATCGCGTGACCCGGGAAGAGTCAATGAGCGTGGACAAAGCCAAACTTCGAAAACTTTCCCCCATCTACGGCCGGCTCCATGCGGAACTTTTGACGCCTCTGATCCAAGGGAATGATCTTCTCTTGCAGCAATATGAGACCGCACAGTATCCAATTTTTTCAAATGTGCCCGTGGATATGTCCGGCGACGAACTCCAAATGACCTATATTTCTCCTGCGGCGATGGCGCAAAAGGGAGCGAAGGCGATGAATAGCCTCCAATTCTTGCAGGTGACAGCCCCATTGATTCAGAACGATCCGACGCTTTTGGATGGTATCGACGTTAAAGGCGTTTTTCAAGATGTCGCGATCGCTCAAAATATCGATCGTCGCCGAATCCGTCCTCCAGAACAGGTCATGGAAATTGAGGCGAATCGAGCTAAGCAGCAACAACAACAACAAATGTTGCAGGCGGCTCCCGAACTTTCTCGCGCGATGAAGGACGCATCCCAAGCGAATCTCAACAGCCAAGAGGCTGGTCTCGGGCGTCAACTTCCTTCTCTCGCATTTTGATATGTCAAAGAATCACCCAAAACAGAACACGTTCTGGAAATCTGATAAGGCGGCGGTCGTCCCGGATCCGGCTCAGGAACCCCCTTCACTCATGAATGATGAACAAATTAAGCGGTTGGCCCTATGGATTGTGGAGGGAAGCGTTCGCGCGGCCTTAATTGGTCGATGTGGAGACGTTAGAGGAGCTGCAGCAGAAGCAAAACGAATCGCTTTAGAGATCGTAAAATGAAAGAGATGGTAAAAATTCTAGGAAAAATCCTCAGCTTTGAGGATGGAAAAACTGAGATTGATCGTCAAAACCAACGTTTAGAAAAGTACAAAGAATGCTTTTCGACGGAGGCCGGTCAATTCGTTTTAGCGGACCTCTTGGCGCAGTGCGAGCGCCGACCATACGTCCCAGGATCATCCATGCCTTTTCATGATGTGACCTTCAACATTGGCGCGAAAAGCGTCGTAGACGAAATCGTGAATACGGTGGATTTCTGCGATCAAGCCATACTGAAACTGAACCAAGTAAAAACGGAGATACTGAATTATGAACGGAAACAACAATCCAACGCCGCCAGCGGCATCACCAGCGTCAACCCCCAATCCGGGAACCGACCCCTCCTCTAATCCAGGAAATGTCACTCCTCCGGTTACTCCTTCAGATGGAGCGCCCGTAACGAAGTCATGGGTTGAAGAGCACTTACCCCAAGAGTATCACACTGATGAAACCTTGAAACGGTTCAAGGGTATTCCTGATTTGGCGAAATCTTATTTGGATGGTCGAAAAAAATACGGCGATCCGGACAAGCTTTTGAAGCTTCCCGAAGAAGGTGACGCCAAAGGATGGTCAGAACTTTATGATAAACTCGGACGCCCAAAAACGGCGGGGGATTACGAAATTGAATCCGTTGAAGGATTGGAATATGACAAAAATCTTATTCCGAAATATCAGGAGTTTTTCCATAAACTTGATCTTCCGAAAGCCAAGGTCAAGGAATTGACTAAGGGATATGCCGCCATGAGGGTGGAAGAGCACAAAGCGGCAGCGGCTGCAGAACAACAAGCCCAGCAAGCGGATTTGATCAAACTTCAGGCGAGCCTTGGGGACCGTTTAGAAGTCTTCAACGATTTGACCGATCAGACGTTCCGCGCTTTGGACGAAAAACTTGGTGGTCGTTTGCTTAAAAAGCTGGAGTCCAAAGGGCTCTTGCACGATCCCGTTATTCTCGAAATGTTGGCGGAAGTTGGTCAACAGAATATCGAAGATGGAATGCGCGCGGGCCGTGGAAAGTCCACGATCAACATGGGTGCAGCGGACGCGCAAGCGGAAATCGAGTCTTTCCAGAATGATCCCGAAATGCGTGCGGCTATCTTGAACGATTCGCATCCCAAGCATCATGAAGCCAAAAAGCGACATGCAGAATTATTTGCGAAGGTTCATAAAACAGCACAGCACTCTTCGATTTGAAATAAAAGTTTGACATAGCAAACTAAGTTTGTTATGTAGGAAATACTGCGGATAACTCCTCGTGTTGAACGAAGACCCCGCTGGGAGGCGCGAAAGCGTCCGTCTGGTCGTTTGCGTTAAGCGACAAGGCAAGACCCCCCTCACGGGGATAACTCTCAGCCGTTGAAGGTCAGTTCAACACGTTCGAACCCAAGAAACACCTCGCGTGCGCGGGAATTGGGTTCGGATCAAAAAAAGGAGTTTATCATGTCTTTTAATCCTACCCCCGCTTTCGTGAAGCAATACGAGAGCATGGTGACGATGGCGGCCCAACAAGAAGAGTCTCGCCTCGTCCGAACCTGTTTACAACGAAACCTCGTCGGCGAAGAGGGATACCTCGAGCAACTTGAAGGCGTTACCGTCACGGAACGCACTACACGTTTTGCGGAAGTTCCTGTCTCTGACATCACCCACAAGAAACGCAAGTACATCACCACCACTTACGAGAACCGGCTGTTGCTGGATCCGAATGACGATGTGCAGATGCTCATCAATCGGCCTCAACACTACGCGATGCAGCAAGCGGCGGCGTTTGCTCAGAATCGCGATTCAGTGATCATCACGAACGCGCTTGGAACGGCTTACACGGGTAAAGCCGGAACCACGGAGGTTACGTTTGATTCTGGTCAAGTGCTTGCGGTTGATTTGGAAGTCACCTCAACGAATACGAACTTGACGATGACTAAGCTTCGTCGGGCTCGCACAAAGCTCAAACAAGCTGAAACCCTAAAAGCGGGTCAGAAGGCTTTCTTGATTTGTACTGCGAACCAGATCGAGAATCTCCTGGAAGATTCCACGGTCACGAGTTCGGACTTCAACACGATCAAGGCGCTCGTTGCCGGAGAACTCAATACCTACATGGGTTTTGAGTTCATTGTGACCGAGTTGCTGCCTAAGAGCGGCGACATCCGGACATGCTTGGCGTACACCGCTGACGCACTGACGTTTGTCAACAGCCGACCTCTCACAACCACCATGGATCGACTCCCGGAACGCGGAAACGTGCTCCAGGTCTATTCCTGTGAACGGTTGGGTGCAGTTCGAAACTTCGAAAACAAGATCGTTTCGATCCTCTGCGACGAAACCAAATAATCAAGGAGGCAAAGAAATAATATGGCAGCTACAGGAAAATCCACTCAATTAACAAACCTTGCTTTGGTTCCTCCGACGATTCTCCGTCCGGCGGAGAGCATGGGAATCATGCGGGTAATCTCGTTCGATTACACCACGGCAGCGCTAACCATTGGTCAGTACGCTGATCTTTGCGTTATCCCGGCAGGAGCAACGATCCTTGGTGGGGCGATTGCTCACAACGACATCGGGAATTCGATCAGTATCGGAACCGATGACGATGTGACGAAGTATCTCGGACAAACGTCCGTTGCTTCGGCAAATACGTCGCTCGTTCCGTTCGCTCACACGATTGCGCTCAGCGCAGGTCAGCGAGTGACAGCGGCGACCACTCTCGTCGCTTGTGCTCGGTCTGGCACTTGGACGGCCGGCAAGTTGCTGAAGGGTTATGTAATCGTCAGCATCGACTAAGAAGTCTTCCGTTGGGGGGTGGGAGCGCATTGCTCCTGCCCCTTTTCGGATTCCATAAAAGGAGCTTCAAGATGGCAGATGAAACCTCAATTTGCAATTCTGCGGCGGTCCTTCTCGGAAGTAAACCCATCGTTAGCATTGACGATGAGAACAGCACTTTTGCCAAGCTTTGCAAAGCGACCTATCCGCAGGTTCGTGATTTCGTCTTAGACCTGCATCCATGGAATTGCGCCACTCGTCGCGTCATTCTTTCCAATCTCGTCGCGACTCCTGAATTTAATTACGCCTACAAATTTCAACTTCCTTCGGACGTGATCCGTGTGGTTTCCGCGAATGATGACGATGATTACAAGTTGGAAGATTCTCGAACGCTTCTTTGCGATTCAAACGAAGTTCACCTGATTTATATTTACCGGCTCGAAGATCCCAACGAAATGCCCGCGACGCTTCGCGAAGTGATCGCGACGCGATTAGCCTGGCAGCTTTCCTTTGCCATCACCCAGACAAACACCGATCGCCAAGAGTTGATGCAAGTTTTTCAGGACGTTTTGCGAAAAGCCAAGACGGTAGACGCTCAATCGGATGGTCGCACTTTCCTTTCCCGCAAGCACTACATCAACTCCCGAAGTGGAGACATGTACTACCCGAATCGTCGATGAGTACGATCAATTATCTTCAGACTAATTTCAACGCTGGGGAAATCAGCCCGAGGGCATACGGACGCCCTGATATTCAGAAGTACGCGAACGCACTCAAGCGATTTGAAAACTTTTATTGCACGCTTCAAGGCGGCGCATTTAAGCGCACGGGAAGTTATTTTGCGGCTGGAACTAAAGATTCCAGTAAAGAAAGCTTCGTCAAAGAATTCATCTTTTCGACGACTCAAGCGTACATGCTTGAATATGGAGATCAGTACATTCGATTTTTCAAAGATAACGGACAAATTGAATCGACGAAAGTCATCACCGGGGCGGCGGATAATGGATCGGGGTTGATTCGAATCACGGCGGTTGCCCATGGCTATCAGACCGGAAACACGGTTACAATTACAGGTGTTACCGGAACGACTGAGGCAAACGGCACTTGGGTCATCACGGTTATCTCGGCAGACACTTACGATCTAATAGGATCCACTTTCACTAATGCCTATGTTTCCGGCGGATCCGGGACGGCCATCGTTGAGGTTTCAACGCCTTATGTTGAAGCGAATCTAGGAGGTCTCTCCTACACTCAATCGGCGGACATTCTTTACAACGTACACCAAACGTACGAGCCAAGAAAGTTGACTCGCTCGAGTCATACGGCTTGGTCTCTGAATGTTATTGATTTCATTGATGGACCTTATCTTTCAATCAATAAAACCTCGACCACTTTTACGCCTTCAGGAACCACCGGTTCGATCACCATCACGGCGAGTGCGGCCACGTTTACGGCAAACGACGTTGGGCGATGGGTTCGAATCAAGCATAGTGCGGTTTGGGGTGCCGCCAAAATTACCGCATTTACTTCATCCACCGTTGTCGATGCTACGGTAAATGCGGATTTTCCAATGGGAGCAACGGGAGCCGTTAAAGAATGGCGCCTTGGCGCGTTTTACATTGGCAATTATCCGTCTTGCGTTTCGTTTTATGAAGAGCGCCTCTGCTTCTCCGGATGTCCCGATGATCCTGAATCGGTCTATTGTTCGGAGACTGGAAACTTTGAAACTTTCAGTCCGACCGATAAGGACGCGAAAGTTTTAGATACGAGCGCGATCACGTTCAAAATTGTTTCCGATAACGTGAATGCGGTTCAATGGATGAGCGGCCTGAATGCGATGCTTTTAGGAAGTTCGGGAGCAGAGTGGAAAATCGACTCTGGAAATGACTCGAAGGCGTTCACTCCAACTACTGTGACGCGAAAGCTTCAAACCACCAATGGCAGCGCATTCGGAAGTAAGAAAACTCCCATCGTCGTCACGAATAACGCAGTTCTTTATGTCAATAAGACGGGTCAGGAAATGTACGAGATTATCTATGACAACGTTCTCCAGGGGTACAAATCGAATCCTCTGACTATTTTAAGCGAGCATATTTTGCGCGAGGGCGGATATGTGGTGGACACTGCCTTCCAAAAAAGTCGTAACTCGATTATTTGGGCAGCACTGGCCGATGGCCGATTGGCGGCATTGACCTATCTCCCCGATCAGGAAGTGGCCGGATGGTCCAAGCATTATATCGGCGGGACTCTCGCCGGCGAGCTGAATGCCTTTGTGGAATCGGTTGCCTGTATTCCAACTTCAGACGGCTCACAGGATCAACTTTGGATGGTGGTCCGTCGCACAATCGATGGAACGACGAAACGATATATTGAATATTTGAAGCCGGATTTTCTCCCACTGAGCCTGACCGATAAGGACGACGCCTTTTATGTGGATTGCGGATTGACCTACAACGATCCGAAGACAATCACAGCCGCCACGCAAGCGAGTCCTGTTTCTATCACAAGCGCGAGCCATGGATTTTCGACCGGGGATCGGGTCCGCATCCGAAGCATCAAGGGAATGACCGAGTTAAACGGTCTTAATTTTACGATCACCGTAGTAAATTCGAACACATTCACTTTGGATGATATTGATGGGACGGATTATTCTGAATATGTATCCGGCGGAGTCGTCCGCAAGCACGTCTCAACGGTCAGCGGATTAGACCATTTGGAGGGTGAAACCGTTCGGATCTTTGCTGATGGTGGATTGCAGACTGATAAAACGGTTTCCGGTGGATCTATTACGCTCGATTATCCAGCTTCTTTTATTCATGCAGGGCTTGGATACCGGGCCAGCTTGACCACGCTACCGACGGAGGGTGGCGGGAATAACGGAACCGCGCAGGGGAAATTCAAACGCAATAATCGGTGTGTGGTTCGACTCTTAAACTCCATGGAACTCCGATACAAAGCGGACGAATACTCCAACGATTTAGACGAATATCAGAATTACAATTTTAGAGAGCAGCAACACATCATGGATGAAGCTCCGCAACTTTTTACGAATGATGTGGAGCTTGATCTTTTGAGTGAATACACCCGGCAAGGAACAATCACTTTGATCAGTGATGATCCTCTTCCTTTAAACATTCTTGCGCTCATGCCGGAGGGCAAAGTTTATGGATAAACCAATCATCAAGCCTTTGGAGGTATCGGATGTCGATGAACTTTTTAAAGAAATTCGTGAATCCGACTTGCGAGAACTCGAAGCATCTGGACCCGGAGAGCCTATCGATCGGGTTAAACTTGCAGCGGCTCAAGCCATCCAAACTGGAATCGGATTCTCCGTCCGAGATTCAGCCGGAAAACTCATCCTCATCTTTGGTGCAGGTAAGGGTGCCAAAGAAAGTCATGGAGTGATTTGGCTTCTTGGAACGCGTCGCGTGAATCGATGGGCAAAACAGATCATCCTTCACGCGCACGAATGGATCGAGCGCATTCATGATCGGTTTCCGATTCTCTACAACGTGAGCGACATCCGAAATAAGACCTACAGTAAGTGGATCGAGCGCATGGGATTTAATTTGTACGCGACTCATTTAAAATATGGAGAGGCGCAAATTCCATTCGTTGAGTTTGGTCGATTCGATCTTTCGAAGATGGCGAAATTTGAAGAGGAGTTTGGTTATGTGTGAGCCAGTCAGTATTGCACTTGGTGTCGTTACGGCGGTGACGGCAGCGTATGGCGCTTATTCTCAGCAAAAAGCCCAAAGCAATCAAGCGAAGTTCGCGGCGTCACAAGCCGAACGAAACTCGCAGATTGCCAAGAATCAGGCGGCGGTCATGGAAATATCCGCTCAGCGCGAGGAAGAGTATGCGCGCCAGGCTGCGAAGCAGGTCCGCGAAAAAGGTCGCCGACTTAATGCCAGCAATCGAGCGCAGCTTGCAAATTCCGGAATTGATTTCTCAGGAAGCGCCTATGATGTTTTTGATCAGAATGTGACAACGACAGAGTTGGACGCCCAGCGCACAGAGGATCAGGGATCGGTGAACGCCTACAATAAGCGAGTGCAAGGCACATCTTATCAGAATGACGCTGTTGGATTTCAACAACAACGAGATTTCCAAAACGCGAGGACTGGCATCGATTATTTGTCGATTGGAGTTTCTGCGGTGGGATCGGGAGTTGGGGCGTATCAATCTGCGGGTGGCACGTTTGGAACAACGAGTACGACAAGCAGCTCATTTTCTCAATCTGGACCTTATCGGGATGGGTACAAATATCCGCAATTTAGTGGGAACGGTTATTAAGGGAACATCATGGCACAACGACAAACTTTAGAATCACAGGTTTCACCGGATGCAGGTGGATTGAATCCGGTCTCTGCCAATTACAGTAATTGGGTTCCTCCGGTTGATGCGTTTCAGTCGGCAGGCGGAAAAGCCGCAACTTCCGCCGCGAATCTCTTGCAACTTGGAGCCGGTGTTTTCGGAAAGATTCAGGAAGAGCAGGCAAAAGTCTGGACAGCGAATGCAGCGAAGGAATTCCAATTAAATTATCAGGACAAGTTTGCAAACAAGGAAATAAGTTCGAAAGATCAGTTCGACAAGATATTCCAAAAAGACGCCTCGACCATGATGGAGTCCGCGCCTAATGAGCAAGCGCGGCGAATGATCAAAACGCACTTAGATCAATTCCAGCTTTCTTATCGAGGTCATGCGATCAGTATTCAGGATCGACTCTCCCGGGCTTCAATCACGAATGGGGCGGTGGAATACATGGACAAAACCACGCAACAAATGGTGAGTCCTCAGACGCCGATTGAGAGCCTTCAAGGAATTGCAGAAGGTGCCTCTTCTTTTGTGAATACCCGGGCGCACAGTGGAATTCTTGAGCCACAACAATCCGATTACCTCAAGGGCCGCGCCAAAAGTCTTTTGACGACGGCCTATGATGCTCGCGCCTCTTACGCGCCTGACGCTGAACAGATCTTGAATCATGTCACGACCGAAGGAACTCTTGGAGGACTGACCTACCAGGACTCGCAGCCTATCATCTTCAAGTCTCAAGTGACGAAGGCGACGAATGACATGGTTGGTAAAGGTCCTCAAGAGATGGCGGCCATCGTCTCCAATTATGCACCTGATCCCAAGAGCCCGATTCTGTTAGAGAATCAGACACGCCTTCACGATCATTTGCAGAGGGTTTACCAAGCAAACATGGAATCACTGAAAAATGATTCGATTGCTTATATTTCACAGCGTCCAGAATTTCAGGAGAGCAAAGCAGCAAAGGACGAAGCTTTTCAAATGTGGTCTGAATCTTCCCGTATGGCGAATACGCCTGAGATGAAGAAAGATGCCATGGAAGCGCAACAACGCTACGATCAGGCGCGCAACGCTCACATTGAGAACATTCAACAGATCCAAGACAGCATGGGGATTCCACGTTATCAACAAACGATTCTCAGTAAAGGCGAGGCCAACGCCATTAAGGAAAAACTTTATGAGAACATTTCCTCTGGGAATACCATGCAAATGGCATCCTACCTGGAAGGGTTAAAATTCCAGTTTGGTGACAATTACGGAGCGGCATTGAATTCGATCGGCGACATGGATGCGAAACTTGCCATTGCCTCCTCGATTGTTGGAAAGGACGAATTCAAGCCGTTTCTTGATTACACGTTTCTCGTTCGGGATCAGGCGAAAAAAGGACAAGAGTTCAAGCCGAACATTGACACCGAGAGCAAAAAGACTATCGAAGCTCTCGTTACATCGGGATTCTCTGAATATAAAACCGCGCTCTTAAATCAGAACCCGATGAACCAACCGCTTGCGGAAAGTCAGCAACAAGAGCTTATTAATTACGCGACTTATCTGGTTTCCACTGGAGTTGATCCAAAGGCCGCGGCTGAACGAGTGGTTAAAAATACAGTCAACGCTTCTCACTCCATCATTGAGGCGTCGAGCGGATCGCAGCCGACAATCATCCCGAACGGATTTAGCGATTCAGAAAAGACGAATATCCAAAAAAACTTATCCGTTGTTTTTCATGACATGACTTCCTTGCGGAGTTTGATCGGAGGCAGTCAATCGCCTTTAGTGAATCCATCGTTCTCGAGTCAGTACAAAAATCAGAACACGATTGATGAAGTGACGAAAGACCGACTTGGGGAATTTGAAAAGAACGGATATTGGGCATTGGCTCCAAATCAACGAGGCGTGGTCTTCATGTCGAAGGACCGGGGCGGGGTTCCTTACATGCCGAAGGGCAAAGATGGAAATCCGTTCACGGTTGAATTTGATGAGATCAAAACCAACAAGCCTTCGCAGCGATTGATTTCAATATCACCGCAGCTTGCTCCTCAACTTGATGCATTCACTGGAAAACCTTTAAAATAATATGTTTTACCAAGCAACACTTGCAGCCGAAGATCCTTACGCAGAAGACCGGGCAGTCTCCATGACTGATCCTGGATTTAATCGTTATATCCAGGCCGTAGGAGAAGAGGCTGGATCACACAACCCCGTGCCTTCTTTGGCGAGGACGGCAGAAGACGCCTACCTTGACACGCAAGGAGAGCAATTACAGCCCGACGTTTTAAATCAGAAATACGGTATCGCCGGACGATTTCAGATTGATCGCCCGATGACTGACGTGCTCGCTAAATCTCTTTACGAAAGGAAGAAGACGGAGATTGATCGCCAGAGTGTTATTGAGCGCGGAGGCAATGGACTGTTTCGCCAGGGTGCGGGGCTTGTCACCGGATTTGCGACGACCTTCATGGACCCTTTGAATGTTGGTCTTGCCTTCGTTCCAGCCCTGGGAGAAGAGCGAATCGCGGCAGGTCTGGGAATGACACTGGACACGATCCGAGCGCGTGCCGGAGTTTCTGCATTGGTTGGCGGCGTTCAAGCGGGTGTTGCAGAATTGCCCGTCTGGTATCAGGCCCGGCAAGAGTACGCCGATTACACCGCGGCGGATTCACTGACGAATATCGCCTTTGGTGTTGGAGCGGGCGGCGTCATTGGAACTCTCGGTGGAGTTTATCGCAATTGGATCAAGAATTTAAACCATGAAGATGCCGCCGCACTCAAGCGCGCGGCGATTGCAAAGATGGCAGATGGTGAGCCTGTCCATTTGGATCAGGTTTTAGATTTGAACGATAACGTGATTTCGAAAGAAATAGAACTTGGACGGAAGCTCACGTCTGAGGAAAAGGCGCATCTTGTTTCTGACGATCCGAAAGCTCTCGAATTGATTCACGAAAAATTCGATCCTAAAAACGTCAAGCCTGTCGATCCTGAAGCCGCCGTAAAAATTGGAGATATTTATGATCGTTTGCCGACGGAAAAGCCTACCGGTAAAAGGATTTTTTATGGCTCAGTTGATTCTGTTCAAGCGCAGAAGATTTATCAAGAAACAGGTCTTAAGTTAGGCGGACTCAACCGGACGATTGATGACTCCGAAATCAAGCATATTCGAGACCGACATGGACCAGAAGGTCATGCTGATCATTCCATTACAAAAAATGATATGGGTAAGATTCCTGAAATTGCCAGCAATCCAGACGTGTCGGCTGTGGGTGCGCGATCTCCCCAGGGTTTAGAAACCATTGTCAGCGTAAAAAAGGATAATGGGTATTATTTCCTAATTGAAGAGGTGAGGACCGGCAGGGGAAACTTAGCGACGAAAACGTTTTTTAAGGTGAAGGAGCGAGGAGCGAAGCAATATGACCCGTCGTCAGGCCATCCCCTTCATACGTCCAACACGCTCTCCTCTAAAGAAATACTCGCTCAATACCTCGAAAAAGTCAAGAGGGAGAACCCGAACGCTTTTTCAAAAGAGCCAATTAAATCCGATCGTGCCCGCCGACTGAAGGAGGTTTCTACGACTGAAACCAAGCGTTTGACGGATGACTCGAATGCGGTCGCGACAGAATTGGAGAAGGTGAAATCGGAACAGACTCCAGGCAAAGACGCTTCCAATCCTACCAACACGATTGATGACGATATTGCCGCCTATGAAAAGAGCCTCAACGAACGCATGGAAAGCAATCGACTCCTCAAAGAAACGGAAGAGGGTAACGCCCTGCTTTCCGACATCAACGAATCAAAAACAGCCGCTGAACAGCGGGCAAATGGCGTGATGTCCGCCTTGGGTTGCCTTTTGAAGAATCTCGTATAGAAAGTTTATATGCCCAAACTTCCTGATTATTCCGCTTGTGTTGATCCGATGGTTGAAAAATCCAATGGATTACTCTCCAAGAGTGAGGCAAAAAAAATCCTCAAAGAAGCCGCTGACCACATGAAAGAGCGGAAGGCAAAAGGACTCATCCAAGATTTTGATAAAGAGGTGCAGGCATTCATTGATGGGAAGGCGAAAGAAATCAAGGCCAGCAACCTCCAGGAGAACATCGAAAAAATCGTCAACCATGAGGCCAAAGCGAAGTTTGGCGCGTACATGGAAGCATGGAAAGATGATCCCGTGAAAGGCGTGATGGCTTGGATGGGCGGCCGCTTCAACAACGTTCTCGGAAGCCGTCAGAGTGTGGACGCCATGATCAACGCTTACCGGAACGATACAATGGGGCGGATCATCCATGCTCTTGACCGATCTAAGCTCGCCAAATTCGCTAAAGATAAGGGCAATGCGCTGGATATTGCGAAAGCGTTTTGGAATTCCAGTGATCAGAGTGTTAGCAAGGAAGCTCGACAAATCGCCGATCTTATTGCGGGTGTTCGCTCTTCGATGATCAAACGAATCAATCGGGCGGGAGCTTATATCAAAGAGTTGCCTGAATACGTATTCCGACAGGCTCACGACATGGACAAGATCCGCAAGGCAGGGTTTGAGGGGTGGCGCGATTCCATTGCTCCGCTCCTGGATTCCGAACGCACCATGAAAGGCGTCACCGATCCTGAACAATTCTTGCGCTCGGTTTATGACGGACTTGCCAGCGGCGTTCACCTTAGTTCGCTTTCGGATATTGAGGGAGATTTTGCGCGTGGTGGAAGTCTGAATGATCGGGTTTCGGCTCACCGAAAGCTTCACTTCCAAGATGCCGACTCATTCCTGAAATATCATTCACAGTTTGGGAACGGCCCACTCATGGAGAATCTTTTGGAGGGAATCAATGGACTGGCAAAGAAAACAATTCTCTTGGAAAACTTCGGAACCAATCCTCGTGCATTTTTTGACGGCCAGTTGAAGGACATCATGGAGAAGAATCGGACCAATCACACTACGATGGACCGAATCTCTGGAATCTTAGAGAATCCCGAAAACCTTTTCAAAACTTTGAGCGGAGAATTAAGCAATCCGCAAAACGTCACCCTGGCAAAATGGACCGACAACATCAAAAGCATTCAGTCCATGGCAAAGCTGGGAGGAGCGTTGATTTCCAGTATTTCGGATTTAGCGAATACCGCTGCCGCGATGCACTACCGGGGGGCACCACTTCTCCAATCCTACGCAGATCCACTCAAGATTTTGTTTCACGGTAATGATGCGAACAAGCGTGAGATTGCCGAGCGCCTTGGCTGGCTATCGGAAGGGATTGCTGGGAATCTCCATGCCACTCTCGACATTCACGAGGGCTTCGGAAGTTCTACGATAAGAGGCCGGCAGAATCAATTTTTCAAGGCAACCGGACTCAATTGGTGGACAGATAGTCTCAAGTCCGGAGTGATTTACACGCTGGGCGCGGACATGGGGCAGCTTGCCTCCAAGTCTTTTGATGAAGTGATTTCCGATGCAGCCCGAGCGCGGACGTTCAACCAGTATGGAATCGACAAAACACTTTGGGAGGCATGGCGCAAAAGTGCAACGGAGATTGACGGAAAAATCTTCCTAGCCCCCGACGGTATCCGGTCGGCTCCCACTCAAACGCTCGATGGTATCCTGAAAGATCGTGGTGTGGCGGCTACCGAGTTTTCACGCGCTCGCCTCATGGATGAACTCGAAACGAAATTTCGCACGTTCTATGTCGATTCAGCGGATGAGATGGTGTTGACCCCTGGCGCTCGTGAGCGTGCGATTCTGAATTTTGGAACGCAATCCGGCTCTCTCGTTGGATCCGCTGTTCGGTTGATGAGCCAGTTTAAAGCTTTTCCTGTCACCTACCTAACCAAGAGTATTGGACGTGAAGCGTCTCGCGGTGGCATGGATGCCTTTCGTGGAATGACCAACCTGATTGCGACAACGACGATTCTCGGATATGTGTCGATGGCAACCAAGGATTTCATCAAAGGAAAAGAGCAACGTGATCCTGCCGACCCTAAGGCATGGACAGCGGCGTTTATCCAAGGCGGCGGGGCAGGTATCTATGGGGATGTTTTATTTGCTCAGGCGGGATTCGGGAGAAGCCAGTTGGTTAATCTTCTTGGGCCGTCAGCTGGAAGTGCTGATCAGCTTTTCAGTCTGCGAGCCAAGGTGATGGAAGGCAAAGACGTGACTGGTGACCTCCTGAAACTTGGCACCTCACACACGCCGTTTCTCAATTTATTTTATACGAAGTGGGCGATTGATTATGGAATCCTTTACTCACTGCAGGAGGCGGCCAATCCGGGTTATCTCCAGAGAATGGAATCAAGAATGCGCCGAGAGGAAGGGCGCGGCTTCAAGTTTTCCCCGAATCAGTACGCGGGAAAATTAGGCAATCTTATTGAGGACGCCGCAACGAAATAATTTGAACAAAAAGTTTGTTGATACAAACAAAGTTTACTGATAGAAACTAACACTATGCCACTCCAAGGAACCACTTATAAAATCCCCTACGAGGGCAATGGAGTTACGACGGTTTTTGCGTACCCTTTTTATGTCCTCGATCAGACTCATATCAAGGTCACGGAAACTGACACGGTGACGGGCGTGGATACCGTCAAAACGCTGACCACGCATTACACGGTTTCAGGTATTGGTGAGCCAAGCGGGGGAAATGTTACAGCGGTTTCGGCTCCATCTGCCACTAAGATTTGGACAATTGAGCGCGTCGTTCCATACACGCAATTACTTTCTCTTTTAGGTGCGGCTGGCGTGCCTGTCTTGGAGCTTACCAAAGCTCTCGACAAGATCATGATGGCGATTCAGCAACTTGGCGCGACTGGTGGACAAGCGGATCGTGCAATTCGCTATCGAGCTTCCGAACCGAGCGGATACGTTGCAGAACTTCCAACGGCCGCCGCCCGAGCTAACAAGCTCATGTCATTTGACGAAGATGGCAATTTCATCGTTACCCAAGAGCTTGGAACTTATCGTGGAGATTGGGTCACGGGAACCCTCTACAACGCACGGGACATTGTAACGAATTCCGTCAATAAAAACGTTTATTTCGTTCCCACTGAGTACACCTCCGGAGCGAGCGTCGCGGCAGATGTTGGAACGGATAACTTAGTTCTTGTTTTTGATGCGGCAACCAGCACGGCAGCAGCAGCGGCGAGTGCGGCGGCGGCTCTTGTTTCTGAGAATAACGCCGAGACGGCAGAAGCGAACGCCGAGACAGCGGAGACAAATGCTGAGGCGGCTCAGGCAGCGGCAGAAGCGGCTCAGGCGGCAGCGGAGGCAGCACAAGCGGCGGCAGAGACCGCTGAAACAAACGCTGAGACGGCAGAGACGAACGCGGAAACTGCGGAAACGAACGCAGAGACAGCGCAAGCGGCGGCGGCGGTAAGCGCGGCACTTGCTGCAACCTATCCCATTCCTCTATGGCTAACCGCCACGGACTATGTCGTTGGGAATAGCGTTTACGAGTCGAACAAGCTTTATCGGTGTCCCTCTGGTCAAGCGCATACCTCGGGAACTTTCGCGACAGATTTGGCTGCGGGTAAATGGGTCGAAATGTCTGCGGCGGGGGGCTTAACGGAAGCTCAAATTTACGATGCTCCGCAATATGCGACAACAAGCGGAACGGATACCTACACGGCGACGCTTTCCCCTGCGCCTACGTCCTACACCACAGGAATGACGGTTAAGTTGAAGATTGGAAACGTCAACACTGGCGCATCAACGATCAATCTTAATTCGCTTGGAGCGAAGACGATTCAAAAGAATGGATCGGCTTTATCGGCGGGCGATCTTCCTGCCAATGCGATTGCTCATTTGGTTTATGATGGTACGAATTTCCAGCTTTCCGGCACTCTTGCGGCGAGCGGATCTAGCGGAAAGTTGGCGCAGGTGGTCTCCGGATCAGACAACACCCCAACATCAACAACGTCCAGTATTCCTGACGACAACACGGCTCCGCAGAACACCGAAGGTACTGAAATCGTAACAGTGAGCATCACGCCGACCGACGCTTCATCCACACTGGAAATAGAATATGGAGTTACGTTTGCTGCGGATACCGCTGGGAAGGCGTATGCCGCTATGTTCGTTGATTCAACTGCGGATGCCATTGATTCGATGGGTCTCTCAAACAGCGGTACTTCGTACGTCGCTCATGCGACAAAGAGCTTTACGATTTCTGCGGGATCGACATCTGCAAGAACTTATAAGCTTCGAGTTGGAATCAACTCAGGAACGATTTACATCAATCAACGAGATTCAGGGGCTCGCCATGATGGTCTTTTGGATACCTATATCCGAGTCAGGGAGATACTGCCATGAACATTCACATGACGCTTGAGAAAAAGTTTTCCGATAAAAAATACGTCATGCGAGGTGAAAGCTATTCCGGTCTTGAATGGCTTGACTCCTCACCTAAACCGAAAGAGGCAGAACTTGAGTCGGCGTGGCAGGACATTGTAAACGATAAAGCGGTTGATGATGTCAAAAAAGCGGCTTACGATTCCGCTCTGTCCGCTGGTTACGACACGGGAATGGATTTCAAACTCTCCGTCTCCGAATACGCTCAAACGCGGTTCGCGGTCATCATGACCGGCCTCAAAAATCTCGCTCCTTCAAATGAAACTGAGGTTACGATTTGGGATCAAAAAAAAGTGAAGCACGTCATAACTTACGCGCAATTCAAAACGATCATGCAGGGATACACGCTGCATTGCATAGGGATGGAACAATGAGCCCTAGTGGACGCCGAGAAGGAGATCAGGCGGACAATCGTTCGATGCTCGCTCGCATTCATGAGATCGGATGGACGGCAATGGCAAAAATGATGCCGCTACTTCTCGCTTGGGTTGCGTGGCTCGCTTTTTCCTATGGCGGAACGACAAACGCTTCCGCGAGTCAAGAGCGTCGAATCACGACACTGGAGCAGGAACATAAATTGATTAAAGACACGCTCTCAAAAGTAGAGACAAGCACGGAAGTCATTAAAAGCGATTTGAATTGGATCAAATCTGAAATGAAAGGGCAACGACCATGAGACATTGGCTATACGGATTGATTGCAGCGGTAATAAGCGGTGGATCGAGCGCGGTAACGGCTTGCTTCAGTGTAAACCTTATCGCTCCAGACAAGTTTAATTTGGGAAACCAGTTATTGAATTTTATCGAATTGGCAGCGGTGACTTTTGTGATTAACGGAATGCTTGGAGCGTTTCTGTATTTAAAACAAAGCCCGATTCCCCCAGAATACGAAGGTCCAAAAGATCCTCCAGCAATATCCCCTCTAATTCGGATGATGCTCGTTGCAAGTCTGGTTATCTTTGGACTGTCTGGTTGCGCGAGCTTCCAATGGCAAGAGGGCATTCCCTATCTGAAGCCCGCTTCCGAATTGATCGCCTCCGCTGTACTCCAGAAAGCCGTCAGTCCAGAGGATCGAATCGCAAAGGCAAACGAGATTTACGCCGCAGCGAAAGCCGTTCGCACACTATCCGGCGGAGAGATCACGAAGGATGCGGTGGAGGATGTATTGAAGATTTGGCTTCCCGAAAAAGCACACTGGTCGGATTTCTCCACTTCCGCCTCCTCCCTTTATGCCGGGTACTACGCTCAATTAAAAGGCGATCCGAAAGCGATGGCGGAAGCTGTAGAACAGATGGCGCAAGGCTTTGAAAACGTGGCAGGGCAGGCCAAGTGACATGGGTTTTGGCCGTCGTCAATATGATCGGCAGTTGGTGCGGGTGGCAAAGAGAGAAAGAAGCCCGGATCAACGCGCCAGAGATTCGCGTAAACGCCGAAGCAGCCCGCGACGCGAAGTTGAAGGATCAGGCAACGGAGGCAGTAGCGAAAGCCTCGAAGACTGGAGAACTTGATGAAATACGCAAAATGGCTGGCGATTAGTTTCGTCTTGGTCCTGCTTTTAGGATGCGCCACTACGGTCATTCCCAAGGCGGTTCCCCTTCCAAATCAGGCGAGTTTTGATGGCAAGGACCAGAATAGCGGAATCATCGAAATGGTCGATGGGCGGTTCAGGTTGACGCCGAAAAAACTTCAAGCTTATGACGTTCTTGTCGAAATTTACGGGGGCCGATTCGTTCCTGCTATTCGAAATCGTGACGGCGTACAAGGTGACCTAATGGATCCGGAGCACATGGTCAAATTCCTAACCATGATCCGATGGCACAAATCCGGATTTGACGCCAAGGAGGTCTTTTGAACTCTCGCTACGCTGAAATCCAGTTGATCCAGTTGGCTCTCCATGAGCAGGGGCTCTATGGCGGGAAGCTTGATGGTGTTTGGGGTCCGAAGACTCAGGCCGGATTTGATACCTACTGTAAGGCAAACTCTCCGCAGCCATCTAAGCTCGCCAAAGAACTCATCAGGCTTGCCCTTGGTGAAGTTGGAACGAAGGAAGTGGGCAAGAATGGCGGGACTCGTATTCGTGAGTATCAAGCGGCCACTGAGGAAGTTCCGGGTTCATGGCCATGGTGCGCCGCATTCATTTGTTGGCTTTTCAAAAATGCGGCAGTTACCACGCCTTTTAATTTCCGAAGACCAACAACCGCGGCTGCATTTGTCTTTGAGGATTGGGCGCGTGGACAATCTTCCTTCGGAGTGAAGCTCATCAAGCCACCCGATCAGCAATTGATCGCTGGCGATATTATCGTTTTCAGCTGGTCCCATATTGGAATTTTAATCGAGAACGAGTCAAACGGATTTATCAAGCTCGTCGAGGGCAACACCTCATCGGATGATGCTGGATCTCAGAATGACGGGGATGGCGTGTGGAAAAAGACTCGTCGCAGCGCTCGCGATATTCGAAGCGCAATCAGGGTTTAAGGTAATATGCCTACCGAAACAACAGCGGGACGCATTAAAATGCAGGACGTTACGCTTCGGGATGAAGCTGGAAACGTTCTTTCTTTTGTTAATGGAAAGCTCCCGGTTGATATTGCGGAAAATATCACGGTAGAAGCAACGATTGTTAATACTTCGGTTGAGATTTCCAACGATGTCGGCAATCCGGTTCCTGTTCAACAGGCCGACCTTGATTCTGACGTTGACGAGGTTTCGACTTTCGAGGGAGCAATTTCAAAACGAATCGACGAAGCGTCCGCAACCGTGACGTATATCGGCGAGGCAGTCATTGGAACGGCGGAAGGCTCCGCATTGTGGAGAATCCGAAAGATCGACTTCACGAATCCAACATCAATCAAGTGGGCCGCGAGCGCGGCATTTAGTCAGATTTGGACAAATAGAGCAGCTTTAACTTACACTTAAAATGGCATACATTTCCTCAACAACGGAGCAAACGCTTTTCGATGCAAATGCGTCATATACGCCATCGTTGCAGTCTCATGTAGCCAATGATTTATTGGTTATCTACGTGTTCCAAGACGGCGGGGGAACAGATATTACGACGGCAACGAGCGGATGGAATAAGCACGGGACTTTTGCGTCCTCTGGTTCAAGTCGTGGTGGTTTTTTCTCAAAGCTGGCAGCTTCTTCCTCCGAGACAGACCCCACATTCGCGGGAGCAAATGACGAGTGGGGCGCGATTGTTATGGTGATTAAAGATGCCGACACGACCACACCGATTGATGGGATTTCAACTCGCGGAGATTGGAACAACGTAAACACTCGATCGACTCCAGCACTTACGACTTCGACGAATAACTGTCTTTTACTTTACGGGCATAACGCTGACGGCACAGCATACTCTCATCCGCTTCATCAGTATGATCTTCTCTACGTTGGCGGACAGCCTGCAACCACTGTCACGCCGTCGGTTTCAAGTACGGGCGCGGTTGGGGCTCGTTATCTGGGAACTGCGGGATCTGTTCCGACAATCACGATGACTCACGAAATCGCAACGGAGGGAGGAAATGATTGGGTCCTTGCGATCCGAAACATTTCCGGAGGATCATTAGGACCGATGGTTGCGTCAAGTGGCCCGGAAGTTCTTGATTATTTTGGCGGCTCTGTATCGCCTAGTTATTTCGGAACGTACGTGGCGCCGAATACAAATATAACGACTTTCGATTCAATCAACATGGACACGTCGATCTCGTTAAATGTTCAGACATCCATCAACGGAGAGATCACAAACGGCTATGATCGTTTCACGACTTTCGGGACAACGGTTGCGGGTCCGGTTTGGGGCGGCGGTCAGTTTACGCTATCAGGAACCGCAAACATTGATAACAAATTGATCTCGTTTAGTTGGCATCTTTCAGCGGTAGGAGCCACGTCGCTCGGTACAAAGGGTGTATTCGTTTATTACGTGGACAATTCGGGAAACTATGAAGTTTTTCAGATAACAACTCGGAAGCCCTCACTCAAATCGGCGGTCGCTTACGTATTTACGCACAACCCATCGACTGACACGGCCTACGCTTCGAGCGGGACGATGGATTATACGGCCTTAAAAAGCATGGGCATCGTCTATCATCGAATAGCGGCCAGCGGAAATTTAACGGTTTCTTTTAAAACAATCACGGCAGCTACAAAATATGGGGTCGTTTCCGTTGGGGGCTCTGCGGCGTCTCCGGTTTCTTTTATTGGTGTCGCAGGACGTGCGGGTTCGTGGGGGGGAGGACTCCAACGATTTGCAATTCAAGGAACAGGTCAGGTGCTTGCAACTCTTGGCGTCCAGATTGGAGACGGCGGAACGACGGCAACTTATTTTAAAGCTACAGGGCAATCCGTAGAGACTCCACTTTATTACAACTTATCGGCTAACCGTTGGACATGGCGGGTTGACAATAATGCGATCGGTATCCTGATTAAAACGGGGGCTTCTGATACTGTCATATTGAGCGGGTGCTTGTTGTCGTGCAATACTTCCCAAGACTTTGAGATCGATTCGTCAGCTTCTACGTCTGCTACGTATGCGTTTAGCGGTTGTGTTTTAAAAGGTCCGTGGCTTGTGACTTGGAAAACAGGCATTGACTGTTCGTCTATGACATTCTCGGGATGCGGCACGATTGACGGTAAAGCAGCGACGTTCACTTCATGCTCTTTCTCGGGAAGTGCATCGACTACTTACGCTTTGGATCTTGCAGACGGAGCGGAGGTAACTCTTTGCGCTTTTATTAAGGGTGCGGAAACCTACGCCATTCGCATTGCGGCAGCGGGTACTTTTGATTTAAGCGATTGCACTTTTACCGGGTACACCACGGAGATCAATGTCACCGCAGCCAGCGGAACCGTTACGATCAACCTAGCTTTAGGTCAGACAGTTCCCGACTACACTTCCGCTGGAGCAACCGTCGTCTTTGCTCAACCACAGTCAGAAGCAGCGGTTACGTCAATCATTGATGGCTCTCGGATACAAGTTTTTAACGTAACGACAGCGACAGAAATCGCGAACGAGATTATTTCCGGGACTTCATGGACGCTTTCTTATGATGACGGTGTTGAATTTACGGACGGAGACACGGTTCGCGTGAGGCTTACCTTTCAAGATGGAACGGATGCTTATCAGCAATTTACTAGCAACACAATCGCAAGCGCGACTGGGTGGAACATTCTCGCCTCTCAAGAGGCTTTACCAGCTTACACGACAATGGGGATCGATGGATCAACGGTGACAGAGTTCGATTTGGACGTGGGAAGTATTGAAGTGGATGCAGACGATGCGGATGGCGAAACAACAAAATCGCGTCTTGTTGCATGGTTTTATTACGCTGTGACGACCGAAGACGGTATCCGGGATTTCTTCCGAGCAATCGTTTTGGAGGACGCGGCGAACGCGGTGATTGATCCGGCGGTTGTTGATCTGAAAATAGATAACATTTCCAGCCAGCAACTTCATTTTACCGATTCAGATTTTCGCCTTTACAGGAGCGATGGAACCGACTGGGTTTTGTTTCCGTCCTCCGGGGGATATGGAATCTCTTACGGATCTGGGAAAGTTTACATCGCTGAGACGGGTGTTTCAGGGTTGACCTCTGGAGAGTCGGACAAATTGATGTCGTTGGACACGACAAATTTGGATGCCACTGTTTCAAGCAGAATCTCAAAATCTCAATTCCTCGCGCTCAAATGAGAACCTATTCCAAGCGGTCCTTTCAAAAGCTTCCGTGCATCAAAACCGTTCACAAAATGCACTGGTTTAAACGGTGGTGGAATCGCCTTTTACGCCGAATTATGTTCATTCGATAGTGCGTTTTTGGAAAAAGTATTGATTCAAATCCTGACCAATTACTTCCGTGCAGTCGGAAGCCCAATGCGTTTCTTTCGTGCCGTCTTTAAATTCTATAATAAGTTCCGGACCTTTTTCGGTATAAACGATGTGTTTTTGCGATCCCACTCTTAGAGATGGTGAGTCTTGTCCAACCACTTCGCCAATTTTTTGATTTCCATTAATTTTTACAATTCGATTGAGCCACTCGCCCCCGATAAAATCCACCATGCCAGTGTTATCCATATTGCTCCTATTTTGAATCAATTTTCGGCCTGACCGCATCATATTCCTTGGCCATATCCTTCCGCACTAATCGCGCATAAAACCGGTGCGTCGTGTCGGCATCTTTGTGGCCGATCCAAAGTGACAGCGTTGCCGCGTTTTCATTCAATGCGAGGTAGTAGGATGCGAACGAGTGGCGGAAACAATTATCAATCCACACCTTGAGCTTGGCGGCCTTTGTGAATTTCTCCCGCATGGCGCGGGTGCGGCGGTCTGAAAGAGAGACGACTGGACCAGTCTTTTTGATTCCGGCCTTTTTAATGATTTCCCTGAACGCGTCATTCATCGGAACGATGCGCTCTTTGCGCTTCTTGGTGACTTCCTTGGGAACCAAAATCTCCCCCCGCTCGAAGTCGATCCATTCCCATTTCATGCCACCATGGTCTTCGTTGCCGCAGATTTCAGCGGTACGGAGTCCGGCATAAGCGCCTAGAGCGATGATGGCAAGCTCTTCACCTTCCGCCGCGTCGATCATTGCTTGAATCTGTTCAGGCGTCAGCACGCCCTTCTTGGGATCATTGGAACGCGGTTTGACGACTGACTTCATGAAATTCTTGGTGATCCATTCACGTTGCACACAGAAATCAACGAATTGAGAAATGGCGCGATGGATGTTCCCTTTGGTGGTGTCAGTCAATTCTCTAGCCTTGCCTGCGTGGTCCTGCCCTTTGAGTTCTTGAAACCATGTTGAAAATTCATCGACCGAAATGGAGTGAATCGGGCGAGCTTTAAAAGCTTTCCGAAAATGACTGAGTTTGCTTTTGAGATTTTTGTATTGAGAATTGGACACCTTCTTAAATTTCTTCTCAGCCAAAAAGCTCGTGACAGCCTCTTCCACGGTTTTTGTCACCTTCAATGGGGTGTTCAGTGCGAGCGTTTCCAAGTTGTCGATATTGCCGCCAACCTTGGCGAGAAGTGCATGGATACGGGCGGTGTCGGAGGAGGAGAGAATTGGAATGCCGGCCTCTGCGGTCTTCTTTTGCCTGATGAGTCGGCTTGATTCTTCGGCGGCATCTACTTTGTTTTTGAAGCTCAGTCTTTTTTTCTTACCAGTAGGAGAATACTTGGGTAAAATATCAATCATCCAACGGTCCCGATCATCGGAGTAAAACGGTTTCATGATTTGGACAATAACACACTGTCAGTAAACTGTCAGTAAAAAAGTGCTATTAAGCGTTAAAATCCGTCTAAAACTGTGAAATGAATTTTGTTCGATTTTCTCTCTATTTTACCTCTGAAAATCAGGTTTAAAAGAGATTGCCAGAGGGCGGATTTGAACCGCCGACCAAAGGCTTATGAGTCCTCTGCTCTACCACTGAGCTACACTGGCTAAAAAAAGGAGTTTGAGATATATCGGACTCTTTTAAAATTGCAAGATCTTCCCGGATTTGGGTTGTCCACTTTCCGTTCCTCTGCTTTAGATTCAGGGATGGAGTGGTTTTTGGCACACGAGAAGTCGCTACAGATTCAACATCGCCCCTTGGTGATGGGGATTCTTAATGTGACACCGGATTCATTTTCCGACGGAGGGCGTTATTTGTCTCCGATTGCGGCGGTGGCGTGTGCGATGCGCATGGTGAAAGAGGGGGTGGATCTTCTGGATATCGGAGGGGAATCGACTCGGCCTGGAGCGGAACCGGTGGAGATTGAGGAGGAATTACGGCGGGTGATCCCGGTTTTTGAAGCGCTCCGCAGTCAGGTCTCCATTCCCCTTTCGATTGATACGTCGAAAGCGGAAGTGGCGCGTCAGGCAATCAAGGCAGGCGCTTCGGTGGTGAACGATATCAGTGGAGGCGAGTGGGATCCGCAACTTTGGTCCGTGGTGGCGGAGATGCGGGCCGGATACGTTTTAACGCATTGTCAGGGGCGTCCGGCGACGATGCAGCAACAACCGAAGTACAAAAACGTGGTGGAGGAAGTCTACGGATATTTGGAGCGGAGAATGGGTGAAGCAGAGAGGGCTGGTCTTTCTCGCGAGCGCATGGTATGCGATGTAGGGATCGGATTTGGAAAAACTATGGAACAGAACTGGCAGCTCCTTCATTCAATGAATCGTTATCTCTCGCTAGGGCGGCCGCTTCTTGTTGGACTCTCTCGAAAGTCATTTCTTCGTCATGTGTCGGGAGCGACCGATTTGGATGCCGCGTCGGGAGCGGCTCAAGTGGCGGCGGCGCTCCGGGGTGCGTCTCTCTGGCGGGTTCATGAAGTCGCTCCTGCTGTGGCGGCGTCCCGCGTTGTGGAGAGATTGAAAGGAATGGGAGCATGACTGAGTGGCTCCACTCCCTGCATCGCTGGTCATGGATTATCGAAATCGGAATTCTGACCGTTGCCCTTTATCAGACGTGGAAACTTTTTCGAGGAACAAGTGGCGCAAAGGTTTTGACCGGTTTGGTGATTCTCATTCTGGGGCTTTCGTTGCTTTCGATTCTTCTCAATCTGAGCTTCATCACCGCAATCCTTCGTTATTTTTCTGCATTTTTTGCGTTGGCGATGGTGATTTTATTTCAACCGGAGTTGCGTCGATTTTTGGCAGAGCTTGGAGGGCGGAACTATCTCTCTTCGTCACGTCAACAGACCGAAGTGATTGAGGCGGTGGTGAATGCGCTGGAGTCGCTTCAACGGGATCACCTCGGAGCCTTGGTTGCGCTGGAGCGTGAGGAGGCCTATCTTCCGGGTCGCGAAACGGGAACGCAGTTAGATGCCCTGGTAACCGCTGATTTGCTTGAAACCATTTTTTATCCGAAGACGCCACTTCATGATGGTGGAGTCTTGATTCAGGGGGGAAGGATCGTTGCGGCTGCGGCGGTTTTTCCGTTAACCGAACAGGAAGGGTTGCAGCGGACCCTCGGGTTGCGACATCGGGCCGCGTTGGGATTAAGTGAGACGACGGATGCCGTGGTGGTGGTCTTGTCGGAGGAGACCGGAATTTTTTCTCTGGCCTGTGATCGTACCTTGGAGCGTCCTTTGACGGCAGATCAACTGCGCGCTCGGTTGACGGAACTGTTAAAATCTTAAAACTATGAACTGGAAACAACGAATTCTCGATAATTGGCCGGCAAAAATCGGCTCTTTTTTGGCCGCTTGCGTTCTTTGGATTATTCTCAAGGAGGCAATGCAACCGGGAACCATGGATCAAATTCTGACCGGAACGATTCTCAAGACTCCGTCGACGCTCCCATGAAGAATTCAATTTTTGGAACGGATGGAATTCGCGGCGTGGCGAATCAACACCCGGTTACAGCCGAGGTTGCGCTCAAGTTGGGACGCGCGGTGGCGCATGTTTTTAAAGAGGGTCATCCTCATCCCCAAGTGGTGATTGGAAAGGATACACGGCTCTCAGGCTATATGCTCGAGAGTGCGATTGCGGCGGGAATTATTTCCATGGGAGTGGATGTGGCGTTACTCGGGCCGCTTCCGACCCCGGCGGTGGCGCATTTGACTCGGACGTTACGTGCGGCGGCGGGGGTGGTCATCAGTGCTTCGCATAATCCGTTCGAGGATAACGGAATTAAAATTTTTCAAGGGAATGGCTACAAGTGCGAAGATGCGCTGGAGCAGCGGATCGAAAAATTACTCTTTTCCGAAGAATTGGATTTATTGCGTCCCTCGGGTTCGGAGATTGGTCGTGCGACTCGAATCGAGAAGGCAGATGCTCGTTATGCGGAAATGGCGAAGGCAAGTTTTCCTTCAGGCCTGAATCTTTTTGGAGTGAAGATCGTGGTCGATTGCGCGAATGGTGCGGCTTACAAGACGACACCGGAGGTTTTGACCGAGTTGGGGGCGAAATTGTTGGTGATGCATCACGAGCCGAATGGGTTGAATATCAATCATCATTGCGGGAGTACCCATCCCGAGGTGATTCAGAAAGCGGTTAAAAAGCAGGGTGCTCAAATTGGAATTTCTCACGATGGCGATGCGGACCGCTTGATTTGTTGCGATGAAAATGGGGAGATTGTGGATGGGGACGAGATTCTGGCAATACTGGCGCTCGACTTTTTAAAGCAAGGGCGTTTGGCTTCGAAAACGCTGGTGGCGACGGTGATGAGTAATTACGGCCTCGACGAGTGTTTGACTCAAGCAGGCGGAACCGTGCTGAGGACCCAAGTCGGTGATCGGTATGTGATTGAAGAGATGATGGCAAAAGGGCTGAATTTGGGAGGCGAGCAGTCAGGGCATGTGATTGCTCGTGATTACGCAACGACGGGAGACGGATTGATCACCGCGCTTCAGATTTTGAGGATCATGCAGGAAACCGAAAAACCGTTGAGCGAGTTGAAGTTGGTGCTTAAAAAATATCCACAACGGTTGACGAATCTCCGGGTTCGCGAACGCCGCCCCATCGCTCAAATGCCCGAGGTGGTTCGTGCTTTGGGTGAAGTGGAACGCGAGTTGGAAGGAAAAGGTCGCGTGATGCTCCGCTATTCGGGGACCGAGCCCAAAATCCGACTTCTCATTGAAGCGCGGGATGAGGCACGTCTCGATGCTTGGACGCAACGAATTGTAGAACCGATCATGGAAGAGATTGGGGAGATGGCGGGGTAACGCTTTTTTTCCGAATCGCTCGCCACAGAAAAATCAGAGCGACCAGAACGAGGACTCCCAATAAAAGTAGTGGGAGTAATAGGGCAAAGAGGCTGAGTACCAGGGCTCCGATCCATTCGAGGGTCGCCACCAAAAAATTTCCGAGGCCGACGGTTGCAACGCTGGAAGCACCGCGCATCAACACGGTTCCTCCCTGAATCATTCCCGCCAGACCGCCTCCCGCAATCAGAGCGAAGGACCATTGGTAGAATGGAGAGAAGCTCGTCAGGGTGGAGGCAGAAACAACGGTTCCGGCAATGACGGCGGACGGAGTGGTGATGGTGTCGAGCAGGTTATCGACCCAAGGGAGATAGTAGGCGGCGATTTCCAATCCGGTAGCCGTTGTCAGTGCGATAAGAGCGGGCCACGTGGCAATCCATTCAAATCCCGAAGCGAGAGGAATCCCTCCCCACCGTGAGCCAATGCTTAGCGCCAGGAGGGGAAGGAAGACCCGAAATCCGCAGGCGGCACTCAGACCGATGCCGACGCCAATTCCGATCAGGGTTTCCGTTGTCGGAGGATTCATGGAATGGATTTAAGGAGCCTTGTCTGCGGGAACAATCGTGATGCTTTCGACCACGATCCGAATCTTCGGTTTGCTGTTTTCTCCATTGGCGGAGACGGTGGGAGTGGTGGCGATTTTTTCCAAAACGTCATCCCCTTTAATCACCTTACCAAAGCCGGTATACTGGCGGTCGAGAAAGCCCGCATCTCCATGACAAATAAAAAACTGGCTGCCGGCGGAATCGGGGTTCGAAGAACGTGCCATCGAGAGGACGCCGCGCTCGTGATGGCGATCATTGAATTCCGCCTTGATCATATGTCCGGGGCCTCCGGTTCCCACTCGTGAATTGTTTTCATCCTTGCTCAGAGGATCTCCCCCCTGAATCATGAACCCTTTGATAATCCGATGGAACGCGGTTCCATCATAGAAACCTTTTTTGGAGAGTGTTTTAAAATTTTCAACCGTCTTCGGAGCGACCTCGGGCCAAAATTCGACGACCATTGTTCCGACCGATGTTTTTACGACTGCGACTTCCTTGATTTCTTTGCTCATGATCCGTTCCGGTTGAGGTTGATGCAACGCCTGAAGAAGGAGCCAGGTGATGGCAATTAATCCTCCCATTGCGATGAGGTACAGCGAAGGTCTTTTCATCCTGTGGCCGAAACCTGAACCCTTCCTACCATTGGGATTGAGAAAATCAAACGGATTCCGTCGGGTTGCTTGCGCGATGGGTGAGACGCTCGAAGAGGGCATGAATATCGTTGACGTTAAAGGGCTTTGGCATGGCATCGGTAAATCCAAATTTTTTGCAGTCGGACATTACCGGATCGGTGGAGTAACCACTGACAACGATGGCACAGACTTTGGGATCCATCTGCTTCAGATTTTCAAGAGTTTCCAGTCCTCCCATCCCTCCGGGAATCGTCAGATCTAACAGGACATAGCGATACGGTTGTTCGGACTCGAGGGCTTTTCGGTAATATTCGAGAGCGGTGGCGCCATCCGGAGCCAGATCAATGGAGTAGCCGAGTTTGGTGAAGATCTTTTCAGAGATTTTACGAATGGCCGGATCATCGTCCATCGAAAGGATGCGCTCGGCTTTGAGGGGGGAAAGTGTCACCGTTTTTTTCTCTTCAGGTTTTGATTGGGGAGAGGCGGGGAGGAAAATTTCAAAAAGAGTTCCCTTACCGATCTCAGAAGTGACGAGGATATGTCCGCCATGACGTTTTACGATGGAATAGCTGGTTGCGAGGCCGAGGCCCGTTCCTGTTTTTTTAGTGGTAAAATAAGGATCAAATATTTTTTCAATTTGATCCCTTGGAATTCCAACGCCCTGATCCTGAATGCTCAGTCGAACGAAGGGGGTTTTATCCGAATGAAAATCTGAAAAACCGAGCTCTCTCAAATTGGTGAGTTTCAGATGAAGCGCGCCGCCTTGAGGCATGGCTTGAGCCGCATTAATCAGAAGATTGTTAATGACCTGGGCAATTTGTCCTTCATCCGCTTTGACGGGCCAGAGTCCCGGTGCGATCTCGATGGTCGGCATGATGTTGGAACCGTGAAGTGAGAAATTAGTGGTATCGGTCACCAGCTTTTTGAGGTCGACCATTTTTTTAATCGGTTCTCCGCCTTTTGCAAAAGTGAGAAGCTGTCGGGCGATTTCCCGGGCCTTTTGGCAGGCGGCTTCTGCATTAGAGAGGAGCGGCTCGAGTGGGGAATTTGACTCGACTTCCAATCGGGCCAAACTGAGATTTCCCGTGATGGCGGTGAGGATATTGTTAAAATCATGGGCGATCCCTCCTGCTAGCACGCCAATGGATTCGAGTCTCGCGGCCTTTGCCTGTTCTTCTTCGAGAAATTGTTTTTCGGTGGTGTCCACCAGAGTCCCGGCAAGGCCGATGATCTTCTGATCCTGATCGCGGATTGGAGAGATTCCGACTTCAAAATTACGGAGTTTCCCATCTGGGGATTGGAAGCGAAACTCTCCATGGGAGCGGGAGTTTTTTTGAAGCAGAATGGAGTCCATCTGCTGGTAAATTGCCGGGCGATCTTCTGCGGCAAAGAAATCAGCGAGGTGCTTTCCGAGCGACTCTTGAATCGAGCATTCGGAATTCGTCTTCCACGCGGCATTCAAGAAAGTCAGTCGTCCCTTCAGATCCGTCTGAAAGATGACCTCTTTGATGCTATCGACGACAAAGCGGTATTGGGCCTCACTCGTTTGAAGCGCATCCGAAAGGCGCTTGTGTTCGGAAATGTCGTGCATACATCCGAGAATTCCAACGACGGCTCCGTTTTTGTCGCGCAAGGGAACTTTGGTGGTGTCGAGCCAGGCGATCGTTCCATCTTGAAGGTCTTGAGACTCGATGTGGTGAAAAATTCCGACCTCGGTTTCAATGACTTGATGATCATGTTTCAAGTAGCGATCTGCATCCTGTGGGTTTGGATTGAGTTCGTGGGGCGACTTTCCAATCAATTCCTCAGGGGTGGCAGCTCCTTTGAGCCGTGCGAAATTGCGATTGCATCCGAGAAGAATGGAATGGCGGTCCTTCCAGAAAATATATTGGGGGATCGTATCCATGACCTGTTGCAGCATCTCGCGGGATTGACGCCACGATTCTTCTGAGCGTCGCAATTGCCAGGTGGTCGAAGAGAGGATGAGCGTTGCTGCACTAAAGACTCCCACGAATCCTTGAGTTTCAATCAGAAAATGGTAGTAGGTCTTTGGATCCAGATCCGTAAAGAAATGTCCCCCCACGAGGCAGAGAATGATGGTATAAATGCAAATTTCAATGGTGCCTCGGAGATCAAATCGGAGTGCGGTCCAAATCAGGAAGGGAGCCAGAAAGACAATCTGATTGTGATAGTGGTGGGTATTTCGATTCCAATAAAAGAGTCCGAGCATGGTAATGGCGAGCAGGAGGATTAGTGAAAAGGCTTCGAAACGTTTGAGGGGAGTCCAGTAGAACGTCTGTTTTCGGATCAGGATCCACGAGCCGACGAGGATCCCTCCATTGAGATTGCCGAGCCACCAAACAAAAAGAGAATGAAAAAAAAGATCCCTCGGAATAATCCCTGAGGTCGTGAGGCTGCTGACCCCAATGATGGCGCTGATGGCAGGGCCGACCACCCCTGCAAACGCAAAGAAGTAAACCAGGTCACGGTTTCGTCGAAGCGAAAAATGGATCGGCATTACTTTTTTGAGGAAGAACGCGGCAATCGCTGCTTCCAGGGTATTGCCGACAGAAATTCCCAAGGAAGGAAGCCAGGGAGTATGCGCAAGAAAGATCGAGATGCAAAACGTTGCGATAAAAATTCCCGGCAGGACTCGGAACCCCAAGAGTAAGGTGGCGCTGATCGCCAGACCACTCGCAGGCCAAAAGGGAGAGACATTGACTCCTGAAAAGGGAATGAGGAGCGCAAGAAAGCCGAGAATAAAATAGGCGATCCCAATTCGAGTGTTGTCCCAAAGAATAGAGTGTTTGCGTTCAGGATTCATGGTCGGTTGCTTTGAGGAGTTCAGGTTGAAGGAAGGTGGGGGCGGCGAGACGAATAAATTCTTTGATGGCGGTCAAGGTTTGGGAAGCGTTGTGATAAGGGGGGCGAAGCCCTTCCGTCACCCAGGAGGAGATAATGACATAAGCCCAGCGATGATTGATTTTGTGAAACACCCGGTCCCAACTCGTGCTTAAGATGCGTTCGTAGTGATGGGGCGTCATTCGATTTTCACCTACAAACCAGTAAAGATAGTAAGAGGAAAGCGTTTTTTTTTGATGAGGTCCACTTTCAATGGGACGTTGCAGACTCAGATTCATCGCACGAAGAGGAGCGTGATGGTCGAGGGGAATGGAGATGACTTCAGCCGATCGAACGGTCCAGCCCTGCCCGGGAAGACAGACTTCCGGACGATGGATACTCCGTTTTTGAGCGCCACTGAGAACGATGGAGCAGAGAATCTGGTCTCCTTCCGAGGACTCATAAAGCTTACGGGCAAATTCGGTGTCCTCGGGAAGAATGGTTTTTTCGGCATGCGATACCTCCTGATGGTTGCCCCAGTAATCTCCGATCCGATTGGGGAGTTGCATGATGACGCCCGCCTTGCTGATCTCCGTCACGTCGCGGGAGGAAAGGCAGAGCATCATCGTGATTCCGGCAATCAGGAGGACCGTGATCGACTTCCAGAGGGGAACCGATTCGGAGAGGGGGGCGGAAGGACTTTCCATCGAAGGAGATTTTAACCGTTCCTTGCATCGGTCTGCGAGATAAAAAACGTCAACTCATTCTTCAATCTCACGCTGGGAATCTCTTTGCGGTGGGTATGGCTTTCCGTAGTGGACTTGCTTGAGGAAAAGTCCGTAAGCCGGAGCGGAGGGGGGAGCGAGGGAGCGACTCTTGTTTTTGAGTATTTCCCGGAGCTCTTTCAGGGAGAGTCGCCCTTCGCCGATTCGAACCAAGGCCCCGGTGAGATTGCGAACCATTCGATAGAGAAACCCGCTGGCAGTGACTTGAATCAGGAGACAGGGATCCGATTCGATGAGACGAAGTCGGAACAGAGTTCGCGTCGTCGACTTGAGCGGATACCCGGGGTTTGAGGCGAAGGCGGCAAAGTCATGACGCCCGGTCAGGATTTTTGCCCCCTGCCGCATCAGACGAAGATTCAAAGGTCGGGTGACCTGCCAGCAGCGATTGATTAAAAAGGGAGAGACGATTGGGTGGGGATAGATCCGGTACTCGTAGGTTTTGGCGCGCGCGTCAAAGCGCGCATGGAATTCGGCGCGACAGATTTTTGCCTGGAGCACACGAATGGTAAAGGGGAGGTTGGCGTTTAAGGCGCGCAAAAGCGTTGTGCCCGAGTATTTCGGGGGAGCCATGACCGAAACAACCTGCCCAAGAGCGTGAACTCCGGTGTCGGTTCTCCC
>CAZKRU010000028.1:0-47109 GCA_964555235.1 uncultured Verrucomicrobiota bacterium
TTTTTTAAATCCCATCACCTTCACTTAAAAGTACCCTTTTTGCAGAGGTCTCATTCTGTACCTCATCTGCATCTTCAGCAATAGGACTCTCAGAAAAATCGTTTAAAAATTTCAACCATACAAACCCCACCCCACCAACAAGGAGAATCAAAGCAACGATTATTGTTATTTTTTTCATGGGTGCAAATCGTGTGGACGCAGACGGTTTGTATCTGGTGGCATTGGAGGATTGAAACCAGTATCCTTAAGACGTTCACATGCCCAACCAGCACAATTCCTTGCGCCACGATTTCCTGCCTGATATTCATCAGAAGAATGTTTTTTTATAGATTCTGCAAGTTTCTTTAAGGTCACTGGACAGGCCTTATAAGACCGCGTTTTTTCCCTATTAAATGGATGCTTTGAATCATCCCTAGTTTCGCCCGGCACTTTGTTTTCTCCACCAAAATAATCAAAAACAGTTTGTCTCCCCGCAGGATAAAAACCTTTAGTTCCGCTAGGTGTGTTAAAAAACGCATGTCCCACCGAATCTGTGTTATTAAACCGGATCCACTCCAAGGGAACGACACTCCCATAAACCTGCAGATCCGTAATCTCACGGAAGGCATTCCCCGTATATGCGTTCATCGGATTTACGCCTGCACGGCAGGGGGGAGATCCCGGCCTTCCTCCCACTCCATTTTGATTTGGATTTCCACACGGCTGCCTCGCGCTCAAGGAAGCCATTCCAACCATCAAACCGATTACCATTCCAAAAAATTGTTTCAGTCTCATTTTTCCCTCTTCTTCTATTGACGAACCGGAATCGGTTCCCCCACCCAGAAATCAAGCAACCGTTGATCCGATCCCCGGCGCACCAGCACCCGGTAAACGCCTTCTTCTTGATTTGTTGTAAATTCAAAATCAACCCCGCGCTTCGCATCCAAGGCCGTTGGCTTCACAATCTTCCGATTTTCCAAATGCCCGCCATCTTTAGCCTCGATCATCACAAAATCTCCCGGATCTCCCCCCGGAAAGGTTACTCGCACCGGAATCGTCTCTTTCGGCTTCACTTGAACTCGGGGGAATTCCCCGGCGATGTTACTCGTCAGCTCCATTCGCTTCTTGTTGACCACCACCACCGAGTGAGCTTCTTTGCCATGAACCGCTTCATAGGAACTCACTGAAATAGGATTAAGCTTCGGAGCTGGAAGCGCCGGTTTTGATGAAATGGATGAAGAAGCACGGACCGAGGTTGTCGTTGGAGAAGCGCCAGAAGCTCCCGAAACTTCAGAAAACAGATTGGACTTATCCTTGCCATACCAAGCCACTCCCACCCAAGCGATCAGGATCACCCCAAAAACAACACAAGCCTTTTGAAGATTTTCTTTCACGCGCGTGACGTTCTACTGCAATCAACCCCAGAGAAACAGACACTTTCCTAGCCACTATCAAACATTTACTTACACTTCTTTGACATCGAAGATTTGAGATGGGGAATAGGCCCTAGTGTAGTCCGTCAAACAGAATGAAGATTGTCTCACACGGAGAGCGCGGAGGCCCCGGAGTTCTCGTAAAAAATAAGAAAGCCGTTTTCGCGCAGTGCCCGCTGAGGGTTTTCACAAAAAACCTTCTCTGCGGACTCGGCGAACTCTGCGCGGGAATATAATATACTATCTGCTTGGTGGACTACACTAGACGAAAAATCAAAGCTTGCTCGCCGCGTTCTCAAATCCTAGCGTCCCCGTCGATCTTTCAAAAATTATGAAAAAAATCGCAACACTTTTATTCCTCGGAATGATTTCGCCGCCCGCGCTCCGGGCTGACTTGGATTTCCCCGTCTCTGCGCTCTCACTTCACCCGGTTGCCGGAACAAATCAGATCGCGGCGGTCTACGCATTTACAAACAGAGGCAAGAGCCCAGTCAAAATTTTGGAAATCAGTCCCTCCTGCGGATGTTTAGAAATCGAACCGCTCAAAAATCAGGAAATCGCTCCCGGCACCCAAGGTGAAATCCGCTCCTCGGTGATTCTCTCCGGACTCCGAGGAACCAAAAAAGAATCCATTCTCATTCGCACGAACCATCCCCAACAGCCGATGATTCAACTCACGATGACCATTGAGGCGGCCTCCACCCTGGATTTAAATCCAAAGCTTTTGACTTGGAACTCCAATGAACCGCTCAAAGCCAAAACATTAAAAGCCAATGTCCCCGAGGGAAAGTCCTACAAAATTAAAAGCGTCCGCTCCTCCAGTGCGCTCTTTACTGCCACCATGGAAACGTCAGATTCAGGAAAGCACGTCACGATTCGCGTTCTTCCAATCAATTCCAAAACAACCATTCGGAGCCAGGTTCTCATTGAAACGGATGATTCCAAAGTCGTCACGGTTCCAGTTGAAGTTAAACCCTAACGCTTGCATGAATCTCCAAACGCTCCGAGACGACTTAAAGGTTCTCCTGCTGGTGGCGGTGGTTGCCTTGGGAGTCGGATGGATGGGAAACTCGTTTCGCGCTTCTCCTTTACCCCTAAATCAAAGTCATCCGACAGCTCCAGCCCTGAACTTGGAACAATTCAAAGCACACCAAGAATCCCACAGCCTCATTTTAGATGCAAGGCCCGCACTCTTTTATCAATTTGCCCACGTACCGGGAGCCTACAATCTCCCCAGAAATGATTTTGAAAAGAATTTTGAAATTTTAAAAGTCCGGCTCGAAGCCGATAAACATCAGCCGATCGCGATCTATTGCTCCGATCTCGATTGTCCCGACAGCGAGGTCGTTCAGAAAAAATTGGTTTCGATGGGATTTACTCGGGTATTTTTGTTTAAGGACGGCTTTGCCGCGTGGGAAAAAGCCGGATTACCCGTGGAAAAGGAATGAACCGTTTTTTTGAAAGCCGTTGGCTCTTTTTAGTGCTGCGAATCGTTCTTGCAGGAATCTTTCTGAGTGCGGGGATCAGTAAAGCTCAAGATCCGTGGGGGTTTGCGGAAAGCATTGCCAGCTTTCAGATGCTTCCTCCACTCGGGATCAACCTCCTCGCGTTGGGATTGCCCCCTTTTGAAATTATTCTTGGACTCATGCTCCTTTCGGGCTGGAACAAACGGCCTGCGCTTCTTGCCGTGCTCGGACTTTCATTGATCTTCATCGTCGTTCTCATCCAAGGATGGCTGCGGGGACTCCAAATGAATTGCGGATGCTTTGGGAGTGGCGATGCCTCACCTCAAGGGATCGCCCTGGCAATCATGAGAGACTTGATGATTTTTGGAGCGGCAGGGATGTTGTATCTCAAAAATCAGAGCTTGAAATAACTCTCGCTTCAAACCGGAAACTATAAGTCACCCGATTATCGGCCGCGCAATAAGGAATCTGCGCTCACCGCCGGAATCCCGTGAGCCTGACCGACGACGCCACAGGTCAGCATTCCATTCATGACACTAATTCCCGTCGTAATGGATGGCTCTTTGTTGCAAGCGGCGGCAAGTCCCAGATCCGCAATCAACTCGACATAGCGATGAGTCACATTCGTTAACCCTTGTGTCGCCGTACGTGCATAAGCCCCCGGCATGTTGGCGACACAATAATGAGTCACCCCTTCTTCAACAAAAACCGGATTTTCGTGAGTCGTCGGACGTGACGTTTCCAGACAGCCTCCTTGATCAATCGCAATATCAACGACGACCGTTCCCGGACGCATCTTCTTGAGCATTTCCCGAGTCACTAATTTCGGAGCCTTCGCTCCTGGAACCAGAACCGCTCCGATCAAGAGATCGACCGTCGGGAGCATCTCCATGACATGAGCCTCACTCGAATAAAGCGTGTGAGCGGAGTGCATGGTGATGTCAAGGAAGCGCATCCGCTCCACATCGACCTCAAGAATTGTCACATCCGCCCCTAAACCAGTTGCCATGCGTGCGGCGTTCACTCCGGAAGTCCCGCCCCCAAGAACCATGACTTTCCCCGGCAGGACTCCCGGAACGCCCCCCAAAAGAACTCCCTCTCCCCCACAGTGCTTGGCAAGAAAATAGGCACCTACAATCACCGACATTCGCCCGGCAATTTCACTCATCGGCTCAAGCAGCGGCAGACGACGATTCACTTGAACCATCTCATAGGCAATCGCCGTCACCCCAGATTTAATCAGGTTCTCAGTCAATCCTTTATTCGCCGCCAGATGCAAGTAGGTAAAAAGAATCTGATCGGAATGAAGATGGGGAATTTCCTCGGCGAGCGGCTCCTTCACTTTCACAATCAACTCCGCGTCGCGAAGTACCCCCGCATGAGAATCAACCAGCTCAGCACCCGCAGCAACATAAGCTTCATCCGGATAACCAGAACCGATCCCGGCATTTTTTTCAACCAAGACCCGATGCCCGTGCTTGGTGAGGAGATAAGCGGAGGAAGGGAGCAACGCCACCCGATTTTCCTGCGCCTTGATTTCTTTAGGAACCCCGATGATCATACCCAAGGGTAAGATAATTCAGACTCATGATTTGTCTAAAAGAAAATTAGTTTCTTTTGCATCCTTGTGAATTTTGGATTACTTTTTGTAATGAAGAAAGAGCGCGTTCAGCAGTTACAAAGCCTGGATCAAAAACATCTCCTCCACCCGTTCACGAACCACAAAGACCTTCACGCCCAAGGGACTTATCTCATTGAGAAAGCTGAAGGGTGTTTCGTTTTTGATGAACAAGGACGAAAGCTTCTCGATGGTCTCGCCGGTCTCTGGTGTGTCAATGTCGGCTACGGGCGAAAAGAAATCATCGACGCCGTTCGTCGTCAAATGGAGTCCGTTGTCTATTATCCGTCCTTTTTTAACACAACGACCGAATCCTCCATTCTCCTCTCCGAAAAACTGGCTCAGCTCGCTCCAAAAAATCTGAATCACACGATCTTCACGAATTCGGGAAGCGAAGCCAACGAGACGGCGATGAAGATTATTCGCAGTGTCCTGAAGATTCGTGGCAAATCCGGAAAGACGAAACTCCTTTCACGCCAATACGCTTATCATGGAGTCGGAATCGCCTCAACCAGCCTGACCGGTCTTCCGAATTGTCAGCAACCGTTCGATCTCCCGCTCCCTGGATTTCTTCACGCCCCCGCCCCTTATCCTTATGGAGCCAACTCCTCCCTCTCCGCAGAGGACTATGGGAAAAAGTGTCTGGAGGAGACCGCTCAATTCATTGAAAAGGAGGATCCCAAAACGATTGCAGCCTTTTTTGTGGAGCCAATCCAGGGAGCCGGAGGAGTGATTATCCCCCCTCTCTCCTATTTAAAGGGATTACGAAAGCTCTGCCGCGAGCAGGAGATTCTCTTTGTGGCCGATGAGGTCATTACCGGGTTCGGACGACTGGGCGATTGGTTTGCAAGTAATCTCTGGGACTTGGATCCCGATCTGATGTGTTTGGCGAAAGGAATTTCGAGTGGTTATATTCCGTTAGGTGCCGTCATGGTCAGTGATCCGATTGCCGACGATCTCATCACCCATGGCTATTTTGCCCACGGATTTACCTATTCAGGTCATCCGACTGCCACGGCCGCAGGTCTGGCGAATGTGGAGTTGATTGAAAAAGAAGGTCTCATTCCGAACGTCAAAACCAAGCTCGCTCCTTACTTCCTCGAAAAGCTTCAAACCCTCAAGGGCCACCCGGCCGTCGGAGAAGTTCGTGGATTTGGCCTGATTGCTGCCATTGAACTTCTTCCAAAAGAAGGCCGGGCCGGACTAAACCCTGCGGCGCCACTGGGGTTAAAAGCTGCGAAACTAGCTCGTCAAGAAGGGGTTATCGTTCGTGGAATTCGGGATTTGATCGCCGTCGCCCCTCCATTAGTCATCACACCCGGTGAGATTGATCTAATGGTTGGCGCAATCCAGAATACCTTGGACCGACTTTGGGACTAAATGGGTATATTGTGGTATTATTTTCCAAAAAGAACTAGGAATATATTTCCCTAATATCGAAATACCAGAAGAGTCGTGGCGGTTATCGGACGATTTTAGAAAATACTTTAGGTAAAAAATCCCTTTTTAATCATTTATTTTAACTTTGGCATGGCGTCTGCAGGGTAGAACCTGTGAACGTAGGTCTTTACCAAGCCGCAAGTGGAATGAAAGCGAATCTGGAACGTCAACAGATCGTCGCCTCCAATCTAGCCCGACAGAATATTCCCGGCGCGCGCCAGCTCTTTGCCGGACTTGAAGTGAACTCCAACACTTCGTTGGAGAACAAGAAAAAGGGAGTCTTTCTTCCGGAAGTCATCACCAAGCACTTCCCGATTCATACCAAGGTCCAGTCCGATTTTCGTCAAGGCCCCATCTCGCAAACTGGGGATCCTCTTCACTTTGCTGTTCAAGGAGGGAGCTTTTTCCGGATTCAGGATGAAAAAGGAAATGAGTTTTACACCCGCAACGGATCCTTTTACCGGGCCACGGATGGCCGAGTACTCACCACGGATGGTGACGCACTTCTGACGGACGGGGGAACTCCCCTGTCCGTCGCATCTTCTTCCAAGTTCAAGGTCGAATCGGATGGGGCAATCAAAATCGACGGCACGGATGCCGGGAAATTGGGGCTTGCCTACTTCGATCACCCGGAGACGACCTTGGAAGACGCCGGAAACGGCAGATATCTCCCCAAAAATCCCGACGACGTACGGCCAGGGATGGCCTCTCGGGATGAATTGGTTCAGGGCTCGTTGGAAATGGGAAATACCGACACGGTGACTTCGGCCGTGAGTATGATGAACATCCTTCGTGTCTACGAAGCAAACCAAAAAGCGTTACAGGCGCAGGATGAAGCCAGTGGCCGGCTCGTCCGAACATTATCAGAAAAAGCTTAATCTTAACCCAACCATTTTAAAAGAACAGGGAGGTTCTCTATGATTCGCGCACTCTGGTCCTCTGCCAGCGGAATGCAGGCCCAACAGCTCAACATTGACGTCATCGCCAACAATTTGGCCAACGTCAACACGACGGGCTTTAAACGTTCCATTACCAATTTTTCAGATTTGATGTACGAAACTGAACGGACTCCCGGCCGTAAATTAGCCGACGGAACCAACACGGCGGTCGGGCTTCAGGTCGGTTACGGTTCCAAACCGGTCGCCACCAGTCGCGCGCTCATTCAGGGCGATCTTCAACAAACCGGAAACAAACTGGATATCGCCATTCAAGGCAAAGGCTTTTTCAAGGTTCAACTTCCCTCCGGTGACTTCGCCTACTCCCGCGACGGTGCCTTCAAGATGAACTCCCAAGGGCAGCTCGTCACCAACGAAGGGTATAAACTTTCTGGCGTTGATCAAATCGATCCCAAGGCCACGGAGATCACCATCGGCAGCGATGGAACCGTATCGGTCGTTTTGAATGGAGCCGTTCAAAGTCTCTCACCGATCACCCTCACCGACTTTCCCAATCCGGAAGGACTCCGGGCTCTTGGAAATAATTTGTATTCCGTCACCGACGGTTCCGGAGCCGCAGAAGACGGATTAACTCCCGGCAATCAAGGAATGGGAACGCTCGCTCAAGGTTATTTGGAAACCTCCAACGTTCGTGTGGTTGAAGAAATGGTCCGGATGATCCAGGCCCAACGCGCGTACGAAATCAATTCGAAGGCGATCACCGCCTCCGATGAAATGATGGGAATTGCCAATAATCTCCGACGGTAATCCAATGAAACACCTCTTCCTCATTGTTTTGTTCCTTCCACTCAGCCTGACGGCACTTCGAGCCGTCACGCTCGAATTGAAAGCCTACACGGAAGTACACTCTCCTCAGCTGACCTTGGGAGATCTCGTTTCGACCATCGAAGACGGCCCCTCCGATCTGCGCGCCATCTCACTCGGCAACAGTCCGTCCTTGGGTGGAGAGCGAAATTGGACTCGCGATAGTCTCACCCGAATTCTGCGAGGCCGCGTGAAAGAAGCCGACCTTCAATGGAGCGGCACCAACAACTGCCGCGTTTATCGGCCTGCTCGGATTCTTCCGATTCAAGAACTCCGTGCAAGCTGCGTAAAAGAACTTCGAAAAATGACCGGACAAGAAGGTGAAGTTGAAATCGCCGAATTCGCGGGAGTCGAACCGTTTCGTGTTCCGGCCTCCGAGTTTCAAACGGAACTCGAATTTGGAAATGCCGTCCTTCAAAGCGCCTGGAACTCGGTAACGCTCCGCATCTCAATTCATGGAGAGCCGATTATCACGAAGTCCTTTCGCATTCGCTGGAGCTGGATTCGGGCGGTATGGCAAAGCAAGGGGAGCATTCCCTCGGGCGAAGGGGTGAACGAAACCAACTTCAAACCCGTACGCCTCGACATCCTGCAACAAGTTCCCGGACTTTACCTTTCTGCAACGCTTCCCGCAGATGCGACGCTCACGCGTTCGCTCGCTGCCGGAAAAGTTCTGACGATGAATGATTTCAAAGCACGCATGGTTGTCAAACGTGGCACCAACGTCATGTTGCACTACCACACTTCGGGAGTTTCAATTGCGATGGAAGCCGTGGCACTCGAGGATGGTGCCCGCGGGACTCTCATTAACGTTCAAAACCCGACCTCGAAAAAGCGGATCCTCGCGCGTGTGGTCGATGAAACGACTCTTGAATATGCAAACTAACCTTCGACTGATTCTGGTCCTCTCGATTTTCATCGGATCCCCTTCGCTCCTAAAAGCCCAAGTCGGCTCGGTGTGGGAAAGCCGCACTTCCTACAATCAGTCGATGTATGCCCATTCATTGGCGAGCAACATCGGAGACCTCGTCACGATTATCGTCGAACTCAGCACTGCCACTCAGTTGAAAGAGCAGACCAAGACGACGAAAGCAAATACGATGCAAGATGCCATCGATCACCTTTTTTATAACATGACGGACGGAACTCACCAAGGATACCGTTACCGCAATCTCCCTCCAAGTTTTGAGTGGGGCGGCAGTCGAAGTCATGCGGGTGACGGAAGCATCAATAACTCCGAAACGCTCACCACAACGGTTGAAGCGCGAGTCGTCGACACCCTCCCCAACAACGTCCTTCGAGTTCAAGCCCATCGCAGCTTTACCAGCACCGATGAAACGATGAAACTCGTGATGACCGGCCTTGTCAGACGCGACGACCTCTCTGCAGCCAATACAATCTCTTCCACCAAGGTTTCCGATCTGCAAATTAAACAAGAGGGAAGTGGAACGCTTAGCCGCGACCAGAAAAAAGGTTTCCTCACGAGGATGTATGAATCAATCAACCCTTTTTAAATTACTCGCTTTAGCCCTCCTCTTCGCCGCAGGAGTCACACCGCTTGCCGCACAAAGTCGCGTCAAGGATGTCGCCACGGTTCTCGGAGCCCGCGAAAATCAATTGATCGGACAAGGTCTTGTCGTCGGGCTGAGTGGTCAGGGAGATTCCGACGCCAGCTTGATTCGCCAAACGATCCAAAACATGATTAAACGCTTTGGACTCGTGATTGATGAAAATGGAATCAAGCCGAAAAACGCCGCCGTTGTCATGGTTACCGCCAAGATTCCCGCGTTTTCCCGAAATGGATCGAAGCTCGATGTCACAATCTCTTCCCTCGCGGATGCAAAAGCGCTTCAAGGAGGGATGCTTCTTCAAACGCCTCTCGTCGGTGCTGATGGAAAAGTCTATGCGGTTGCCCAAGGAAGTATCGCCACCGGCGGATTCCTTGCAGGAACGGGTGGACCCGGCGGTTCCACTTTCCAAAAAAACCACCCCACAGTCGCACTCCTTCCGAGTGGCGCATTAGTGGAACGCGAAATTCCGACCGACCTTTTCCAAGATGGCTATCTGCAAGTGGTTCTTCGCGAAAATGACTTCACCTCGGCGGTTCGCTTGGCGAATGCCATCAACGAACAAGTGGCTCCGATTGCGCAGGCTCTGAGCTCCAGCACGGTCCGAATCTTTGTTCCGAAGGAAGCCCAGAATGATGATCGCCTCATGGAATTCGTCGCCCGAGTCGAAAATGTCATCTTCCGTCCGGATGTCGCCGCTCGCATTGTGATCAATGAAAAGACCGGAACGATTGTCGCGAATACCAAAATCCGGATCGACAGCGTTGCGGTTTCTCATGGAAATCTCACGGTTGCCATCACGAACAGCCAGAATGTTTCTCAACCGAATGCCGGCACTGGAAATGTCATTGGGGTCACAGCCGGTGCAGGTGGCCGTGGAGGTGATGGAGGAAATTCAGCGGCCGCGGCCGGAGTCCTTGGCGCTGCTCCCACTCCCCTCGTCGTGAACGGAAATACGATTTTTGAAGATGACCAAGGAAATCAATTCCCGGTCGCCCCTGGAAGCACCAATCCGATCGGAACACGCGTCGTGATGATCCCCGGAACCGGTCAAGCCGGAGTTGCCGCCAATGGAGCCCCGGGATCCGCCGGAGGAACCGGAGGAAGTCTCAATATCGCTCCTGGAGCGCAAACGGCCATCACCAATCAACAGACCACTCAAGTCACCGAGACCAAGCCTGGATTCCTTGTACTGGACGACATGCCAACGATTCAAGAAGTTGCCACGGCCCTCAACACGCTTGGGGTCACCCCTCGCGATATGATGTCCATTTTCCAATCGATGAAACAAGCCGGCGCGCTTCAAGCGGAGTTAATCCTACAATGAACCCAATCACACCCAATATCTCTTCGCTTACCACCAACATTCCGATCGTTCCCAAAAATTACGCTCAAAAGCGTCTGATGGAAGCCGCTCAAGCGATGGAAGCCGTTTTCTCAGGCTATATTCTCAAAGGAATGGGGGAAGGCCTTCCCGGAACTCCCGGCTCGACCGGTGGCGAAATCTTTGGGGGGATGTTTCAAGAAGCCCTCTCCCAACAGATCGCCAAAAGCCAATCGCTCGGAATTAGTAAAACAATCTATCAAAAAACGGCCAATATTGCCGAAAAACAAGCAGGGGCTGAAGGATTGAAACCGTTACCGGGAACCACTCTATGAATACAACGGATCTACGCTATCTCCCTTTGAACGACCTGAATACGGCTCTCGACGAACTCTTGGGCTGTCAGAAAGAAGAACAGGAAGCCATTCTGAAACGTCAGACGGCGCAATTTCCGGTCATCAACGCACGCATTGAAATCCTGGTGCAGAAGGTTCAATCCATTGAGCAGACTCTCCAAGGGGTCTGGCCCTCCCCCCAACCGATTCCCGAGCCTTGGAACAAGATCGGAATGACCTGCTTGGAAAAATTACGACAACTTCAGGAGATCACGCTTCAGAACCATCTTCTCCTCGAAAACGGACTTCGCTTCCTGCAAGAGGTCTTTCAGGAAGTACTCGGAAAACAGGACCAATCCCCGGTCTACAACCAGTTCGGCTCACTCCCCATCGGCTATCAAACCAGTGGGTCGTTTCTGAACGCACAGGTTTAAGGAGGCACTATGTCTGGCATTGGATTACCCGGAACGCTTTTAATGGGAGCACGCTCCCTGATCGCTCAACGGATGGCGATCGAAGTGACGGGTCATAACATTTCCAACGTCAACACACCGAATGCGGCCCGTCAACGCGCCAACCTCCTCACGGACATCACCGTCAATTTGATGGTCGGCCCTCAAGGGACCGGTTCTTACGTCAATAAAATCGAATCCCTTCGCAGCGCCATGCTCGATGCACAGATGGTGAAGCAAACTTCGAACGAAGGTTTTTACGACAAGAAACGGGATCTCGTCGCACTGATTCAGGACACTCTCGGTGAAAATCTTCAAACGGATTCCACCGGTGGAGTCAATGGAGCCTCTTCGCAAACAGGTATCCAAAATGATTTAAATCAATTTTTTGAAGCCTTTCAAACCCTCTCCTCGGATCCGACCTCCATTGAGTACCGGACCCAGGTTCTGGAACGGGCTCGCTCCCTCGCCGCCGATATTCGCGCTGTCTCCTCGCGCCTCACCGAACTCCAGACCGACCTTCTCAATGAAGGAACTGCGGACGCTTTGGATATTAATATTGCAACGAAGCAGATCGCCTCCTTGAACAATCAAATCATGCGAGCAGAAGCCTCCAGCGGACTCCTCGCCAATGATTTGCGAGATCAACGTCAGGAAGCCATCGAACAGCTTTCGAAATTAATCAGCATCACCACCTCGACCAATGCAACGAATAGCAGCATGATCGATGTGAAAATTGCAGACTCCTCGGGGACCGCCCTCACCACGGGAGGAACCGCCGCAGGCTTTCTGGTCCTGGGAACCGATGCCGCCGGTGTCGATATTAACGGCGCCGCAGCAACCACCACGGCAGCCGTCGGCGTGACGGGAACTCCTGGCACAACCCCCCTTCGGGTAACCCTGACGAATTCTGCGACGGCAACGATTCCCGCTTCAACCAGCTTAGGAGGAGAGATCGGGGCTCTGGTTAATACGGATAATTTCGTCATTGGAACCACTTCCGTTGCGGGGGGAACCTCTGCCGTGACCGCCGACACGTTGCGGGAACGTCTGGAACTCTTCGCCAGCACGTTGGCCAGCCAAGTCAACGCCTTACAAAATAATGCCGGTGCGTTCGACCTCGATAATAATGCCAACGCAGGAAATCTCTTCTCTTCGACTGCCGGAAATGTTGCCGCGACGATCAACTTGAATCTCTCCGACCCTCGCGATATCGCCGCAAGTAATGCAAACAATAGTCCGTTGAACGGGCAAAATGCGATCGCCTTGGGCCAACTCAGGGATACCCAAGTCACTGCTGGATCCGGATGGACCTCTCAGAGCATTTCCGAATTTTACCGCAGCAGCGTGGTGGCCCAATCCGGATTTGTCGTTCAGCAGGCGGAACGGGACAGCCAATCTCAAACCCTCATCATGAACCAACTTTCGCAACAACGTGAAGCCGTTTCGGGAATCTCGATTGACGAAGAAATGAGCAACATGATTCGCTTCCAACGCGCCTACGAAGCCTCCGCACGTCTCGTCAGTACGGCGGATGAAATGTATAAGACGATCGTCAACGGCATGGGCGCCGGACGTTAAGTCGGTTAAAAACATCAAAAAGGAAATTAAAACAAAGACTTTTCGCGTTTTACCGAAAAAAACGCTTCAGTCTTTTAAAATTTGACCGAAAACCATTTTTCGCTTGAACCTTTCGCAAGATGCGGTAGGGTTAATTTAGTCAAATGCAAGGAGGCATTCTATGAGAGTTACCAGTAATCTCTTTCCGGAGCAGTTGAAGGATCAGCTCAACTACATTCAGACGAAGCAGCTTAAGTATCAAACCCAGTCCGCAACAGGTTTAAAACTCACGCAGTCTTCCGATAATCCCGGCGATTTCAGCATTGCGCAAACGGCGACCGAAGATCTTTCTCAGATTCTCGGTTTTACCAAAGCTTCCGACGAGGCGAAGGCCATCCTTGAGCGCAATCATTATGCAATGACGCAGCTTCACTCCTTGACTGCCCGAGCTTATGAGCTGGGACAGCGCGGGAATAATTTCTTCAATGCGAGCGATCTGAGAACGATGGCCGTGGAAATGGAAGAACTTATTAAACAGATCACGGACACCGCCAATACCAAGGTGGATGGTTTTTTCATTTTCGGAGGAACCGAGAATGCTCAACCGGTTACCGGCGCCACGACCGCCACATTTGCGCTGAATCCGGCCGCCACGACCAATGTCACGAATGTCGAGATCAATCAAAACTACACCTTTGATACCGGAATTGTTGCTGGAAATGGAGCCGCGAATACCGGTTTTCTCTGGGATGGTTCTACCAATATTATCACTGCCGTTCGAAATGCCTTCAACCAGCTCAACAGCGGCCAGGCAATCACCTCCACTCAAAATGATGATCTTCGAAGATCGTTAGAGTTAATCTCCTCACAAGTCGGAAAAACCGCTTCGAAACTGGCGGCGCTGGAAACCAACGCCTCCCGTCTCCAGGTCAATGAACAAAATCATAAGGAGCGGGTCGCTACTTTGACACAAGCAAATATGGCGGAGACTCTCACGGAATTGCAAAAAACGCAGTTCAACTATCAAGCAGCCTTGCAATCCGGCGCGAGAATCCTTAATATCAGTCTTCTCGATTACGTACGATGAACAACCTAAACGACCACCAATCACAGATTCAGCAAGAGCTGCTGGATAAAACGCTGCTATTCCCCTTGGGTATTCCAGGGTTTCCTTCACATCACCGCTTTGTCTTGGCGCAGATGCCGGAGGAAAAACCCTTTTGTTGGCTCCGTAGTCTTGAAGATGACAAACTCGCGTTTGCCGTCATCGAAGCCAGTTTTCTTGCCAAAGATTATACGTTTGAAGTCGATGATGCCGATCTCGTGGCAATCGGATCCCCCCAGGCCAAGGACTGTGCACTCCTTTTCATTCTTCGAGTTGAACGAACCAGTAAACTCCGCATCGAAGCCAATATGCGGGCTCCCATCGTCATTAATACGGCGAATGCAAATGCCCGCCAGGTGATCATCCGTAATGACACCCGCTACTCCGAAGCGGAAATCTTCGAATTTTAAAAGGGACAGGAGCGGATGCTCGTGATATCGCGCAAAACAGGGGAATCCGTCAAGATCGCGGATGAAATCGAAATTATCGTCGTTTCGATTGACGGACAACGAGTCCGCTTAGGAATCAAGGCACCGAAGAATGTCAAAATCCTTCGCGCCGAGCTGGATCCCGCAACAATCATGGCCAATCAAAAAGCGGCCGTTGATCTTTCCAGTACCGCCACCCCAATTGACTAATCTTGGTAGGGCGAGCTCTCCGAGCGCGCCGTCGTTGCGCGGTTCAATCCCCTTTTCCGGCACCAATCGCCTCCCACCGCGCCCGAGCCTGACGCATCCAGAGATCCACCGTGCGTCTCCCCAATGCGGGATCTTTTCGCCACTGACCTGCCATCTCATTCGCCTCTTCCTCGGAGATCATTGGAGTCTGTAACTTTTTCAAAACCTCTGAGCGCCGCGGCTCCGGCAGTGATTGAACCGTCGCCCATGCCTTTCGGAGTTGAGGATGCAAATCGATGATCGTCGCCCCGATCAACTCATTCAGGACACTCCATCGTTTCGCTCCCTTTTCTCGATCATAAACCAAGCCGCCCTCTTCAGAGAATGGATTCATCGGAACCGAAGCCAAGGCTTGCGGATCTTCATACAGCACAGGCAAGACCCCCATTCGGGAAATTCCATATTTCACCGAACCTCCCGGAGATCCTTTGGGAGTCATCCAGAGCCGCTGCCCTTTCTCCGAAAGGACAAAATTGACAAAAGCCTTTGCAACCTCGGCATGAGGCGCTCCTTTTAAAATCGCAATCCCATCGGGAACAATCACCGCCAGATGCTCAGGGACCCGAAAGGAGACCCGATCTTTTCCGAGAAACGCCTGTTGCGTCATCCCGTTAATATCAATAGTGATGGCATAAGCCGCCTCCCCCAACGCCACTTCCTTCGTCGGTGCGGAACTGGTCTGTAAAAATGACCTCGTGTTTCCTCCCAGTCCGTACAAAACCGCCCATCCCTTCTCCCACCCATAAGCCTGCAGGATCAGTTCGTAAATCATGTGAACACTTCCGCTTTTTCGGGGATCGCTCGCACTGACCCACCCACGCAATCGGGGATCCGCCAAATCCTCCCACGTCTTCACCTCCGGTAATCCCAACCGTCGGACCAAGGGAACATTCTCCAAAAATCCAAAGGAGGCCAGCGCCGTTCCAAAATACATGGAATCAACATCTACCAATTCAATCCCTCGAACAGAGGAAGGAAGTCCCTCCCCTATTTCCGGCTTTAATTCGCAGCGCTGAAGATGGCCTTTTCGTTTTTGATTTTCGTACGGATCCATCCCCCCCCCAAAAAAGAGATCAATCCCGCACGACTCGGGAGTCGCCAGATAACTCGCATTCAACACCTTTTCGATTTGCGACGTCCCACCGACCTCCTTCCAGCGCAGATGCACTTCACGCCCATACGTTTTTCGATAGTCCTCCTCGAACGCTCGGGTAAACTCGTACTGAATTCCATCCCAATGCGGCGAAATCAGAATCAACTCATCGGCTTTTCGCTCCGAAGCGAAAAGCCCCACTGAAAACAGAACCAAGAAAAGGATGAGGTGGATGGTTTTTCGCGCAGAGACGCTGAGACCGCTGAAAACTTTTAAATGCAAAATCTTCTCTGCGGCACTGCGCCTCTGCGCGAAAAAAAATTTAATCATTAACCTCATCGTCAGAGCAACTCAATGCGGAATCACCCGAAATCCCGCCTGTTGAAAATGTCGATCCAACGTCAATGCCTGGGCAATCTCTAACTGACGCATGATGGTAAAACTCAAGCAATCAATCCAATCCCACTCTTTATCTTCATACTTGAGACACATCGCCCACGCCGACTCCAAATAGGGGGCGACCGGATAAATCTCAATACGATAAGAAGCTCGAACCGCACCAATGACTCGAATGGCATGCGATTTCGAAGCTCGCTTGGTAAGAAGTGAAAAAGCCTCCAGAAGAATCGCCTCATGCGTCACGAAATGTCGCTTGGAATCGGAGTAACACTCCAAAACATCCCCATGATCCGGATCCGAACGGTCCGCAAAAGAGAAAATGGCCCCGGAATCAAGAAACGTGCGGTTTCGGACGGCCATAAAGAATCTCTTCCGCATTGCGACCGACCGCTTCTCCCGAACCTTCAAAATCCCCGGCGATCGCCATCATCGGATCTTCCCGAACCGCCCCCGGTCGATGACGCTGCTCTACTTGATACATCTCCACCATCTCACGAACCAGTGAAGAAATGGAAACCCCACGACGATTGGCCGTCTCTTTCAAGTAGGTGTAATGCTCGTCTTCCAAAATAAGCTGGGTCCGATGCCGCTTCATGATTACATCCTATCATTACATCATCATAAGTCAAGAATCAGGAATAACATCCCCGCAAAAAAACAAACCACATCTCCCTTGAAACCGTTTTTACTTTCGCGTTATTTCGCGTGTTTCGCGGGAAAAAATCAGCTTATTTTTCCAACCGCTCCAACCGATGCTTCAACGGAGGATGCTTCGAAAATGCATACGCTTCCCCCTTCTTCATCTCATAAAGCCTTACCAAAAATCGACGTAATCCATTCCGATCAAACCCCGCCGCGTCTGCAATCTCCCGACCCGTGTGATCGGCATCATGCTCGGTATTGGTATTATAGGTGACATTAAATCCGGATTGCACGAGATTCCCAATCACATCGTCAAAGGCTCCGAAACTCCCCGCCCCTGCCGCCCCCGAAGCCACTTGAACGAAACCTTTGGTCATTTTGCTTTGAGAAACGATTTTCAATGCATGACGATTCGTGACATGCGCGATTTCGTGCGCAAGCACTCCTGCCAGCTCATCATCGTCTTTCGCCATCTCATAGAGTCCTTTCGAGACGAAAACATATCCTCCCGGAGCCGAAGCCCCTTCAATCCCTTCGGAATTCAACACTCCAAAAACAAACGGGGAATTCGCCCGGATCGAATATCGAACCAACGCCTTCCCAATCGTCGCAACACGCTTGGTCGCTTCTTCATTCTTCCAAACCCCGCCGTTGTTCGAAACAATCGCCACGGCCACCGAACCCCCAATCGCCGCTTCTTCCTTGGCTCCAATTCCAGCAATCCCCTTCGCAAGATTTCCAGCCCCCTGCGCCGTTTTCACGGCATCGACATCACCTGTGGGGAGCCCTGGTACGCTCGGAATCCCAGGAATTCCGAACTGCGCCGAAGCACTCCATACACAAACAAAACCGAGTACTAATCCCAAAAACCAGCGTTGAAGCGTTGTCATTTTCCAGCCCCCGCGTACTCACCCATCTGGTGATCCTTTAAATACTGCGTCACCATCGCTTTGCTCACGGAAGCGTTCTCTTTTTCCAACCACTCCAAATCATTCGCACTCGCCTGCTTTCCCTGACGAGCCGCATACGCCTTCGCGTCTTTATCCAATCCTCGCGACGCCAATGAGGTCGAAACATCCGTCGAAGCACTCGGAAGAGCATCTGCTTTATTGGCATCAGGCGGCTTTTCCGTCACTAAATTTCCAAAATAAACCCAGCCGACTTTCCCCTCGCTCGAAAGCTGAACCCAACGGCCTTCCACCGCCTTCACGGCATAGGATTTTCCCCACGTCAATTTTGCCACGGTCTCTGCATCCGGAGAAGCAGAACTCAGAAGCGGCGCCTGATCCCGCTTCACATAAACGGTCTGTCCTTTTTCTAATGCCAGCGCAGTGACCAACAATATCCCACAAATCGAGAGAATTCGGATCATGTCCCAAACCCTAAACAGGATTTTTTTAAATTCCAATCCCCATTTTCTTCTTCAATTTTTCCAGAATCCCGCTATCCCATGAATGAGCATCGCACGCGGGTGTAGTTCAATGGTAGAACGGCAGCTTCCCAAGCTGCATACGAGGGTTCGATTCCCTTCACCCGCTTTCGCCTTTGCCAAGGCTTCGGCGAATTCCTCACTCCAACATTTTTCGATATCAAACGACTTGTGTCTACCCCCGGTGGCGAAAGCGGCCCGCCATAGGCCTTGCGACGGCGGGCTTCAGTCCCTATTATTCTTGGGATTATAAATGTGACAATGAGAAATGTTTTACGGCACCGTAGTCGAAATCAATCTCATCCAATTAATAACTCATAACGACCGACAAGTGTCCCCGACTACTCCCCCGACCCGCTCCTGCTTGAGCCGAATCCGTTAACTGAAAACCGTAGTCAAATCGAAGATTCATCCAAGTATTGAATGAATAGCGCATCCCCGGCCCAATACTTGACAAAATCACATGCGGATCCTCACCAGAGAGAAGCGTATCATTTTCGGCCACCCCGTAATCCCAAAATAAGAGTGTCTGCAACCGGTCTTTTCCAATCTCCTTTGAAAATTCGTCTTGAATGAAACCGGATAAACTCTGAGAAGGAAAACGCAGCTCATTGGTGATTCTCCAAGCACGGTCGCCGCTTCCCTCCCACTCTTCATATCCACGAATACTATCCGCCCCCCCGAGCCCCATTTTTTCACTTTGAATGAGATTGCATTGTGTCCATTGAGCGTTCCCATGCAACATCCACGAAAATCCATAAGGGAGACGATTTACCCTTTGAAAGTCACACGTCTGATAGTTATATTTGGCTTTTGCTTGGGATCGAAATCTTTGAAAACTAACATCATCATGATGAAGGGTTCCCTCATTCAAACTAATAAACGTCCGCACCCCGAATGAAGTGCTGCCATACGGATCAGGGAGGGATCCTCCATATTGTAAAACAAATTGATTCACTTCATAAGTATCCGCTGAGACGCTAATTCCACTAAATTCCAAATCATTATTGGACTGTTTAAAATCACCCCCCACCTGAAGCTCATGCTCATATTTCAACACGTTTACCAATGGAACGATGTAACGAGCACTGGTTTGCCAGGTCACCCCATTTTGCTTAAAAACAGCGGATGGAAAAATCGGCTCTACCGTGGCATGACTCCCATAAATTAATATTTTATGACGCCAAGGCAATGGAACGAGATAACTCCCTGAATGAGCAAGTAACATTTTCATGTCAGCGCTCGTCGTATACTGATAGTTCATCTCATGCCCGAGCCCCCATACATCTCCATAGTTGAATCCAATAAATTGACGTTCATCTCCGGTAAAGTCGCTCCCTGTTTCATTATATCCATAATAAAACCGAACCGGAAAACGGTCTTTTACCTGAAGCGTGACATCCGTTTCGCCCGTTTCGCTGCCACGTGAATAAATTAAGTTTGTCTGTCGAAATGAATTTTGATTTACCCAATCCAAATCAGAAAAGATGATTGAAGATCGAAGCGCCTCTCCCTTGTTAAGCCTGAAATTGTTCGTAATTTGTTCTGAAGAAAACCAGCGATTCCCCTCCACCTTGATTCCCCCTAATTTACCGATAATGACCAAAATCTGCAGTGTCCCCGTCCGCACTTCCTGCTCTGGAATCAAAACATCCACGACGGAATATTGATGAGTTCTGCAGTAAAGAATCACTTCCTGAACGAGCTCGTTTATTTGCTTAAAAGTAATGGGCCGTCCCAGGTATCGTTGAAATTGAGTCTTCATCTCCAAAACTTCCAATTCAGGAACTCCAACAAGATGAATTCCAGTTTCATTCGACCCGTCACTCTTCACATCCTTAGGAAGCCCAATAAAAACAATTCCTTTAAGTTCTGGAATCAATATTTCTTCCGACTCGTTCTTCTCTGCCCTCGAAGAGGCTCGATCTTCAACTTTAGCGTCCCCATCAGAACGAGGCAACGCGTGCGGCTGTAGACGATTATAATCTTGAGCTTGGAAATCCTGAACTTGAGCTAAATTTTGGCCAAGCGCAATCCCCAGTAGTCCAAAAATAGAAAGCCAAAAAAAAAGCGCCTTTTTCGCATCACCCCCCTTGAAGCGTACTCCACCGCAAAAGCTCAACATAAATATCTTTGCCTAAAATATTTCACGGGGCGTAAGCCTAGCCAGTCCCACCCGCAGAAGACAATGGAAAATCAATTTCCTCGGATTTACCCTTCAGTTCGCTTCGTGCGAATCGATGGCGAATCCAGGTCGCTCGTCACCAATGAACTGGTTTGTGTCATCGAAATCGGATCGTAACTCTGTCTGAAACTATAATCCATGATTCCTGCCGTCGACGTTTGTCCCTCGAATACCAACTGTTTCACCCCTCCAATTTCCACCAGCCCCATCGTTCCTTGCATCGCAGGGAGCCCGTTCACCTCGACAAGATTGACCGGCGCTCCTGCGAAATTAACGGTGTTGCTGGGTGGGGGCACCGGAGAAGGAGGAAGAGGAGGCCCCGTCAGCCCTTGAAGAAACTGAAAGACAAAATGATTTCCTGGCTCAACGGTTCCAGGAGGATTGAGTGCATAGGTTTTTGAATAAAGATCGGTCGATGCGATTCCTCCCTTGTTCACAGTCTGATCGCTCACAGAATAAACCAGGAAACGCCCGGCAGCTACCGACAAGACCGCCGGCCCTACCAGGTTTTTAAAATCTCCTGTGGTTGATAGCACAAGATTACCCGTTCCGGTTGAAATCATCGAGGCCCCTGAAGCCAGGGTTAAATCCCCTCCAGTGAGCAAGGTAATATCATTCGCGGTGTTGGAACCGCTCCAGACGCCATCAACCGTCAGATTCGTTCCTGTATTCCCGATATACAACGCCCCAGCCCGTGAAACATTTCCAATCGAGCCGATGGTGATGGAAGAAGCATCCAAGGTGATTGCTCCCCCGGATGAGGCGGTCAATCGATTTATGGATAAATTACCGCTATCTGTCACCGCGCCTCCCGCATTCAAATTCAGGGTTCCACTCACGGTACTGGCCCCGAGATCAATCGCATTCCTATCCATCAAAGTCACCTGATTGGCCGAGATGATTCCAATGGTGTTAAAATTATTTGTGGACGTGCTGAGCGTGATATTATTCACCGCTCCCGCCTCCATCGTGGTCGCCCCCGTCACCACCAATGCGCCGCTCTGAGTAATGGCCCCGGAGGTTGCCACTCCAAGCGTTCCGCTCACCGTACTTGCTCCCAAGATCAGAGCATTGCTATCTGCGAGGAGAACATTTCGACCGGATGTCACTCCGACGGCACTGAAATTATTGGCCACATGGTTGAGAGCGATATCATTCCCGGCACCAACAGCTAATGTGGTCAGTCCCGTCACCGCCAAAGCACCGCTCTGGGTAAGAGATCCCGATGCCGTCACTCCCAATGTCCCATTCACCGTGCTCGCCCCTAGGACCAACGCATTACTATCTGTCAATAAGACATTGTTGCCCGAGATGATTCCGACCGTGCTGAAATTATTGGTCACCGTACTTAGCGTGATATTATTCCCAACCCCCGCCGCCAGGGTGGTTGCCCCAGTCACTGTCAACGCACCGCTTTGTGTGATCGCCCCTACCGTCGCAACTCCCAACGTCCCGCTCACCGTACTTGCCGCCAAAATCAACGCATTGCTATTCGCCAACAACACATTCAGACCCGACGTCACTCCGAGCGTACTGAAATTATTCGTCGCCGTGCTCAAGGTAATGTCATTGGCGACACCCGCCGCCAGCGTGCTCACCCCCGTCACCGTCAACGTTCCGCTCTGTGTAATCGCTCCGGTTGTCGTCACACCCAACGTACCACTCACCGTACTCGCCCCCAAGATCAGTGCATTACTATCCGTCAACAACACATTCCGGCCCGTTGTAATCCCCACCGTACTGAAATTATTCGTCGCCGTGCTCAGCGTGATATCATTCGTCGCTCCAGCTGCAAATGTGCTTACCCCTGCCACCACCAACGCCCCACTCTGAGTCACACTCCCCGCCGAGGTCAGGGCAAAAGTTCCACTCACAGTACTCGCCCCTAAAATAATCGCCCCCGAATCTCTCAATGTCACATTGCGCCCCGACGTCACCCCCACCGCACTAAAATTATTCGTCGCCGTGCTCAACGTGATATCCCCTGTCGTCCCTGCCGCCAGTGTCGTTACTCCCGTTACCGTCAACGCTCCACTCTGAGTAATCGCACCGACGCTCGTCACCCCAAGGGTCCCGCTCACCGTGCTTGCCCCCAAGATAATGGCTCCCGCATCCCTCAATGTTACATTCCGACCCGATGTCACTCCGACCGTACTAAAGTTATTCGTCGATGTGCTCAACGTAATATCATTCCCCGTCCCTACCGCCAGCGTGCTGATTCCCGACACCGTCATTGCCCCACTCTGGGTAATCGCTCCCGCAGTCGTTACCCCAAGCGTTCCAGTCACCGTACTCGCTCCAAAAGCAAGCGTGTTGATATCCGCCAGCAAGACATTGCGACCGGAAGTAATCGCCACGGTACCAAAATTATTCGAGGCGTTATTTAAAGTAATATCGTTTGCCGTTCCAGATGCCAACGTCGTCGTTCCTGCGATCACAAGCACCCCCGTCTGCGTCAGAGCACCCGAGGTGACGCTTAAATTTCCTGTGAGTGTCTGAGCTCCGAGTGCCAGCGCCGTCGTGTCGCTGATGGTTATATTCCGCAAGCCCCCACTTCCGACAAAAGCAACGGTTCCTGTAAAATTATTCCCGGCATTTCCAATAATAATATCCGCTGACGCGGCATTTGCCGTAAATGTCGAATTTCCAGTCACCACCAACGCCCCGGTATTACTAATGCTGGCCGTAGTCGCCGTAACCGCCAGCGTTCCAGAGACCGTCGAGGCACCCAGGGCAATGGCATTCGCATCCACGAGATTCACATTGCGACCCGAGGTGATTCCAACCGTACTAAAATTATTCGTCGTCGTGCTCAACGTAATATCTCCCGTCGTCCCTGCGGCCAACGTCGTTACTCCGGTTACCGTTAACGCCCCCGTCTGAGTAATCGCTCCGACACTCGTCACTCCCAACGTCCCGCTCACCGTACTCGCTCCCAGAATGATCGTCCCAGAATCCCTCAACGTCACATTCCGGCCTGTCGTAATCCCCACCGTGCTGAAATTATTCGTCGTCGTGCTTAACGTGATATCCCCCGTTGTCCCTGCAGCCAGTGTCGTCACCCCGGTCACCGCTAACGCCCCTGTTTGAGTCAATGCGCCAGCCGTCGTCACCCCCAGCGTTCCACTCACTGTGCTCGCTCCCAAGATCATCGCACCCGCATCCCTCAATATCACATTGCGACCCGAGGTGATTCCGATGGTACTGAAATTATTCGTTGTCGTGCTTAACGTGATATCATTTGCCGCACCCGCCGCCAGCGTCGTCACTCCGGTTACCGTCAATGCCCCGCTCTGTGTAATCGCTCCGGTCGTCGTCACTCCCAACGTCCCACTCACCGTGCTCGTTCCCAAAATCAATGCATTACTATCTGTCAGCAACACATTCCGACCCGTCGTCACTCCAACCGTACTAAAATTATTCGTTGCGGTACTCAGCGTAATATCCCCCGTCGTCCCTGCGGCCAACGTCGTCACCCCCGTTACCGTTAACGCCCCCGTCTGAGTAATCGCGCCGACACTCGTCACTCCCAACGTCCCGCTCACCGTACTCGCTCCCAGAATGATCGTCCCAGAATCCCTCAACGTCACATTCCGGCCCGTCGTAATCCCCACGGTACTGAAATTATTCGTTGTTGTGCTTAATGTGATATCATTTGCCGCACCCGCCGCCAGCGTCGTCACTCCGGTCACCGTCAATGCCCCGCTCTGCGTAATCGCTCCGGTCGTCGTCACTCCATACGTCCCACTCACCGTGCTCGTTCCCAAAATCAATGCATTACTATCCGTCAGCAATACATTCCGACCCGTCGTCACTCCAACCGTACTAAAATTATTCGTTGCGGTACTCAGCGTAATATCCCCCGTCGTCCCTGCGGCCAACGTCGTCACTCCGGTCACCGTTAATGCCCCCGTTTGAGTAATCGCGCCGACACTCGTCACCCCAAGGGTCCCGCTCACCGTGCTTGCCCCCAAGATAATGGTTCCCGAATCCCTCAACGTCACATTCCGACCTGACGTCACTCCAACCGTACTAAAATTATTTGTCGATGTGCTCAACGTAATATCTCCCGTCGTTCCCGCCGCCAACGTCGTCACTCCCGTCACTACTAACGCCCCAGTTTGCGTCAATGCACCAACGGTCGTCACCCCCAGTGTTCCACTCACCGTGCTTGCTCCCAAGATCATCGCACCCGCATCCCTCAATGTTACATTCCGGCCCGACGTCACTCCGATCGTACTAAAATTATTTGTCGATGTGCTCAACGTAATATCATTGGCCGCTCCGACCGCCAGAGTACTCACCCCCGTCACCGTCAACGTTCCGCTTTGTGTAATCGCTCCGGTTGTCGTCACACCCAACGTACCGCTCACCGTACTCGCCCCCAAGATCAGTGCATTACTATCTGTCAGCAATACATTCCGACCCGTTGTAATCCCGACGGTGCTAAAATTATTCGCCGCCGTGCTCAACGTGATATCCCCCGTCGTCCCCGCCGCCAACGTCGTTATCCCCGTCACCGCTAAAGCTCCAGTTTGCGTGATGGTGCCGACGCTCGTCACCCCAAGGGTCCCGCTCACCGTGCTTGCCCCCAAGATAATGGCTCCCGCATCCCTCAATGTTACATTCCGACCCGACGTCACTCCGACCGTGCTGAAATTATTCGTCGATGTGCTCAACGTAATGTCATTGGCGGCACCCGCCGCCAACGTGCTCACCCCCGTCACTGTCAGGGCGCCACTCTGCGTGATCGCTCCCGACGTGGTAACTCCATAGGTCCCACTCACGGTGCTTGTTCCCAAGATCAGTGCGTTACTATCCGTCAAAGCAACATTGTTTCCAGTGGTGATTCCCACTGTGCTAAAGTTGTTTCCCGCGTTGCTCAAGGTGATATTGTTCGCAGCTCCTGACGCCAAGGTCGTTGTCCCGGTAATGACCAAGGCTCCCGTCTGAGTGATCGCTCCGGTCGAAGTCACTCCCAATGTTCCTCCCACCGTTGCAGCCCCCAAACTAATCGTCGTCCCTGAGACCGACAAATTTCCTCCAAGCGTTGTAATGGCCGCGGATGTCGTGACGCCGGTTCCTGCAACCAGTGACACATTTAAGTTCCCCGACGAAGTCCCAATGGTCTGATTCACCGTAATTGAACCGTTAGCATTGAGAATCAAAGTTGCCGCACCACCCGCCGTCTTACTAATCGCCGAAGAGACTAAAATATTACCGGCTTGGACTCCTGCCCCAGTCGTTGTAATCGTTACACTCGTTCCAGCCGAGAGACTTGAATTAATGGTCGCCACATTAATTGTTGAAGAATTCGCCGAAGGGGTCCAGACATTCGGGTTCGCTCCGGAAAAACTCCCATTCGCTGTCGCCGCCGCGATCGTCACATCGTAAGGATCCAAGAGCCATTCGCCGCCAATCCCCGCAATTCCCAAACCATAAACCTGAAGATTATTGTGACTCGAGGTTTCAATAAAACCACCCGTTCCAGCCCCTGCACCGGTCGCGCGGATCGTCCCATAAAAACCGGTGTAATCATCCGACCAAAGTATGACCTTCCCTCCCTTTCCGTCGGCAATTGCCGAGGCGTCCACGAATGCATTCTCATCCATATAAACCGATTTCGCTCGTCGGATATTCGGATTTTTTCCAAGATAATCCCCACCGACTAAAATCTCTCCCCCTCCGGAGTCGCCCATAGCTTGGACGGTCGATCCTGACATCAGTCCCACCTCTTCACCTAACAAATAAATCGTTCCCCCAACCACCCCGCTTGCGTCGATGACTCCTTCGTTCAGGGTCCGAGTCCCCTCCATCCGAACATGTCCACCGGTTCCGTTGCCATTGCGAGAGGAAATCAATCCAGAATTTTTAACCAGTCCTTGATTTGAAACCAAACGGACCGAACCATTTTCTCCCCGCACCATCCCCGTCGCACGGACCGAACCCCCGTTGTTCACCGCCATCGCATACTCATTTCCCCCCGCCGCTTTCATCTCCGCGCGAACCGCCGCAATCTGACCCGTATTCATAACCGCACCACTGGCACTCGTTGCCTTCACAAAAACCCGCTCATCTCCCTCTCTCGCAATCAAAACTTCAGTGCCGCCCGCCAAACCAACCGTTCCTTTGGGAGCTTCAATTTTCCCTAAATTCTCCACTTCCCTCGCAATTAAAAAAACATCTCCGTCCAAGGCCCGAATCGTCCCCTCATTACGAATCTTCGCGGTCGAATCCCCCTTAAAAACTTGATCCCCACCCTTCACGAAATCTTCGTCTTTCACATTCAGCGTTGACGCAATAAATCCTGCCGTATCAATCACGGCTCCAGCGCCCACCGTAATTCCATTCGGATTAATCAGAAAGACCTGACCATTCGACTGCAGCGTTCCCAGAATGTTCGACGGATTTCCGGAGACGACGCGATTCAGAACCGCGCTGCTGGAGGAGGGTTGAAGAAACCGCGTTAATTCTCCACGATCAATTGAAAAATCCTGCCAGTTGATGATGGAGCGATCCGTAGAAGTCGTGACCGTCAACGTCGATCCGCTTTGGTCAAAAGAGGCCCCCCCCGCAACCACGGTTCCTCCCGTCGGATTGGCATACAGTCCCACCGGTACTGAGGCATAGCCAAAGAGGTAAATCAGAAGCATGAAAGAAGCGTATTTTCGACGACTTCTCTCCGAAATTGTAATATTTTTCCTTTTCAAGATATCCGTGGTTTCAACCCCGATGTGGATTCGCTTATTTCTCGGCCTCATCCACATTCACCCACTGCAATTCGTCCTATCATTTTTCCTCAGCGACAATAATCCTCATCCCGACAAGATTCATTTCCGCCGATTGAGCTTTTTACGTTAGTCAAGTGACAATCATTTGTCACTTATAAAGATTACCCTTACGCACTTATTTACGTAAAATAAGATAAAAAGCATTAACACCCATAATATATCTGTGTTTTATTTTAACAAAACGATGCAAGTCATTCAAATATAGAATCTTACAATGTTAAATATTAAGTAAGAAATGAGAGCCATTTCTGAAAGTCCGATCTCAAAACGAAATGCTCGGACGGCAATGCCAGGGAAAGTACTTTTTTCCCAACACGGACACTCATCCAACGATAAGAAAAAACCTGCCCATATCCTCCCTCAAACTCATTCTCAAACGCTTGAAAATCGCGAAGCGCCAAGGCTTTAAACGAAACTCCCAATCCACATCCAAAGATTTTTGAAAGCGCCTCTTTGGCGGTCCATGCCACTGTTAATCGCAGCGCTTGTCTCTCCAATGCGCTCTCATCCTCCAACCCGACTTCGCACAAAACCGTGTCGCGCTTCATCGCTTCCAAGCGTCCCTCTGAAATTACTTCGACATCAATTCCGACCGGATGCGACGCGGGAGTCACTGCGGCAAAGGCCCAGCCGTTCGAATGGGTTAAACTCACGGAGGTCGCAAAGGGACTCGGCGAAGCAATCCACGGTTGGCGATTAAATCCCGAAGCGATTTCGATCTCACTGAACTGGCGCGATTCCCCCCAAGCCTCCATTAACGCTTGCTTCAATAACAAACGCCCAGCGATCCACTCACTCCGACGCTTGGCATTGGAAATTTCCTGAAGCTTCGTGATTTCATTCGGATGAAGCGAATCCGTAGAATCCAGTTCCTCCGAAAAAGGAAACGCCCCCAGTACAAGATCCGGCCCTCCCTTCATCGGGAAACGCTGAAGCTTCATCTTCTCGTTCTGTTGCACTTCTTGATCCCTAGCCAGAATTCTGAGCAAAGCCAAGGCACTCTTTTCCCTTGCTCCCTCCTTCAATCCTCCTAGATTTCCTTTTTACTCTTAAAAGATCGCCATGCCCTCTGTCTTTATCAAAACTTACGGCTGCCAGATGAATGAACGTGACTCAGAACAAGTCATGCGTCAGCTCTCCGCACGCGGTTACGATCTCGCCCCCAGCGAACGCGAAGCCGATGTCATTCTCTTAAACACCTGCAGCGTGCGCGATATGGCCGAACAGCGCGCCATCGACAAGATGCAGAATCTTCAACATCTCAAGAAAAAGAACCCCCGTCTCGTCCTCGGTTTTCTCGGATGCATGGCGCAGAGCCGCGGCAAATCCCTCATCGATTCCCTCCCGGATGTTGATCTCGTCGTTGGTACGCAAAAATTCCATGAAGTCGCCGATTACGTCGATCAACTTCGCGCGGAATCCAAAACAACCAAGCGCTCACAGCGTCATCCGATCGTCAATACCGAAGCCGAGGCCGGCTCTCAAAACACGATTCGGGAACACGTTCTTCAACCGAAGCAAGTCACCGCCTTTGTCTCAATCATGCAGGGCTGCAACATGCACTGCACCTTCTGCATCGTTCCTTCCACTCGTGGAGAAGAACGCTCCCGACCGATCTCCGAAATTGTTCAGGAAGTCCAGATGCTCGCAGCCAATGGAGTCAAAGAGGTCACGCTCCTCGGACAAATCGTCAATCTTTACGGGCGTCACGAATTCCCAAAAGTCGGAGATCGCTCTCCTTTTGCCCAACTCCTCTATGCGGTCTGTGCCGTTCCCGGAATCCAACGGGTTCGCTTCACCTCTCCGCATCCGATCGGATTTAAAAAAGATATTATTCAGGCCTTTGCAGAACTTCCGAATCTCTGTGAACACATTCACATGCCGCTTCAGTCCGGGAGCAATCGAATCCTCAAAGCGATGCACCGTGCATACACCAAGGAACATTATCGGAATCTCGTCCAGGAAATTCGAGCCTCGCGTCCTGGAATCGCCATCAGCACCGACATCATCGTCGGTTTTCCCGGCGAAACCGAAGAGGACTTCGCAGAAACCAAAGCGCTCATGGAAGAAGTGCAATTTGATCAAGGATTCATCTTCCGCTATTCACCGCGTCGTGATACTCCCGCCGCTACGATGCCAGATCAATGGGACGAAGAAACGAAGATGCGACGCAATCAGGAAGCACTTGAAATTCTGAACCGAATCGTCAAAGAAAAAAGTAGCTCCCTCGTCGGCACCGAAACCGAAATCCTCATCGAAGGCGAAAGCAAAAACAACCGCCTTCGCTACGAAGGCCGCACCCGCTGCAACAAACTCGTCCTCGTCGACGCCAACCCACGATGGCTCGGAGAAATCCTCAACGTTCGAATCACCGAAACGACCGGATTTACGCATTATGCAGAGCCGGTGATTCAGATGTAAAAAAGTCCATCCGATCTCGCGAAGGAAGGTTCGAAATTCAAACCAAAATGACTTTCTTGGCGCCACTTCCATCTCATCCCAAAATCGTAAAACTTTGGGAGCTCTCCAGCAAAGCTGGAGGGTTTACCTTTTTCAACTATGCCTTTTGCAGCGAATAAACAAACTGATCGAAGAGCGGAAGATATTCGGTCCATCCTGAAGTTTTTGCAGAGAGCAGGAGATAAATCCGATGCTTTGGATCAAGTTCCACGATGAATTCGCGTTGGGTATAGGGAATTCCGTCCCGTTGATAGGTGAATTCAACAAAGCCAAAAGGAAAGCCGGCCGGATGATCGCCGACGCGACATTGTAATTGAGCAAAGCCAGGATATCCCGCTTCCAACGTCGGAAGATAGTCCTCAAAAATTTCTTCCAAGGTTCGCGTCTGTACTCCGGGATCCGCCTTTTTCTCAAGAAAGATGGTTCCATCCCCTTTTTCCTCGGAAGGATCCATCAAGACGTAACCTTCCTCATGGGGAGCATCACTCCACCCGTCGGGAACCACGAAGGAAAGCCCTTCAAAATCACGAATCTCGATACCGGCAATTTCTCCAGACGCCACTGAAGCCACAAAAACGGCAAAAAGCGGCTGGTACTTTGCCCATAAGGTCGAAGGGGCTGACGCACGCACCCAAAAATTCCCCGAAGGAAATTGGAAGACCATCAGAAATTCGGTGCAGGGAGTTTTTTCTCGAATAAAAGAATACTCGATCAAACTGATCTCCACTCCTTCCGCATCGGGTCCAGACCAACGCTTGATCTCTTGAAATGTCTGGAGGTCCTTCTTCAATCCAGCCACTCGCTCGGCGATCATGACCTCAGGAGTGACGGGGGTTCCCGAAGAACTCGGTACAAACTCAAGATGGAGTGAAGGCGTAATTCCTCCTTCAGTCACCGAAGCACTCAAAAGTTTTTTCTTGGCCCCGACCTCCTTCAAGCTCCAGCCCGAGGGGACATCAAAATTTACACCTTCCAGCTCAGCTCTCGTCGCTGAGGGCGCCTCGGCAGTCACAGGAGCAATCCGTGGTGGCTCGACGGCGGTTGGCGCAACAGGGGCGGGAGCTTCCACGTAGGGGAATAAAAAGGAGCGAACCACTTTTTCAAAAATAGCCTGGTACACTTCCGCCATCACATCGGCGACCGAAGTCATCAGATACAATCGCTTCGCCCCTTCCAAATCCATGAGAATCTCAGATTCGCGCAGCAAGGTCCCTTCGTAGACACAGGTATATTCCATCCGAGCGAGCGAAAAACCTTGATCATGCTTTTCAACCCGCTTCGAGATCAAATGAAATTTCTCCTTCTTCTGGGTGAGCTCCTCGACCAAATCTCCCAAGGCTTCTTCCAACGTCTTGAACTCTGCACCGGACGCCTCCCTCAATTCAAAATAAAGATGCGCCTGCCAATCCCGCTCGATCTTTGGATTCACCACCAAAAGCCCGCCACTGGCATCATCCGACGTCCACCCTGCCGGCGGAATAAATCCAAGGCCGTTAAATTGTAAATAGGGTGAGGTCGACCCTGACGGTTTCCCTATCGGAGTCTTGACTTTTATTCGGCTAATCAGCTGGGTCAACATGACATTGGAAAGGTCGATTTTTGTCCTTAATATACGCTAACGTCCGTCCTTGAGGCGTCGAGGGAATTTTATTTTTTTCAAAGAACCACCTATTTTTCCTTTTCTCTTATGGAATTATCCCTAAGGATAAACATTGCTTATGTATTCGGAGGACTCCGACGCCGCTCTAAAACTCTACTTGCGTGAGATCAGTCAAGTAGCACTTCTCACCCGTGAGGACGAGGTTCGCCTCGCCAAACTCATTCAAAAAGGGGACGCGAAAGCGCGCCAACAGATGATTCAAGCGAATCTTCGCCTGGTCGTTAAAATCGCTCACGACTACATCAACTGCGGCCTCCCCCTTCTCGATTTGATCTCCGAAGGGAACATCGGCCTCATGAAGTCGGTCGAAAAATTTGACCCGACCAAGGGGGGCAAACTCAGCACTTACGCCGCTTGGTGGATTAAACAATCGATTAAACGGGCTCTCGCCAATCAAAGTAAAACGATCCGTCTTCCGGTCCACCTCGTTGACAAAATCGCCCGCATGCGCCGCATCTCCATGCAGCTTGCCGAAGAGTTCGGACGCGAACCGACGGATGAAGAGTTGGCAGCCGAACTCGATATTACTCCTGCAAAAGTGGCACAGCTTCGAGTCTCCTCGATTCGCCCGGCCTCTCTGGATGCGAGTATCGGCGATGAGGGCGAAGGCGCCACTCTGGGTGATGTCGTCAAAGATGACTTAGCCCTTTCCCCGCTCGATATGCTCTCCAGCGATAATATGCGGGGAAGCATTTTGGAGTTGATGCCGAATTTGGATGCACGTGAGCGGGAAATTCTCGGCTTACGATTTGGTCTCGATGGGAGCAATGAAATGACCCTCGAAGAAGTTGGTGAAAAATTTGGCGTCACTCGGGAACGCATTCGACAACTCCAAAATAGCGCTCTTCGAAAATTGAAGCGCGCGCTCGAGAAAAAAGAGAAGACGAAGCGTTTTTTGATGGGAGATTGAAATGAATTTGCAGTTCCGCAGTGCCATGGATCGCCTCAAAGCCCAGATCCGGACGGTCCCCGATTTTCCAAAGCCCGGAATTCAATTTCGGGACATCACCCCCATTCTGAGCAATGCCCAAATGTTTCGCTTGGCCGTAACCGTTTTTTCGGAGCGCTATCAACGGAAACACATCGAAAAGATTGCAGCCATTGACGCACGCGGATTTCTTTTCGCTGGAGCACTCGCCCATATTCTTGGAATCGGCCTCGTTCCGATTCGAAAAAAAGGAAAACTTCCCTTCGATACAATGACGGCTGCCTATGATCTCGAATACGGCGCCAATGAGCTTCAGATCCATACGGACGCCCTCCGTACTGGAGAGCGGGTTCTCCTCTTCGATGATGTTCTCGCAACCGGAGGAACGGCGAGTGCCGCGATTCAACTCATTCAGGGACTGGGCGGAGAGATTGTCGAAAACGCTTTCCTCATTGAAATCAGTGATCTCCGAGGAAAAGAGAAGCTCAAAGGGCTCCCCGTTTTCTCGGCAATTCAGTTCTAGGCGTTTCAAATAATCTCGCGCCTCGAGCAAATCTGGAACTCCGGAACTCAAGAGACAAAAAGCAGACGGGATTACCCAATTTAAATAACAGCATCCTCTGCGGACTCCGCGATCTCTGCGCGAAAAAATCTGTATCCTGTTTGGCGGACAACACTAGAATCGCAACTATCGACGATCGTTCTTGTGATCTTCCGGTCCGGAAGGAAACCACTCTTTGAGCGGGTCCAGATTTGGATCCCGATAGTAGGCAACGACACCGACAATTCCCCCGGAGAGCAGAAGAAACAAGACGATCCAAATTCGCATGATTAACTCGTGCGCCCCGACATCAAAGGCATAAAGAAAAATCAAAAAGGGAGTCGGAAACGTAAAAGCCCCCAAGCTGATGCATTTGATGAGAAGAAATTTATTCACTGCAAATCATTCAATCGTCTTTTCCCCTTCTCGTCAATGCACGGACGTCAGAGAGGCATCCACTGGGGGGAAATTGAAAATAATTTAGTTAAAGTCCCGCGAGGAGCAACACTCTGGATCCCCTCCTTATTCTCAAAATGTCGGGCCTGGTGGTGATCCGGAAGCCCCCAGCACGGCTCAATACAGATAAAAGGATTTCCATCCCCCCAGAGCGAGAGATAGGGGACTCCAGTAAGATCCACCTCGACACGACGTCCACTGGGAGGATCTTCGAGGATCACCAGCGGTTGCATGATCTTTTTGGGTTCCAACAACAAAGCTCCCGGAAGATCTCCCAATGAAAATGGCATCGATCCCGCAGGAAATTCCACATACTGCTTCTCCCCTGAAAGAAGATTGCCCGGTGCCGCATGCCGCACCCAAGCACCTCCCGGAAGCGTTAACCGGCATTGCTTCAAGTCGGTCACTCCAAATCCAGGATGAAGTCCGAAACTGAGATGCGCGGCACGTTGAACCTCATAATTCGTAAAAAAGAACTGCACGTGAAGTTTATCCAGATGAAGACGATAGGTCAGATCAAAACCGACGCGAAATGGATATTCGTGGGGGAGAATTCCTGCATAAGGAAGTTGATAGCGAAGAATCCCATTTTCCAATGAGACTTGGGGAGCCTCAAATGTTTTGTGCTGAATGAACCCGTGCACTCCTCCCTGCATTTCCTGACCGCAATAGATCGACTTCCTCTCTTTGAGACGATGTACGTGGTATCCCATCACCGTCGCGTGATTTTTCCAACCCGACTCAGGAACCGAAACATCACCATCCCGATATAAAAAACCGACCCACTCCCCACTCTCCTTGCGGCGCGCCAAACTGACCATCTCTGCACCATGACGGCTCACGATGATCCGCAAGCCCGCTTCTAAATCAGTTAGAACGTCGAGAGTCTGTCCCTCCCTTAAAATTTCTTCGTAATGAAAACCCATTGCTTCCCTTTATCCAACCGTGATTTTGAGCAGAATCAAGCGTAGAACGTCATCCCTGTTCAAAATAGACCCCGATCTCCGAGGATAAACAGGGAGGGAGGATTGAATTGGAAAACAAATCCCCTCCGTTGCGCTTGGAGTCGTTGCGGTTAAGACCCGCCGATTCTCCACCGCACGGCGAAACGTGATCACAACAAATTGCCTAATGGAGCAGCGGCTTGGGCCTTGCGAATGATTGAACCCAGATTTTGCATTAGAAAATGCAAAATCTGTCCTGGCGGGAAGAAGGACCCCGACGCATGTCGGGGGGTAAAACCCCGCCGAGATTTCATTCGCCAAAATGGTGAATGAAATTGAAGGGGAAATCGGCCTCAAAAAAACCGCTCTTTCAGAGTGGATTTTTATGAGGCAAATTTTGGAATAGAGGGGGTCTATTGCAAAATTTGGGTTGAATCTTAGATTTCCGTTCGCCAACAGGCTTGCGCTTCGAAAAAATCGAGTCTAAAAAGTCAAACAACCATGTCGGCCGTTTATAACGATTACGTCCTTTCTGCCAGTCTTGAAGTGGGGTGGATAACTGATGAACAGGCAGAATCCGTTCGATTGGCCCTCAATTCCATTCCCGGTCTTGCCGCGCTCGACTACATGACCGAGCAACAAATTCTTACCACCTCTCGAGCCAAGCGTCTTCGGGATATGATTAACGATGCAGAGAAAGATCACCAAACCGCTGCGGGATCCCCTTCGTCTGCCGGCCTCGCTTCGGGGATCACCACCGATGAAAACTCGGGCCCCTACAGTCATGTCCGCGATTATCTCCACTATGCCCTTCAATGCGGTGCCTCCGACGTTCATTTGAGTCCCGACGCCCGACCCATCATGCGCATAAGCGGCCAACTCATTGCCTTTCCCGATTTTCCAATGTTAACCCGGACTCAAACGGAAGCCTTAGGGCGAGGATTTCTCACCTCCCGTCAAGCGGAGACCGTTGACGAGATGGGATCCATCGATTTTTGTTATGAGGTGAGCGGCAGCTCCCGCTATCGTTCCAGCGTCGTTCGTCAACGGCGTGGATGGGAAATGGTCTTCCGGATTATTTCGTCCCGTATTAAAACCATGGATGACCTCGGCCTTCCTGACACTCTCAAGGTCCTGACTCAATATCATAACGGTCTGATTCTTGTAACAGGATCGGTCGGAAGTGGAAAATCAACGACCCTTGCCGCCATGGTGGAACAGATTAATCAGGAGCGAAAGGATCATATCATCACTTTGGAAGACCCAATCGAGTACGTTTTCACTCCCAAAGGATGTCAGATTTCCCAACGTGAGATCCATACTCACACAAATTCATTCGGAACCGCCCTCCGCGCCGCGCTTCGTGAAGATCCAGATGTCATCATGGTCGGTGAAATGCGAGACCTTGAGACGATTCAGCTCGCCATCACCGCCTCGGAAACCGGACACTTGGTTCTCGGGACCTTGCACACCAGTACGGCAGCCCGAACCTTGGATCGACTCTTGGATGTTTTCCCGATTGAACAACAAGCCCAAATTCGGACGATGGTGAGCGAATCCATTCGAGGAATTGTCTGTCAGCAATTAGTTCCCCGCCTTGACGGTAATGGTCGCGTTCTCGCGCTTGAGGTCATGCTAAACACTCCCGCCGTCGGGAGTCTCATTCGCGACGCCAAAACCTTTATGCTTCCGGGTGTCATGCAAACCGGGAGAAAGATGGGAATGCGTCTGATTGATGACTCCTTGATTGAACTGGTCGATCAGGGGATCATCGGCATTGAAGAAGCCATGCACCGCGCCGAAAATAAAAAGACTTTCACGAAATAACCATGAATCGCATCGACTCCCTTTTTCAAGTTCTGATCGACGATGGCGGTTCGGATCTCCATCTTTTGGAAACCCAACCTCCCAAGATTCGAAAACATGGGGAAGTTCGCCCTATCCGCGAGGAACCGCTCTCCCGGCAAGAGATGACGGAATTAATGACACCCATCGTCCACGCCAACGGATGGAATAAATACCTCGAGTGTGGCGATTTGGATTTCGCTTACGAAATGAATGATGATGCCCGCTTTCGTTGCAATTATTACAAGCATCTTCATGGCTATGGTGCGGTATTTCGAATTATTCCGACCAAGATCAAAACACTCGCGGAATTAGGAGTTCCACCGGTCATTCAATCCTTTGGCGATATCAAATCGGGACTCGTTCTCGTCACCGGTCCGACTGGTTCTGGAAAATCGACCACCCTTGCAGCGATCATCGATTACATTAATACGACTTACGCCCGACATATCATTACGATTGAAGAGCCGATTGAGTTTGTCCATCCGAACAAGAAAAGCGTGATCACCCAGCGTGAAGTGCCGAACGAAACGCCAAGTTTCTCTCACGGCCTCAAAGCATCGCTCCGTGAAGATGCCGATGTGGTGCTCGTCGGTGAAATGCGTGACTTGGAAACCATCTCCCTCGCCTTGACCGCAGCAGAAACCGGACTTCTCGTCTTCGGAACGCTTCACACCAATAACGCCCGCAAGACCGTGGATCGTATCATCGACGCCTTTCCGAGCGATCAACAGGCCCAGATTCGTACCATGCTGGCGAATTCTCTCAAGGGTGTCGTGGCTCAGCTCCTTCTGAAACGCTGCGACAAACCGGGCCGTCTTGCAGTGAATGAAATCCTCGTCGCTACCCCTGCCGTTGGAGCCATTATTCGCGAAGGAGGAACCGTCAAACTCGCAGACGTTCTCAAGACGGGTAAAGCCGAAGGAATGCAGCTCATGGATGACGCCATCAATGAGTTTCTCCAAAAAGGTTATATCGATGGTCACGAAGCCTACATGAAGGCGATCGACAAGCAGCGTTTTTCGCAATACTCCGAAGGTCACTAATGCTTCTGCAGGAAGCCTCCCTTTTTCAGGGCCCCGAACTCCCACTTTCCCGGATCCCCGAATTGGTTCGGGAATTACTCGATCCCAAAATTTCCGACGAGCCGAAAGCCCATTTCCTTAGAGACCTTACACAACGGGGGGAAACGGCCGCGGAACTTCATGCTTTTTCCAGCGCCCTACTCCCCTTCGCGATCTCACCGGGATTTGAAAAGAAATGGAACGGCGAACCGCTCTTTGATTGCTGCGGGACGGGCGGAGGGGGACTCAACCTTCTCAATATTTCAACGGGGATCGTCCCTATTCTCGCTTCACTCGGAGTTCCTGTCGTGAAACATGGAAATCGCGGAGTTACCAAAAAATCCGGGAGCGCCGACGTCTTGGAAGCCCTCGGGATTAAAATCGATCTCACTCCCGCGCAGACTCGCGCTTCTCTCGAATCGGTCGGATGCGTCTTTCTCCTTGCACCTCATTTTCACCCAACCTTTAAAACCATCGCTTCAGTTCGCAAATCACTCGCCGCTCAAGGAATGCGAACGATCTTCAACCTCCTCGGTCCGCTTCTGAATCCCGCCCGCCCCACCGCTCAACTCCTCGGCGTTTTTCCTCCGCATCATCTCGAGCTCTTTCATCACGTACTCAACCTCCGGGAAACCGCTCACGCCGTTGTCTTGGGACGAGACTCAAACGGACAACCGATCGGTGAAGTCAGCATCTTTGGATCAAATGATTGGAGATCGAATCGTGCACTGAATCTCTCCTCAATTCCCCCTCAATCAGGAATGGAGTCGCTCCTCATCACCTCCGCACGTGAGAGTGCTGATCGATTGGTAAAACTTCTTCAAAATGAAGATCACGGCCCGGGTCGCGCACTCCTCATCGCCAACGCCGCCGCCGCACTCATCGTCCAAGGTCGAGCTGATTCCTTTGAAGCCGGACACGCGCTTGCCGACGAAGCACTGAGCTCCGGAAAAGCCTTTGCGACCCTCAAACGCTGGCAGCAGTTTGGGGCGTAACGATCGCCGTGTCAAAAAAGCGCTTTCTCGGCGATCTCAGCGCGAAATATCAATACCGCTTTCGCCTTGAATTGATCCAAATTCCTGAGAGGCTTCTCCTATTCCAATGCCGCTTGACCTCTCACCGAAACATTTTGACCGCGATTGGGGCTTGGGTTCCATTGCCGTCGTTCTTTCTGTGATCGTTCATGCCCTGCTCTTGCTCTGGTTTTGGATCACCGGATTTCAATCGATGGCTATTCCCGCCCATCGCACTGCGATTCCGATTCAACTCAAACGTCTTGAAGTTCCGCTTCCGACTTTAAAAATCGTTTCCGATCCGAGCCCCGCCGCTGCCGTCATTCCCCGTACGTTAGAGGCTCCCGTCCAGCTGCCGTTGGAGAGGGATACTGTCGAGCAGACACTTCAATCACACCAACCAAAACTAACCCTCCCCTCTCCACCACAAGTCCGAGTGGCTGAAAGCCCTCAATTTGCTCCGAGCGCCGCCGGACAGAGCACCCCCTTTTCACCCTCAGATCAAGCCTCCATCGAAGCGGAGATCGCCAAATTTCAAACCGGAGTTCCGAGTCTTGGGGCGCCGATTCAGAGCCAGACCAATCTGACGAGCAATGCGCAGGGAATCGGCAATACTCCTGCGGATGGCGGAAAAACCGGAATGACCAGCTCCGGAATTCCCGAACTTCCGATCCTTCCTTCCAACGTTCCCGTCAAACCCCCTCCCTCCTTTGATCAGCTTGGCGCTGAATTTCGCGATCCCAATGCAGGATTAAATACACGTCTACCGCAACCGGTTCTCATTCGACTTCCGAGCGATATTCTTTTCGATTTCGACGTCGCCGTATTGAAGCCTGAAGCCTTCCAACTCCTTCAACAAGCGCTTCCCCTGATGACCCGATTTCCGGTCGCCAACTTAACCGTCGAAGGACATACGGATACCTTTGGTGAAGACCGTTACAACCAGAAACTTTCCGAAGACCGCGCCCGTTCTGTCGAAGTCTGGTTGCGCGATCGTCTTCCCAAATCCTATACGCTCCAATCACGCGGCTATGGGAAATCCCGCCCCATTGCCAACCCCCGTGGAACCATTTCTGAACAAGCTCGCAATCGTCGTGTGGAAATTTTGATTCAGGGCCTACAACCGTAGGGAATCTCCCCCACCTCTCTCTGAAACATTTTTGCAACATCCCATCCTCTTCATTGACGTAAAAAAATGAAGCCCTATTCTTGCAAAAAACCTATGAAAAAATTACTCTTCTTGCTTCTGGTTACCGGATTAGTCTTTGGAGGAAATCTTGTCGCCCGAAGTGGAAAGTCGATGCTGGGGCAACCGCTCCCGACACTGAATCTCGATTATGTCAGTGCCGCTCCCGAATACACCGGAAAACCGATGATCCTGGAATTCTGGGCCACTTGGTGTCCACCTTGCAGAAAGAGCATCCCTCACCTTAATGAAATCTACGCAAAATATAAGGAAGAGGGATTAATTGTTATTGGAGTAACCGAAGAGGATAATACAACAATCAAAGCATTTACCAAAAAAACTCCAATTGACTATTCCGCGGCAACGGATCGCGGCGGACGTCTCAAAAAATCTTTCGAAATCAATGGAATCCCTCATGCCGTTTTGGTCAACAAAGAAGGGAACATCGTTTGGGAAGGACACCCCATGAGCCTGACCGACGCAGAAATTCAGAAGATTTTAAAGTAACGGTTATCTTATTTTGAACGCAATCCTTCAACGATCTTACGCATCATCCAAGGGCCTTCGTAAATAAACCCCGTATAAACCTGCAACAACGTCGCCCCTGCCTCTAGTTTTTCCTGAGCATCGGCTGCGTTAAAAATTCCGCCTGCTCCGATAATCGGGAGCTTCCCCTCAGTCCGTTTCGCCACATGACGAATAATCTCGGTGCTTTTCGCTCGAACGGGCTTCCCACTCAAGCCCCCTTCCTCCTTCAAAGCCACCGATGATTTATCGATCGTCGTATTCGTCGCAATCAACCCATTCGCTCCCACTTCCTGAAGAACTTCCAAAACGCTATCAATCTCTTCAAGACTCAAATCCGGAGCGATCTTGACGAGGATCGGAACTCGTTTTCCAATCCGATTCTCTTGCATGAGGGGTTGAAGAATCGAAAGCAACGCCTCCCGAGTCTGAAGCGAACGAAGTCCCGGCGTATTGGGAGAACTGACGTTGATCGCCACATAATCCGCAAAGTCGCGCAATTTTCGGAAGGAAGCTAAATAATCCTGAGGAGCTTCTTCCAAAGGGGTTGTTTTTGATTTTCCGAGATTAATTCCAATCGGAATTCGAGGCCAAGCACCGGACTGCCGTAATTTCTCCAAGCGGTCGGCAATCGCCTCCGATCCATCATTCGGAAATCCCATTCGGTTGATCACTGCTTGCGATTCCGGAATCCGGAAAATTCGGGGACGCGGATTTCCCGGCTGAGCGTGTTGAGTCACGGTTCCCAACTCTGCAAATCCGAATCCAAGTTTCTCCCACGCCGGAAGTGCCAGCGCGTTTTTATCAAACCCTGCCGCAAGACCGATCGGGTGTGGAAATTTCAATCCAAACACTTCACGTTCCATTCCTTTGGAATGAACCCCCGCCCCGATCGCTGAAAGCGAAGCTAAAATCGGATTCGACAAGACGCGAAACGCCGCATGATGCACCGCTTCCGGATCAAACTGAAACAAAAGCGGTCGGATCAGTGCTGAATAAAACATGGGAATGAAGCTAAACCGACTCCTCCCGGAGCCAAGCCTTTTTCCGCCAAGAAGCCAGATACCTCCAGTCCGTCAGCTGACGTTTTTTCTGGAACACCAGTAATAAGCTTTGGGACACTCCACTTTCGCTAACCACAAAAATGAGTTAAAATTCTGTCGCTGTGAAAATTTTACAGAACAAATCGACGGCACGAAAAAGGCGGAAAGCCGTGAAGCTTTCCGCCTTTTTGCAATAAGGGTTTGACGGTTTTTTAGAATCGGAATGCAGCACCGAGTTCAAGCGTATGAACCGCAATACTCTCAAGTTCAACCGCCGTGCTGCCTTTGCTCATACCACCCCAAGGTTCAAATTCGCCGACCGTCGCCAAGTACTTATAAGCGAGGTTAACATCAAACCAGTTGGTGAATGACCATTTGACTCCACCGAACACTTGGTAGGCGGGTTGGACATAAAACCCATCTACCGAACGGAACGCACCAGTGCCGTTTGCCTGAATATTAACATCCTGATAAGCGGAGAACAAACCCCCACCACCCGCTCCAACGTAGGGGGTAAGCTTTTGAAAAGCATTCGTGTAATGAAGTACCACGTTGCCAAGCAAGGGAGCCTGCTGAAGATTTCCCCCACCGTTGATACTGTTATAAATGTATGCCCCTTCGCCTTCGAGGGAGACCCACTCATTGATGGTGTAGCCTTCTGTCAGGCCAACGCGATACCCCGTATCGTACGAAATATCACCATTATACCCAATCCGACTTCCCGTGGTCGATTTGATGCTTTTTATTTTTTGGTCGGCAGTGAAAGCAGGTCCAGCGGATACCTTCAAGTACCAAGGACTTTTCATGTCACAACAAGTCTTCTGATTAACTTCACCGATTTTGGATGTTTCTCCCGCCCACAGAGCGGATGGTGCCAACGCCAATACAGTGGCGATAATGAGGATCGATTTTTTCAATGGGTTCTCCTTAATTTGTTTAAGGATTCTTTATACTTAAAACCAGTAATAAGTCAACTTTTTGCAGCCCTGTGGGAAGAGAGCAAGCAAGCCTAACGGGCTAACGCTTTTTTAATTTATCTCCGTCAGAGGTCCGTCCGTGAAGCTTTTCTAAAATCCAAAAAGCTTACGGCTGATACACCCAAAGCTCGCTCGTTCGCTCCTCTTGCAGCTTGCCTTGAGTCCAGCGGGCTCGGACGGTGATTTTGAAAATTCCTTGAAGCTCAAAATTTTTCATGTCCCGCAACGGAAGCTTCTCAACAGTAGCATCGTAAGTCACCCCACGGGGATCTTTCTCCTCTTTGAGTCGATCCGCATCCAACGGCTGCTGACGAATCAACGCCAGCTTGGAATCCATTCTCATCCGCACGGATGCCTCCCAACGCGAAGCAATGGCTCCTTCCAAAGCACTCTGCAGGGCGATCGCCATCCCTGTCGCTGCCACGGCAAAAATCATCGTCGCTAAAATCACCTCGAACAGAATAAAACCACGCTTCACGATTATTTCCCCTGCGAAGCTTTCACGGGCTCTTTCCAAAAAATAACGGTCTGCGGTTTTGTCCCCGGATCAAGATAAACACGCTTCCACTCCGGCAGCATTTCCAATTCACGAACAAAAAGATCGTTCGGACTCAGAATCGCACTGTCATAACCCCCTTGATTCAATTTTTCCCGCCATCCCGAGCGAAGATTCACCAGGTCGAGATATTTTTGGGTTAACTCGTCACCATAAAAATCAATCCGATCATCCAAAATGACATGAATCTTCGGATGAAAATAATACATTAACGGCCCCGCATTTCCGGTGTGATTGATCGGTTTTTGAAATCGATCGAGATGCTGGGAAATAAACGCCCGCGCTTCGGATCGCAAGGTCTCCGAGCCCAACTCCAATTTCTCCGCCATGACCGATCCTTTGAACAAAAACCAAGTCACCAACATCGTCACAGGAATCAACCAGAGCTCACTGCAAAGCTGCTGTTGGGTCGCCGTAAATTCGCGCCACTTCAATCGAGTTTTCTCCGTCCACCACGATTCCAACCACGCCTGCCAAATCCGGGTGACCGGCAAGGCAGAAAACATGAGCAACACAAAGACATGACGACGGGTCTTAAATCCAAAATAAAGAAAGACGAGTACCGGAAGTAATTCCATCCAGGAAAGTTTTACCTTGGTGTCACGCGCCAGAATCAACGTAAAAATCACGACAAAAAAGCCGATCGCCATCGGCAGGGAGGAGCCGAAATCCAACGGTCCGGATTCTTCCAGAAGTCCAACGGATTTGATTGAAAAGATGGTTTGAAGAATTCGATGATGAAGTTCGATCCCGTACGGATTCACCAACGTTGCCAGCACGCAAAGCCCGATCAATCCGAGCCAGTTGCGAGAAACCGTGTCGAAGATTGGCAATCGCTCTTTCCATCGATCCAGCCCGCGCCCCGTCCAAGCCAATCCGAGAAAGAGCAATCCTCCGACAAAGCCCGCGTGCAAGTTTGCCCAAAGGAGAAAAAGCGCTGGCAGCGCGAACCCGAGCGCCCGCCGCGGTCCCTCAAGATGAACATACCAGAGATGCATCACGATCAGAGTGAAGATGTAAGTAAAAAGAAATGGCCGAGCCAATAAATGCGCATGAAGAATCACCACCGTACTGAGCGAGTAGACGAGCGCTACCGGAGTGGTAATTCCGCGATGCATCAAAAATCGCCAGAACAAAACCGGCAGCAGCGCAAAGGCAAACATGGCGCAAGCCGTAAAAAGTGCCAACCCTCCTTGAAGATTCAGCCACCACCCAACCCACTCCGCGAGCCACTCAAACCGAACCCATCGCCCCTCTGGAAACGTATAGCTGAACGGATCTGTTCGAAGAATCGTTCCGGTCTCCCACATGATTCTTCCGGACGCAAGATGCCGCGGCGTCGCCGGATCTCCCAAGAAGGTATTCCCCTTGGAAAAAAGAATCGGAAGCGCCGCCATAAACATGACCCAGCAAACACTGGGGAGGAGCACCCGCACCAAAGGATGAAGGCGTTCTGAAGCGGAATCGTTCATCTTCCGAAGTCTTTTCTCAAACCCTGAATCAATCCTAATACGAGATCAGGAGGCATTCTCAAGTGCAGAGCTCATGGTAGAGAATTTGCTCTCCACCCAGACGCCCATCGATTTTAGAGAGAGAATCGCGCAGATGGAAATAATCACCAAAATAAAGGAATATTCCACCAACGTTTGACCAGAGATCGAAGTCTTCACCAAGGAGACCCGAGTCACCGCTTGAATTATTTTTTTTAAGAATTTCATTCAATTTAGATGTTTGACTGCCCCTCTCTGAGCGCCATTAGAAGCGTACCCCCGAAACTCTTGCAAATCAAGACGGAAGCTCAAAAGGAAATGTCCCTTACGGGGTCGTGTTTTTATGTTTTTTGCGTAATATCAAGCCCGGTAATATTCCCGGTACCATTCGACAAAGCGACGGAGCCCTTCCCGAATCGGTGTTTTCGGCGAAAATCCGACCGCCCTCTCCAGCGCACCAACATCGGCCGAGGTCTCCAAGACATCCCCCGGTTGCATTGGTAAAAATTGTTTCTCCGCCTTCCGCCCCAATAACTCCTCGAGCGTCTCAATGAAATGCCCGAGCTCCACCGGTTGATGATTACCAATATTGTAGAGGCGATAGGGAGCCGAGCTCGTTGAATTATCCGGAACGGCTCCATCCCACTTGGGATTCGGCACGGCCGCCTGATCAAGCACCCGGATCACCCCTTCGACAATGTCATCGACGTACGTAAAATCCCGAAGCATCTTCCCGTGATTATAGACCTCGATCGGCTTTCCCGCCAAAATGGATTGCGTGAACTTGAAATAAGCCATGTCCGGACGTCCCCACGGTCCGTAAACAGTGAAAAAGCGAAGCCCCGTCGTCGGAATTTGGTAAAGATGACTGTACGTGTGCGCCATCAATTCATTCGCCTTCTTCGTCGCCGCATAAAGACTCACCGGATGATCAACGGAGTCCTCGAGACAAAAAGGCATCTTGCGATTCAATCCGTAAACCGAACTCGAGCTCGCGTAAACGAGATGTTCGATCCGATGATGACGACACCCTTCCAAAATATGAAGAAATCCGGTGACATTGCTTTCCACATAAACGTGTGGATTATTTAAGCTGTAACGAACCCCTGCTTGAGCCCCCAAATGGGCAACGCGCTGAATTGATTCCTCGCGAAAGAGTAATTCGATTCCCAAACGATCCCCAAGATCCAGCTTGCGAAATCGAAACTTCGGATTCTTTTGAAGTCGCTCCAACCGGGCCGCCTTTAAGTTCGGGTCGTAGTAATCATTCAGATTATCAATCCCGACCACCTCATCCCCACGTGCCAATAAGCGTTCTGCCAAATGACTTCCAATAAATCCGGCGGTCCCCGTCACCAAAATCTTCATGACGCCCTCACCTTACATCCCCGGGCTTCGAGTCCCTGATGAATCGCCGTCGCAGTTCTCCGTCCCGCACCAAGATTTTTCTCAAAAATATCGCGACCTCGCGCTCCCAATTTTCGGCACGATTCCGGTGAATTCAAAAACTGGCGAAACCGTTGGCTTAACTCAAACTGATCTGCGACTTGAACCACGCCCCCTTCCGAAACAAAATGCTCGGTGAGGTTCTGAAAATTTTGCATGTTCGGCCCGACGAGAATCGGAGCTCCAACCTTCGCCGCTTCAATGAAATTTTGCCCCCCCTTTGCCGAGAGACTCTTTCCGACAAAAACAACCGTCGCCTTGGAATAAACCTCTTTCAATTCACCCGTCGTATTTAAAACCAAAACCTCCGGCACTGACCCGTTGTGCAACGGTTGATCCAGCTCCGTTCGTAAGATCGTCTTTAAACCGAGATCCCGACAGAGTTGTCGAACCTGTCCCCCACGCTCTGCATGTCGTGGTGCCAGCAGTAATTTCAAATTAGGCCAATCCTGGCGAAGCTGACGGTAAATCCGCGCCAGAATTTCTTCCTCCCCCGAATGCGTACTTCCGCCCAGCAGCACGGGATCTCCGGCATTCCAACCACTCTTAGTCCACCACGGATCAATCGAATGCCCCCCATTGGCCAGATCGGCGACATCAAATTTGAGACTTCCCATGGCAAACACGGACTCCGAAGCGAACCCGGCACCGATGAGACGATCGACATCCTCTTCGTCCTGAGCAAAGACCAGATCAATCTTCTCAAGGACCGGTTTACAGAAAAATGAAAACTGTCGGTAGCGTTTCTCAGAACGGGAAGAAAGCCGTGCATTTACCAAATAAACCGGGATCCCCCGACGCTTTGCACACCAGATGTAGTTCGGCCAGATCTCCGATTCGACCAATATCAAGAGCTTGGGACGAATCATCTCAAATGCCTGACGCACCGACCAAAGAAAATCGGTCGGATTATAAATCACAATCGTCCGCTCATCCTTCAACGTCTCCGCCACCTTGCGCCCCGTCGAAGTCGTGGTGCTAATAACGATCTTCAAAAAAGGATCCCGACCTCGTAGCTCCCGGATTATCACTGAAGCAATCATGACCTCCCCCACGCTGACCGCATGAATCCAGAGATCCGCCCCTTTGCCAATCCGGTCGTAAACCTTCTGAGGATAAAGCCCCAGCCGCTGGCCACACATGTGCCAAAACTTCCCTCGCCGCCACAAACGCCAGGCGTAATAGGGCGCCGTCGCGATAAAAGCGAAGAAGAAGAGGACGTTATATCCGATTTGTCTCAAAAAATTCATGTTTCACTGCTGCTTCAGGAGCCCGGCTCCAAAAGCAAGTTTTGGATCTTGGAGAGATACCCCGGAAAATCAAGCTGGATTACAATAGCGGCGAAAGTACTTGTTTTTTCGCGATTCGAGCCGTTTTTCACACAAAGCTTCAGCTCCTGTGTCCATGGGGCAATGAGTGGTGAGAACAGGATTTTGCCTCTCGCGAAGTCCGCCAAGGCGCGAAGGAATGCTCCACTTTAAAACCAAAATGGCTTTCTTGGCGGCTTGGCGTACCCTGCCCGCATCGCTACGCGAAGCGTTGCGGGCGGGACTTGGCGAGAGACAATGTCTTAGCTCTTTTGTTCTTTAGGAGCCACAAAGCTTTTGAAGCCATTTCCGATTTTTTATGAAATGAAACAAAAAACACCTTCCGATTGTGGCTTCGTGCCTCTCGGTGAAGTAAACTTCTAAGTACTTGAAATCCAGAGGTTTCTCGCCA
>CAZKRU010000029.1:0-46423 GCA_964555235.1 uncultured Verrucomicrobiota bacterium
TAGGTAAATTGATTTTGAAAGAGATAAAAAGTAGGTTCAAATCCTACTGGGTGCAAAGCAGACGGGATCATTCTGTTTTTCCTGAGTTCCTGATTCAACAACACTCTCTCCGGTTCCCCTTTGCCTGCCCCCTCCGATCTCAGCATTGACGGTTTTCAAAAAAATCCCATCATACCCGGATGAATTCACGGAGCATTGCGCTTCGCACCAAACACTACCGCCACAAGAAATTCCAAGAATCCCCTTTGGATCGCCAGGATTTCACGACGCTTTTCGATCTTTTGAGAGACCTCGAAGTCGCTCTTTACGACAAAAAGATTATCCCCTCCGTGCACTGGCGCCACCTCAGTATCAAGCAGGATCGACATCTTCTTCATAACGAAACTCCGCTTTCCGATTCCGAAATCGATTCGCTCTTCGATTTTTTAGACCAGATGGAACAACAACTCTCCGACGGGTAATTTCTTGATCCTTGGTAGGGCGATTTCGATGAAACCGCCGCTCCATAGTCTATCCCACCCCAAAGCCCCGGAGGGTTCGTCGAACCCGCCCTACCAACGAAGTATCATTTTTGACAAGACTTTTTCACAACTCTTCACTAACGTCCTGCCCCTACCATGCTCACGATTTCAAATATCAGTAAAGCCTTCGGAGGTCGCACCCTCTTTGACGAAGTCAGCCTTCAAGTCAACCGAGGCGACCGTGCCGCGCTCGTCGGAGCCAATGGCGCTGGAAAATCGACCCTTTTCTCCATTATCCTCAAAGATCAAACCCCTGACACCGGAACGATCTCGATCGAACGTGGTGCCACGGTTGGTTATCTTCCTCAGGAAACCGCTCCCGTCGGAGAGGAAACGGTCATCGAGCTCGCCACGGCTATTACTCCGGAGCATGGTCGCGTTCGACGGACCCTCGCCGAAGGAGACGCTTCCGGACAGACCGATACTGAAGCCTATCACGAAGCCCAAGGACGTTATGCGGAGCTTGGAGGCTATCAGTTGGACCCCAAAGCCAAACGAATTCTCAGCGGACTCTCCTTTCGTGAAAGTGATTTTGAACGCCCTGCCCGTGAGATGAGCGGCGGCTGGGTCATGCGCGCGCACTTGGCCCGCTTGCTCGTTCAAGAACCGGATCTCCTGATGCTGGATGAACCGACCAATCACTTGGATCTTGAATCGCTCGGTTGGTTTCAAACCTATCTCCAAGCCTATCCCGGGGCTATTTTGATGATCTCCCACGATCGCGCGTTTCTCAATGCGCTCACTGATACGATTCTGGAAATTCGAAATCAATGTCTGAATCGCTATCGGGGAAACTACGAAGACTACCTCGTGGAACGTGCCGCCCGCGAGGCGCAACATCTGGCCGCTTACAAAAATCAGCAGAAAGAAATCGAATCCCTTCAGCGATTTGCCGACCGCTTCCGCGCCAAGGCGAGCAAAGCGTCTCAAGCTCAGAGCAAGCTCAAGCAAATCGATCGAATGGAAAAGATCGAAGCGCCTGAGAACAACGACAAAGTCGTTCGTATCAAGTTTCCCCAACCTCCTCGCTGCGGACAAAAGGTCATCACCCTTTCAAAGATTCATCACGCTTACGGAAGCCTCGTCGTCTATAAAGATCTCGATTTGGAAATTGAACGCGATCAACGAATCGTCCTCGTCGGACCGAATGGCGCTGGAAAATCAACGCTTCTCAAAATTCTGGGAGGCGTCCTTCCGGTTCAACAGGGAGTACGAACTCCCGGTCCAAGCACCAAGGTCGGCTATTTTTCGCAGAACCGTGTGGAAATGCTCAATCCGAATCGAACGGTTTTGCAAGAAGTCATGAGCATCGAAAAACCTGTGCCGGAAATTACCGCACGAACGGTCCTGGGCTCGTTCCTTTTTTCCGGCGATGCCGCCTTTAAGCAGGTGAGTGTTCTTTCTGGAGGAGAAAAATCACGTCTTGCCCTCGTTAAACTCCTTCTGAATCCCCCCAATTTCCTTCTCATGGATGAACCGACCACTCACTTGGATATGGTCAGCATCGATGCACTCATCGAAGCCCTGCACCAATTTCAAGGAACCTTGGTCTTTATCAGTCACGACGTTTACTTCATCCGGGCGCTTGCCAAAAATGTCATCCGGATCAGTGCCGGGGAACTCACCCCTTACGCGGGAAACTACGACTACTATCTCGATCGCTCTCAAGCCGCCTCTGCACGCGAGGGATTGACTGCTGGAGAAAAACTGACTGACAGTCGTCCGGCAGAATTCAAAGAAGCCAATGCGCCCAAAGCGCCTTCCATCTTCAAAACCAAAGAACAAAAACGTCTTGAAGCTCAGGAACGCCAAGCCCGCTCAGATTCTCGCAAAAAAGCCAAAGCGGACGTCGCTCGTCTTGAAGCTCTTATTCTTGAAAAAGAGACCCGCAGCAAAGAACTCGCCGTGATCTTGGAAGATCCGAGTAGCTATAAAACCAGCGGCAACGTCGTCGATCTCAATCGCGAACTCATCACTCTTTCCGAACAACTCGAGCAATTAAACACCGAATGGCAGACCGCCGTGATTCTTGCCGATTCGCTCGAAACCCCCACTCCCGTTTAGCATGAAACAGCCCGGACTCGAGTGCCGCTGGGTCGCCAGGGTCGCCGTCGTCAGCGGAGCTCTTTACCTGCGCTTCTCCCTGTCAATCAGCTGTCAATGACCGCTCTCCTCTTATAAACAAACGATTGCTTGATAACCCACTCTTTACCTCGTAGAAAGAGATTTTTCAGGGACTATAGCTCAATGGTTAGAGCAGGGGACTCATAATCCCTTGGTTCCGGGTTCGAGTCCCGGTGGTCCCATGCTCTAACCGTTGAGACTGGTGAATGAGAAATGACATGTGGTTTGATAATAGGCGGAATTAAGCGGAATTATCCGCTAGATGCCGAAAAATCAAGGACTTGCGACTCTCAAAGCACACGAACCTCGGTTTGAGAAGAATCCGGTCCAAAACCCCCGAAGTGACAAAGGTTTGATAACTTTTCTGAGCAGATGCAGAGACCTTGCAAACCGTCTGAATTTCTCCATTACTTGCCCGCATGAGTTGGGAACAAGCGAAGAATGATGCCGCAAATTGGCTTGGAACACTAAAGCTGGGGAAAGACCTTCACGGTCAACATATCGACCTGCTGCAACATGCCGCCACCCTGAAAGCTCAAGGACAATTTCGAACCATGGTTCTCAGGGCGGCAGCGCGTCTCATCAAAAAACGAGGCGGGACTTCCAATATCTCCGAAGATTAACGGGTAATGAGGAGTTCCTTGTAAGTAACAGATTTGCCTCCCCGATTATTGATTCCTCGGGGTCGCTCGACCGATTTGAGGTTGTATCCATTGAAGATCGCCCGGATCGCTGGCGCATCGTTTAAGGTCAGCATCCATTTGCCTTTGAGCTTGGCGACCCGGCTTTCCAGCTTTTGAACGTCGGTATTGGTCCATGCACTGTACATCCCCGCATCACACTCCGTGTAAGGAGGATCAATGAAGAAGAAGGTGCTGGATCGGTCATACAGGTCGAGCACCTTTTGCCAGTCCAAGTTCTCAATGCAGACTTTATCCATTCTGAGGTTGAGCGCCCGGATTGTTTCCATTCGGGCACTCCTCGATCCGAGAGCGGAACCGCCTGAAACGGCAGAGCGTCCGAAGGAATCCATGGAAGCCCCACCAAAGCAGTTCTTATTTCGGAAAAACCACCGAGCGGCCCGTTGAATATCAGTGAGCCCCGGTTGATCCCGAAAATCTAAAAATTCCTGTCGGGAGTTGAGAACAAACTCAAGCTCGGTCAGAAGAACATCCGCATGAAAGCGGACGCATCGATAAAAGGTGATTAAATCGCCGTTTAGATCATTGATGACCTCAAGTTCAGATCGAGGTTTTGCCAGTAACACGGCGAGCCCCCCGGCGAAGGGTTCGCAGTAGCATTTGTGGTCTGGAATTAAGGGGAGGATGTATTTGAGGAGGCGGGATTTGCCTCCGGGCCAACTGACTGCAGGTTTTACACGGTAGATAGGATTCACTTTTTCATGATAGATGCGGCTCCTTTGCGCGGGGGTTGTGGTTTTTAGATCCGAACGGGCAACATGCCCTGACCGGAAAACTTTTCGAACGCCGGGTGGCCGCTCTGAATATTACTGCGTGTCTGGCGAAGAACGCGCACGCGAGTGAGCTCTGCAATTCCGTGGGATCGGATGCGGGAAACGAAGTCATCAAATTCTGAAGCCGTAGCATGGCGGACGTGCTTAAACCCCTTGTCCCCGCTGATGGCAAAATCCGAACACAAACCCGCATGCCCGTTGCTGGATCGAAATTTACGCTCCGAGACATTGAATCGCTGGCAGAGTTCCCGTGAGGAAACCCAGTCGGCCTTCATGAGCAGGTAGAGTTCGATGTCGGCTTTCATGGTTAATAAGGGCAGTTTTCTGCCGGAACGACGTTCTCGCGGTATTTCCGAATCCGGGTGGCAATGAGGACATCATTGGAAAGACTGAAATCGAATCCCTCAAGCAGCAGAGGAACGGGGCATTGCAGGGCTTTGACCTGCGTGATTCGCTTGGAAACCCGAGATTTGAGAGTATTTCGAAGGTTGGTCAGATCGTGGTGATATCGCATCCCTCGGGGACCAGTTTGCTCCACAGGTAATTCCGTCCAGTGGCTGGTGGAATTCATATCGCGGCAAATCGTTAGAATATAAGCATCTGCCCGGACTTCAGAATCCGTCAAAATGGAGGCCAGGCATCGGATGCTATGAGTCAGTTCCTCGCGCCGAGCGGTGTCATCGTGTTCTTCATGCTCGGCGCAGCGCACCTGCGCGTTCAAATCCTCAGTGCGAGCCAAAGCATCCAAGGCGTCAAAAACCCGAGTGGTTTGAGCATTATTAAAATCCTTGTGGGAGTCCGGGCAATTCACGGAGTGATGCACGGCGCGTCGACGTTCGGTATCCGAGCTTTTCCAGCCTTGTTCCGCGCATGCGGCCGCCCAGCGCCGCCAGTAGCCACGATCCTGAGATTGAGTCACAGGACCGCCTTTCGGTATTCGAAGGAGCCACCGCTGAGTTTTTGAATTCGAAGCACTCCTCTATAACGAAGAAAGGTCAATCCCCGGCTCAGATCGTTCTGAGAGAGACGAGTCACCTCACGGATTTTCTTCCGGCTCAAAAAAACGCCATTCGGCAAAGCCTTCCAGATTCGCTCCGCGCACTGTTCTCGAAGCGGCTTGTTTTTCTCTGAAAAAATCAGGGCGCTCATGATTTCCCCTTTTTCTTCTCAATTTGGACCGGAGCAACGATGGAAGGAGCGGAAGGTTTGATCGGTGGTATCGACGGTTGTTCAAACATTGCCGACCACCCCACCATGTTCAGCATCATGAGCGCAAAACAAGCGATGATGCCCATCGCATCGCGCCAGAACGCCCATTTACTCAGCCACGTTTTCCAGAGGGATGGACCTTTATAGAAACCGATCGTTGGGCAAAACGGAGGTTGTTCGGATTTCATCGGGATTCCTCCTCGGTTTTTCGGATGGCTGCGGCAACCCCCATCTCCGTCAACGGGAACAACTGCCCAGTACGGGTAATGACAGGTAAAAGTTTTTCCTGAATTTTTCGAATATTGAGGAGGTGTTGTGCCAGAATGATCGTCAGCGCTTGGAGATGACGAGTGGTCTGCGTCAAGTCTCGAGCAATCAGCGCGGAACTTTCAGCATCAGCAACGTCATCCTTAAAAATCATCAGCAACTTTTCAGCTTCTACGCGCACCCGCGCGCAGGCGACATCCGTGTCGTGTAGCTTTTGTTCGAGAGGGCTCATTTCTCCTCCTTGGCAGAGTAATTGGTTTCACCCTGCATTTGCTGCCTTAAAGCGATAGCTCGGCGCACATGATCCTCGGCAAGTTTCTGTTTGGCTTTTGAAGCGATCCGCGATGCGACTTTGAGCGTTTCCACCACGATCCCGAGGCGTCCCGGTCGATTCGCCATTTGCAGAAGCTCCCGCATGATCTCGGGGTTCGTATCGTCTAGGAACTGCGAAACAATCGGGGCAATGTCCTTTTCCTTAATGGTCCGAGGCAACCGAATCGGCATCCCAATCCGACCGACAATCTGCTCGAATTGATACTCACTTCCCTTGAGTGATGCTTCGAAACGGGCCGTGGCGACCAGAGCGAGCGCCGCTCCGGTTTTATCGTGAATATGCCGGAGAATTTCCAGATTCGTCGGATTCGTGCGCCGATCATTCGGGAGTAATCGATGCGCCTCGTCGACGAGCAGAATCCGGTTGCGATTGAAGGACCGGAGAATCGCTTCCATCATGCTGACGATGTTGAGGTTTCGATTTACTCCCACGACCGCTGCCAAGGCAGTCAATAGGGCTTTGGTTCCCCCATAAGGAGGCACTTCGAGCATCACCGACCGACCGTGATTATTCAGATCGCGCCACTGCGCCACCGAGATTGTTTTCCCCATGCGCGATTCGCCAATAATCATCGTGATTGAATTATTTGCCATCGCGTAATCCAGTCCGGCAAAGATGAGCCGCGACATTCCGGTTTCTACAAACTCATTTCGCTGGATGCCGCCACGCTGATCGGTCAATTTTTTAAAGGAACGGATCGCCTGCTGCACCTTTTGCAGTGATCCGGTGTACGTTCCTTTCAGAACTCGGAAGATCGTCGAGCGATCATAACCGAGTGCTTCGGTTGCTTCCTTCCATCCGAGCCCCCTGTCGAGAATGTGCTGGTGCAGCCAAGTCAAATCGGATTGAGCATCTTCAGAAAGATGTTTCCAATTTTGAAGATTGAGTGGTATATTAACCCTTGCATGAGCGCTTGAAGCTTCGGCTGCGAGCAATTTATCGACGGGCGGCTGGTTGGCAGACTGGTCGCCCGTTTCGTTTTCATCAGATTTCATTAATTAATTCTCCTTGGTTATTTTTTCTTTCCCCGGCGAAGAGACCCGCGATCTCCTCGCTTGAAAATTCTTCATCGAGTTCGGAAGTGCGTTCCGTCGCTGCATTCAGATCATCGGACTCAGGTAATTTTGAAACGGGTGACTTCCTACCGAGTATCCCTGCGTTATGACGTGCATCATCGATCCGTCGTCGGGTGACTTCGGCTCCTCGTCGCGCTACTGGAGCCAAGAGTGCGGCTTCCACCTTTGCAGCGCGTCCGCAAGCCCGGTGCAGCGCCTCAGCATCACCTCTCGAAACACTTTCCCATCGTGGAGCGGCTCCGAGGTATCCTCCTCTCGCATTACAGACGTAGAGGAAACTCGGCTCAAACGGGTTGAGAATGGTGAGATAGCGTTCTCCCTCGCGGAGCATTTGTTGGGAACCGTCTTGTCGCTGCACTTGTGCCAGGTATCGGAAAATTCCCGGTCCTGCCTCCTGATCCTGAAACTCAAACATTCCTGAGCGCACTCCCCGCTCTACTCCAAGATCATTTCCGAGGATGAGGGCCACGCCGTGTGCGGGAAGTCGGATCAAATGCTTGGAATCACGTTTAAAAACTTCTGTCGGAGACATTCGACGAGAGCGGATCAATCCCGGAGTAGAATCAAGAAACGGCTGAATTGCGGCACGCTGCGCGTCAGGCAATGCCAGAAGTTGTTCGCCTGATTGCCATGGTGTATCCAGCGAGAGTCGAAATTCATTCGCCACAAGTCCAGCCTCCAACCATCCCTCTAATTCGTGATCCGTCCGTGCGTTGATCCGGCGATAAATCTCCCCGACAATCATCATGAACTGGTTGAAATCCATGAACGGCAACCTCAGCAGTTCGGCTTGCTGCGAAGGAAGTGCGGCCATTGCCCGGAGAAGCGCATCATTGTGTCGATCTCGTCCGTGCAATTCCTCGGGAGACTCATCCCTGTTGCGCCCCATCTGTCCGGGAAGCATCGCCATCTCGTTGTGGACCAGATTTCCGAGTGATTCGAGTGCTGCCTTAAAACGAAAATTTCCCTTCGACCTCCCAGCATATTGTCCTGCAAAAGAGGATGCTCCTTCCATTCCGCTTCTAGCGACCTTGATGAGCCCGTCCGAAAGATCATGAAGCAAACCCTCCACATCGGCTCGAATTGCTGCGGTTCCGTGTTCGACGACCAGCGTTGTTCCCTCGGGGTGATATCCATGCGCCCCCAGCACATTCGCCAGCAGGAACCGCATATCCCGCTCCTTCAATCTCTCTTCGGAGCCTGTGATTTCATTTTCCAAAGCGGGTTTGATTCCCCATCCAAACTTGCAGGCACTGAAAAGATCCACGCAGTGGAATTCCAGAGGTCGGCGCGATTGCCGTTGCCCCACCACATTCACCTTGTGATCGTGCCAGAGATCGTCGAAGAGATAAAATTGACCGACTCGAAGTCCCATCCGCGTCGTAAAAACAAGAGGACGGTGTGCTGCTGCTGCGCTGCGGCCGATCCGCGCCGCTGAGAGTTCGAACTTTGACGGTTGGTGGCGCATCAAGTTGCGGTAGGTCCACCCTCGGGGAACTCCTGTGAACGGATCTGCTGCAGGGAGCGTTGAATATCCCGGAACCACCTCGCCTGAATTTAAACGCCGGATTAATTCACGATAAGCGGGCTTGCACTTGCGCTGATTCCGCTCGCAGAGCGATTTCCAATATTCTACGAATTCCAAGGGGAGAACATCTTCTACAATCGGACAGCGTGAGCGGTTAATCAATCCTCGCCACCCACTTTCACGAAGAGCATCCAGCTTCCGGCGTGCCGTTGCTGTGGAAACGCCCAACTGTCCTGCTGCCTCATGCAGTGCCTGCCCGATCCGGCACCCTTCGCGTAGCGCGGGTGCCAGCGCGCGAATCCACCCGTTAACCTCCTGCTTCACTGCATCCGGCAACCCCGCAAAATCGGCAAGTTCGCTACTCGGGATATGGGTAAGAGAAAGATTCATCGATTTTTCCGGGTGTGGATTCACTTATCGCTTCAGTGCTTTTCGCAGGTCAATGGCCAGTCCTTCGAAGCCTTGGAGCAAATCTTCAAGATGCTTCCGCTCCAGTTGCGCCCAATGCCCATCCCACCGCTGGATCATCTCATGGTAGGGAAGCATGATAAACAGCCGGGCAACCTCAGCGGGAGAGGTTGGATCCACTAACGGCGCGTTTTCCGGCCGGGGATGATAACCACCCTTCGCGCCAGAACCTTGGGGAAGCTTTAAAACCCCATCCTCCCGCATGAATTCCATCTGCGATTGCCCGTCACTAATCTTGTGAACGGCTTTCTCCAAAATCTCAGCGTTTTTTCCCTCGATCTCGCCCGGAGGCAATTCCACAATCTGCCGGAGAATTTCCGCATCGGGGGAGTTTAACTTCTTCAGGCGTGATTTGGCTTGATTCCACATGGCATGATACCGCCACGCCGTTGCTACGCTGATTCCCAACTCTTTTTTCAGGGCTTGGGGCCAAGCACCTATTTCACCGTGAAATAGGTTGGTCGGCTTGCCATTCTGAACGTTGTACAGTTGCCGCAGGGCGCAGATTTCCTTCCCCACGAGGATTTGAAAGGCCAGCATTACTCGTCTGGATTTGATGGACCCTTCGATATATTGTTTCGCCCGGCTCCAGTCGGGCTTCGTGACGATTTCTTTTTTGGTGTTGATCATAAATTCGGGGTTCAGGTAGGGTTCTCCAATGAAGTGGGACCATCTTGAGCAAAGAGGCTTATGAAAATACAAGGCACGGTGCTTAAAGTGCAGGGGGTTAAATTTGCAATCATCATCGTGAAACCCTCGGCCCTCGATTCGGTTTCGACGCGCAACAAAACCCGGACAATACTCCAAAAAATTTTCCCAAGGATTCCAGTGATTTTAGCGTCGCAAAACTCACGAGGAGTGTTTCGCTATCAGGGCCGTGAGGACGTTGTAAAATTTCTCGCTTCGATAGATGCGTCGAAGATTCCATGGAAAGAATACACTGTTTTATAGTGATCATTCTTTTGTTTCTCATGTTTGCTCCTTGATGGGAGCCCACGGCAGCAAAAACGCTGCAAAGCCATTTCCGATCTGCCGCACCAGTCGACCATCGCGCAGGCGCACCAGCGGATTTGTGGAGCGAACAGTCGAGCGAAGCTGCGGGACCGTTCCCTCGATGGACAAAAACTTTTGTGAAATTGATGGCCTCATTGCCTTTACTCGCTTGCGATTAGGCGAACCCCATTTTTTTCCCATTCAGGGAGTGCTTGGTAGAGTGCGTTTCGAATCAGATCAGATTTTTTTATTTTAAAGCGTCTGGCCAACTTTTCGATTCGCGTGCGAGTCGAAATATCCATCCGGACATTCGTTCCATTGTGAAAACGGTCAAGCATCATGTACTCAATGTAGCGCAACGCGCCCGTTTGTGTCAATAATTAAAATTTACAATCAGATCAAATTAGCTAGAGCTAGGCTACTCCCTATGAGCATGAACAATGGAATGAACGTAAGGCTCACCGAAGAATTAAGGTCTCGACTTCAAAAAGTCGCAGACAAATCAGGGCTTAAAACTGCTGATTTGATTCGCATGGCAGTCGAAGAATACTGTGCAAAAATTGAATCAGATGGACGCATCACCATCAACCTGAATCAATCAATGATTCAGGGAGATAAAAATGACATTACTCAGAAAGGCGTTCAAAATCGCTCAATCGTCAAAGGAAGAGGCAATAAAGTATCGCAGAGTTGATTCAACACTACGGGGGGAAAGAGGGTATGAACCGTTCAGAAATCCGAGGCAATCATAATACTGTATATCAAAACGCATCTATGGGCCCTGCGGGAAAGTGTTGTGCCCTCTGCGGCTCTGGGGATATTTTGACCTGTGCGTCAGCCGTCGCGCAGGGAACATTTATTACCAAAGACGCCAAGGGAAACGAAATCACCACGGTCACTCCATTTGCCCAAGCAGCACGACACTTCGGTGGAAGTGACCATCAAAGCGTGAAGATCATGTTTTGCCTGTTTTCAGCTTTTTTCATTGTAGCATTTGCATGCGGAACTGGAACCTACTGGGCTGCCGCCATGTGTGTTATTCCGATATGGATTCTTGCGGCCAATTTCAAGACATGGCTACAAGTAGGTTCCGCCAACGATAATGCCTACTCCCGCACCTGGATCTGTCGCAACTGCCAAGGCAGAACAATTTTCTGGTGAACTGGAATCACTCTGAACATGCTGAGACTTCATCGCTAGGTGCTCGTCTGTGGCAGTCGAGTCGCTGCCTGCGCCGTTGCTGTAATCGAAATTATTGAAAGCCCAAAGAGCGAGACACTGCTTCGTCGTCAAGTCAGTAAGGGAGGGTTTAGATGCCATTGCGATGAATTGTTGTTAGGTGTAATTAATTCATATTTATTAAGTGAAGTTTTTCATGAATATTTTCGTTTGCCCTAGGTCTACAGAGTAAGAAGATCAAATTTTTACCTCTTTCTAGGGGCTATTACTAATTCAATTTTACGAGTGAAAAAGTGCGTTGAGTTAATTTTCAATGACAGAAGAGAAAGTGCTTGCTTCGTTGGTTTGATTTCAAGTACAAGGCTCCTGCTTTGACACAAAATATTCAAACTAGATATTTGGTTCTTGGTGCTCTTCTCGTGGGTGGAGCGGCAATCGTGATTTATTTTTCGGGACATGATTCTTCTCTGAAAGTTACGGAGACATCATCCATTGAAAAAGTTCATTTCGATGTTTCAGCGGCGCAAGTTTCTTCGGAAACGGCGTCGGTTCCCTCATCTACTCCTCAGACTTCTTCAGTCAAAATGCCATCACTGCCGGATGCCCATCCGACGGGATCTCCGCTGACTAACGAAATGGGCGGAACCCGCGCCGCAGCCAAAGTAAAAGTGGGAAACAAAAATTTTAATCTCTCACCGAATGAAGTGGGGATGTTCCCTCGTGTTTTGGTTCCTGCAAATGGAAAGATTCAAATCTCGGTCGCGTATCCTGAAGGAACGCCAAACGATCCGCTGGTCATTCAAGCGGAGGACGGTGGGCTTCTTGATAATGGAACCGTGGTCAAACAGGGGAAGCTCGATTCCAACAAAGTCATCTCATTTGAATTTCAAACGAATGCGCAAGATGGCGTTTATCGCGTCACACTTCGCAAGGGAACAGATGAAAAACGTTTGGATTTCTGGGTCGGCGAAGAGCTGGCCCTTCAAAAAGGGAGTTAAGGGACTATGAAAAAAATCAATCTCATCATCAAATCAATTTTTGTTTTAGCGATTTTCAGCAGCCTCGCTTTTTCGCAATGTGGCAATGGAGCCAGAGGAACTCCGTCGGGACTAGGAGTGCCATCGGCTCCAGTCCAAGGTGGAGCCGACCCGATTGTTCCGTACAGTGGCAATGAATATAAAGAAATCTCAGACCTTCCAATCTGGGGTGGAGTCGGTAAGCAACTGGTTTGGACGCGTTACGCGAATTCTAGAGCTACATCGGGAACTCAACTTTTTGGGATGGGACATTATTGGGCACACTCATTTCAATATCAGCTTTTAACCCAGTCTGCAAACTCCAGTGGCCAAGCGCAGGTTAAATTAGTTCTTCCTGAAGGAAGCGCTTTTGTTTTTACGCAAACCGATCCTTCCACTTGGACGGGGACGTTAAGCTGCGAATACAAATTGATTCCCAGCGGGAGCGACCTCGTGCTGCTCACGAAAGATTCTGAACAGTATTTTTTCAAGAAATTTACCTCGGGAAGTACCTTCTATTATTTGATGACGGAAATCACCGATGCGATGGGAAATAAGTTTCCACTTACCTATAATGCATCAAAGCAGCTTGTTAAAGTGGCAGAGCCCGCCGGACGTTCTCTCAATGTGACCTACAAAACGCTCACGGCGAATAAAGTCGATTTTGCAGGTTTAGGAACGCTTACGGCAGCACCCGCCGCTGGAACGTGGACTGAAATTCCAGTGACTTTGCAGACAGCTTATCGCTATGTCCGACTCTTGTCCGCAGATGGAGCCTACGGCAATATCGCTGAGGTGGAATTTTACGATAATTTGGGGAATAAACTCACCGGAAATGTGATTTCATCGGACTCGGCGGCGCTCGCGTCCAGCGCCTTGGATGGAGATCCCTCGACTGGTTTTGTTTCTGGATCGTTTTCTGGCAGTTATGTCGGACTGGATTTAGGAACTGCCAAGAAGATTTCCAAGATGCGGTTTCTGGCGGTTGCCGGAAAGGAAGCGCTGATGAAGCCGACGAAGTGGGGATATTCGCCAGTGAAGGTGCAGGGGGCAAATCAGGCACCTGCTTCCGTAAGCGTGATCAGCAAGGTTTCCACGAGTGACGGGCGTGAAATTAATTACACATACGAAAACTACAATGATTCTTCAGTTCCTTATGTGTTCCCAACCCTGACGGAAGCGGTTTATGGGGATGGCACTAAGGCGACTTATGGATACGCCCAGATTTTTTCAGGTCAACGTCCGATGATCACAGATTGGAATGATGTCAGATATGGGCTGCGACAACCAAGATATAAGACGGTATATCAATCAGAGCGCGCTTCAACGGTTCTTGGAATGGTCGATAAGCAGATCAACGTGGAAACGGGAGGAACAATCACGCAGGTTGGAGTATTTGCAGGAAGACTTCACGAGCCGACATTAACTTTTGCCAATGGGAGCGTATTGCATCAAGTCATGAGCAGCGGAATCTTGACTGCGGGATATGATGGGAATAACAACAAGACCACCTACGTCTATGATGCTAATGGATTTTTAGCTAAAGAAACCGATGCTCTGGGAAGAGTGACTTCCTATGTTAATTCACTCCTTGGAAATCACAATAAGATCACGTATCCGGATGGAAGTGTTGAAGAGTGGACGCGTAATTCACTCGAAAGTATTTTAACCTATAAGGATACGCTGGGGAGAATTACGAGTTACACAAGAGACCCGCAGAATCGAATTACTCGGGTTGATTATCCCGATGCCTCATACGAGACGTTTGCTTACAATGCGTATTCGGAGGCTGTTCAAAAGCGGCAGCGTAATGGAGGACTTTCGACGTTTACGTATGACTCTCGTGGGCTTTTGACTCAGAGCGAGGATGCTCTGCACAATGTGACTCAATTTGGGCATGATTCGAGTGATCGTGTGACATCTATTACAGATGCAAGAAATAATGTCGTGACGAAATCCTACAACGAGCGAGGGCTTGTTTTAAAGATCACGAACTCCGATGGAACGTTTAAAAGTTTTACCTACAATGCGTTGGGAGATCCGCTTTCGGAAACCAACGAGCTAGGAAACACGACCTCCATGACGTATGATATTTTCCGGCATGTGACAAGTGTGACTGATTCGTTGAATCGGACGACGACTTCGACTTACGCGCCGAATGTTTACAATTCAAAGCCGATTGAAGTTGTGCTTTCCAGCGGAAAGAAATCGACATTCACATACGACAAAGAGTGGAATGTTTTGACCAAAACAGCAGGAACAGGAAGCTTGGATGCAGCAACAACGGTCCTCACGTATGATAAAGTCTATAACGTTCTCACGGCTAAGGATGCTAGAGGACAAACGACGACGATGACGTACGACTTACGCAATCGCAAACTCACGCAAAAAGATCCACTCGGCAACATCACGACATGGACTTATGATTTTGCTGGAAATAACCTGACAATGAAAGATGCCCTCAATCGTGTGACAACCAACACGTTTGATTTGATGAATCGGCTGAAGACAACCACAGATGCCAAGAATCAAACAACGAGCTACGAGTATGATCTTTCGGGGAATTTGCTTTCGATGACAGATGCGAAGACAAATGTCTATTCATTCGAGTACGATTTATTGAATCGAAAGACGGCGATGATCTATCCGGATTCTTCGAGAGAAAAGTATGGATATGATCAAGCTGGAAATCCGACCTCCTATACAACTCGCTCTGGCGCGATTAAGACGGCAATCTTTGATAATCGAAATCGAGAGACTTCGAATAGTTGGAGCGACGGAACCACAACTGGAGTCACGCGGACTTTCGATGTAATGAGTCGACTAGTCACAAGTGACAACGGTCAGGCACTTTGTTCTTACGGGTACAACAATGCGAATGAATTGATTTCTGAAACCACAACAGTTAATGGCCAGGTAAGGACGGTTTCTTACATGTTCGATCAAGACGGAAACCGTTCAAGTGTGACTTACCCTGATGGAAGTGTTGTGACTTACGGATATACAGGTCGCAATCAAATTGCTTCGGTAAATTCTGGAGGAATCATTACTGCTTATTCCTATGATTTGAACGGGAATCGCATTGGAAGGAGTCTTGAGAATGGGACGAACACGACCTATGCGTTTGATAATGCCAGCCGTCTAACTTCAATTACTGATAAAAATGGTCCAACGATTCAGCTTTCAACGGTGTATGCGCTGAATGCTGTGGGCAACCGAACAAACAAAACACAAGGAGGAGCGAGCGAAACCTATGCGTTTGATGCCATTGATCAAGTGACGGGGGTAAATTATTCGGCGACATCTCGCAATGTGAGCTACAATTACGACGCGACAGGTAATCGGATGAGCGTGATCGATAACGGCGTTTCTACCGCCTACGGCACAAATAATTTGAACCAATACACTTCCGTTGGTGGGGCTGCGCAAGGCTATGATGGAAACGGCAATCTCACCTCGGGTCAGGGAATCTTTCTTTACGACGCAATGAATCGATTAACGAAATCCATCGTTGGGGTGAACACGGTCGAATTTACGTATGATTCTAAAAATCGCGTGGTGAAGCGTTCGACAAATGGAGTTCCTTTGTTCTTAATTTATGACGGTTGGAGCTTGATTGAAGAAAGAAATGGAAGTGGTACACTGCTTCAGAAATATATTAATGGAGCAGTCGTGGATGAAATCTTGGTGAAAGTTTCGACTATCGGTTCGGTATATTACCATCAGGATGGTCTTGGATCGACGACTCAGTTGACGGACTCGACTGGAAATGTCGTTGAGAAATACAGCTATGATATTTTCGGAAAAGCGACGATTACGAATGCCTCGGGGACAGTTCTGCCCGCTTCGCTCCAAGAAAATCGGTTGATGTTCACGGGACGGGAGTGGATTAACGAGGTTGGATTGTATGATTATCGAAACCGAGTTTATTCCTGTGAGCTTGGGAGGTTCTTGCAAACGGATCCAATCCGCTTTGATGGTAAGGATGTTAACATTTATCGGTATTGTGGGAATAACGGCGTTAATAGCATTGATCCGCTCGGTCTATGGTCAGCGTCCTTATGTCCAGATAATATGCCTTCGAACGGACTTGGCGATCCCCTAGGGCCTTTTGATCCTAACTCCATTCCCACAACTCCACCTGTTCCTCCTCAACAGAGAGGAAACAATAATAACAGTGGAGATAGTGGAATTGATAATGGCGATGGCACTAAAACCTACAAGAATAACAACAAACATTACTCTGATGGCGGTGGTGTCATTGGTGTTCTTGCAGGATTTTTAGGAGTCCCAGGGTTAAATGCGCCTTTTTCTGGAGCGCCTACTACTCAGCAATTAATGAATCAGTTTCAAAGTCAAGTTAACTGGAGTGACAACTTGAGAGGAGGTGCATCTGCTTTGGGGCAAGTGGCTCAACGGCAATTGAACTCTGCTATGAGTAATTTGACCGGATTGCAGAGCGCTCTTACAGGCGCTTCAGGGGTGGGGGCTTATCTTGGTGCTTTGGGAAATTCATCGGTTGGTGCGATCTTTTCAGGGTCATTGGGAGCTGGAGCAATTGTGTCGTCTTTGGGGCTGGGGGCTGCTGCGGCAGGAGTTGGATTTGGTGCTGGTTATGGTATTGCTCAGATTCCAACGGGTGGTGGCGGAAATGTCGGAGGCTCGCTTGGGAATGCTATTTACAATGCTAATCCGAATTTTTGGAATGCAATGGTTCGGTAACTTTTATGAAAATATACCTTTCTTGGAGAGACTATCCAGAACTCGAAAAATTTTCAGATCAAGAAAAACCTATCGTGTGGTTTAATTTCATCGCAGAGGAAATCGAACCTCAACGTGATGATAGATGGCATTCTTTCTTGCTCGTGCTTGCTATTGTAGTGAGCATGATTTTTGGTAGTGCTTTTGGTCTATTTGTCTTAGAAAGTGCTGTGGCTGCGGCTTTATTATGCGGACTGTCTTGTGGGGTTGCGATGTTTATGTGCTCCTTAGCCTTTAACCGCTATTCTTTTCCTCGCACCCAGAAAAAACTTAAAAACTATATTGATCAGGGAAGGGCAAAAAAAATTCCCCTTAATGAAAGCGTCAAAGAATTGGTGCGCCATTTTGGGAAAGGATAGAGCACTTCCTTCAACCACCCAATCTCCAACGCCTCGGCCTTCTGGTAGTGATACTCGTCCAAATTACGTAGAGCATTTGTTATAAAGGGTCATTTGTAGTTCCGTTATTTTTAATAATTTTCGTCGTTTCGAGTTGTTTCAAAAACAGAGGATATTTTTCAGAAAATCCTCTCCGATTTGACAAGTGATCTATACTACTTTTGTGGCACGATCACAAAAGCATCAAGATTCTCCAGCGCAAATGACGCTCTCATTCGGTGCGCCTACCCTCTTGCCGCAGGGAGATGGATCGTTTGTTTTGCGTCCCGGAAAACCGCTTGTCGAATTTTCCCCTCTCCAATTTGCCCGTGCAATTTCGGTTTCTCGCTCCACGGTCTATCGTCTTTTGGATGAATGGAAGATCATTTCCTATCGTCGCCCCTCCCCCCGGAAGATTTTAATTCCAGCGGAGGCCGTTGAATCTTTTCGTCGCAAGACGGAGGATCCTGAATTTTGGCAGAGCGTAAAAGCTCTCGAAAAGAAGAAATAGTCTCCACGCTCGCCTCTTTCCCCTGCATCGTTAGCCGCCTGCGCGCCGTTGTGGTTTATTCCCGACATGGCGCAACGAATTCTCAAATACTTCCACTTTCCTGCCGCACTGTTGGCGATTGCCTACCTGTCGGGTTGTGCAACATCAACGGAGACAAAGGTTCGTCACAGTGCGGACGGAACCATCGCGATTACTTCTCCGAAGAACGTCGAGATTGAAGGACTTGACGCAAAGCTCGGTGACGGAACGCAAATCCACATTGATCGTTATCGTTCGAAGGCGGATCCCGATGCAATCAAAGCTCAGGGAAAGCGGGAAAAAGAAAACATCACAGCGGCTGGAGAAGCCGTGGGCAAAGGCGCAGCAGCGGGAGCCAAAAAGGTGCTCCTCCCATGAAACGGGTTTTCATCTTCATCAATGGCATCCTGACCGATCCCGGTGATGCACATGGCTGGACGGATCGCGCGGTTGCTTGGATTCAGACGCATACCAATGAGGTGGCGGATCGTTACGAGTATTTTTCAGGAGCGCTGACACGCCGCCTCTTTCAAAACCGTCGTGTCGCTGAGGTTGTCGAAATGATCGACAACTATTCTGAAACGCACGATGTCGTGCTCGTTGGGCACTCGAATGGTTGCGACATCATCCTTCGGGCGTTGCAGCGCCGAGCCCGTGCCGTGAATTGCATTCATTTGTTTGCCGCTGCCGCAGAAGCGGATTGCCGCAAGAGCGGTCTCAATCAAGCCATGAAAAATTCTCCATGGCTCAAAGTCTTTATCACGGTCTCACGTGGGGATGAAGCATTGCGGATCGCAGCCCGCACCAGTCACTTTCTCTTCGGATGGCTTGGCCTCGGTTATGGAGATCTCGGATATGAAGGGCCGTCGAACGTCTACTATCCCGAGCGAATCAAGGTTCTGCGTTGCGACAGCATGAATCACGGAGAATGGTTTCGCGCCGGGGATAATTTTGAATATTCCATGAGGGCGATTGTTGCCGGGGGGCGTTCATGACGATTGCGCCTCCTTCCCCTCCGCGTCAGACCTTGGATCGCACCATGCAAATGCTTCGTGCGGCGGGTGTACAAGCGCCTGTGGCACTCCTCGGGATCCGGGGATACTACCGCGACACCATGGGTGAGCCCGGAAAAAATGACCGGGGCATTTACGATGACGCCATCATTCTCTTGGAAAAAAACGTTCAGCTTACATTCAACGCGAATACCGATCCTTCCATCTTTCGTCCGGGAATCGCCGTGCTCAAGCCCGGTCTATGGCGTTATCAGATCGGCATTCACGGACTCAATAAGCCTCCGGGCAAGCGGTACACCGCGCTCGTGCAGGCGGCACCCGTCACCGTCATTCGGGACAAGCAAGGTGAAGAGAGCGGTTGGTTTGGAATCAATATTCATCGTGGCAGTGAAAACGGAACGAGTTCGCTCGGCTGTCAAACCATCGTTCCGGCTCAGTGGCCCACTTTCATCAGTTCCGTGCAACGAACCCTGACGGCATTCGGGCAGGAAGAAATCCCTTACCTGCTCGTGGAGGCATCATGATTCAATTTTTTGCAGCGGCATTACCAGAGGCGACCGATCCCGGAGTGGGAGATTTAGCGGTGAGAATCGGCGTCGTGTTGGTGCTGATTCTTCAAATCCTGAGCTACTTCCGCCGTCAACCGACGATTGAAGCGGAGTTCGCAACGAAGCAGGAACTGCAGGCCGCGAGAAATGAATTCAGATCTGAAATGGAGCACGTTGATTCAAAGCTCGAACAGGTGCGTAACGAAGGGCGCAAGCAATTTGACCAGATGATGCAAGCGGGAGAACACCGCTCGGAAAACATCTTTCGCCGTATCAACGATGTAAGCCTCGCGCTGAATGAAAAGATCGACGGCGTTCCCCTGCAAGTCATTCAAACCCTCAAAAATACCGGAGCAATATGAACCGCCTTTCCATGATCCGCCGCACCATTTTAGAAATTCTCGAAGAGATCGAACCCTTTGCCCTGCCGGAGCCGCAACTCAAGCTTCATCTCGACGCACGGATGCGTCCCCCGGTTGCTGCAGCGGAGATGGAAGACGCCATTACTTGGCTCAACGTGCGTCAGCACATCCGTCCGCTTTCAGATCATCTCGCTCCCGAAGATTCCACCGCTGTCAAATGGCTCATCACTGAAACTGGCAAAACCCTTCTCCGCAAATAAACCATGAGAAAAACACGATGCGACTCGATTCTCGACAAGCTTGGGAGCAAGCACAGGGAGCAACTGCGGCTTTGGCTCACCGAGGAAAAGCTTTCCTACAGTGCTATCCGCGTGCGGATCTTCGAGGAATGGGGATTAGAAGTTTCCGACTCGCAACTCTCTCGCTACTGGCAGCGGCTCTCACCCGAATGGTGCATGCAGCGCCTGCGCGAATCCAAGAAGATGGTGGATCAGCTTGGGGAGGAATTATCCAAGACTGCCCCACAACTCGAAGCGGCGGCACTCGCCACGCTGAAACAAATAACTTTCGAACTGCTTTCCAATCGCAACCCGAATTTGAAGGAAGTGCGCGGACTCATTTCCGTGCTGGTCTCCAATCGCCGCCTCGATTTGGAGGAATCGAAAATGCAGCACCAGCTTCGCGTTTACGAGGAGAACAATGCGACAGTTCGAGCGAACCTCGAAAAGACGAAGAGCAAAGGCGGTCTTTCCGAGGAAACCATTTCAGAAATCGAGGAGGCACTCCGTCTCCTATGACACGATCCACAAAATCGCTCGGCAAGTTTTTTCTCCCGTATCAGTCCGCATGGATTCTCGACGATGCGCGAAAAAAACTCATGGAGAAATCCCGCCAGATCGGGATTTCATGGAGTACGGCTTACCGATGTGTGCGGGCGTGTTCGAGATCCGATGCCAGCGTTGACGCATGGATCAGCAGTCGGGATGACCTGCAAGCACGGCTTTTTATCGAGGACTGCAAAAGCTTTGCAAAGATTCTGAAGCTGGCAGCGGAAGACCTCGGACTACAGGTCATTGACGAGGAAAAGAAAATCTCCGCCTACGTGCTGAAGTTTGCCTCTGGGGTTCGCATTCACTCCATGAGCAGCAACCCCGATGCTCAAGCGGGCAAACGAGGAAGTCGCGTGTTGGACGAATTCGCCCTCCACCCGGATCCTCGAAAACTCTACTCCATCGCTTATCCCGGCATCACGTGGGGCGGTAACATTGAAATCATTTCGACACATCGAGGCTCCGCCAACTTTTTCAACGGACTCGTGCAAGAGATCAAGCACAAGGGAAACCCGAAAGGTTTCTCGCTCCATACCGTGACGCTTCAGGATGCGCTCGATCAGGGTTTTCTTGAAAAGCTCAAATCGAAGCTCCCCAAGGAAGATCCGATTCAGGAGATGAACCGCGCCACCTATTTCGACTTCGTGAAGACGGGATGCCCGGATGAAGAAACCTTCCTGCAGGAGTACATGTGCCAACCAGCAGACGATAACTCGGCATTCCTTTCCTACGAATTGATCGATGGGTGCAAATACAAACCCGGTGAACTTTGGGAAATCTCGCAACTGGACCGTCTTGCTGCACTCGGTAATCCGCTTTTTCTCGGTGGGGACGTTGGCCGGGATCATGACCTGACTGTCTTTTGGCTCTTAGAGAGAGTGGGCGGTGTTTATTTCACGCGCTACCTCATTGAGTTGAAGAATCAACCATTCGATGTTCAGGAGAGAGAACTTTACCAGCTTCTCTCCCTCCCGTCAGTGCGTCGCTGCTGCATCGATCAAACGGGAATCGGTCGTCAGCTTGTAGAGCGAGCGCAGAACCGTTTCGGTAAATACCGTGTGGAAGGAGTCACCTTTACTCCGGCTTCGAAAGAGGAACTCGCCTATCCCCTCAAGGCGGCATTTGAGGATCGCTCCATCCGAATCCCCGACCGTCAGGAAATTTCCGCAGACCTGCGTGCCATCAAAAAAGAAACCACCGCCAGCGGCAACATCCGCTTTGCCGCCGACCGGGGAAAGAACGGCCATGCGGATCGGTTTTGGGGACTGGCCTTGGCCCTTCATGCCGGAAAAAACACCACGAGTGGTTATTGGGCGGGAGTGGTATGAAAAAAAATCGCTCACAATTGGCTTATGTGGGGCGTTTCGGGACCGAGGGCGATCTTGAGCCGCTGGTTTCGATATCGTTGTTTTGCAAAAGGATTCTGCCTTTTTGCAAAGGGGCCGGGTTCCGTGAAGAGATTGCCCTTTCGCCAAAACCGGAGGGATGGGCATGAAAAAAGGCATTTCTGGTCTCTTTTCGCGTTTGTTCGGTGGACTCGTCGGCAAGTCGGCTTTTCCGTTCAACCGGGTGGGAGGCTCCGGTGGGGATGCTGTCGCGGAATCGCTTCGACGGCCCTATGCCCAATCTCCGTGGGTCATGCGTGCCGTCAAAATTGTTTCTGGCCCGATTGCAGCAGTGCCGTTGCAGTTTTCAGTTGAACGCCGCCGCAGTCAAAACGTTCTTCAGCCCACTGAACTTTCCCAGTTTTGGGATTCCCCTTGGGAAGGAATGAGCCGAAGCGAAGGAGTTGAGGCAACGGTCGCATGGCTCAAACTCAAGGGAAACGCCTTCTGGATCAAAGACGATTCTTGGCTCATCCCGTTCAAGAAGCGCAGTCCCTTGATTGTGGCGCGGCCGGATCGAATTCGTCCGATGCAAAGCGGTGATACGTTGCAGTTCTGGATCTGGACCGATGCCGAAGGGCACCGCCACAACCTGCTTCCCGAGCAAGTCGTCCATTTGAAGTTTTGGAATCCCTATGACGAACGGATGGGTCTTGCGGAAATGGACTCGGCTCAACTGGCCGCAGAATCGGATTATCTTGCGGCCTCCTTCAATCGGAACCTCATGCGGAACAACGGTGACCAAGGCGTCTATATCAGTGCCAAGGGAGGAATGCCGACCGACGAGCAGCGCGAGCAAATCATCCGGCAATTGCGTGAGAAGCGAGAGATGGCGGCGCGAGGAATCTTCAAGCCGATGTTCATCACCGGAGATATTTCCATTGAGGATCCGAAAGTCGCAACGCCGGATGCGGCCTTCGCGCAAAACCGGATCCAGAACCGGCACGAGGTCGCCATCGCATTTGGAGTTCCTCCTTCAATGTTTGATATCGTGGCTTCGTACTCGGTCGGATCTGCATCTGACCGATTCCGGCTCATCGAAGACACCTGCATGCCTTTGGCAGAAAAGATCGCCGATGCCATCGAGAATGTTTCGCGAGGACTTTTGCGAAACGGTTCCCGGATCTTCGCTTGGTTCAATTGGGACGAGCATTCGGTCATGCAGCAGGTGCGCCGCGAGCGGATTGATTCCGCAACGAAACTTTGGGACCGAGGCGTTCCATGGCAGATCATCAATCAGTATATGGACCTTGGCTTACCGACGTTCGAGGGATCGGACACGGGCTACATTTCCTTTGGTCTCGCGCCCGTTGGCCAAGCACTCGATCCCGCAAATGATCCGGCTCACGCTGAGATCGATCCCGTTGCCGCAATGATGAGGGCTCTTAAAAGTGGTTGTGCCTGTCATGGAAAAACCGCCACCGATCCTCGCCGCTTGTCGCTCTGGAAACAGCACATGGCCAAACGTGCGGAAACCGTAGGCGCTTTCAAATCTCGGTTCCGCCGCGAACTGATGCAAGCGCGAGCGGAAGTCCTTTCCAAATTAGATCGACTCGCTGCACGTGGCGTGGAATCCCGCGCCTCAGCCGCTGACTTTCTCTTTAACCTAGCTTCGTGGAAAAGCGGACTTTTATCCGCCATGAGAGGCGTTGCGGAAAAGGGACTTAAAACGGCTGGAGATCAACTCTACCAAGAAATCGGCAAAGACGATCCCTTCACCATGCCTCCCGCTCGTGCGTTGCAATTCATTCGGGGCCGCGAGAACCGACTTGCCGGAGTTGCCGATGATGTCTTTTCGAATATCCAAAAGGAACTTGAGGCCGGACTTCAAGCGGGTGAAACGATGGGTGCCCTTTCTGACCGCGTGCGCGGAGCATTCAATGACATTGGCCGTGGCCGCGCCGACACAATCGCCATGACAGAAACCTCCGCAGCCTACGGGTTTGCACGGGATGAAGCGATGAAAAGCGCCGGAGTCAAATACAAGCAATGGCTCACCAGCGGAAATGCCAACGTGCGTGAGGAACATCTTGCGGCCGACAAACAGATCGTTCCCATCGATGAACCCTTTTTGGTGGGAGGCGAAGAACTGATGTTTCCCGGCGATACCAAAGGCTCTCCTGAAAACGTCATTAATTGCCACTGCGTTTCCATTGCCATTAACGAAGAGGAAGTATGAACAAACAGATCCGCACCCTGCACCCCGAAATCAAAATCATCGACGCCAAGGCTGGCATCGTCGATTACGTCGCCAGCGACGAAACGATTGATTCCTATGGAGAAGTGATTCGCGCCTCCGGTTGGCGTTTCACTCACTTTCAGAAAAACGCGCCATTTGTCGACAGTCACAATTACAACTGCATCGACAAGCTCTTGGGAAAAGTCATCGACTTCAGGATTGAAGGAGGTCGCCTCACGGAGCGTGTGCAGTGGGCCATCGATGTGCCGGAAAATGAGTTGGCACGGATCGGCTGGAAAATGACTGAGGCCGGATATCTAAAAGCGGTGAGCGTTGGGTTTTATCCGCTGCGCGGGGTCGGTCCAAACTCCGGCGACCGGGCGGAGTACCTCACTCAACTCAAGGAGATGGGTATCTCAGAAAAGAACGGCCCCCGATTCATTTTTATCGAACAGGAACAGATCGAACTCTCCGCATGCATCATCGGTGCCAACCCGAATGCATTGGCAAAAGCCTACAAAGCCGGGGCATTGGATGAACAGGATCTGACCTCGCTCGAAAACTTTTTCCTCGAAAAGGAACGGCAAGCAAAAAGCCTCGCGCCCACCAATCCTGCCGAAGGCGCGGCACAGGCAGAGCGGCGGGGCATGTCGGAATTCGCGGAAAAATTAACCAACCTCATCAAAGGAGAATGAATTATGGAACCTGAAATGTTTCAAAAAACGGTGCTCGACGGAGTCGAGGCCTTGAAAAAGCAACTCGGAGAAAACACCGACCGCTGGCAGAAGGAAAACAAGCAAGCGGTTGAGGAACTTGGCAAAGTGCGTAGCGAAGTGACGAGCATTGCAGAAAAGATGCTCGCCATCCAAAAGGCGCAGATTGCCCTTCAGAATGAACAGCGCATGGCGATTGCGGATCCGCGTCAGCGCATCCTTGGTAACAAGGAAAAGCGTGAGCGGTTTAACGCATTCGTGCGAAATGCGGTGAAGGGAGTTCTTTCCGATGCCCACAAAAAGGCGCTCGGCGAGGATAGCTCTCCCGGCAGTACCTTGATCGACGACGAATTGGCGCAGGATATCTACGATACCCTCGCCCGTTACGGAAAGTGGGGAACGCTCGGTGCCCGAAACTTGGGAACGAAAATCACCAAGTTCCCGGTGAAAACGGCGCGTCCTGTGGCGAACTTCATCCTGACCGAAGGAGGCACCATCGGCGATGACGCGACCAAGGCTGGAACCAGTCTTTCCTTGGAAGTGGAAGTCATTGCGGCGCTCATCAACGTTTCGCGTCAACTCATCGATGATTCCGATATGGATATCAGCGCGGATGTGCTCGATGACTTCATTGAAGCATTCAATCTCCGACTCGATTACGCCAGCTTCGCAGCGGACGGAACGGCCGATGCCACGAATGGTGGCATGACCGGAATCTTCCAAGGCGGCACAGCAGCGGTCGCGGCAAGTACCCGCACGACCGTTACAGCGCTGAAACTGGCGGACTTCATCAAGTGTTTGACCACCGTTGATGCGGCTGTGCTCACCCGTGCCGCCAAGTGGTGGCTTCACCCTCAGATGCTCGCCCGCGTCATGGGAATCGAAGACGGCAACGGTCGTCCGCTCTTCCAGAGCGCGGTCGAAGCTCCGTCCATGGGCTCCATCGGAAGCATTCTTGGCTTCCCGGTTGAGTTGGTCATGACGGCTCCGACCACGGACGCTGCCAGCGCGAAAGTCGCTGTCTTCGGTGATCCACAAGGGTGCGTAGTTGGTGTGCGCTCGGACTTCGCCTTCGAAGCGAGCGACGAACACAAGTGGAACACCTTGGAGCGTAGCTTCCGGGGCTGGGGCCGCGCCGGAGTCAAAATTCGTCGCGCTCAAGCGTTTGCCGTTCTTACCACGGCTGCGAGCTAAAAACATCGCTCCGGTTCGGTCCAATTCCGAACCGGAGCCTTCAAAAAGGAAAATATGGATCCAAAAAATCGAATGGTCAGCACTCCTGAAAAAACGGAACCACCGGAAGAAAAACTGAAACCGGGAATGGTTAAGGTTCGTTCTCTTGCTCCTCTTCATGAAGAAGGACACCGGGATGTTGGTGATGTCTTTGTTACCAGCGAATCACGCGCCGAAGCCCTCGGTGCACTTGTGGAAAAGGTATGAACTGCGGGCTCGGCAACCTCGTCACCCTCAAGCAGCATCTGCTGCAACCAGCGGATCAGGCGGGCACCACCTACGACGCACTCCTTCGGGATTTGGGTCGCGGGGTTGCCGGGCTCATGGACACCTATTGCAATCGTCGGTTCGTGCGCGTTGAAGATGAGACCTGTCAATTTTCGGCGAATCGCTCTCACTATATTTTGCCGCGCTATCCCATCGAAAGCATTTCACTGGTGGAAGTGCGGGAGTCGCTCACGACCGGATGGGAAACCCGTTCGGATCTTCTCGTGAATTGGAATTCGCGCACCGGAGAACTGGAATTTGAAGTTCCCATCGGAGTGAGGACCGAACAAGTTCGCATCACGTGGACGGGTGGCTACTGGTTCGATGAAACCGAGGACAGCACCGGAGTCATGCCTGTTGGATCAACGCTCTTGATGGATGAATTGAAATTGGCATGGCTGCAACAAACTCAGTTCAACTTTGAGCGCCGTGATATCCGGCAGCGCAAAACAGCAGGCATCAAGGATGGCGAAGGGATGCTCAAGGAAATTGAACTGCTTCCCCAGGTACTGGAAATCCTGCGCCCTTATCGAAGGATGCAACTCACATGATCCGCATCGAATTCAGTCCACAAACGGAATCGCTCATGGCGCGGCTCCACGCGTTTCCGCAGCGCGGTCTTCGTGCCATTGCCGATGCCATCGACAAGACGAATGAAGAAACGGTCGGCTATATTCAGAAAGAAAAACTTTCTTCTCGTGGGAGCCATACGCTGGGAGTTCGAAGCGGTCGCTTGCGCCGCTCGATTCGTCCAAGCAAAGCCGCCATCAGCGGATCATCAATTGTTGCGTCCATTGGCAGCAATGTCGTCTATGCCGGGATTCATGAATTTGGAGGTCGCACCGCTCCTCATGAAATTCGTCCTCGAAAAGGCAAGGCGCTCAAGTTTCTGATTGGTGGCCGCGCAATCTACGCCCGCAAAGTTAATCATCCGGGAAGTCTAATCCCTGCCCGCGCTCCGATTCGTCGAGGCATTGAGGAACGCAAGAATTATTACACTCGCGCGATTGATTCAGCGCTGCAGCTTACCTTGGATGGCCGCTCATGAGCCTGCTTTCATCCATCCAAGCGGAGTGCGCCGCGCATCTGGCCGCTCAATCATTTTTTAGCACGACTCCGGCGATTCCTATTCTGACCGAACGGCTCAAGGATATTAGCTCTCAAATTGATACCGCTCTCGGTTCACTCGGGCTTTGCGTGCTTGTCTCAACACCGCTTGCCCAAAAGGTGAACAACAACACCAAGGGGCTCCTCTTTGAGGAAGTGAATGTGGTGGTACGCGTTTTTGAAAATCCCACGCTCAACTCGCTTCGCTATCCGAGCGATGAGAAAATTCCCGCTTCGGATGTTGCGGAAGCGGTCGCGTGGCATCTCAAAGGTTTCAAAGCTGGTGGCCAAGGGGGTGCACTGGTCTTGCAAAACATCGTGATCGGCGACGACCCGGACGCGCTCGCCTACGATGTCACCTTAAAACTATCCGCCGGGCGGCTTAACGCGCCGACTAGAACCTAGGAGAAAAGTATATGCCCCAAGCAGTAGATCGGCTTGTTATTTCGCGCGGCCCGGCCGCCATTAAATTCAAAGGAGGTGTCTTCTTCTCGAAAGACGACATCGTTCTGGACTTCAACTTCGAACTCGGTCAGGTCGATTCGAGCGCCTACGGAAAAATCACGGACTTCCGCAAGGACGTGAAACCGAAGCTTCAACTCAATCTCGTTGGTGAAGTGGAACACCTGGGTGTTCTCTTTCCCTACGCTTCGACCATTCCCGGAACGTCGCTCTTCGGATCGAGCGATGCACCGCTTGAAATCTGTCCCTTGGACACGACTCAAGAAAAATGCGTCTTCCACGCGGGGGCCGTTACCAAGATGCCCGATCTGACGTTGGGAGCAGACGGCCCGGTATTGGGACAGGTTGAATTTTCGTTCGTGCGAAAGAACAAGACCTTCCCGAATAATGCGGAAGCCTTCTTCAAGTTCGATACGAACGACTTTGATGGGCTTGGGCTCGATGTGAGCAAGCTGCTCATCCAGTCCTACGATTGTCGCTGGCTCTCCTCTGGAACATTCACTCTGACTTATGGAGCGAATACGACCTCGGCGCTCGATTGGGATTCGACGGCGGGTGAAGTTCAGACGGCTCTTAATGCGTTGGCTTCCATCATCTCTGCGGGAGGTGTAACGGTTGCCGGAGATGTGGATAACGGTTGGACCGTTACCTTCGATGCCAATGGAAATCGAACCGCAATTACGGGTGCTGTGACATCAATGCCCGGTGGTGCGGCTATCGAAGCCACGATCAATCAGGAAGGAACTGTTTCCGTGCCTGAGATTGTGGTCTTGAGCATTGCTCCATGGAGCCGATTCCCGAGCCGTGAAGGAGTTAAAGTCAGTTTCAATTTGAGCACTTCGGAAGACAAAGCCGACAGCACCGGATTGTACGACATCATCTTCCGTGGATTGGAAGTCAAAGCGACGATGATTCCTCAAAATGTTTCTCAGGATGTGGCGTTGGCGGCGGCGAACGTGCAAGGATCGCTCTTTGTGCGAGGTCGCACGATTGCCCAAGACGGACACACCCTGCGCGTTTATGCCTCGGGACTTTACTTCGAGGTTCGCGGTGCAGGACTCACGAAAGCGGGGCTTGTCTGGTCGAGTGAAAAGCAACGTGTCCCCGAATTGGAATGGTCTGCTTCGCGGGTCATTTCTGGAGGCGTGCCGCAACCGCTCTTCTACATCGGAGAATCTGCTCCGGTCTGATGCCTTATGATGATTCGTTATGGCTCTACCTGGCTTGCCAATGATGACCTTCCTGCCTTTGCCGTTCGCGTCAACGGCAGGAGGGTCACGCAGGAGGCTCAGTTTCTGCGGGCGGCAACCAGCCGTTTCTTTGCTCGTGGAAACAAAAGCATTTCCTTGGCATTTCAAGTGGCTCGCCAATTCGACACTTTGGGCGATTGCGAAAATTTTATTCTGGCACACCCGAATGAACTGGATGGTAAGGCAGATCTTCTGTGTCGGATCGGACTTCCGAGCGATCCTCAAAGCGATCTTACCCTTGAGGGAGCGGTTCTTCAATCGGTTGATATTCCCGAATATGCCGGGGTTCAGGCAACGGTCGCTTATACCTTCTCCGCGCCACAGGTCACTGGCAGCAATCCGGTACAGGCACTTCAATCACCTCTTACCATGAAAACTTTTAACATCGGCAATGGAGTGGATGTTCTCTTCACCTTGACGCACAACCTTGGAACCGAGGATTTACTCGTTCAGGTGCGTAGCAACGTGACGGGGCAAAAAGTTTACGAGGATCTCGTCGGTAAAAAAATCATCAATTCAAATCAAGTGCTCATCAGCTTCGGCGCGCCCCCCGCCACGGATGAGTATCGAGTCATCATCGCGGGCTAAAAAAAGGAAATACCATGACAGCCAAGCAACTGAGAATTCAACGGGTCAGCGCGGATGGACTTTATCTGGAGGACGTTCGTCTGGATGCAAACGCGAACCCGAACACTGTCTTGAAAATTAACGGTTCAGGTGATCTCGTATTAGCGGCAGAAGGTTCAAGCACCCTTACTTTAGATCAGGGGAAAATCGTCTATGTGAACGCAGCGAATCCGAACGCAACGGACACGCGCGGCAGTTTGGATAAAAATGATATTTTCTATCCCTTCCTTACCATCGCGGCTGCGTTGAGCGCTGCGGCCTCTGGAGAAACGGTTCTCGTCGCTCCTTCCACCTATGCGGAAAAGATCATTCTTAAAAACGGGGTGAACATGCACTTTGATGCCGGAGCGAAAGCGATTTTTGCGGCGGCTGCAAACAACGATTGTGCTCTCAATGATAACAATGCGGCGGTCACTGCGTTGATTACGGGTTTCGGAGAATTCGAGGTGACGGATTCAGGAAACGCCTTCACCGGAAATCATGGCCTCCGCACTCAACACGCTTCCACGGTTCTCAAGATTCAGTGCAAGAGCATCAAGGGAGCGGATCGTGGTGTGAGTCAGGAAGGAGCTGTCTCCGTTGAAATCTGGGGAGATGTTGATTCGATCATTGCGGAAGCGATTCGATGCAGTAGCGGAATTCAAAACCTTCATGGGAATTGCCTCGGCACTGGAGTCAATGGGGCGGTTTGCACGGCAGGAACTCAAACCGTTTACGGAAATGTTTTAGCGACAGGACGCGCATCGATTGCGAGCGGTGGAACTCAGACCATTTATGGAAATTCAACGTCCACCGGGGAAATTGGAGCGAGTTGTGAAGGTGGAACGCAAACCATTTTAGGAAAAGTGAGTGGAGCGGGTTCGGGAGGACCGGGAGCCTATTGCACGAGCGGAGCACAGGTCGTTGAGGGAGATGTTACCTCGGCTCTCATGCCTGCGGCATATCTCGAAACAACTGGAACGGGAACACAGACGATCCGAAATGGAACACTGACGGGGGGAACCAATAAGGCCGCAGCGGAATTCGCCACAGGATCAACCAACAAAACGCTGACGCTCATCAACTGCACCTTGCGTCCTAACGGCAGCGCGGCGGCTGCAGTTGCTGCAGCAGGAGCGCAGAACGTCAAGATCGCTCATTGTCGATCCACCAAGGAAATCGAGGGAACCAATATCACCAACCTGATCAACGCACCCTACAACGTCGTCGATCCTGACTTGTAATTAGGAACTTATGCCCACCGCAAAAGACATCATCATTATCCGGGAAAATGCCGCTGGGACTGGTAAAGAGGAGGTCGTCCTTCCTGATGTCGCGAATACACTTGCCGGATTTGACTCATCGGGAAATCCCGTTACGCGATCAGCAGGTGCGGGCATTTCAATTACTGATACTGAGATTTCATCCTCGGGTGGTGGATCGGTGAGCTTGGATGATTTGTGGATGTATAACGGATTTTAAACGGAGAAAATTATGGCAACCTTTGGCGATCTTAAATCACTTGGAAGTTCAAACCTCCAACTTGCTGCTTCGGTGGGAGCTATCTACACAGCCCCCTCTGGAAAAAAAGCTCAGATTGGTTCGATCTGGCTTCACAATACGAATACCAGCGCAGAAACGGTAGAGATTTATTTGAGGAATACGTCCGCTGGTTATCGTCGTGAAAAGATTTCTCTCGCGGCAAATGAATCTTACGAGATCGCTCCGAAAGTTCCTTGGTGTTTGTCTGGTAGTGAGACGCTGAACGCGGTCACCACGACTGCAAGTAAAGTGAATTGTGAAATCACCGGGCGCGAGGAAGCGTAAATGATCCTGCTTTCCAGTCAACGCTCGGCGTACAAACGGAGGCCCTTTTTTCGGACGGGACCTGCCGGATTGAATATCGCCAAGATTGAAGGCCCGCCGACAACGGGGCTTTGGGGTTATGGCCATAGTGAGGAAGTCTACAGCGACACCGCATGCACTACTCTCCAGACGACCGATAATGGCGCCGTTGCTGCATTCAAGGATCTAAGTGGCCAATCACACCATCTCACCCAAAGTTCAAGCGGAGCCCGGCCACTCCTCCACACCAATCAGGTTAATACAAAGAGTTCAATTCGTCTTGATGGTTCCGACGATTGTCTCGAATGCACCACCGGGACTCTGGCGATGCCTGTGCATTTCTTTCTTTTGATGAAGCAAATTTCTTGGACTGCCAACGACATCATTTGTGGAAAGTATGATACGGGTTCGAGTGGTAAATATGTGATTCAAGGCGATACCACGCCGGAGTTCCGCGCGGTGGGGCCGGGATTCAACAATAGCGGTCTCGCGGTCGGGAGTTGGGGCATTGTCCAGGTATCGTTCATCACAGGAACCAACACCTCCTATTCGAGGGTAAATAATTCATCAGCGGTCTTCCATTCAGGTAGTTGGACGGGAGATGATGGAACGGGCTTTAGTTTAGGCCGGGCGGCTCAAAGCTCTGGTGCATACTCAAATTTTGAATTGGAAGCGTGGATGGTTTACGCCGGAACCGCCATCACGAATGGCAGTCAAATGCAGTCCGACATTTTTGCTTATCTCAATTCACGGGGAGCCATTTACTGATGAAAAACAAATACCTCAAATGTGCCAATCAGTCGTTTTTTGATGCGCTGAATTTGCGACTCACTAAAGCATGGAATGAGTCATTCCCGAATTCTCCGTGCGATCAATGGACGACTCCGTCCATTCATCCGATCACGAATGAAATCTTCATTTGCGTTGATGACCGGGTGATTGACGCCTTAACGGAGTCCGAGCGCGATAACCTTCTGACGCCAAACATCAACGCGGATTCGTGGTGGGAGGGGATCGGTTTTTCGGTGGGAGGCTACACTCTTGCCGTTCGTCAACCGGATCGGGATCTTTTTGTCGCCATTGGTGCGGGACTGGCTTTCACCGGAGCCCCGGATTCCAAGCAGATTCCCATCTGGGATTGGAAGGGAGAAACCCACATCGTCACCGTTAGCGCTCTCAAAAAACTCATGGCCTCGTACATGGACTATTGCATCCAGATCAAAGTGTACAAGGAGAGCGTCCGGGATGCTCTTCGATAAAACGGCAATGGTGTAAAGATGCCCCAAGAAAATTTCGAGATTAAAATCACGACGACGGCAGATCTGAATGCTGCGCGTCAGGCGGAGGCTGCTCTCGAACGACAGATTACGAAAGCAAAGTCGCTCGGACAAGATTCAGTCGCGTTGGAAGGCCGCCTGCAAGGGGTACGCAGTGCCATTGCAAAATCGGAATCAGGCGGCTTTTTCGATAAACTTAAAAGTCAACTCAGTGGAGTCGTTGAGCAAATTCCGGGACTGAGCGGACTGACTTCCGTATTCACCACGCTTGCGTCAGGACCGCTCGCAGTGGTCGCCGCAACCATTGGAAGTATCACGGCTGGATTTAAACTCGCGACCGAAGCAATCCACGAGTTCGAAGAGTCCGAGGTCAAAGTTACGGAATTGGATGCGGCCTTGGCACAACAAGGTCAGCTCACCGATGCCTATCGCGAAAAACTCCAAGAGCTCGCGGGTCAGATGCAGGAAACCACGGGCATCGCCGACGAAAAGTGGTTGGGAGTTTTAACGACCCTCACAAAGTTTGGAGCTTCTCCCGAGAACATTGATCAATATGCCGAAGCGGTCAAAAATCTTGCAGGCTTCATGGGCGGCGATATCGAGAGCGCGGCCTTTCTCTTTGGTAAAGCAATGGCGGGAAACACGGCGGCGCTTTCACGTTACGGAATCCATCTCGACGCCTCTGCCAGTAAAAGTGAGAAACTCAACCAGCTCATGGAGCAGCTTGCCCAGAAGGGTGGCGGACAGCTTGAGGCTCGGGCTGAAACGATCAGGGGTCGGTTCGCGGTGCTCGCCAATACGACCTCCGATCTTTTGGAGGGAATTGGGAGACTGATTAGCAAAACGCAGATACTTCAGTCCGCTCTGGGTCTTCTTAATGAGGCCACTCACATCCTCGGATCGTTCTTGCCCTCCATTACTGACAAGGTCGATTCGCTCACTAACAAGCTTCCCCCTCTTAAAGCATCCAGTGAGGGAGCGGCAGCGGCCATGGATGATTTGGGTGAGAGTGCTGCGGGATCCGCCGGAGGAATTAAAAAATCAAAAGACGCGGTTGAGGAACTGCTTGCCAGCTATGACAAAGCGATCCAATCGGCTCAGGATTTGCGCCGCGCACAGGATGAACTGGCGGATGCTCGGCAGGCTCTGGAACTCGGCAAGCTCGATCTGGAGGAAAAGAAAAAACTTGGATCCGCATCGAGCGATTCCGAAAAACAGGATATCAAAGAAGATTTTTCGAAGCGACGTTTGAATCTGCGTGCGGATTTCGAAAAGCAACGCGCTGCTGAAAATGTCGCTCGCATCGATGAGGATTTGTCAAAAAACAGTAACGAGCAGTTTTCTTCCAGTCAGTCGCTACAGCGATCCCAAGGTGAGAGATCTGCGATTCAAAAAAATCTGGACTCTGCCATTGGTGAAGCCAAGAGTCGCGGACTGAAATCACAGGAGGAAAGACTTCTGGAGGAATTGGCGAAGTTTGATCGTGAGATCAGGGAAAGCGGAGGAATCACTGGCGAGAAGAGAAACAAGCGGTTTGAGGAACTCAATGGTCAGAGAGCCGAATTAAAACAACGGGTCGACTCCGGGCTCGTGAATTTCGATGCTGGTACGAATGAAGGAGATGCGGTGAATCGAACGCGTCAGGCATTCCTTGACGCGGACGCCAAGGTAAAAACCCAATACGAACAAACCACTCGCGCTCTCGAAGAATTACAAAAACGTGAAGAGGCTTTGCTCAAACGCCGTGAATTGGAACTCATCAAAGCGCAGGCGGCAGAGATCAAGGTTTCGGGTGAACAAGAGGATCTCGGACAAAAGCAAAGAGATCGCGTTTCCGAGGAATCAAAGAAAAAAGCGGAAGCAGAACGCGCCGAATCAATCCGTGCTCAGGAGAATCTGATCCGGGAGCAGGAATTAAAAGACGCCTCTCGGGATTCGATTGTAAAGGAACGTCAGAAGCTGGTGGATATGAAGCTCTCGCCTACTGCTACCGAGGAGGAGAAGCGTTCCGCTGGACTCGAAAAAGAGGAAATCTCGCGTCGTGCTCAGGAAGAAGATGAACGCGAGCGACGCAAGGAGGCTGAGAAAAAAGAGAAGGAAGCTCAGATTGCGGCGAAAAAGATCGGTGCGAGTGGGCTCCCGATTTCTCTCACGGGTCGCCGATTTGGAGATGGAGATCGTTCTTTGGATTCACAACTGGACGTTGAAAAAGATCATCGCGTCGAAAAAGATTCCATGTCCCGGCTGAATGAATCCCTCAAAGCGTTTCAGGACGGGGCAACGGTTGAGGAAATCAATCGGGCGGTCGAAGCCATCGCAGGCGTTGCCGAAGCCTATCGTTCTGCCACGAGTGAACAGCGAGCGGCATTGGCTGATTTTAACGCTCAACTTAAAACCTTGGCGTCGCAGATCGCCAACAACCGACCGAACTGATTATGGCCGAGTGGACTCTCCTTTATCTGGCAACCAGCGAAGAAAAAACATTCGCTGAGTGGGGACTCACCAAGTTGCAGCGGCGGTTGGTTTCTCAGGACATTGATACCGTGACGTTCACGGCAGACGGTATTGATTATGACGATGCGGGTCCATTCACTCCCAACGAAAGTTGCATTATCAAAAAGGATGGCATGCGCTGGTTCTATGGCCGTTTCACCAAAGTGCCACGTCGTGGGGGCCCAGATAGTGAGGCGTTGGAATACACTCTCCTTGGACCTTGGTGGTATTTGAGCACGATGGTCTTTCAGCAGGAATGGCATGTTCCATCCAATCCGGCCGATCCTGAATCGGGATTGGTTTCTACGCTCAAAAGCCGGATTATCCTCGGTCAAAAGCTGACCGGGGAGCGCATGACGACGGGAGAACAAATCACGGAAGCCCTCTCTTATGCGACGGGTCGGGGAGCCCCATTTGCGGTCGGAACAATTGGGCCATCTATCACGATTCCTTGGAGCGAAGTACAGGATCAGACCTGTGCCGAGATTGTTAGGCTCATGCTGCGGTGGACTCCCGATGCTGTAACATGGTTTGATTATTCCACCACTCCTTATCCCACCCTGCACATTACCCGTCGCGGCTCCGCATCGGTTCTTACCTTAAGCGGCGATGAATCTGGGGCCACGGCCCCCACTGTAACTGCGGTGGATATCACTCCCCGGCATGATTTATTGGTGCCGGGCGTAGCATTCAAATTCGAACAAACCCACCAAGTGGATGAGCGGAGCTGGACGACGGTGACCGTGGATGCGGCAGGAGATCCAGATACCTTCGGTTCTTTGGTTCATACCATCGAACTGGGCGGAGGACAGGCCAGCTATCAAAAACAGAAGATCAAGACACAAAGCATCAGCAAGGATTCGATCAGTTGGTGGAAAAAGAAGGTGGTCTGGCTCAAGGATTACGAAGCGGGCAATCTGACCATTACCGATGCCACCATCGTGGCGGCCAGCGATATTCTGAATTTGGGTGGTACTCTGATTGAAAGCGAGGGGGAAGAGCTTTCCACAGGATTGATTTCTCATGAACTATTGGAGGGATCTCTCGCGAAGTGGATGGGTTCCAGTATCAAGGTCGGAACTGTGAGCGTAAAAGCAAAGATTGCGTACAATGGTGCTTCTTTCCCTCATTTCAGTGCGTTTGAAGCGACCGTTAATTTGAATGCGACCGATGTGGCGACCGGAGAATATACCCGTCTGACCAGTTACACCCCCGCCGAAGAAATTCCGGCAGGATTAGCGGCGGGATTTTATGGGGCTCTTTCCACTCTTCAATATGAAGGTGGAGTTACTTTGACCGAGGACGAATGCGGTGGGACTGCCCGGCTCGGGAAAGTGCTGTGCATTGCCAATGCAAAATCGGAATGGGAAACCATGAATGCCTTGATTCAGGAGGTTGCTGAGGATATCGACTCAGGAATAACCTCCGTTCGTTTTGGCCCGGCGAGCCATCTTTCACCGCAGGATACCGTCGAAATGCTTCGAGCCCAGCGTGGTCGGCGTCCTTCTTGGAGACTACAAGAGCGGCAGGATGGTGAAGCATCCTCATCCAAGGCACAGATCGAAGGCGGCACCTATCATCCCCGTGAGAACACCGTCAGTGGATTTCCGAAGGAACTTTTTGCGCTGCAAAGTTCGGAGGAGTCTCCGAAATACATCAAGCTCGATACGAACGATGATGGGGATGCCACCATCCAGATTTTTGATACCAGTTCTGAGAACTATGGACAGTTAATCGTCAAATCTGACGAGGCGGGGTTCTGGTTTTACGACACCGGGGGAAACAACATCAAATATTCCAAAGGGAAATTAGAATTCTGGAACGAGGCTAATTATGGCCTGATTCAAGTCGACGATGAGGAGTCCAGCTTTTGGTTTACGGATGGTGATGGGAACTTCAAATATAAGGCAAAAGTGCTCGATCTTTGGAGTGAGGGTGGCGCAAGTGTTCACATGGATCTTGAGGATCTGAATGATAAAGCGGTTACATTTAAAGAAGTAGACGATTGCGTGGATGGTGTTCCCAAGAAAAGGCTGGTTCTAGCAAGCGACGCTTACGATCCCGAGTAAAATATGCCATCGCTTTTTGGAAATAATTGCGCGGTGAAAGCAAAGAGCATTTCCGTTTATCTCCCGAGATGCGGATTTCCGGGGTGGACCGACGAGGGGACCTATTTTTTAGTAGGACAATTCGTCGATGATGGATGTCCCGGTGCAGGCGTGGGAACAACGACCTGCACAAAGACCCGAAAATCTTGCCATCAGGATGACACGTACATCCCCGGTCCCTTCGGAACCGGAACCTGTTTTGATTTCGATGGGGGTGGCTCGTTGATTTCACAAACGAACACCGTCAAGCATTGGAACGCCTCTTGCGGGAACGACCATGGTTATCTTTCTGAGGAATATACTTTGGATCTCTTGAAAGAGGATGCGGATGAAATTTTGGACGAAGGGGCAATCGGTGAGAAGGAATTCGGGACTTTTACCGACCTTTCTTATGACGAATCCGGGCTTTTGGGTACCCCCTATCCTTATGATTTTAGCGGGGATGGCTCGTTGATCGCAGTGCATTATGTGGAAGACCCCGCTGAACCGGATAAGACTTCTTTCATTGTAAAGTCACGCCTTCAATTCGTTCCATGCAAAGATCATTATGTGAAATTGTTTTATCCGCAGGACGGAGGGCCTTGCACGAGGACCGTTGAATCTTGCACCCCCGGCGATACTGTGACCATTGACCCGCCCGAGGACTACGGTTCCTACGACATCCGTGCCTGCGCCGCAGAGGATACCTGTTCATGATCCCCTGTAACAAAAAGTACGCAGACTTTTACGAGAAAAACAGCCATCGGCTTCCCGGTCTCCCTCGTCCCAAGGAATGCCCGGACGTAGTGGGATTGGAAGAACCGACCCTGACGGAGTTGGCTGAAAACTTTACAGGATCAATGACCGGGTGGGCGTCTGCGGGATTCCCGGTGGTTTCTCAGGCCGTTTATGATGAGAGGGCCGCTATTTGCGCTACCTGTGACTTTTGGGATCCAAAGGCCCGAATGGGGTTTGGGAAATGCCGCCATAAGAAGTGCGGATGCACCCGGTTCAAACGCTGGCTGGTGACCGAAAAGTGTCCGGCAGGCAAATGGCTTGCATGACCCCTGCAAAAGCCCTTAAATTATCAAAGCTTTGTCACTTTTTATCAAACCGGATGGCAAGCTACATGAAGAGCAGCCCCGAATGCTTTCGGGGTTGGTTCCGGGTTCGAGTCCCGGTGGTCACAGTTCATTGTACTCGCGTACGTCGTCTCAAGGAAATGAATAAAAAAACATCTTCCTCTGTGGACTCTGTGTGCAATGAATCGTCATACTAATTGGCAGGCTACACTAGATTAGGAATTCCACTCCGGAATGCTTTTTTGAAGTTTTTCCAGAGTCCCGGGAATCATTTGTGGCTCAGACTTTACGCCTTTTCCTCCACGCCCCCTTAGTATTTCAATCTCTTCTTTCGTTAAAACTGGGGATGAAACCCATTTGTTAATCACCTCGGCAAGTTGCGCCAAGAAATAACTATCGAAGCGCTCCGACCTTGGGTCGGTTAAAATACGGGCCAGAAGTTTTTTACCGCTTGGCTCCTTGATATTAACGATATGATCTATGAAGCGACCGGGAGCATACCAATCTCGACTCTCCTCGTTTTCAGCGCCGTAAAACCAGTCCACCAAAAAGACTGCTTCATTTTCCCCGGAGACCTTCCACAAATTAAGGACTAACGGCTCCAGACGATCATCAGAAGCTTTTGCTTTCACCATGGAATCTAACCCTTGGTGAATGATAGCAGGTGCGTTTCCCTTATTAAGGCTGGCAGCAGCCAACCAGGTTAGAGTGGCGTTCTCCTTTTGTGCAAAGGTTAACAGGGCATCGGCATCTTGCGGCCTAAACAGGTCGACCGCATGTTGAAGAATGAATCCGATGGCGGCACGCCGGTAAACGCCATCTCTCCAATCCATTCCTTCTAAGGGAATGTTTCCCCGCAATCCAGCGAGAAGCTTTTCGGGTCCAAGTTCTTGGAGGATTTTTACAAGCTCTTCTTCGCTAGCCAACATATTCTGTTGAGGCACGTCGCCATACTTCCCCAGCTCAGGATCCAAATCTAGCATGCAGAGCAGCATCCATGCTCGCTCATCAGGAGGGAGTCGATTGATGCGACTCCGGACTCGTTCAACTGTGGTAGAATCATTCTCCGATGCCATTTTTGTCCATACAGCAAACCAACTAACATCATACTTGCGGTCTTTAACACTTTCCCAATACCTTTCAAATTCAGTCCCAACCTTTGATAAATCATAAACATTATAGTAATGGCTGCTCTTGCCATGTTCGACATAGCAACTAACCATCGAAGCCGCAACTTCTCCAACTGTCTGTTTTCGGTCAGGATCACGACCTGCATTTTGATACGGAAGTCCCTCTTGTGGCCAGGTTTCAGCGGTATCTGAAACCATTGAATAAATCAAAGGAAGTAAGCTTTGATCTGCTTTATGAAACAATCCGTAGAGCGCCAACGTCCGAACCTTCGGGTTCGGGTTTTTAAGGAGTTTTTCAAGGTCCTGTACACTGGTTTGCTTTGATATTAACCAAAGATTTTTTAGAACCCTGCTCTCTGCGTCGTAATTCGATGTCCAGAATCTAAAGAACTTAGTATTAGGCGGAAAATTACTTACATCTCTTGGACTTCCAAAGTATGAGCTGAAATGCTCAATATCCGCTGCAACTTCCTCAAAATATTGAGCGAGATTCTCACTCTTCGTCTCGCGATGCACGCCCAATAAAGGTAAAGTCTTTATCAATAGAATGACGATCAATGTGAGGAGAATGAATAATTTTAAGATCTTCATCTTGGGCGGAATCCTATTTACCCAAGAATTAAAGTCGATACGAGGTTAAAAATTCCTCACCAAAGAATCATCTTAGAAAAAACTCCCAATTTAGGCATGAACGGTCTCGAACCGCGTCACAAAAACCTCACCGTGGAGTCTTTGCTGAATCTCTTCCTTTGAAGCGAAAGCGTTTAGCAACTCTAATCCAGCACTCAAAGTTCAATTCAAACACTTTTATTAATTAGCCCCCGCAATAAGGGTATAAGCAATGTTACAATCATCTCATTTCGGCCACGAATCGCATCTTGGCTTTTGACATCACTGCATTTCTTTCTAGCCTATCGCTCATGCTTTGCTCTCGACTCTTTGGATCCACGGTTGGCAGAAAGGTGATCGCGGCGATTACCGGTTGCTTGCTTTTTCTCTTCATCCTCGTTCACATGGCAGGAAACTGGCAGCTCTTCTTGGGTGCAGAATCCATCAATAACTATGCGGCGCTCCTCAAAGAAAAAGCGCTGGTTCTCTGGTTCTTCCGAATCGGCCTCCTGACAACCGCACTTCTTCATGTTTGGGCGACAATCTCCCTCACGCTTGAAAATCGAGCCGCACACCCGGAAGAATACGCGACTCCTAAAGACCACAGTGCAACGCTTGCTTCACGAACCATGGCCCTCAGCGGAACCGTCGTCTTGATCTTTATCATCTACCATCTCCTGCATTTCACGGCACGCGTCACTCCTGGAACTCAGGATTATTATCTGGAAGATTTAAAAGGACATCACGATGTCTACCAGATGGTCGTTCGGGCCTTTCAAAAACCGGCGATCTCCCTTTTTTATATCCTCGGAGTCGGACTTCTCTCCTTTCACCTCAGTCACGGACTTCAAAGCATGTTCCGATCACTTGGCCTCAGCGATCGCGAGACACTTCCCTGGCAAAAGAACGTCGCGCGCTTGGTCGCCTTCGGGATTTTCATCGGCATGGCTGCCATTCCCCTCTCGGTTCTCCTCGGTTGCATTAAATAAGGATTGATTTATGAAGCTCGATGCCAAAATCCCCTCCGGTCCCCTCGAAAAGAAATGGGACCTTCACCGGATGGATCTGAAACTCGTCAATCCCGCCAATAAGCGAAAATACGAGGTGATTATTGTTGGTACCGGGCTCGGTGGCGCCTCTGCCGCAGCAACGATGGCTGAACTCGGCTACAATGTAAAAAGCTTCTGTTTTCAAGATAGTCCCCGACGCGCTCACAGTATTGCGGCGCAGGGCGGAATCAACGCGGCAAAGAATTATCAGAACGATGGCGACAGCGTTCAACGTCTCTTCTACGACACCATTAAAGGGGGCGACTTTCGCGCTCGTGAAGCAAACGTCTATCGTCTGGCTCAAGTCAGTGTCAACATCATCGACCAATGCGCCTCCCAAGGAGTCCCCTTCGCGCGCGAATACGGTGGATTGCTCGCGAACCGCTCCTTCGGTGGAGCCCAAGTCTCTCGAACCTTTTACGCCCGTGGCGCAACCGGACAGCAGCTTCTCGTGGGTGCTTACTCCGCCTTGAGCCGACAAGTCGGTCTTGGAAAGGTGAAACTCTATCCCCGCACGGAGATGCTCGATTTGATCATGGTGAATGGTCAGGCAAAAGGAGTCGTCATTCGAGATCTCGTTACCGGAAAAATTGAATCTCACGTTGCCGATGCCGTCGTCCTCGGAACAGGCGGTTACGGCAATGTCTTTTATCTCTCCACCTATGCGCGCGGCTCTAACGCCTCCGCCATCTGGCGTGCATACAAACGCGGCGCCGCTTTTGCAAATCCGTGCTTCACTCAGATTCACCCAACCTGTATCCCCGTCTCCGGAGATTATCAATCCAAACTCACCCTGATGTCCGAATCTCTCCGGAACGATGGCCGTTGTTGGGTTCCAAAAAAACAAGGCGACTCCCGTCCGCCGGGGGAGATTCCCGAAGAGGATCGCGATTACTACCTCGAACGAATGTACCCGAGCTATGGCAATCTCGCTCCACGCGACATCGCTTCCCGCGCCGCAAAACGGGTCTGTGACGAAAAACGCGGCGTCGGTCCCGGTGGCCTCGGCGTTTATCTCGACTTTGCAGATGCCATCAAGCGTCTTGGCGAAAAAGCCGTGAAAGCCCGTTACAGCAATCTCTTCGACATGTACCACGAGATTACGGGCGAGAGCGCCTACACGGTTCCGATGCGTATTTATCCTGCGATCCATTACACGATGGGCGGCCTCTGGGTCGATTACAACCTGATGAGCACGATTCCAGGATGCTTTGTCATTGGAGAAGCGAATTTCTCCGATCATGGCGCCAACCGACTCGGAGCAAGCGCTCTGATGCAAGGACTGGCCGACGGCTATTTTATTCTTCCTTACACCATTGGAAATTATCTCGCCGGACAAAAATCATCGGACCGTCCATCACTCGACTCTCCCGAAGTCAAAGCCGCTGAACAAGCCGTTCGCGAACGTCTCGGAATTCTCCTTTCGGTGCGTGGAAAAAAAACCGTCAGTGATTTTCATCGCCAACTTGGCAAAGTGCTTTGGGATCATTGCGGCATGGCTCGTACCAAGTCAGGACTTACTCAAGCACTCCAGGAACTTCCCGCGCTCCGTGAAGAATTCTGGAAGAACGTGAATGTCCCGGGAGAAAATTCCGATCTCAATCAGTCCCTCGAATACGCCAATCGTGTTGCCGATTTCTTGGAGCTCGGCGAACTGCTTTGTCGCGATGCTTTGGAACGCGAGGAGTCGTGCGGCTGCCATCTTCGTGAAGAATATCAGACCCCCGATGGCGAGTGCGCTCGAAACGATAATACCTTCGCACACGTTGCGGCTTGGGAATATCAAGGAGAAGGAAAAGCCCCTGTTCGCCACGCAGAACCGCTCACGTACGAAGCCATTCATCTTGCCCAAAGGAGTTACAAATGAATTTCACTCTCAAAGTCTGGCGTCAGAAATGCAAAGACGCTGCTGGTGCGTTTGAGGAATACCAGGCGCGCGACGTCAGTCCGAACGCCTCTTTCCTGGAAATGCTCGATGTCGTCAATGACAACCTCACGCGCGAAGGTAAATCCCCGATTGCGTTTGACCACGATTGCCGTGAGGGAATCTGCGGCACCTGCTCGCTCGCTGTCAACGGAGAGCCCCATGGTCCCGAAGACAAGGTAACAACCTGTCAGATCTACATGAGAAGCTTTCAGGATGGCGAGACGATCACCGTTGAGCCATTTCGTGCCAAGCCTTTTCCTGTTTTAAAAGATCTCGTCACCGACCGAAGCGCTTTTGATCGGATCATTCAATCCGGAGGATTTATTTCCGTTAACACCGGACAAGCCCCGGATGCAAACGCGCTTCCCATTGGAAAAGATGTTGCGGAACTCGCCTTCGATGCCGCGCATTGCATCGGATGCGGTGCTTGTGTTGCTGCCTGCAAAAACGGCTCCGCCATGCTTTTTGTCTCCGCCAAGGTAACACACCTCGGACTTCTTCCCCAAGGACAGCCCGAACGGGATCGTCGCGTCTTGAAAATGGTTGAAGTCATGGATGCCGAAGGCTTTGGCGGTTGCTCCAACACCGGAGCCTGCGAAGCGGTCTGTCCGAAGGGAATTCCGGTTGAATTCATCTCGCGACTCAATCGTGACTACGTCAAAGCCTCTCTCTTTAGTATTCGGGAGAGCGAAGAGTAAGAACGTAAATTACCTCACACGAAGGCACAAAGCTCACAAAACTTTTGAAGCCATCTCCGATTTTTATGAGATGAAACAAAAACACCTTTCGTTTGTGACTTGGTGCCTTTGTGTGAAAATAAACTATTCATTGCATGAATCCAAAAAAGATCTCCACTTCCGGCACCACCAATCCTCTTCAAGGTGATGTCTTTTCCGCATTGGAAAACCTCGACACCACAGCCCTCCCCGCAGGAATTTCACCAACACCCATCATTCCTCCTAAACCCGCCGAAGGAAAGCGCGGACGCTTGATTCTTCGCCGAGAGAAAAAGGAGCGCGGAGGAAAAACCGTCGTCGTGATTTACGGCTTCGATCAACTCCCCGGATGGAATCCCCCCAAGCTCGAGGAACTCTCCCGGCTCATTCGCAAAAAAATGGGTTGTGGAGGCTGCGTCGAGAAACGAGAAATCGTGGTACAAGGGGATCAAGCTACCCGCGTCGCTGAATTCCTCGAACAAGAGGGTTTTCGCGTCGACGGGGTTCGATAAAAACCATCTTTACGCGCAGAGCTGAGATCGTCGAGTTTTTGGGATGGAAGCGTGGTGGGTTATTCTGTGAGGAGAAAAGAAAACCCCCGGGTCCTTGCGGAGCCCGGGGGTTTTGAGAGAGGCGAGGGCTTAGATGGCTTTGTCGCCGCTTTCCTCGGTGCGAATTCGCGTGGCGGATTCGACGTTCATGACGAAGACTTTTCCGTCACCAATTTTGCCGGTCTTGGCATTATTGATAATGGACTTCACGACGGTGTCGAGTTTGTCATCCGGGACGACGAGCTCGATTTTAACCTTCGGAAGGAAGTCGACCGTGTATTCGCTGCCGCGGTAGATTTCCGTGTGTCCTTTTTGACGTCCGAAGCCTTTGACTTCGGTGACCGTCATTCCTTCGATGCCGATCTCGTGCAGGCCTGATTTGACCTCTTCGAGTTTGAACGGCTTGATGATTGCTTCAATTTTTTTCATTCGTATACCTCGTAATTTTTGATTTGGTGCGTTTCGGAATTAATGTTCGTAACCCCGTTCGCCGTGTTCGATAATATCGAGGCCCTGCTCTTCGACCTCAGGGGTCGGACGCAGCCCAACGATCAGATCCACGATCTTCGCAATGATAAAGGTCGCGACGACCGATAGAAGAATCGTGATCACCATGGCTTTGAGCTGAGCACTAGCAACGCTGCTATTGGCAACCAGTTCCGCCAAACCATTTTTCTTGGCGTAGGCATCTGAGAGCAAGTTCGCGTTAACCGCACCGTTTGCGAAGACTCCAGTGACAAAGGCACCGAGAGTTCCACCAACCGCGTGAACACCGAAGGTATCCAAGGCATCATCATAACCGAACCAGCCTTTGAGCTTGGTGCAGGCGATGAAGGGGATGAGTCCCGCCAAGATTCCGATGAACATGCTCGCTTTGGCGCTCACAAATCCCGCTGCCGGGGTGATAACAACCAAACCTGCAACCGCTCCCGAGCAGAAGCCAAGGATCGATGCTTTACCGCGAGTGATGTATTCTAATCCTGCCCAGACGAAGGAGGCAACGGCTGCCGCAAGCGTCGTCGTTGTGAAGGCTTGTGCTGCCAATCCGTCCGCAGCTAGAGCACTTCCGGCGTTAAAGCCGTACCAGCCGACCCAGAGCATTCCGGTTCCGACCATACAGAGAACCATGCTGTGAGGAGGCATCGGGGTGTGACCGAAGCCGATTCGCTTTCCGAGCATCAAGCAGAGGATCAGTGCAGACCAACCGGAGGACATGTGAACCACGGTTCCACCGGCGAAGTCAATCGCAGGAATCTTGGCATCTGGATTCCAGACACCGTTCATCAAACCAGAGGCACCCCAAACCATGTGGGCCAACGGGAAATAAACGACGAACATCCAGATTCCGACAAAGAGCATGATTGCCGAGAACTTCATACGTTCTGCAATCGCGCCGATGATCAATGCGGGAGTGATGATTGCGAACATGAGCTGGAACATCGCGAAGACGTTTTCAGAAACCCAGTAGCAATAGTTGGTGTTTGGAGCTACGCCGACACCTTCGAAGAAGAACTTTTCTGATCCTCCAAGAATATAGCTTATCATTGTTGGAGCGCCCTCTGTAGGCTTGAAGCTCGTTCCGAAAACCAAGCTGTAGCCAACGGTAAACCAGAGAATGGTCACCAATCCAGCGATCCCAAAACATTGGGCCATCACGGAGAGGACATTCTTGGCGCGTACCAGACCACCGTAGAAGAGGGCCAATCCCGGGAGCGTCATGAACAGCACCAATGCTGAACAGACCATGACCCAAGCATTATGACCAGGTCCTGCGACCAAGGTGATTTTGCTGCCGTCGGGATCTACGTTATTATTTTAGGCTTCCAATCCAGCGATTCGCTGTTCT
>CAZKRU010000030.1:0-45602 GCA_964555235.1 uncultured Verrucomicrobiota bacterium
GGTCTGCTGCTCGGCTACCTCTTTCTTTTTGTTTGGCTCGGAGTCTTCTCCTACTTTTTCTTCCAATGAAAGTCACCCTCGCCAAAGATTTTGAGTTTGAAGCCGCTCAAGCACTGACCTCTTTTCCCGAGGGACACAAGTGTCGGAACATTCACGGCCACAGTTTTAAAATCACCATTAAAGTCGAAGGCGTCGTCGATCCCAAAACCGGAATTCTTTACGATCACGCCCGAATTTCAGAAGCGATGCATCCCCTCATCGATCAAGTCGACCACGCTTACCTCAACGAAATCCCCGGATTGGAACAACCGACCATTGAAACCATGTGTCATTGGTTCTGGGCCCGCCTCGCCCCTCAACTTCCCGGCCTCAGCGAAATCGAACTCTGGGAAACTCCAAGAGCCCGGTGTATTTATCGTGGGGAGTAAATCCGACAAATAAAAATCTCATGAGTCAAGACACGCTCGCCGCCTACATCATCATTCCACTCGTCCTTCTCATCTTTGGATCTTTCATCCGGCGGATCATCAAATTTGGAGGTCTGAAAGCGGCTCTATTTGGAGCCAAGATTGAGAGGACGATAGGTGAGGTTTCTGGAAGTAAAGCGATGATTAAAACGGTCTTAAAAGTTCACTCTCTTCGTGCTGAATCGGATAAGACAGTGGCATTGGAGATCGTCTCTACGAGCCTTGCGAGCTATCAAATGTTACCGATTACTTTGTCGACCTCTGAAACAAGAAAATTGATCGATCTTTTGGAGACTGCAATCGGAGATAATACCACAGCACTAAACCCCTAACTCCCCCTCAACCCCTTCGCCACTTCCTTCGCAAAATAAGTCAAAATTAAATCCGCTCCCGCCCTCTTGATCGCAATCAAAGATTCATCCCGCGCTTTGACGAGATCGAGCCAGCCCCGCTCTGCTGCGGCATGAAGCTGGGCGTATTCCCCTGAAACTTGATAGGCCGCCAAAGGAAGCTCTGTCGTCTCACGTAAATCTCTCAAGATATCCAAATACGCTCCCGCCGGTTTCACCATCAAAACATCGGCTCCCTCCTCTTCATCAAGTTGAGCTTCGCGTAACGCTTCTCGCCGATTCGCCGGATTGAGCTGATACGTTCGCTTATCGAGTGAGGCCGTTCCAGCCGCTTGAAGACTTCCGACCGCTTCACGAAAGGGACCATAAAAAGCTGAGGCAAATTTCGCGGAATAAGCCAGGATTGCCGTCTCAATCAATCCCTTTTCATCGAGGGCCTGACGAATCGCTCGAATCCGTCCATCCATCATATCCGACGGCGCCACCCAATCCGCTCCTGCCTCCGCTTCCATGACGGCGAGTTTTTGTAACATCACGACCGTCGAATCATTATCCACTTCATCCTGAGCATTCAACAACCCATCGTGTCCATGGGTCGTATAAGGATCGAGCGCGACATCGGTAATGATCGCCAACTCGGGAATCGAAGCCTTGATCTCTCGAATCGCCCGATAAAGAATCTGATCTGGGCTCAGCGCGTATTCGCCTCCCGCGGTTTTATGCTTCGGATCAATCACCGGGAAAAGCGCAATCGCCGGAATTCCAAGATCCGCAATGAAACGACACTCCTCCAACACCGTCCCCATCGTGTGACGCATGATCCCAGGCAACGAATCAATCCGCTCGGCTGCGCCCGTACCCTCTTTTACAAAAACCGGCTGAATTAAATCCTGAACGGAAAGACGGGTTTCCTGAACCATCGCTCGAATGGTCGAATTCCGCCGATAACGACGCATCCGGTTTGTCAGGTCAATTGTCTTTTTCATTTTCCAAATTCTCTGCCGGTGCCGAATCTTCAATCGGTCCGATCTCATTCAAAATCTGCATGATCCGATCTCCGCGCTCAATGCCTCGATCAAATCGAAAGGTCATTCGAGGTGTATTTTTGAGCCCCAACCGGTGTGAAACCACCTTTTGCCATTCGTAAGCGTGCTTATTGAGTCGCTCCAAAATCCGATCACGATGCTCAATTTCTTCAAGAATGCTGATAAAAACAAAGGCTTGTTTGAGATCGGGAGTTACATCAACCGCAGAAATCGTGATGATCATTCCTTCCAATTCGCGCTGACGCTGAATCAAGCCCGCCAATTCGATCTTGATCGCTTCACTGACTCGTACGGTACGACGGGTCGCCATATCCTAAACCTTGGAAAAATTAAAGGGCCTGAGGAAACTTCTCGAGCTGGTAACACTCGATAATGTCTTCCTCTTGGTAGTCGTCAAAGTCACCGAGACGCACACCGCATTCCACTCCGGAGCGAACCTCCGCCGCTTCGTCTTGAAAACGCTTGAGCGTGAGAAATCCTCCATCGTACAACGGCTGACCGCGACGCAAGACCCGTGCCCGCGCGGTACGCACCAACCGTCCGGTCTGCACCAGACAACCGGCCACCGGAAAGGTCGAGAGCTCGAACACTTTTTTGACAATTGCCGTACCGACTTTGCTTTCGCGCAGTTCGGGGTCGAGCAATCCTGCCATTGCTTCCTTCATCTGATCGATCAATTCGTAGATGATACTGTAAAGTTTGATTTGAACGCCTTCGCGTTTCGCCGCATTCGCCGCGGAGTTTTCCGTTCGCGAATTAAACCCAACCAGGATCGCGCCGGATGCTTTGGCGAGAAGAATGTCGGATTCCGTAATGGGACCGACTCCCGATTGAACGATATTGAGATCGACCTTTTTACTTTCGATCTTCATCAGCGAACCAATAATCGCCTCGACCGAACCTTGTGTATCGCCGCGAATAATGAGTTGCAGCACTTTTTTCTGACCATCCGCAATCGTTTCAAAAAGATTTTCGAGGGTAACCTTCGGAGGAGCCTCTAACTTTTCCAAGCGAAGCTTCTGTTGACGCTCGTCGGCAAGCTGACGCGCTTCACGGTCATTCTTCATGATCACAAATTCTTCACCCGGGAGCGGCACCCCATCAAATCCGAGAACCTTGACCGGAATCGAAGGTCCGGCTTCTTTGACTGATTGCCCTGCATCATTCAAGAGTCCCTTGACTCGACCGTAAAAGCGACCCGCAATAATGTTATCACCCAAGTGCAGTGTCCCCGTCTGAACAATGACCGTTGCCGTAGGACCACGACCGACTTCCGTCTGCGCTTCCACCACGCGTCCGCGAGCGGTCCCCTTGGAGTTTGCCTTAAGTTCCAAAATTTCCGCTTGGAGTTGAATATACTCGAGTAACTTGTCGATATTGAGTTTTTTCGTCGCCGAAACTTCCACACAAATCGTTTCACCACCGTATTCTTCCGGAGCCAATCCCTTTTCCTGAAGCTGTCCTTTGACACGCATCGAATTTGCACCAGGCGCATCAATCTTATTGATCGCCACAATGATTGGAACTTTGGCCGCTCGGGCGTGAGAAATCGCTTCCTCGGTTTGCGGCATAATTCCGTCATCCGCCGCAACCACCAAAACCACGATATCCGTCAAATTCGCTCCACGCGCACGCATCGCCGTAAAGGCAGCGTGACCCGGCGTATCCAAAAATGTAATCGTCTTCTCTTCATGCACCACGGTGTAAGCACCAATGTGCTGCGTAATTCCGCCCGCTTCACCCGCAACGACGCGTGTCTTACGGATCGCATCCATGAGTGAAGTCTTACCGTGATCGACATGTCCCATGAACGTGATGATCGGAGGACGATATTCAAGATCAGCTTCCTTCACCGGCTCGGGTTTCGGAGGTTCTACGACTTTGACGGGAGCATGAACCGCTCCTTCGCCTTTCTTGCGAGTCTCCACTTCCAATGTCCAACCAAGCTTTACACAAACTTTATTGGCAACTTCCGCTTCGATCGTCTGCGTGAGACTTGCGAAAACATTCAACTCCATTAAATGATGAATCAACTGAAAGGATTTAATCCCGAGCTTTTCCGCCAAATCCTTGACGACAATCGGCCCTTTGTGATGAATCAGCTTCTGAGTCTCCGGTGCTTCCTCCGCATTCGGAGCGGAAACCACGGGAGCCGGAGCTGCAGCGACCACTGGTTTGACTTCAATCTTTGCTTCGACTTTCGGAGCTTCAGGAACCGGAGCCGGTTTGGGGGCAACGGGTTCAGGAGCGGGAGCCGCAGCAACGACAGGAGCAGCTTCCTTGGGGGCCGGTTCCGTCACCTTGGCGCGAGTTTTTTTAGGCTTTTCCTCAACCAACGTTTCCGAGGTCTCCGGTTTTTTCTTCGCCGCAGTGGCACGCGGCTTTGCCGTCGCGGTCTTACGGACGGCGGGCTTCTTTTCAGCTCCGGAGCTGGAAGTGGATTTGGGGGTAGGCATGGTTCGTTAACTCGGCTTAGGCAGGATTTAAAACTTTCAGGGCTTCTTCACGTACTCGTTGGATCGTCGCTTCATCGAGATCAGGGAGGGCTTCCTTCAAGTCAGTCACCTCGACTTCAGCAATCACATCGACTCCGGCAAATCCCGCAGAAACGAGCTTGTTCGCCAATTCGCGATCGATCGAAAGTTTGGCCGCCAGCAGTTCCGCCGCATGCCCCACTTTTTCTTCCATCTGAACTTCCGTCGCCTTCGTCTCTTCGAGTACATCGATTTCCCAACCGATAAGCTTCGATGCCAAACGCGCATTACGTCCGCGAATTCCAATCGCCAACTTTAAATTTTCAACATCGACCGTCACCTTGATACGGTGAGCCGCCTCGTCCACATCAATCGTCTTGAGCTTGGCCGGCTTGAGCGCCTCGACTACCAGCTCGCGAACATTCGGGGACCATTTAAAAAGATCGATCTTTTCGTTGTTCAGCTCGCGAACGATGTTCTTCACGCGAGAACCGCGAATCCCGACGCAAGCACCGACCGGATCCACTTTTTCGTTGGAAGACCAGACCGCGAGCTTCGTACGATAACCCGGCTCACGAGCAATCGCCTTGATCTCCACCGTCTTGTCGTTCAGCTCGCTGACTTCGAGTTCAAAAAGTTTTTTAACAAAATCCGGATGACTCCGGGAGAGCATGATCTCCGGTCCGCGTGTCGAATTTTCAACCGAAACGACGTACGCACGAATGCGTTCGCCCGCCTGGTATTCTTCCGTCGGAACGCGCTCACGCGCCGGCATGATCGCCTCAAATTTTCCGAGATCGACAACGACATCGGATTTCTCAAAACGGCGAACCACTCCCGCCACAATACTTCCCGCACGATCCTTGAACTCGGCAAAAATCATGCCGCGCTCGATGTTGCGAATCGTCTGATTAATCGTCTGCTTGAAAACCTGTGCCGCAATCCGGCCGAAATCACGGGGAGTCACTTCGACTTCTACGAGCTCTCCGAGCATGGCGCCCGGCTTCACATCGCGCGCTTTCGAAAGCGAAATTTCGTCATGAGAAGCCTGCACCCGATCCACTACCTTTAACTGGGCCAAGGCACGGATCTTCCCACTCTTCGGATCGATCTGCACACTCAACTCATTGGCAGGACCCACACTCTTGCGTGCAGCGGTCAACAAGGCGGCCTGTACTGCTTCCAGCATGACATCCCGCTTGATCCCTTTTTCCTTCTCCATGTATTCCAAAATTGAAACAAATTCCTGGTTCATGGTCTTCTCCTTTCGAGACTTCTGACGACAAAAAAAAGTGGAAACTTTGGGTCCCCACTTTCTTGCGTAAGAAAGACTTTGAGCGGGAATACTGGCAATTAAATCAGATACGTCAAGCGTCGATTCTTTTGAAAAACGCTCGCTTATTTTTTAACGATCCCGAGGAAGAATAAGGACAAGGGCGATTCCTCACACAAAGGCACGAAGAGACAAAATCAAAAGACTTTTTACTCGCCCAAATGCATCCGCCGCACCATCTGATCGTGCTTCGCGATCGCCGCCGGTTCCGGCTTTGCCAGCGAGACCAAAATTCCCGTCACGAAGGAGAGCGGAATCGTCACCAAGGCCGGATTTTTCAACGGAAACCAAGCGTTCGTTCCGTGAAGCAGATCGACCTGAATCGTCGGCGAAAAGAAGATGAAAATGAGCGTCGATGCGGTTCCGACCAACATGCTCGCCACCGCTCCCGCCGTGGTCAGACGATGAAAGAAAATCGCCAGAATCAACGCTGGAAAATTCCCGCTCGCCGCAATCGCAAACGCCAACGCCACCATGAACGCCACATTTTGTCCTTTAAAAAGAACTCCAAGCAAAACGGCCACCACTCCAAACATCACCGTGGCAATCCGCGCCACCTTGATTGATTCCGATTCCGAAGCCTCTCCCTTGCGAACCACATGCGTCCAAAGATCGTGAGAAACCGCCGCTGCACCGGAGAGCGTCAAACCCGCTACCACCGCTAGGATTGTCGCAAAGGCGACCGCGGAAATAAATCCGAGGAACGGACTCCCTCCCAACACCCCCGCCAACATCACCGCCGCCATGTTCCCCCCCTTATCCACCGAAACAATCGACTCGCGACCAACAAAAACCGCAGCGCCAAACCCCAAAATGAAGGTCACCAAATAAAACCAACCAATCCAGCCGGTTGCGTAAAAAACCGAGAGTCGCGCCGTCTTCGCATCCTTCACCGTATAAAAACGCATCAATATATGAGGGAGTCCGGCCGTTCCAAACATCAATGCCATTCCGAGCGAAATAGCATCCCACGGATTGCTCACCAGTTTCCCTGGCGCCAGCGGCTGCGTCTCGGCGTACTTTTTAGAAACTTCCTCGAAAAGTCGAAGCGGATTACCCCCAAACTGCCAGAGCACCATTCCCGCAAGAACCGTCGCTCCGGAAACCAGTAGCACGGCCTTAATGATCTGAACCCAGGTGGTTGCAATCATTCCTCCGAACAAGACGTAAAGAATCATCACCCCGCCGACCAGAATCACCGAATACTCGTACGGAATCCCAAACATCAGTTTGATCAAATTTCCGGCGCCCACCATCTGAGCGATGAGATAAAAGATAATCACGACCATCCCCGAGAAAGCCGCAGAAACACGGATCGGCGTTTGGCTTAAGCGGTAAGCGAGAACATCCGCAAAGGTGTACTTCCCGAGGTTCCGGAGCGGCTCCGCAATTAGAAACATCACCACCGGCCAGCCAACCAGCCAGCCGACCGAATAAATCAATCCGTCAAATCCACTCAACGCCACCAACCCGGCAATTCCGAGAAAACTTGCCGCACTCATGTAATCACCCGCCAGAGCCAATCCATTCTGCCAGGCGCTGATATTCCCACCCGCCGCAAAGAACTCGGAAGCGCTCTTCGTTTGTCGCGCCGCCCAATAAGTAATCCCCATGGTGACGGTGATGAAAAAGAAAAAGAAAGCGATGGCCACCGGTTGCGGCCGTCCTAATTGTTCTGCCCAAGTTTCAGGATTCATGGAGTGTTTTTAATCCGGTGGATATGATGATCAAAGTGGTTGTTCGCCCACCACGCGTAAACTCCGGTAAGCACCCACGAAATAATAATTACGGAGGCCCCCGTCAACATTCCGACACTCAATCCCGAGACGACCTCCCGGGCCATGAGACTCTTGTTAAAGGCAATCAAAAGAATGAATCCAAAATAGGCCACCATCTGAATGAAAGTCAAAAGGAGCGCAATTTTCCAACGTTTCGCAGCAAGTTCGTGCAACATCGTAGGAAGGCTTTAGAGAAGCTCCCGTCAAACCGCAAGCTCCAATTTGTGACAAAATCAAGTTCGATCAAAAACGATAAAGCAAACAGGATCACCCTATTTTTCCTGAATTCGTGAGTTCCAGATTCAACAACACGCAGCTGCCGTTTTACCCGCTCACGACAGGAAATTTTTGACACATTCCATAAATATGGCATATTTATGGAATTGAAAACAACTTTAGAGATCCCCGATGAGCTTTTTCGGAAAGCAAAGATGCGCGCCGCCACTGAAAATCGGCGACTTCGCGACCTGATTGCAGAAGGACTCACCCTCGTCTTAAACTCCTCTCCCCCCTTGCCAACGCAAGAATCCCGTCCCTCCAATGATCCCGAAGCTCTCCTCAAGGCTTTCGAAAGTATTCGCCTTTGTCCCTCTCCCTCCCCCACACGAATTCAAACCCTTATCGATGAATCCCACCATCTGCGGCGTGGCGGATGGAATCGCGAGGATCTGCGATCGTGAATTTAATTCAACTCGATACGAACGCTCTCATCGCCTTGCTGGATCCCAACGGGCCGGTCTATCTGAAGATGCATGAAGCGTGCAAGTCAGGACTCCTCCCCTCCACTAGCTCGTTGGCCTGGCATGAGTTGGTACGAGGACCGATCTCTACAGCAGAACTCCTCCTAATTGAAGGGATTGTCGGTGAAAGAGTGATCCCAATGACCCGATCCACTGCCGAGTTAGGGGCTCGTCTTTTTAACTCCACCGGACGTCGACGTTCCGCCACTGCCGACTGCCTCATTGCCGCCTGTGCCATGGAGAATCGATCTCACTTTGTCACCCTGAACCCCGCTGATTTCAAACCGTTCGAACCATTTGGCCTCTCACTCATGACACTCTCTTGAGATAAAAATACCCGCAAGGAACCCTTAGCCCACCAGAGGAATCACCCCATGAAAATAAATCAACTCACCCGCTGCATTCTGCTAACAATTTTTACAGCTCTCGTCCCCACGAGGCCATCCTTCGGAGCCGAACAACCTCCCCAGCACTCGGTCTCCGCGCGAGGTTCCGCGTCGGTACGAGCGCCCCCTGATACCCTCTTCTATCTATTTTACGTCCTCGGAGAGGGCGAGTCCTTCGAAGAAGCGGAGAAGATGGCAAATGCCAATTCCGAGCAACTCCGGGAAACCATGCGGAAGGAATTCCAAAGCCTCAAGGAGGTTTCCATTGCCCCGATCAAGATCAAAGAAAAGAACAGTATGAATTACTGGACTGACTCCTCCACCAAAACTACACGCCAAGTCGCCATCAATCGCGTCATCTTTGGCTCTAAAATTGAGTTGATGCCGTATATCCCAACCATTCTTGAGACTGCCATTGGCGCTGGCGCCGCCTTGCAGCTTCCTGCGACGATGGTTCCCTCAGGAGAACCGAGCCCAGTCATCTATTACGGATTATACAATTCCAAGAAAGCGGAGGAGGAGGCACGCACCCAGGCCATCGCAAACGCTCGAGAGAAAGCCTCCCTGCTTGCTCGCGACGCGAATAATATCATGGGAACCCTGATTTCTGTCAGTGAGGAGGAAACGCCCTTCTCTGATTACGACTACATCCGCGTCGGGAAATACAAACTCCCCGCCAAATACCTCTCCTGCAGCAATGAACCGCTCGAAGTGACCTCCACTCTTCGCGTTGCGTATGAATTGATGAAATGAACTTCTACTGATTTGAATGGATGCGGAAATTACGAACTCTAAAAACCTTACCGGCGGAGGGACTTGAACCCACACATGGTCACCCATAATAGATTTTGAGTCTATCGCGTCTGCCATTTCGCCACGCCGGCGTTTGTGAACTTTCTGTTTTATCCTTCCCGCCGCCGCTGGCAAGCCTGATTTTGATCGCTCCTCGAAAACGGGGGATAACTCCGTATTGTGGGTGAATTTTGCCGCGGAAAGAGAAATTCTTTTCTTTTCCTCCTCTCCTGCATTCCTTAGCGTAGCCCTCCAGCAATAAGGAAATAACGATGGATGCCCAAGCCCAACTGAACCTGCTCACGCAGGGAGTCGAACAGATCATTTCAAAGGAAGCTTTGCTCCTGAAGCTCCAGCAAAATCGCCCGCTTCGCATTAAACTTGGATTCGATCCCTCCTCCCCTGACCTTCATATCGGCCATGCCGTCGTTCTGGATAAAATCGCGGAATTCCAACGCTGCGGCCATCTGGCGGTCATTATCATTGGCGACTACACCGCACGCATTGGAGATCCCACCGGTCGCTCTAAAACCCGCCCCGCACTCGATGGCGATCAGGTCAAAGCCAACGCCAAAACCTATATCGATCAGGTTTACAAAATCTTGAATCCCGCTCAAACCGAAGTTCATTTCAATGGCGAATGGTTTGACACCTTCAGCTACGCTGATGTCCTGAAACTCAATTCTCAAATCACCGTCTCGCAATTACTCGAGCGGGAAGATTTCAAAAAGCGTTACACCGAGGGGCAATCAATTACTCTCACAGAATTTCAATACCCGCTCATGCAGGGCCATGATTCCGTGATGGTCCGATCTGATGTGGAGCTTGGTGGCAATGACCAACTCTTCAATAACCTTGTTGGTCGCGATCTCCAACGTCACGCCGGACAGGAACCTCAGGTCGTCATGGTCCTTCCGATTTTGGTCGGAACCGATGGCTCCGCCAAGATGAGCAAGTCTCTCAATAATTACGTCGGCATCACCGAATCCCCCAGTGAGATGTTCGGGAAAACCCTCTCGATTTCAGACGCTACCATGCAGGAATGGCGCCGCATGTTAGGAACCGCTTACGGACTCGCCCAACCGGGCCCCGATCATCCGATGGAAGCCAAAAAGGAACTCGCCGAAGCGATCGTTCGCCGTTTTCATGGGGCAGAAGCCGGAAAACAAGCCCGAGCCGATTTCGAAAGCAAATTCTCCAAGCGCGATCTCTCCCAAGTCGATATCCCGCTCCACACTGTCTCTGAAAATCCGATTCCAATCCTAAAACTCCTCCAAGAAGTCAAAGCCGCTCCGAGCGGTTCCGAAGCCCGTCGCCTCATTCAAGCTGGAGCCGTCAGCCTCGATGGAAATAAAATCACCGACCTTCAAGCTGCGATCACCTGCACGGCTGAACCGCAGATTTTAAAATGTGGGAAGAAATTCTTTTTGAAGATTCAGCGCTAATTGGTAGGGACGCATCTCCGAGGCGTCCGGGTTTGGGAATCCGAGATCTTTACGTTTTCGTTCCTTTACGTCCTTTATGCGTCGCAAGCCCATCCTCTTCCAATCATTACGACAAGCGAGATAAACATCAAAATGTGAACCACCAAAATTGTGAGCTAAGCAATCACCTCTGATATAAAATTGACTCTCAGGCCTGAAAGCAGCAGTGGGAAGCACGAGCCATAAAAAGCCGTAGCCACACCAAAACATGCCATCACCCAAATATTCGATCTCCTTCGCATGAACACCAAAATAAACCCAAAGAGGGTCGGTTATTGCATCGAGAGCCCAACCTAAAAATATGAAGATCAGCGCAAACGGCTCAAACGATCAATAAGCGTCATAGGCAGGGAACGGTTATTCAACTGACCGGATGCGTATTCCAAAAGAAATCACCATGTTCATTATCCGTTTCGGTATTCAGTGATAAATTCCTCTACAGTAATACCAGCCTATTTAATTGCAGAACGCAAAGTTCCAAAAGCCAGCTCCCTGTGATCTGGAACCACGCAACCTGATCCTCCCCGCCGTAAAATCATGTGACTTCCTTTTTGACGAACCACACGAAACCCAAGTCGGCCAAAAACCTTCACGGCCTCACGGCCGGAAATCACTGGCAACTCAGGCATGTACCGCAGCCTCAAATGTGGTCAAGACCGGCCGGCTAACTTCGTGATCCAGAGGAAACTCCTCCAAATAAAGCTCGGTTGCCTCACGTAAATTAGCAATCGCCTCATCCAAAGTCTCACCTTGGCTAACAGTCCCAACTTCAGGACATTCAGCAATAAACCACTTCCCCTCTTGGTGAACAACGGCTGAGAAAGTTTGCATATTTAAAAACTACCGTTTTTTCAGGAAGAATCAATCTGGGATTTCTGTAGTCCCCCTCAAAACTGAATCTCCTCCCCGATGTTCAAAAGATGCAGGGTCTTTCCCGCTTTTTTAAAGAGCTTCTTGGCTTTCACGTGATCGATCTGAATTGGAGGGAAGGTGTCGTAATGAACTCCAAGAACTTGATCGCATCGAACGAACTCTGCTGCCGTAACCGCATCCTCCGGACCCATCGTAAAGTTATCCCCGATGCAAAGCGCTGCGAATTTCAACCGCGTCGATTTTCCGATCAATTTCATATCGTACGTCAGAGCCGTATCTCCTGAGTAATAGAAATTCCCCTCAGCCGTCTCCACCACAAAGCCCCCCGGATTTCCGCCGGAACTTCCATCCGGCAGGGTGCTGGAGTGAATGGCACTGACATACTTCACCCGCCCGAAATCAAACGTCCACGCGCCCCCATGATTCATCGGATGACTTTTCGTCACCCCTTGCTTTCCGAACCATGAAACGATTTCAAAATTGGAGACGACCGTCGCCCCGGTCTGTTTCGCCAAATCGACTCCATCCGCCAGATGGTCCTCGTGACCGTGCGAGATCAAAAGATAATCGGCCCGGAGCTTTGAAAAATCGACTTCGGCCGCTTTTGAATTCGGACGAATAAAAGGATCAAAAAGAATCGTTTTCCCTGCAACTTCCACTGAAAAGCAGGAATGTCCATAGTAGGTCACTTTCATCGAATCCTCCTTCAGGCTTGGCGTTTCACTCCGCAGGAAATGAAATCAATACTTCGTCATCTCAAGAACCTGCACCACACCGTCCTTGATAATTTCCACTTTAAAAAAGAATCTCTGCCCCTTTTGGACATTGACCTGATTCAGGGCCGGAGGAATGAGCACCGCCAGAACCTCCTTATTGGGTCCAACCTCGATCGAAAAGAGTCGACCTTTGGCGGGCGACCAGGCCAATGAATTTTGAACCACGGCGTCAAGCTTGTAGGTGTTTCCTCGAAGACTGTTCGCGTTCTCGAGGTACTGACTGACATCCATCGACTGAAGCGTTCGGAACGGCTCGCTCGATTTGTTGAAAATAAAATAACCGCCTCCGACAAGGCCGGCCAAAATAACCACCAAGATGACCCACATTAATGGGTGCTGCTGTGCGTTCGCCCTTCTTGCCATGCACTTTTCATTAAAGAGGGAATCTCCCCAACATCAAGCATCGAATCAATGCCCGAGGCAAGTTGGTGAGATATCTTTTTATCGTGAGGTGGAGAAAGGACTGGCTTTCACCGCAACGACTCAAAGGCGCAAGGGAGGAGATTTGTTTTCAAATCCAAACCGTCAAAACATGGAGGCCGTCGAGTCGTAGAGGTTAAACCGGATTGCGGCTTTTCTGAGGAATTCAGGAATTTCGCCCGGTTGACTCTTTTCCTGTTATAACGTACGTTATTCCCATGGCAATCAAGACCAAAGTTCGCAAGATCGGAAATTCGCTCGGCATCGTTCTCCCCAAAGAGGCGCTTCAAGCCTTGAAGGTCAAAGAAGGGGCAACGCTCTACCTGACGGAGGCCCCCGAATGCTCGCTTCAATTAACTCCTGGAAAAGAAGACTTTCAGAAGAAAATGGAAATCGCTGAGAGTCTCATGCAGCGCTATCGAAACGCGCTTCGAGAACTTGCCAAATGAAAGACCCCGTTTGGATCAATGCCACGGATTGTCTTACCTTCCACAGCATCGCTCTCGAACGATTTGGAGGGATCCCTGGAGTCCGTGACGAAGGACTTCTCGATTCCGCACTCAATCGTCCCCGCCAACTGTGTATTTACGGCAAGCCCTCTCTTTTCGAAATGGCAGCAGCCCTTGCTTCCGGCATTGTCAAAAACCATCCTTTTTTTGACGGCAACAAACGAACCGGATTTATTGCCGCCGCCCTTTTTTTGGAATCGAATGGCCTTACTTTTTCCGCCCCCGAAGAAGAAGTCGTCCTCAAAACTCTCGGTCTCGCTGCTGGCGAAATCTCCGAATCCGAATACGCCGCATGGCTCAAGGCCTCCTGTCCGAAACCGAAGAAGCAAAAACGCTGATACAATACCGCCATCCGTCCTCGCGCGGAGTCCGCGCGAAAAAAAATCCTTATCAACAAACCCGCTCAATGACCCGCTCGACCCGCTCCATCGGAACATCGTCGACCAAATGCGCGTGACCAATTCCTGTGGAAAGGACCCAGCGATTTTTCCCCGCTTGAACTTTCTTATCCGTTCCCATTGCGTGACGCACTTTGGAACGATTTAACTCCGGCGCTTGAAGCGGAAGATGATTCGCCACCAGAGCCGATTCGATCCGTTTTACCTCAAACGAGGTCATCTCACTCAACTCCTGCGAAAGAAAGGCCGCCGCGCGCATCCCGACTGAAATCGCCTCACCATGCAACAAGACTCCATAACCGGCCGCATTTTCAATCGCATGCCCCAAGGTATGACCAAAATTCAAGAGCGCTCGGACCCCTGTGATCTCTTTTTCATCCTGACCGACAATCTCCGCCTTAATCTCGACACATCGCTTAATCATCGTCGCACGATCTCTCGGAATTCCGCTCTCCACTTGAGCAAAAAGCGAGGCATCCGCAATAATCCCATACTTGATCACCTCTGCCATCCCTGCCGCCAATTCTCGTGCCGGAAGCGTCTCGAGAAATCCAACGTCGGCCAAAACCACGGAAGGTTGATAAAAGGCACCGACAAGATTTTTTCCCTCGGGAAGATTCACACCAGTCTTTCCGCCGACCGAACTATCCACCATCGAAAGCAATGTCGTTGGAATCTGAACAAACGGAACCCCCCGTAAATAAATCGCCGCCACAAATCCGGCCAAATCTCCCACAACGCCGCCGCCCAAGGCAATCACCGGAGAGCGACGCTCAAACCGTTGTTGTGCCATCCAGGAAAGAATCGGACCGACTTCTTCGAGCGCCTTGCTCGATTCGCCTGAGGGAATTTCATAAATCACCGGCTCCCAACCCGCCTGACGTAACGCATTCACCACCCGAACCCCGTGCAATCCATGAACGGCAGTATCGACCAACAACGCGGCACGACGATTCGGACTCACCCCATGAATCAATTCCCCTATGCGGTTCACCAAATCCGAACCGATCCAGACCGGATACTCAAATCCAGTCCCCTTCACCGTTACAGACGTCGTCATAAAAGTGAATCCTGCCAACATCAACCGAAGAGGCGATCAAAAATTAAGAGCCATTCCTTCGGCCACAGAAAGCACAAAAGCCACATCTTTTCTGACCGTTTTTGTGACTTCTATGCTTTCTGTGGCCAGGCAAATTCAGGGCTGCCCCTGCCTGAGTTTCCCAATTCAATGTCGGCCGCCAGGGATCCGAAAAACGTGCCTCACCCATGTCGCCGCTTCAGGTAATGGAGGTAATTGATCCCTTGATGAATCAACCGATCCGTCACTTCGGGGTCCGCAAGAAGACGACGCGCCAGAGTCCGATTGCGCCCTTGGAGTCGTCCCTCCGGCAGGAGAAAAAGCCGTGCAGCAATCCGATTCTTGCGCCAGATTTTGCAGGTTTGGCTCATGGAAAAACCTTACCACCATCCGCTTGGGGATTCCATCACGAAAATATTTTCCTTTCCAAAACCGAGATCCTCTCTATAGCAAAGTCTCAGGTTGATGCGTTTGAGCGGGTTTCCCCGGATAAAGGCTTGGAATTCCGGACCGCCAGCGGGATCAACCGCAACGAAATAAGGATATACATTGGAATGAACGACCACTCATACGAGAAACTATTGGATTTTGTCGATTTGGCAAAAACGACCCGTCTTAACCCCCGTCAGGAAGAAGAAGCGATTCGCACCGTCAAGGGCTTGCTTCAAACCGGACCCGAAGGAATCTCCTCGGTCCTCGAAGGACTCCCCTCTCTCCCCTGGTCCATCGGCGTCAATGCCCTCATGGATTCCTGGCCGAACCTCAATGAAAGCGCACGCAAGCAGCTTCTGACTGGCATCGGCACCGAACCGTACCACACCGACAACGGTCGTCGGTTTCGCCTGAGCCTCGGCCGCGCCTTCCTTCGTTCTGACCCGCCCCTCGGTGTCAAGCAGGTCATCGGAACCGCCACTGAAATCCAAAAACTTTCCGACCCGATCCCGCTTCCCAAAGCCGTTCAGACTTTTTATCACGTCATGATCGGTAAAGGAAAACCGTGGATTGCTCAAATGTCGCTCGAAGGACTTTCCACCGAAGAGATCGATGCACTCGCTCATTGCAGCGTCGCCGCTTGTTTTCTCCGGATGCAATATCTTCCCCCGAGTCCCCCCTTCACCCAAATCAGTCTCCTCCGCTGGCTCACGCCAAGTGGAAGCTTGGATCGTTTGGCGGAACCGTTAAAGACGGCCATCACCGAAGCGGTCGAACATTGGTCTCCCCGTTGGCAACAGCAGTTGCGCCGTGAAGTCGAAGGACTTCCGACCTTCATCATGACGCTTCTCCCGGAAAAGGTCGATCTTCCCCCCGAGGCAGAGCCGGCCCCTTACGCTCCTCGTGAGGGAGAGGCTCCTGCTGAAAATGGAGACCGATTCGCTCGCCGTCCTCAAATGATGGTCCCGATGGATCGGAACAATCGGAACTCCCGTTTCGATCGAAATGATCGTCGTCGTCCCGCGTTGGCTCCGACTCCGGCGCCGAATGGATTTGATGTCACGAAATCCTTGGAACAGATCCAAGCCTACGTCGCACAACTTCAATCCGAACTTCAAAGCTCCAAATCCGCCCTTCTCGCAAGAGAGGAAGCGCTTAAAAAGGCTTTGGAAAATCCAGCTCCCGCGCCTGCCGCCCTCTCCGTTGCCGATGAAAAACCGGCCAAAAAAGGAAAGGGGCGTGCGGCGACCAAAAAGGATGACGGAGATTCCGAGAGCCTTCGCCAGCACAATGAACAGCTCGAGGATACCGTTGCTGAACTTCGACGACGCTTGGAAGAACTGACCGAAGATCACGAAGATCAAGCCTCCGTGAAGGATGGCAATGAAGATGCCGGCGGAGAAATCAAACGTCTCATCGGAATCAAGCTCGGAACGGATTACGCAGAATATCTCTCCATTGAAGATGAACCGATGACTCCGGCGTTGGGCGAACATTGTCGCAATCGTTGGGGCGATCTCTTTGAAGTGCTCAAGAAACAGGGCATCTCAATCACGAAGCCCGCTCCCAAGCGCGCAACGCGATCTGCCAGTGCTGCATGAACCTGAGGCTTCTCAGCACCGACTTTGACGGAACCCTCATGGATCACGGGGCCGGCGGAACTCCGCCGCCCCCGGATTTTTTTGACCGGCTTGCCGCTTTTCGGAAAGAAGCACCGCTCACTTGGGTGATCAATACCGGACGTCGCTGGGAAGATCTGGTTTTTGAATTAGAGGCCAAAGCCTTTCCCGTCTGGCCCGACTGGGTCGTTCTCATCGAGCGACGCATCTTTCGAGTGGAAAATAAAACCGCCATTCCGTTTGAAGAGTGGAATGAACCCGGCGAAGTCGCGCATACGGATCTTTACTCAAAGACCGAGCACCTTTTTAAAAAGATCGAAGCGTTTGTCACTCAAAACACCAAAGCATCGGTGATCGAAGATATCGGCTCCCCCATCGGACTCATCTCGAGCACCGAAGAAGAGGCTGACAAAATCGCCGCCTTTCTCGATCAGCTTCTCGCCGATTGGCCGGACCTCGTCTACGTCCGGAATTCCGTCTGGTTCCGATTCTCCCATCGCGATTACAACAAGGGAACCTCGATGACAGCGATTGCGCGACATCTCGGAATTTCTTCTGACAGCATTCTCGCCGCAGGAGATCATTGCAACGATCTCCCAATGCTCGACTCCCAACATGCCCGGGGCTTAGTTTGTCCAGCCAATGCCGTCCATGCCGTGAAGGAAAAAGTTTCACTCCATGGAGGCTACGTCGCTAAAACGAATGCTGCACTCGGAGTTCTCGAAGGTTGGAATCATTTTTTCCCTCTTCCCACATGCGCTACTTCCTGATCTTTCTGTTCGCCATGAGCGCGCTCTGCGCCAGCGACTTTCTCGCCTCCGGTCCGACCGGGGAAATTGTCATTAAAAACATCCCAGAGCTCATTGTCGTTGAATCCGAGCTCCACGAAAAATCGCATCTCCCAGCCCTCAGCAGCGCTCACCGAAAGTGCTCACGTTATCTGGCCACCGTCGACTCCCCCCTGCGTTACCCCTTCCTTCTGCAATTTCCCGATTGGGATACCAAAAAACGAGAGACCTCCATTTTTTTTCAAATGCTTCTCAACAAACATCTCGCCCTTCGGGATCCGAAGGAAAGCGGGATGCGCATTCGGGCCACTCCCGCCATGACCGTTGTTTCGCTCGCCTATCGGGGAGCTTACACTCTTGAAAAATGGGAGGAGGCGGTTCAAGAACTCCGCGATCACCTCAAAAAAATCAACACGCCAGCTTCCGGTCCGCCGCGTCATCTCCTCTACAGCAATCCCGATTGGACGCCGGAATTTCTTCGACTTTCGGAAGCACAAATTCCGATTCCGGCCAATTTTCAGAGTCCTTAGTCGAGGATCTCAACACGGAACCCGGAACGAACCCGCTCCACCACTCCCGCTTTACTTGCCTTCATCTGCTCTGAAGTCATCCCCCGCTGATGATTCGTCATCTTTCGGACATAATCATTCACAATCTGATCGTGGATCGCACGATAGTAATGGGTTCGATTCCGAAGCGCTTCCTGAAACTGCGCTTCCTCCGTTGGAAAGTTTTTCTCCCACTCGGTCATCACTGCTTTGTTCTTTTCCTGCAAAAGCGCTTGAATGACCTTGGGACGCTTGATCGCTCCTGCGGGTGACGTCACCGAACGAATCCAATAAACCGCACGAGTCAAACCCAAGTCAATCGGAGGCGAAACCTCCCCCACCTTTAGTCCCAAGATCACGGCGCGATCTGCTTCAGAAATCGAAGTCGAGTCCGCTTGGCGTCGAAAATCCTGAAACTCAATCCAAGTATTGGCCTCGGGCCGTTTTGAAAAAACGATCGAATTCGGTTGCGTCAACGCTTCCTGTCGGCGGCGTTCCATTTCAGATCCAGTCGCCGATCTCTGAAAATAAAAAACTCCTCCTGCAAGGGTCGGAGGCTCCATCATCTCCATCTGATGCTTTTCACTGTAGGATTTCACATCCTCATCAGAAAAGTCCTCGGGCTTCGACCTCGACATCTGATACTCCGCACGATGGTGATCCACAATTCTCTTTCGCATTTCAGACTCGCGAAGCGCACCATTTCGTAGCGCTGCTTGAAATAAAATCTCATTATCAATGGCAGCAGAAAGCGCCACGGCTCTCATTTCAGTACGAGGAACTTTCGCCAAGTCCGGATATTCACTGGGAAAGCGAACCAAAAACCATCGAAATTCATTTTCCCACACCCCACCCTCCCCGACACGTGCCAATTGTTTTCCAGGATTCTCCCGCGAGACTTTCGCTTCATTCTCCTTCAATTTCAAAACGGAAGCCCCCTCCACGAGTGACTTTTTAGGAACGACTTTCTGCGGAAGGGAGGAGGAGACCGATTCCTGAGGCGGTTTCGATTTTCGCGTCACCCAGTTAAGTCCCACAAAAAGTACGAGCGAGATCCCCAGTCCAATCACGATCGAGCGAATCGTTTCACTCATTGTAGCACCTCTTTATTTTGTTTTTCGAGCCACCAGCACCATCGAAACGCCAAACGGAAACCGAATCCAGCGCTGACAGGCGAGCGCGACAAACTGAAATTCCAAAAGCGAATTGATCCAACAAGGAGGAAGCTGGTCCTCCCATCGACCATCCACCCGCTCTTCGCGTAGAAGTCTCCACTTTCGAATCAGAAAAACCAACGGAAGTGGCAACACGTTTTGATAATTCCAGTGAATCAACTCAAAGCCAGCACTTTCAACAATCGGGAGCAACGTCTCTTTTTCATAGCGGCGAAAATGATGCAGCACGACATCCCAGTCGCTCCACAAAAAGAGATGCGCCGGAACCGTCAAAATCATCACCCCTCCTGGCTTTAAGACGCGATGGTATTCGCGCAAGGCTCCACGATCATCCGGAATATGTTCCAGGACATCTAAGGCGGTTAGCACATCCAATTCTCCATCGGCCAGGGGCAACGCCGTACCCGAACCTCGACGACAATGCTCCGCTCCCAATTTAGCTTCAGCAAATTTCAGCGCCTCCCCGTGATCGTCAATCGCCAGGACTTCAAAAGAATCACGCATCTCTGCTGCAAAAATCCCGGTTCCACATCCAACATCCGCCAGACGTTTTCCGGTTGAATCCGGACAAATCCTTTGAATCCAATAACGAACAATTTTTCTTTTTCCCCGGTAAAACCAATGCTCCCGCTCAATCCGAGCCAACGCCTCGTACTCTTCGGGATTCATGGTTCAGACTCCAGAACGATCAATCCGCTCGACTAAATAAGAGGGACGGCGCTTTACCTCTTGATAAATCCGCGCCAGATACTCCCCTAAAATTCCGATCGAAATCAATTGAATCCCTCCGAGACACAAAACCGCCACCGCTACCGTGGTAAATCCGGGAACTTGCAGAGTTTCCAGTTTTCCAAAGAATTGAAGGGCCTTAATCGCCAACAAAAAACCGGCATAGGCAAACCCGAAAAGCGAAACCAGAACTCCCATCACCGAAATCGATTGCAACGGAATTTCGCTAAAACTCGTAATCGCATCCCAGGCCTGACGCAACAAACGCGAGTACGATTGTTTGACTTCACCGCCAATGCGCTCCTCCCGATCATACCAGAAAATCTCGCGACGATACCCGACCCAGCAGCGTAACGCTTGAAAGAAAACGGAAAGTTCCGGCATTTGTCGCAGATGATCCGCAACGACCCGATCCATCAGACCGAAGGTCCCACTGTTCTCCGGCATCACCCCATGCGTGAGACGATGGAACAATCGATGAAAACTTCGCATCGCAAACCCCCGCAATCCTTTCTCCTTTCGCGTACGTCGACAGGCAACAACCACTTTTGCCCCCTTCTCCCAAAGGGCAATCAACTCAGGAATCAACTCGGGAGGATCTTGCAAGTCCGCATCCAAAAAAACGACCGCATCCCCCTGCGCCTGCATCAGTCCCGCGCGATACGCCGATTGCTGGCCAAAATTTCGCGCCAAGTGAATCAACTGCCATTGCTTTAATTCCGGAAGACGTCGCAGCATCTTATCCGAAGTCGCATCCCGACTTCCATCATTCGCAAAAACAAACTCCAAGCCTGCCTGCTTTCGATCAAGCGCCGTCAGACGATCCATCATCAGATCAATAATCGCCTCTTCATTATAGAGGGGAATCACCACGCTGACCATGAAGGGACCCTATCCTCTCCACGCGCGGCTCACAAGCCTGAAAACGAAGCCGACTTCATCAAAATGGTAGGGCGACTTCTCAGAAGGCGCCGAGACACCATCGGCTCGTCCGGAGGCGGTCCCTACCATTTCGGTTTGATGCAATCGTTAATCGAATGGACCGCTTCATGAATATCCATTGATCGAGTTGGTTCTACATGGTAACTCATCTTCCCGACAGAGATAAAATGAACAAAACCGTGAAGACCTCAATGACCGCCGTGGCTTTTGCGGTAACTCTCCTAGCCGTTGCCTTTACTTTTGGTGCAATCCACGTCTATCAATTTCAGAAATTATATGGAGAAGCCGAGCCCCTCGTCGATCCGGTTTGGAGACTTGCCAATGAAGTAAAGATGTTTTCTGAAAAAAACGGGAAATTACCAGAAACATTGGAAGAACTCGACAATTTCTCAGAACAAGATTTTTCCTCTCTTAAAAAATACCACCCGAAATTCATGGGTTCAGGCGCGCGAATTTTTACAATGCGTGTTAATGAAAAGTATGGGTTTTATATTTCTAAGGATTATAATCCGCAATGGATATCTGATTATTCAAAAGAATAGGACGCCATAGAATAACAATTTGGAGCCCTCACAATGAACACCTACCAAAACTTCCTTTCCACAGGCCAGACCCACTATTTTTGCCAAACCCCGCTCTGAGGCTCATTTTACTTTTCAGACATGCGCGAACTCACGCAATCCCTTATTGTGGCTACATGAATTTCAGGAGGTCGATCTAAGAATTACGAGGAACCTCGGCGCTCTCTGCGACCTCCGCGCGGAAAAACAGGTTACTAGCTTTTCACCTGATTCATGTAAACAGTCTGGGTCGGGAAGGCGAATTGGATTTTTTCGGCATCGAAGCGTTCCTTCACGGCAAGATGCAATTCCGAAAGGACGTGAACGTATTCAATCCCATCTTTGTAATCGGCCCACGCATGGAGATCAAGATCCTGCGTGCTTGCCCCAAAACCTTTGAAGATGACTTCCGCTTCTTTGACTTTCGGATGATCCAATGCCGCTTTCTTTAAAATGGCCATCGCTTTTTCGATTTCCTGACGCGAATGATCATAGGCAATTCCAACCGAAACTTTGGTGAAGACCACATTTTTTCGGGTGTAGTTCCGAATCTGTTTATCAACCAGATCTTTATTCGGAAGATTGATTTTTTCACCACTCAACGATGTCAGCTCAATACTTCTCAATCCCATCTTCGTCACAAATCCATCGTAATCCCCAAACGAAATTCGATCCCCTTCTTTGAATAGTCGATCCATCATGATTTCAAACGAGCCGATGATATTCCCCATCGTACTCTGAGCCGCCAACGCCAGCGCTGCGCCGATAAATCCAGCGCCGGTCAGCAGCGGAAGAATATCTTTTCCCAATCCGCGCATGATCATCACGATGCCAAAGAAGAGAACCACCCCTTTCCCAACCACCCCAACCAATTTCACCCAACGCTCATCGAGCTCGGTATTATCTCCAGAAACCATCCGGCGCTTAAAGAGAACTGCCGCAATTTCCACCGCGCGGAATGCCAATGAAAGCATCGCAATTCCATTCAGCAACGTCTCGGCATGCCCCGCCCATCGCAAGACTCCCGCTGGCATTTTTCCAAATTGCTGAAGAGCCAGCATGAAAAACATGGTGAAAACCAAAATGGAGACCGGCCGCTGAACCGCTTTGACGCCCGACTCAACCAAATCACGATCCAGTTTCCGCAAGCCCCGACGCAGTGCCAGCTCGGCGATCTTTCCGACGATCCACGGCAGAATCAAAGAGAGGGCAAGGAAAAAACCGGCAAAGACCCACTCGTGAAGCGGTGTTTGATTCCAAAGGTTTAAGAGAAAGTCTTGCGTTCGAGGGATGAGTGACATGAGTTTTCCTTTATTCGGATGACGCGGGAACTAATATGGCATCTTTCATGCCATGCAAGCGTTTTTTATCCGGCGGACAATGCGTCACGAGAACTCCACCCAATCGCACCTCGTCCCCTTTTGCAAAATAGTAGGGTGAAACCCGGGCTCTCCCTGGCATCGGAACAATTTCTCCCGCCTCATTCCAAACGGAATGTTCCCGCACCACTCCCGGAACAAATCGTTGAAGAATGCGAGGGTTTTTCGGAAATTCACTCAATGCGAGCTCCACCGCCGAAGTCCATTCTGCCGTCGAAAGATCGGAACCGATCCAGACCCCGCGCGAACCCCATGCTTGTGGCGAGAACCCGGAGACCTTCAACACCAAGGCGCGCTCTTTTTGACTGAGACGAGAGAGCTCATGCCAATCGTGAAGCTCTAACTGTGGAATCGCGGCATGCGGCGGCAAGGGGGTCGGATCAACCACCCACGAGTAGGGAATCACTTGCTCCAAAAGCTGAACCCCCTTTTCACCGAGTTCCCGACGCCAAAACTCCCGAAGCGGCTTCAACCAAAACATCGCGAGCCAAAGTTTCTCTTCAAGATACGGCTTCATCGGAGGTGTCATCGCTGCAGTCGAATCCAAGGAGGTCCGTAGCATTTCCAAATTCTCCCAGTCAAATCCTTCAAAAAACCGGTAGATCGGAACCCCATTCGCCTGATACTCTTCCGCACGTTTTACGCGATCTTTTCCAACCAGCCACTCGTACTCGGGACGGTAGGAGGCCGCCTCCTCCGAAATCACGATATCTCCCTCTGGAAAAATCCAATTAAACCCGGCACGCATCCCCGTTCCAAGGACATTTTCGCCCAGAGCCGAATAAGTTTCCTGAAGCCAAGCCGTCAGTCCAATTCCCCCGGGAATGGCATCGATTTCACAAAGCGCAAACCCGGTCTCCGTCAGGACAAGATCCGGACGAAGCACCGCAGGAACCTGACCTCGCAGCGCATCCGATCGGGAAAACTCGATGAGTTCTTTCGGCTTTCCTGCGTCCAGCCAGCGAGAAATCCACTCCGGCTTTTTCCCTGAAACACTTTGGCGATACAACAAATCACACGCTTGTTGAAATCGCTGCAGTACCGGGCCAAGACGCTCTAAAAGCTGAAGATGCTGGGGCGAGAGCCGGTAAGCAACGGGAGAAAGCTTCCACGTTTTTTCTTCAAAGAGACCCTCTGGAGGAAGCTCTTCGAGCAACCGACCGCGCCGCGCTTCCAGAGGAACCCCTTCAGAAGTCATGGACTCTTTTTCCGCAAATGCGACGGAAGAATTCCCATGGCCGTCCGATACTTCACCACCGTGCGACGCGCTACTTTAATTCCACGTTCGATCAAAATTTTCGCCAGCTCCTCATCCGAAAGCGGTTTGGCCGGATTTTCACGTGAGATAATTTCTTTGATCGTATCCTTCACGCTCGTGTTCGAGACCATCTCACCACTGTCACTTTGATATCCGGTCGTAAAGAAATACTTCATCTCGAAGACCCCGTGGGGAGTATTCACATACTTATTCGAAACCGCACGACTTACGGTCGTTTCATGAACACCGACCACTTCCGCCACCTGATTCATCGTCAGCGGCTTGAGATGCGCCACTCCCTGCTCAAAGAATTCTTTCTGACGGGCCAGAATTTCGTGAGCAATGCTATTCAAAGTCTGCTGGCGTTGATGCAGGCACTTGATTAAAAATTTTCCGTTTCGGATTTTTTCTCGAAGGTAATCACGCAAACTTCGATCCTCGCCCGTGGTCCCGAGAAGATCCTTGTACTCGTCTTTAATTTTCAAGCGAGGAACCGCTTCATCATTGAGAAGAATGATCCAGTCGTCGCCATCTTTTCGGATCGTCACTTCCGGCTGAACAATATTCTGCTTTTGCTCCGGAGCAAATGCGGCCACCGGACGCGGATTCAATCCCGCAATGACCTGTGCCGCTTCGTTGATTCGTTCCTGCGAAACCTTGAGCGCCTTAGCAATCTGCGCATAGCGGCGATGACCCAAATCCTCCAGGTGATCCTTCACCACCCGCTGTTCCACTTCATCTCCCTTCCGCAAGCGTTGCAACTGAAGAAGCAAACACTCCTGAAGACTCCGTGCAGCCACCCCGACCGGATCAAACGATTGGACTAATTCCAACGCCTTGAGCGTTGCCGCATAAGGGACTTGAGCCGCCATGGCGATCTCTTCCAAGGGAATTTTCAAGAAACCGTTTTCGTCGAGATTTCCAATAATCTCATCCCCTGCTGAAATGAGATCGACTTCATTCGTCGCCAAAGCCAACTGCTGGGAAAGGTGGTCGGAGAGTTTCGGAGCTTCCGATTGGGAGTCAAAAAAGAATTGGCGCCGTTCGGAGTCTTCCATCGTGTAGCGACTTCCGGCATTCGTGCTCTGCGAAAAATATTCATTCCACTCAGCATCGCGAGCCGCCTGAATCTCATCCGTCATTAACTCCGGCTCAGGCTCGGAATCTTCAGACGCGGGAGGTTCGGCGATTTCCTCCAGAACGGGATTTGCCGCAAGCTCCTGTTGAACGAGCGACTGCAACTCCATCGCAGGAGCCTGGAGTAAATGCAGCGACTGTTGCATCTGGACCGATAAGGCCTGACCCAACGCCAACTGCTGATGCATCCCCATTTCTGCCATAATGGTGAATTCTACTCCTAGGGGAGGATACCTGCAAGCAATTTTCGTGCCACTAAACCGCCTCACACAAAACCCTTCCGAAAGGAAAAGTCTATTCAGCCGGAGGCGTAACTGGTTTGGTGCGGGGGCGAAGGGGGGCACAACACACGAAGCCACAATCGGAAGGTGTTTTTGTTTCATCTCATAAAAAATCGGAAATGGCTTCACAAGCTTTGTGGCTTCGTGCCTTTGTGTCAGACAAACCACCTCAAAATGTCGTCTAATCAAACAACCGATGCAGCGCCTCCAGCGGAAAATTCCGACCTGGGCATTCGGTCGGTTTCGGATTAATTTCGCGATGTCCTTTGAAAATTGGAATCGGCTCCCTGATTCGTTGCCGAAGATAAGCAATTAATTCAATCGCCGCCGCCAGCTGTCGTTTGGTCGGACGGGTTTCGTTAAAATTCCCAACAAAGCAGATCCCGATCGCAATCTGATTTAATTCTTCGCTCTTTAAATGCCCCCCTTGAAGTTGCTTCAACCAACGCCCACCGACTTCAACCTGCCCATCCCCTGAATCGTTCCCATTGCCAATCAAAAAATGATACGCCAGTCCGTTCTCCATTCCGCGCTGACGATGCGCTAAATCAAAAATCGATGCATTCCCGCTCGGAGTCGCACTATGATGCACCACTATATAACGCCAGCGTCCTTGTTGAATTTTGGGCAAATCAATCAAATGCTTCACCCGATCCAAAAAGAGGTATCGATCTGCCGGAGGCGCTTCAACCGGCTTCGGCGCAGGAGTCGGCGGAGCAATCACTTCAGCACGGCGCTCGACCTTCAACCGTTGACCGACTTTCAACTCTTCGCTTGTGAGCGCATTCCACTCTTTGAGTCGAGAGACGGGAAGCTCATGTTCTCTCGCCACCTTGGAAAGCGTATCCCCCTTTTTTACGACATAGATTGAATCCCCTTCCTTTGCTGGAACGGGCGGGAATGATGGACGCTCGGACATTTGTCTTGGAATCTGAAGAACCTGTCCCACACGAACCTGACGGGCATCGCGAATTCCATTGCGTGTCATTAACGCATCCAATGAAACTTCGTAGTCTTTGGCAATGGAATAAAGTGATTCTCCCGAACGAACGCGATGCGTTTCCGCTTGAACTGAAGCGAGACCCGCCATCAGACCAAAAATCAGAAGAAGAAAACGAAAAAAGCCGTTAACGCTTCGCATTCCGCCTCTCCACGCCAAACCCCGGAATCGATGTAAATCGGAATCGGCCACCCCCCTCCATCTCCACTCCATCCATCGGTTCATCACTCACCAATAGGTGCGCGTCCAAATCCAAATAATCCACCCAAGGAGCCAACGGAAGCGCCGCAGCAATCGCCAGACTTGTACTCGTCATACAGCCGATCATCACTTTGAATTCCAAATCCCTCGCGCGCTGAAGAAAATCGAGCCCTCCGGTGATTCCACCACATTTCGACAACTTGAGATTCACTCCATCCACCGCGCCCCGAAGCCGTTCCAAATCCTCCGCTCGCTGAACGGATTCATCCGCAAAAAGAGGAATTGAACTTTTCTCACGAATCCGGCGCAGCCCTTCGACATCCTCTCGTTGCACTGGCTGCTCCAAAACCGTCACTCCCAAACGATTTAACGTCGAAAGATTCTCCAACGTCTGTTCCACCGACCACCCCTCGTTCGGATCCACCCGAAGCTCTCGATCCGGCACCAACGCTCGAATTTTTTCTAAAGTCTCAAGATCTCCCGGCGCACCCATCTTGATTTTCAAAATCGGATATGTCGTTTCAGAAACCTTTCGCAGCATCACCTCCAACGAATCCAATCCAATCGTATAGGATGTCGCGGGCGCTTTCGCCGGATCTCCTCCCAACAAACGCCAGACCGGTTGCTTTTCTTTTTTTCCCCACCAATCATAAAGCGCCATGTCCACCCCCGAAATGGCACCCCGATCCTTCGGAAATTCCTCCATGAGCCGCTGATAAATTTGCACTCGGTTCATCGGATTTTCCGATTTCAATAGCGCCGCCATCCGAGGAATCACCGCCAGCATCGACTCTTGGGATTCGCCGTGATACTTCACCGCCGTCGCCTCTCCAATTCCCGTCACTTCATCGAACGTCATGCGAATCAAAACCGTCCGCACCCGGTCCACACCTCCCCGCGAGATCGCAAATCGATCCCTCAGCGCAGCTTCCATCGGCTCGCACTCGAGCAACAACATGGCTTCACGCTAGCGAGGGAAACCGGAAAGTCGATGCTCGGTTAAACGATTCAAAATTGGTAGGACGGACTCACCGACCAATCTCCTCGAAACAGTCGTTGTTCTCCTTGATCACAACGACCCTCTGAGCTAGCATTTCATCAGAACGTCCCACATGTCCTCCTCCGTTCAACCAGGAACCTCCCCTCTCTCGCTTATTCCCGAGATGAAGGACCGCGCCGCGGAAACGATCCACCGAGTCGTACAGAACATGTCACGGGACAAGCATACCGCGACCTCATTGACTCAGGTTGTCGAACTCGTGCGTGATTTAGCGGGCAAGGCTCATAAAATCCAAGTCGACGAACTCGCGGAGGTGATTGGTAGGGATTTAGCGACGACCGAACGGGTCATTCGAGCCGCCAATAATATCGGAAACAATCCGATGGGGACTCCCGTTAAAACACTTTCCCACGCCATCTTGGTGATCGGATTTTCGCAAATCAAAAGCCTCTCGCTCTCACTCCTCTTGCTGGATAACGCGGAAGGAACGAAAAAATCGGAAGAGTGCCGAGAAATTTCCAGCGTCGCCCTTGCGGGGGGAATCCTTGCCAAGGGGATCATGATGCAATTTGGAAATCAAGATCCCGAAGAGGCTTTCGTTTGTGCCTCCCTTCGGAATTACGGTCAATTGTTAATGGCCAGCTTTCTCCCAGAAGAATACAAAGAGGCAAAACATCAGGCCGAGCTCATGCCTGCGTGCTTCGCCTTTCGTAAAGTATTCGGCTTATCGCCCTCGGAATTAGGTTATGCCATTTTAAGTAAAGCTCAGCTTCCAAAAAATGTCATTACGAGTTTGCTAGAACTCCCCTCAGATCGAACGAGTTACGATCCTAATAATTCCGAGGATGAATTGGTTTTTATCTCGGAATTTTCAAATCAACTTTGCGAACTGGTCGCGACCCATAAGGGGGGAACCGATGACTTAAAGAGCAAGGTCCGCAATTTGACTTCACGCTACGGACATCTTCCGATTGATTGGAAGCAGATTCAGTCCTTGCTAGAGGGTGTCGACAATTACTTAACCACCATTCGAAAAATCCACGGAGCCGGTTCGTTTTCCAGTCCTCTTTTCGCAAAAATCAAAGCCCTGGTTCTTTATCAAGGCATCGCTCAGGAAGAAAAACCACCGGAGGAGAGCGAATGGGAAACGACCCAAAAAGCCTCCATCAGGATGGAAAGCTCTTTGCAACAACTGGAGAGTCTCATGGAAGAAGAGACGGTCAATCTTCATAAGATTTATCATACGGGGACAAAAGCATTGCATTTGGGACTCGCCTTGGAGCATTGCGTTTTGTTCAGCCGCAACAAAGGCGAGCGGCACTTTCATGCCCGGGTGGGAACGGGCCTTGTTTTTGATGGTTTTCAAAACCTTCCCCCCGTTGATCCGGATCCTGAAGAAATCTTTGGAATTGCGATCTCCAAGGGGGAGGATTTATTGATTGAAAATGCTTCGATCGATCCCGAAACCTTGAGGTCATTCCCAAAATGGATGAGAACCGAAGTCTTAGAAAAATCCGTAGTGCTTCTGCTGATTCGTGAAGCGGAACGGATTTCAGGCATATTCTTCGGAATCGGCGGATCCTCGACCCTGCCCCTTGCCAAAGAGAAAGCGACCACCATTCGAAGCATTACCCGACATATCGCCTTTGCTCGCAGAATGGGAGGAAGTGATGACCCAACGACCTCGATTGCGATCAAACTTGAATTGGATTAGGACCTCTCCCAACTCGCTTTTTAGAGCATGTTAAGTAATCTCATGGCCTCAAGAAAATCTGGAACTCAGGAACTCAAGAAGCAAAAATCAGACGTGACCGCCCTATTTTTTCCTGAGTTCATGAGTTCCTGATCCAATAACAAGCAGTTACAGTTTTTATGAATTTGCTATAGAACAGCGGAGTCATCGTCCGTCAGCTGACGGACCGCCCTGCCGGATCAAATTCCTGCACTCCTGATCTCCTCCGAGAAAACGCATTTCACTTCGACTTCCGTCGATTTCGCCTTCGTTCCCAAAAAAATCGCTCCGCCCAATCCAACCGCCTGACCCCAACCATACGCGAGGATCATTCCCGGCGCACCGAGCGCCACGAGCATTCGGAATCGTCCTTCCGGACGATCAGGAAAGAAATAGATCCAGAGAGTAAACGCCAACCACCCCAGAAAAAACGCCAGAATGCCTCGGATCCACCCGTGAACCGCAACGATCATCAACCATCCGAGAATTCCACACAAGGGGATAAACCGTGCCGCATCCAGACGACGGGAAACGACGGTCTGCTTCGCTCGTCCTTTTCCGTACCGGATAAAAGTCTCCCCTAACTCCTTCCAACTTTTTCGCTGAGGCCGTGCCACGGTCAACTCAGGATCATGCACGAGCGTTGCCTCTACCAATACGGCCCGTTCCATCCACTCATTCTCTTCGTTGGGAAAAAGTCGTTCGTTGAATCCCCCCAACGAATCCCAAAGCTCCCGCTTGATCGCCAGATTACACAAAATCAATTCCCGCTCCGTCGTCTCGCGACGCTCCCCTCTTGAAGCATAGCGCGAAGCACTTGGCCCCGTTACCGCGGGATACGAGAAGAGCTCTTGAAAAAGACGCTCCTTCCCGGATGCAGGCTCTTTCAATAAAACCGGACCCCCGACAACCTCGGGACGCTCGCAGCGAATGATTTCATCCAATTTCACAAAATAATCAGGAGGGATTTCGCAGTCACTATCGAAAAAGACGAGCCAGGTTCCTTTTGCCTCGCGTGCCGCCGCATTGCGTTGTGCGGAGGGATTTCGCCCCGCTGCGACCCAAATTTCGATCGGTGCTTTGGGAGCAGGGACTCCCTCCTTTTCCAAAGCCCCCCCCGATCTTAGGCTTTGCCAGACTGGAATTTCCTCACTAAGTTCAGGAGCAGCGATGATGACACTGAATGTGATGGCGCTCATTACGGAAATTCTTTCATGGATGCGGACCGATTGCTAGTCATTATCCCGACCTACGCGGAGCGCACGAACCTTCCCCCGCTCTTGGAACGGATCCGAGCGGAAAGTCCTCAAGCGCACGCATTGATCGTCGATGATGCCTCAGGCGATGGCACTCCCGAGTGGATTCGCCAACACCCTGAATTTCAAAAGATGCTTTTTCTCGTTGAACGCTCGGGAAAGCAGGGACTCGGAACCGCCTATCTCGAAGGATTCCGTTGGGCCCTCCAGCACGACTACGCCATCATCGCCCAAATGGATGCCGATCTTTCCCACGATCCCGCGCATCTCGTTCGATTTCAAAATGCACTTCGTGAAGGAGCTGACATTGCACTCGGGAGTCGTTATCAGGACGGCGTCCGTGTTTTAAATTGGCCCATTTCGCGACTTCTCCTCAGCCTCGGCGCCGCACTCTATGTCCGTTGTATCACCCGGATGCCCTTCACCGATCCGACCAGTGGGTTTAAAGCCTTCCGTCGAGAGGCACTCGCGAAACTTGATCTTCATGCCATCACCGCGAATGGTTACGGATTTCAAATTGAAGTTACCCACTGGTTCTGGCGTCACGATTTCAAGATTGCCGAAGTTCCGATTGTCTTTGAAGGTCGCCATCTTGGTACCTCGAAAATGTCGGGAGGCATTGCACGAGAAGCGCTCGGCCTCGTTTTGCGGCTTGCCCTTTTCTCGAAAAAACGGGATGGATGAAGCGAATGACTGCCTCTCACCTGGATCCTCGATTCAATCGATGGGACTGGAGCGCCGCTGGAATCGTCCTCGTCTGCTCACTGATTCTCTACATCGGCACGCTGGCACCGAGCGTCGGACTCGAGGATTCCGGAGAATTTATCACCGCTGGAGTTCATTTTGGGGTCCCCCATCCTCCTGGCTATCCGCTTTGGAGCATTGGAACCTTTCTTCTTTCCAAATTTCTTCCGATCGGAAATGTTGCCTGGCGCGTGAACCTTTTCTCAGCCCTCTGTGGCGCGGGAGCGAACGCACTTCTGACGCTGCTCGTCTCTCATTCGGGCCGCTGGATTCTGCGACGATTTGATTCAACCGAAAAACCGATTGGCCCGAAACTTCCGTTCTGGGCAGCAATCTCGAGCGGATTGATTCTGACCTTCAGCGATGTCATGTGGAGCCAATCCGTCATCGCCGAAGTTTATGCCCTCAACGCACTCTGCCTCATGCTCACGTTGGTCCCTTTTTATCGATGGATGCGAACTCCAGAAGACTTGCGCTGGCTCCTCCTGACCCTCTTTGGATTTTGTTTGGGACTCACCAATCACCACACCCTCCTTTTTCTGGCTCCTGCTTTTTTTATTGGAGTCATCCTCGCCGATCGTGCCTTCCTCCCGACTTTTTTTATCGCCGTCACGTTATTAGCCCTCTCTGCGCTCACCGTCCTAACCTGGTTTTCCTCTCATCCCGATCTTCAGGAAATTACACTTCGTCTCGGTGTGGTTCTTCTTCTTGGATGCGCAGCGATCTCCATCTGGTTCACTCCTTCGTTTTCTCAAAAGCGATTTCTTCGGGGATCCCTCGGAACGCTTCTCTTTGCTTTTTTGATGACACTTTATTTGAAAGAATGGCTCGCCATTGAATCGATTCGTGGCGCATCCCTTTTATTGCTCACCGCAGTCGTCGGTGGTTTGATTGGAACTTCGAAGATTCCGTGGCGATTTCTCTGTGGCACCCTCATCGTCGGATGGATTGCGCTGAGTCTTTACGGGTACATGCGATTAAGTTCGTCCACCAATCCTCCAATGAATTGGGGATTTGCGAACGAAAAGGGCGGATTCTATCATGCCGTCTCCCGAGGACAATATGGGGACAGCCTCACGGTGCTCATCCGAGGAAAAATCGGCCCGCTCGTTGGAGTCACTCTAGAAAGGAGCCCGACCGAAGATACTTCCCATGAAAAAATTGATTACCTCCGACAGATTTCAAATGGAATGCGGATGTATTATCGGAGCCTTGAGGATAATTTCTCACTCCCGCTTTGTCTCCTTGCTTTTCCGATTCTGATCTACCTCCACCGATTCTCGCGACGTCAATGGGCGTGGATTCTCTTTTTGATCAGCGGCTACCTCGTGCTCGCGGTTCTAATGACCCTGATTTCTCCCCCCGCCGCAATGGATCTCCTGACCGAGTGGATGTCAAAAGTCTTTCACCTTCAGTCGCACTGCCTCCTCGTGATCGCGATGGCGTACGGCATGATGGCGGGTTGGGTTTATTTGAACGAAACGACCGATTCAAAAATCTCCAAATTCCTTCCGGCACTCCTCTTTTTTGCAGTCATTCCTCTCGAAGATAACGTCCACAGTTGCAGTCAATATCAGCGCTGGTTTGGGTGGTATTACGGAACGGATATGCTACGTCCTCTCGAGAAGGGAGCGATCATTTTTGGAGGAACGGACCCCGGGCGATTTGTTCCAACCTACACGATCTTCTGCGAAAGCACTCAACCCGCACGTTGGAAGCGGGATCCCTCTTTTGATCGCTCGGATTTGTATATTATCACTCAAAATGCTTTGGCTGATTTTTATTATCTGAAGTATATCCAGAGTCACTACGACTCCCGCTACCGTCCTTCCACTTTCAACTGGCTGGAGCGATGGCTCGGGCGCGACCATCAATATCCTCCTTCCATTGAACTCCCCACTGCAGACGAATTCGGAGAAGCTTTCGAGGCACATGCAAAAGAACGCGCCACTCAAAATGGAGCCGAGGTCAGTGGCCTCGAGGAAGTCTTCAAAATCAATGGAATTATTGCCCGTCAGATTTTCGAGAAAAACAAGGCCAAGCATGCCTTTTATCTCGAGGAAAGCTTTCCCATTCGTTGGATGTACGATTATGCCGAGCCGTCCGGACTGATTCTTAAATTGAATCCGGAGCCTCTCAAAGCCATCTCGCCGGAGAGCATTGCCAAGGATCGACAATTTTGGGACCGCTACACTGCATTCCTGCTGAGCCAGCCTGGATTTGAAGAGGATCCCCCGGCCCAACGCTCCTTTTCAAAACTACGCCTCTCCGTCGCACGACTTTACGCCTATCGAGGACTCTACCCGGAAGCGGAGTATGCTTACAAACAGGCGCTTCAACTTTGCCCCTACAATTCGGAGGTTATTTTCAACTACTCCGAGATGCTCGCCAAACAGAATCGCCTTGAGGACGCGCAAGCGCTTGTGGATCAAGCAATCGCCCGGGATCCTCATCAAACTCAGTACGCTCAAATGCTCGAAACCTTTAAAGCGATTCGACTCGCCGCCTTCGAAGAAAAACAGCTTCGCGAGGCACTGAAGGAGAATCCACATAACCCCGAAATGCTTCAGCGCATGATTCAGATTCTCCTCAACCAAAATAAAATCCCCGAGATCGATCCCTTTGCCGTTGAGTTGATGTCTCTCCCCGAAACCGATCCCGGCGTCGCCCAATCGACGCTCGATCTCCTCATCTCCAAACAACGCATCGATGCGGCTGAAGCATCCATGCGAAACCGGATGAAACTTGAACCGAAGAATGTGAATTGGCCTTACGCTCTCGGAGGCATTTACTTACTTCGAGATAAAAAAGAGGACGCTTTCAAGTACCTGAAGATCGCAGTAAAGCTTTCTCCTGAGACCATCCTTAAAATGGCACCCCATGACCCTCTTTGGGCTCCAGTCAAAGAAGATCCCCGCTTCAAAAAAATCATCCCTGGAAAGTAATTTTCTCGCGCAGAGCACGCAGTGCCCGCCGAGTTGTTTTGAACAAAAAAACTGTAAATCCTCCTCCGCGAACTCGGCGCTCTCTGCGCGAAAAATCTCTTATCGAATGACCACGCGCATCCCAATTTCAGCGCGCTCAAAAAGATCGATCATCTCGGTATTTCGCAGGCGAATACATCCGTGACTCGCCACCGTTCCAATGCGGTCTTCCCGATTCGTTCCGTGAAAGTAAATATAGCGCTCCCGGGTATTTGCATTCGACGGTTCCACTCCCTCCAGCCAGAGAATCCGGGTTAGAATCAGATCCTCTTCCGTCAACGGATCACTCGAACTCCAAACCGCTCCGGTCCAAACCCGAGATTTGAAGATTGCCCCGAATGGCGCATCGGCTCCGATTTTTTCCGCAATTCGAAATTCCCCTCGTGGAGTACACTGACTTCCCGAAACCTCACCCAAACCGAACTGAGACGTACTCACCGCCGCTTCCCAAACGGGTTGGTCGTTCTCTAAGATCCGGACCCGCTGCAGTACCGGATCCACTTCGATCCATGAATTAGAAATCATTGAGACGATTAATCAGAAGTCTCAGTCGCCCAAACGAGCGGCGATTGAAGTTCAAGACCAGACGAGGCAGATGCGCAATTTCCGGTTCGTTCGCTTCCTCAGAAAACGGTTCCGATGTTTGAATCGTTCCTCCCGGTTTGAGAATATCTTCGAAATCCTCCTGCAAGCGCGGCAACGCCCCCGTGGGGATTTGTCGCTGCAAACGGATCACCAAATGATCCCGCACATAACGATACGAATGAAAATTGTAATAGAAATTCACAATCTCTTTTCGTGCCTGTTGAAGATCGTCCGTGATTTTGATGAGATGAAAATCTTCTTTCGAGATTAGCCCATCCCCCAGGAGATGCTCCCGCACGTAATGCTCAAAAGTCCGCCAGAAATTTCCACCGGGGGCATCAACCATCACAATCGGAATCAGTCGGGCTTTTCCCGTTTGAATCAAGGTCATCGCCTCAAATCCTTCGTCCATTGTTCCAAATCCTCCAGGAAAAAGCGCGATCGCATGGGATTCCCGAAGAAAGAAGAGTTTGCGAGTGAAGAAATAATGGAAGTTAATCAACTTCGGATCCCCCTCAATCGTCGCATTGGCATGCTGCTCAAACGGCAGACTAATATTTAACCCAAAACTCTGCTCCTTCCCTGCGCCGCCTTGAGCCGCCCCCATGATTCCCTCCCCGCCACCGGTGATCGTCATAAACTTCGACTCCGCCATCAACTTGGCGAATGCATGAGCCGCCTTGGCCTCCGGCGTTTTGGGATCTGTTCGCGCCGAACCGAAAATACAAAGCTTACGAACATCACGAAATGGGAGGAAAATTTTATTCGCGTAGCGCATCTCCCGAACGGCCCGATTGAAAAGCCTTAATTCCGCCGGCTTGGCCTGATCCCGATGTAATTTCCAAATCGATCGAAACAACCCCTGATAATCCCCGGTCTTATCGTCAATTCCCAACTCTTTGATCATCCGGGCGAACGTCTTCTCCAACTCCGGGTTTTCCGGAGTCGCGCTTTTGTTTTGCCTCATACCATCTAACATGGCACGTTTTAACCTCATGGCAACTCTGTTAGAGGAACTCAACGACCGGATTCTCATCGCGGATGGAGCGACCGGAACCTATCTACACACTCTCGGAATCCCGACCGATCGCTGCCTTGAAGAGGTCAATCTTTCGCAGCCCGATCTCGTCACTCGAGTCTATACCGAATACGTGAATGCCGGCGCACGGGTGGTTGAAACCAACAGCTTCGGTGCCAACCGGATTCGTCTGATGCGTTTCGGCCTGGATCAACAAGTCCGTGAAATTAATCTTCGCGCCGCACGACTCGCCAAAGCCGTTGCACTGGGCCGCGACGTCTATGTCGGAGGTTCTGTCGGTCCACTCTCCTTGCGCCCCTCGGATCCAGTACTTACCGATGACGACAAGCAATCGATTTTTAAAGAACAGATTTCCGCCCTTCTCGATGGAGGCTGCGATCTGATTTTCCTCGAGACCTTTGCCGACATGGAAGAGCTCCTCCTCGCTCTCAAGGTTTTTAAAAATCTCTCCTCGGGCCCCGTCGTCACCTCCCTCGCCGTCACCGAAGAAGGGCGCATGGGAACCGGCGAATCCCTCACTCAAGCTTTTCAAATTTTGCGACAGGCCGGAAGCTCCCTCTGCAGCTTCAATGGAACATGCGGCCCACGCGCGAGCCTTTTTCTCCTCGAGCAACTCGATGTCGAACCGGGCCAACTGATCGGCGTTTATCCGAATGCTGGAAAGCCGGAATTCTACGCAGGCCGTTTCAACTACGCCGCTACTCCGGAATACTTCGCGTCAAATGTCGCCGCGTTTGTACGAGAAGGAGCAAGACTCATTGGAGGCGATTACGGAACCGAGCCGTCCCATATTCGGGCCATGGTCGAGGCCGCGCGCCCCCTAAAGCCAATCGCTAAAAAAACCGGCAGACGCATCTTGGTCACCGAGCCGAAACCGGCAAGTGTCGCTTCTCCCGAGTTCGAGTCGAATCTCCTCGAAAAACTCAAGCAAAAGATCGTCACCATCGTCGAACTCGATTCACCCAAAACGCTTTCGATGGATAAATTCATCACGGGAGCAAAAGCTCTCAAGGAAGCCGGAGCCGATGCCATTACTTTGGCCGACAACTCTCTCGCTATCTTGCGTGTCAGTAATTTTGCCGCCGCCATTCATCTCCGCGAAAAAGTCGGAATCCTACCACTCCTGCACCTTGCCTGCCGTGACCGAAATCTTCTCGGAATTCAATCGGAATTGATGGGACTTGGAACCCTCGGCTTTCGTCATCTTCTCGCCATCACCGGAGATCCCTCCAAAGTCGGAGACCATCCGGGTGCCACGTCTGTTTACGATGTGAATGCCGTCGGACTCCTCAAACTCATCTCCGGACTCAATCAGGGCGTGAACGCTGCCGGAAAGCCGCTCAACGGAAAAACGGACTTCATCGCTGGCTGCGCCTTTAATCCAAACGCCAAGAATTTCGATTCCCAAGTCAAAAAGCTCGAGGGAAAAATCGCCGCAGGTGCCCAGTATGTCATGACCCAACCGGTCTTCGACATCGCCCTCGTCAAACAAACGGCACAAGCGTTGAAGCCACTCGGGATTCCTGTTTTTGTCGGAGTCATGCCGCTCCTCCATTCACGCAACGCTGAATTTCTTCACAACGAAGTTCCTGGAATTTCAATTCCGGATTCCGTCCGTGAGAAACTCCGAAACATTGAAGAGACCCGTGCCACCGAAATCGGCCTCGCCTTCGCCAAAGAACTCCGCGACGAAATCCTCACCCACTTCCGCGGCGTCTACTTGATCACCCCGTTTTTGCGCTACGAAATGTCTGTGGCATTGATTCCGAAATAAAATAGTGGAGTTCACGCGAGCTTCAATGAAGCGATGACCACATTAGTGTAGTCCGCCAAGCGGATCGCATATTATTTTCCCGCGCAGAGCTCGCCGAGATCGTGGAGGATAAAAAAAGGCTCACTTGTTCGTTAGGAGATCCCCGTGGGCTCTGCGTTCTCCGTGTGAGACAATCTTTATGCTGTTTGACGGACTACTCTAGAAATGCCCGCCCGTTGACGCAGGCTAAACTGTTTTTTGTGTTTCACCCGTGACCGTAACGATCAAGATCCCCCAAATGGCCGCGGCTACGAGGTTGAGTGGCATCTGCAATAATCCGGGCAACGCATAAATCACAAAGACGATCGGCGTCCAAAATGCCAGACACGAAACCCAAAGTGGTAAAATCTGATCCTCTAAAAATTTTCTCCAGGGGCGCACCTTCGGCCAGACCCGACTCCAATCAAATCCCTCGTTTTTCCACAAAAAGCAGAGCGCTTGGAGGGGACTCGTGATAAAGAGACCATAACAGAACATATCAACCATGACTTTGCTCGTCACCACACCCCAAGTCGCCTCACTCCCAAAGACCACCGCTTGACCTTGATAAAAAAGGTCCGTCACCACACTCATTCCTCCCATGAAAAAAAATTTGAAAATCAGATCAACCCGATGTGAGCGTCTCCAGATTCCACGATCCGTCAGGTAAACCCGAAAGACTTCCGAAACGACCCCGGTGGCAATTCCCCCCGCCACAAAGCTAAACCAGAGACCCGCAAATGATTTGAGACGGATCACCGCATCAAAAATCAGATGGCTGGATGGAATCTGATAGTAAGCAAATCCAATTCCAATCATCACCAGTTGCAGAACGAGGGCCGGAGCCCAGTTCCGTTTCGCTGCCCGCCATCCAATCGAGAGTCCATGTTGCCACCAACGCATCTTGGGATTTCTCACAGGGAAACGTCAAAAGGCAAGAAGGAACGGATTTTTCGCGCTGAGACGCTGTGTCGCAGAGGTTTTTTGAAAATAAGACCCCTCAGCGTCCCCGCGTCTCTGCGCGAGAAATGGCTTTCTGGATTTTTTCAATCGCTTGAGTCGCCAGCACGTCACAGCGCTCATTTCCGGTATGGCCCGCATGACCTTTCACCCAATGCCAATGAATCTGATGCCGATTCGTCGCGAGATCCAACTGTTGCCAAAGGTCTTCGTTTTTGACCGGCTTTTTCGCGGAAGTCTTCCAGCCGTTCACCTTCCAAGCCGCCATCCACTTTTGAACTCCGTTTTTGACATATTCCGAGTCCGTATAAAAATCAACCTCGCAAGATTCCTTCAACGCGTTCAGTGCTTCAATCGCCGCCTGAAGCTCCATCCGATTATTTGTCGTCAGCATCACACCGCCACTCAGCTCTTTTTTTCGCGTACCATATTCCAGCACCGCACCCCAGCCTCCCGGACCCGGGTTTCCACTGCAGCCTCCATCCGTATGAATCACCACGCATTTCACTCACTAAAAACTGAAAGGTATCGGAACGAAGTCAATTCATCCTTCACAAAAAGCAGCCCACGGAAAATATCTCTTGCACCATATCTACTTTGTGGTACAAAGTAACTATGAGCCTCGACCAACAAGCTGCTGAAAATCTTCAAGTCATTCGAAGTCTAATGGAACGATCGACCATTTATCGAGCGATTTCCGCCCCGACTGCTTTCGTTGGAGGGATCACCACTCTTCTCTTCGGATTTTTTGGAGAAGAGGTGATCTCCTCCTTCACCCAAGGAACCTTTCTCGCTCCCCTCACCTTTTTCATCGTCTGGGGATCCGTCTTTGCCATCACAGTACTCACCCATCTTTTTCAACTTTATCGCGACTCGACTCAAAATGCTGAGCCCATCTTCTCCTCTCGTCACTGGCTTGCGATTCGCTGCATGACGCCCGCCATGATAATCGGAGGGATCACCACACTCGTTTTTGGATTGGAGCCCCTGCAAGATCCAGCTCATCACATGAATGAGTTCCTTCAAACTACAAATACAGACCTCTGGATCATCTTTTATGGTGTTGCACTGCTCTCAACACAAACCTTTGCTCCCCGTTCGATCACTCTGCTCGGATGGCTCTTTTTTGTAACCGGTCTGGCTGGACTCGCGACCCTGGTTTTCTATCCGCGGAATCCCATCAACGCCAATCTCCTCATGATTCTCACCTTTGGTCTCTTCCACCTGATTTATGCGCTCGTTGTATGGAAAACCTCAAAAAAGTCGACAGAAGCCGTCAACCTCTAGGCGCTCATGTTTGATTTTGAACAATTGGATCGAACGATTCATGAGCGCGGAAGGCTTGCGATCATGACGCTTCTGGCGAGCCGTCCTTCATGGCCTTATCCCGAGTTGAAGCGCGAGCTCAAGATGAGTGATGGCAATCTCCTCAGTCATCTCCGAACCCTTCATCAAGCCGGATATGTCGCCTTTCTCAAAGAAGTCGTCGATCGGCCCTCCACCAAATACAGCTTAACGGAAAAAGGCCGAAAAGCCTTTCAAACCTATATCAATCTTCTTGAAGAAATGATCAAGGGAAGTCGTTCGAAATAAAAAAAATTTAACCACAAGCTTTGTGATACAAAGTATAAAGGAATACCATGTGCCCCATTGAGCATCGAACCCAAACGACCGTCCGCTCTTTGTCGTTCGCCCTCGGATTTATTGCGCTGACCGATTTTCTTCTCTGGTCCCAGGCCGGAGGACTTTCGTTTGCCCTTTTAATCTTCAGTCTTGGGATCGGAATCCTCGCTCACGGATGCAATCGCACTCCCCTCGCGTGGGGAATCTTATTTCTCGGGATCCTTCCAAGCACTGTCGCGGCAGGAATCGATTGGGGATTTTGCAGTACCACACTTCTCTTGATCGGGCTTCTCACGCTTAACGGTGAAGTCACCTTTGCCCAAGTCATGCCTCGCTGGCATCGTGGCGTGGAAGCGGGGTGGGCAATCTTAAAATTCCCGGGAAGAGTCTTCTGGCTCATTCGGGAGACGATCGAGATGATTGGAAACATCCGTTATTTCGGGACGCTTTTAAAATGGATGATTCTTGGAATCCCGATTCTCGGAATCACGGCCCTCTTCAGTTTCTTTCTGGGAACGGGAAACGCGGTTCTCGGACAATGGTTTATTTCCTGCACGCAGGAGCTCTGGAAATGGATCATCCGTTTTGAATTTGAGTTCAGCCGCTTTCTCCTCTGGGGATTTTTATTGCTGCTGGGACTCGCGATCTTCAGGCCCTCCATTCCGTCCAAAATCCGATTTTGGACACAGCCGCTTCCTTCAATCTCATGGGAACCGTGGAAACTCTGGAGCGCACAGGGAGCGATCGTCCTTTTATTTCTTCTGAATGGACTCTTCTTTGTTTCCAATACCATCGATGCGATTTATCTCTGGGGAAATCACTCCCTTCCTCCTCACGTCACCTACAGCGTTTATGTCCATGAAGGCGTTTGGTCCTTGAGCACGGCCGCCATTCTTTCCGGAATTCTTCTCTCCTTTTTGTGGATGCAAGGGGATGGCATTCGAAAGAATCGCCTCACTCAGACTCTCGGAATCGTCTGGGTCATCCAAAATATGGTCCTTCTTTTTGGCGTTTTGCGACGTCTGGTCCTCTACGTTCAAACCTATCATCTCTCGACGCAACGGACTTACGTCGCTCTCTTTTTAATTCTCGTTTCTGTCGGATTTCTCCTCATTGCCCTCATGATCCTGAGAAAAAAATCGGTCGCGTGGCTGATCGGAGCCAATTTCCTGAGCACACTCGGACTCCTCTTTGTCGTTCAATTTCTTCCTGTCTCCTATTGGGTTGCCCAATACAATGTGGCCCAATGGTTCCAGGAGCGAGAGCAGGGGAAAAAACTGGATCTCAAATATCTCTCTGAACTCGGCTCCTGGTCGCTCCCGGCCTTGAGTAAGGTTGCCTCGGAGCCGGGAGATGAATATCTTGAGATCAAACAGGAAGCGCAACAAATTCTTGAATCGAGCCAAGCTCAGAGCCCCAAGGACTGGCGAAAATGGCAAGCCGCCGATTGGTTCGTTAAAAAAACAATCACCCACAACCCTAACTACGAGAATCACCCATGAGTTCCCTCCTCCGCTATCGAATGGTCCTCGGATTTTTTATCTTCGCACTCATCATGAGTGGGATTACAGCGTTTCCGCTCCTCACTGAATTACGACTTCTTTGTCACTGGTTCGGACTGGATCTCGTTCGCAATCCTCAAGAACTCAGTGGGATCGAATATTGGATTCTCACTGTAAAACTTGGACTTGAAGCGACTTATTCCAACTACCCATGGCTCGCCTATGGAACCGACTGGCTCGCCTTCGGACATATCGTCATTTCACTCTTTTTTGTAATTCCCTGGCTGAAACCGGCAAACAACGCACCCATTCTCTGGGTTGGTGTGATCGCCTGCCTCCTCGTCATTCCCCTTGCCTTGATTTGTGGAGAGGTCCGTGGAATTCCATTCTATTGGAGACTGATTGACTGCTCGTTTGGAATCGTCGGAATTTTTCCGCTCCTTTATTGTCTGAAACAAATCAAGGTGATGGAGCAGGAAGAATCGAGAGACGCGTTATGAGCGAAGCGGTCGACGTACAATCAAAAATCGAGATCCCCTTCCATGGCTTGATCCTCAAAGGGCTCATTGCCTTGGGTCTCTTTGGTTTCCTTCAATGGATCGAAAGCGCCTCATTAAAGACCTCTCTTTTTATTTTTCCCTCCAGTCATCTCGCCTCATTATTTTCAGGCTGTCATTGCGATCGCTTAGCTGACGGAACGTATGCTCTCTTCTCGCCTCACTTTTCTTGGACCGTCACAGAACGATGCAGCGGCTACGACTTCTTTTGTATCACCACAACAACCCTTGCATTTCTACGCCCCCTCCCCTCCCGGTTTTCCAAAGTCATTCCCTTTCTCCTTTCGCTTCTCTTGATTTCCTACGCAGCCACCCTCGTCGCAAATACCGCCCGATTAGTGGTGATCACTCAACTCACCGACTGGACTCCACTTTTACGAGGAATCCTCTCCCCCTCCGGAATTCACTATCTGATCGGAATGTTCATTTTTTTCCCAGCCCTTCTACTCACCTCAACTCTGGAGTCATATGATCGTTCCCACCATTGAAACCTCAACGACCTCCCAACCGCTACGCCACCCACCCCTTTCAAAAGGATTTTTTAACCCATTAAATCTATTGTGGATCGCCGTTCTTCCTCACGCACTCTTACTTGCGTACAACTGTCACGTCGCTTGGCTCGTCTTCGGTCCTGAACGGAAATTCTCACTCCTCACTTGGATCGGACTCGTCGCTGGACTTCTCGTAGCCCAGACAGGATTCACCGGATTTCTTTGCAAGCGAAAAACCGATCTCGACTGGAAATACTTTCTAGGATTGCTCGTTGCACAGGGGATCGGCGTTTGGATGAATCTCCATCTGCTCTCCAATGTCAATCTCAGCACGGTTCCCGAATGGATTCTGGACGTTGAAACTGTCTATTACCTCCAATTGATGGCGATGATTCCGCTCTGCTTCTATGCGGCGATCGGAACCGCCTCCTTTCCAAGTCGCTGGTCGTTTTGGAAGGAAATGGGGATGAGTCTTTTGGGAATCGTGATCACCCCCGCGCTTCTCTATACCCTCGGTCTTGTCTCGTCTCAGTTCAATCATTTCAAATGGGGCTCATCATTTTTTTATGTCGCGCTCCCGGTGATTCTTCTAACAGGAACCTCCCTTCTGTTCATCTTCCTCCTTCGACTTCTCATTCAACTTCACGACCGCCTTCAACAACGGACGGCACTCCTGATCACCCTGGCGGCCTTCGTTTTTCCGATCGGCGGGCTGGTTCTTAACTCGTACTTCCCGTTTCCATGGAATTTTCAATCCACCACCATCTATATTTTATGCGGCATCAACGCATTGATTCTAGGCATTGGGGCGATTGATCGATTCCATGGAAACCGCTGGATCTGGCTGGCTCAATGCGCCTCATTTCCTTTCACTCTCTACTTCTTCCTGATTTTTCTCCCCTTCCTTCCTCTCACCATTCCAGGGATCTTGGCATTCGGTGGTGGAGTTCTGATTCTGGCCCCGACCATTCTCTTTATGGTGCATGGGCGCACGATCCTCGATGGCTTTCGATTGGAATCCAAACGTTCGAATTGGAAGACCGCACTTGCCATGGCGCTTGTAGCCTCGGTCCTCATGCCCTCCTTTTTTATCAATCGAGCCCACGCGGATCGCACTGCGGTCCATCAGGCATTGGATTACGTTTACTCCCCTCAACTTCACCCGAGGGTCGGATTTCATGGGGATCTCTCCAGCATCCAGCGAAGCCTTGAAAGTCTTCGCGACTTCAAGGAGGGAATCTATCTCCCGATCGTTTCGGACTATTACCAACAGACCGTTTTCAATCGACTCGTCCTTCCGGATGAAAAATTGAAGCACCTCTACGAAACCATCGTGGGAGTCGAACTCCCCCCTGCTTCCAAAGACACTCTCAACGGCATCGGACTTTTTCGGGAATCCAATCGATCACGAAACCGTACGAGAGGCAGAGCCATTCCACTTCCTCGTGAACAGGCAATCATTCAAGATTGGAAAGCGACCCCGATCGTCGAAGGAGATTTCGTCCGTCTTAAACTTCACCTTTTTATCAAAAATAACGCCAGTGTTCAAAACGAGTTTGTCACCCAGATCTCGGTTCCAGAGCCAACCCTCATCTCCGGGTATTGGCTCAAGATCGGAGACGCGATGGTTCCGGGCCGAATCTTCGAAAAGAAAACTGCACTTTGGGTCTACGAACAGATTCGTGACAGAGAGCGTCGGGATCCCGGGCTCCTTCGTTATCTCCATCGGGATCAGGTCGAACTCCGGATTTTCCCACTCGCCTCTGGCGAAACCCGTGAAACGGAAATCGAATTTCTTTTTCCGAAGAGCCTTGCCCCCAAGATTCAGAGCGATCAAATCCTGTTCACTTCACTCTTGTCCGATTCGGAAACGGCACACACACCTGTTATCGAGGAATTTGAGTTCTCCCCAGGAAAAACGATGATCTCCGGAGCCGCTCATCCTTCCCTGCCGACCTTGAGTCAGATCGGCTATCCCCATTTCATTGTGGATCGATCCAAAAGTTCTTCGCTCAAATCATCCTCGGAAATTCTCACGCTTCTCAAAAAAACCGCGAAGGCCGCAGGATTCGAGGAATCGGCAGGATTTAAACTCACCTTCGCCAATCTCCAAAGCAATCCGGCATCGGATCGGGTTCTTTCGTGGAGCGAGGCAGAATCCAAAATCAAGGAACTCCTTTTTAAAATGGAACCCCAGGGAGGTTTCGACTACTCACGCGCCCTTAAAGAAGAGATCCTCGAGCATGAATCTGGATGGACTTCTCAAAATCAGGAATCCTTTCTGAGATTCCCCGTCTTTATTCTCCTGAGTGAAAAAGCTATTTCCACTCCTCTGCCGCAAGATCCTTCGGAGGAGATCGGCGATCTCTCGTATCCACTCCTCC
>CAZKRU010000031.1:0-44839 GCA_964555235.1 uncultured Verrucomicrobiota bacterium
GAGCAGAATCCGAAAGCGAACTTGATCCTGATGGGGGATTTGAATGATACGCCGCGAAGTCGCCCGGTGAAGACCCTGATCGGACCAAAGGATGCAACGATTCGAATGTACGATCTCTGGTTGAAGGATTGGCTCGGGGATTGGTGGACACACTATTATATTCCGGACAACCAATACGAGCGAGTCGACTACATGGTTGTCAGTCACGGGCTGATGCAGGATTGGGATTCAGAAAAATCGTATCTCTACCGTCAGCATGAAAGCGATCCGCCCCGTTATAATACCTACGTACCGAGCGATCATCGTCCGATGGTGGCCGTTTTTCGGTGTCGTTGAGTCGGATCTTGTTGTTTTTAAATCTGGAACTCAAGAAATCAGGAAGAATCACCCTTTTCTGGGAGGCTCACTTCCTGAGTTTCTGAGTTCCAGATTCAAAAAAAAGTAAATGAGTAACCGAGGATTTTTCGGAAAACTGGAATCCTCAAACATTCGAATCCGTGCAGAACGGTTAGGTTTCCCATGAGGAGCCAGAGTGCGCTTCGTTTTTGCTGAATGACTAAAAGATTGAATCCGAGTGTGAGCGGGAGGATGACTCGCATCAGCGCCATTGAGTCGCCCTCCCAGATCGGAAAATCGGCAGCGAAGGGGAAGATCAGGTAGAGAGCAGCGATCTGCCAGATTGGATTTTTCCAGTCGCGATATTTCAGAAGAAAAACGATCTGGGTGATCAGGCTGATTAAATCGAGAGCAACCCAGCGATACGAGGTGGTTCTTCCATGGAGTAAGAGTTCATTCCACGTTTCGGAGATTTTTTGTCCGAATTGCCAGAGCGGCCAGGTAAAAGAAGCTTCCTCGGCGGTCCATCGACCATAGGCCGACTTCAGATAAATCATCCAAAGTGCCAGAGGCAGAACGAGAACCAAGCCGTAACGGATCCATCTGAGAAGATCAGAGCGTTTTGGAGGCCAGGGCCGGAGGAGGGAGATCGCTGCAAGGAAGGAGGTTTCACGACAAAGCGCAGCCAGTCCAATCAGTCCTGCAGCACTGGTGGGGAGTGGTTTTTCAAGAAGTCGGAGAGCTCCGAGAAGAAGAAGGGCGGAAGGACCATCCGTGAGAGAACGCCGCACACTAAAGAGGAGGCCGAAACTGAAGAGGCATGCGGTCCAAGCCATCCAGTTCCGAAATTGAATGGGGGGCATCCAGTGAAGAAGAAGTGCGGCAATGCCCAGCCAGCAAAAAATGTTAATTGTGGCGTAAGCCTCGAGAACGAGGAAGGGGACTCCTCCTCCGAGGAGGTGAGCGATCCCGGGCATTAAAATTCTTCGGGAACGAGTGACAGGGGAATCGAGGGCTAATTTGAATTCAGGATTATGGAGGGAAGGCTCCAAGGCAATTTGAGCGTAAAACTGTCCATCGTACCCGAGGGAATCCGGGTAAACGTAATGAGGGGTTTGGCGAAGTAAGGTGGTCGCCTGTGCTTCTTGGCGATCTCCGAATAAAATCAGGGAGGTAAACCCGGTTTCTGGCTGAAATCCTCGGAAAATACTGGTGACAAAAAGGAGGATCGTCAGGAGGTAAAGCGCCTGAAGCAGGGTTCTTTTCCAGGGAGGGATCGAAAAAGTGTCGCGTTGCATGGGAAGTTTCTGTTAGAAATGGAGGGGTGAGTTCCGAAGTCAAGACTAGCTTACGATGTGTGGATTTGGTGAAGTTCCTCGGTCAGGAGGAAAACCGGGTTCAAGCGCTCCGTTCTGTATCGCTCGATTTGCATCGCGGTCGGGTTTATTCCATTGTGGGGCCTTCCGGTTGTGGGAAGAGTACGCTCCTTTATCTTTTGGGATTATTGGATGCTCCGGATAGTGGAGACATCTGGATCGGGAATCTCCACGCGGCGAATTTGACGGATGAAGAGGCGACCCAGCTTCGAAACGAGCACATGGGATTTATTTTTCAGTTTCACTTTCTGCTCAAGGAATTTACGGCCTTGGAGAATGTCATGTTGCCGATGCGTCGTCTGGGGAAGATGGATGTTCCGGCGATGGAAGCGCGTGCGCAGTCCTTACTTGAAGTCGTTGGGCTCGGGCATAAGACTTCACGTCGTGCCAATCATCTTTCCGGCGGAGAGCAACAGCGTGTGGCGATTGCGCGTGCCTTGGCGAATCATCCGCAACTGGTTTTGGCCGATGAACCGACGGGAAATTTGGACACGGAAAATTCCACCCGGGTTTTTGGAGTGCTGAAAACGTTGGCGCGTGAGCAAAATCTGACGGTTTTAGTCGTCACGCATAACCCCGCCATTGCGGAGGCCTCGGACGAGGTGCTTGAGATGCGCGATGGGCGGTTTGTTTGACAAGTGACGGGGCGTTGGGCAGAGTTTTCGCGTTTTACCAGTGAAGCAAAGGAATGATTTATGCGTTATGATCTGATTGTGATTGGTGGTGGCCCGGCGGGATATGTTGGAGCGATTCGTGCCGCGCAACTTGGGAAAAAAGTGGCTTGTGTGGAGATGGAACGCGCGGGCGGAACCTGCCTGAACTGGGGTTGTATTCCAACCAAAGCACTTCTGAAGTCCGCCGAGTTTGCTCATAAATTGGAGCATGCGGATGAACTCGGATTCAAGGTGCCGAAGTTCGAAGTCGATTTTCCGAAGGTGATCCAGCGAAGTCGCGGGGTTTCGGATCGAATGGCCAAAGGAATTGAATTTCTCTTCAAAAGCAAGAAGGTCGATTACATCGTGGGACAAGCCCAGATTCAGTCGGACAAAAAGGTCGTGGTCAAAGGGGCGGATGGAAAATCTCAGACTTTGGAGGCCGCGAATCTCTTGATTGCCACGGGAGCGAAAGCCCGGCCACTGCCGAATCTGCCGGTGGATGGAAAGAAAGTCATGACCAGTCGCGAAGCGTTGGTGATTGATGCGCTGCCGAAGTCGATTGCGATTATTGGGGCGGGGGCGATTGGGGTTGAGTTTGCTTATTTCTTTAACGCGTTTGGCACGAAGGTGACCTTGATTGAAATGTTGCCTCAGGTCCTTCCGGTCGAGGATGAAGAAGTTTCGGAGCATCTTCGAAAGACGTTTATCAAGTCGGGGATTGAAGTGTTGACTGGGACAAAGACGAATCAGGTGAAGGTCGGATCCGAGATTCAAATCGAAGTCGAAGGGACTGAGAAAAAGACGATTACTGTGGAACGCGTCTTGGTGGCGATCGGATTGCAGGCGAATCTCGACGGGCTCTTGGGGGCCGGATTGAAATTGGAATTGGATCCGAAGGGTTATCTGAAGACCAATGACCGGTATGAAACCTCGGTGAAGGGAATTTATGGAGCGGGAGATATCATCGGACCTCCCTGGCTGGCACATGTGGCCTCTCACGAAGCGATCGAAGCGGTGGAAGGAATGTTTGTGGCAGGGAAAAAGCCTCACAAGATCACAACCTTCCCCGGCTGTACTTACTGTCAGCCGCAAGTCGCCAGCATTGGGCTCACGGAGAAAAAGGCTCAGGAGCAGAAACTGAAATTTAAAGTGGCGAAATTCCCGTATCGCGCGAGCGGAAAAGCGGTCGCGGCGGGGGAATCGGACGGTTTTGTGAAGTTAATTGTGGGTGAGCCGCACGGAGAGATTTTAGGTGCGCATCTCATTGGGGCTGACGCAACGGAATTGATCGCAGAGCTGGGATTGGCGATGCATCTTGAGGCGACGGTGGATGAACTTCACACCATGGTTCATGCGCATCCAACGCTTTCCGAGATGATCGGTGAGAGTGCGTTGGCAGCTAAGGGAATTCCGATTCACATCTAATCATGATCCAACAAGACTGGAGTATTAAATCGAGGGGAACCCAATGCGCCCTGAGTGGACGCGCCTTTGTGGAGGATGAACCGGTATGGACCGTTCTCTTTTGGGGGGAAGAAGGATATGATCGTAAGGATGTCTGTGCGGAAGCATGGGAGACCCGACCTTCCGATTGGCAACCGGTTTCGACGTGGAAATCTCCTTACAAAACCCCTCCTGCGGTTCCAGTGGAAGCTCTACGCAAGGATGATGCAGAGGGATTGCTCAAGCGACTGATTGAGGAAAATGAACCCGGCTTGTTGAATGCACGGTACGTTTTGGCATTGATGTTGGAGCGTAAACGAATGATCAAACCGTTGGATCGTCACGAAGTCGATGGGCGTCCGGTAATTGTTTATGAACACGTTGCGAGTGGTGAGACGTGGATTGTTGAGGATCCCAAACTGCATTTGGATCAATTGGAGCCGGTGCAAAATGAAGTGACGGCGTTGCTCAAGCAACGGATGAGCGGCACATGAGATGGCGGGTTTTTACATTGGCGCTGCTGGTCCTTGTTCTGTTTGTCGGACTCGGTCGGCTTTATGTTCGAAGATTTGTTCGTCAGCAGGCGAATGGAATTATCCTGGTGGTTGTCAATGGAATGGATGCCGAGCTATTGCAACGCGCCCGTCAGCAGGCTGCGGCTCGGGGACAGAAATTATTTTTAGATGAGATGTCCTATGTCGGACAGTTGACGGTACAAGGTTCTGACTCTCCGGTTCCGGATGAGGCGGCAGCAGCGACCGCATTGGCATCAGGGCAGAGGGTTAAGAATGGATATGTGGGGTGTGATCAAAAAGGTGATCGATTTAACACTTTGATTTATAAGGCCCAGAACGCGAAACGTCGTACTGGGTTGGTGACGACCAGTGAAGTGACGATGCCGGTTCCGGTTTCCTTTTACGGATATCTCCGTGGAGGAGAGGCGGCGGAGCAGCGCAACGCAGCGGAGTTAATAGACTCTTCAAAGGTAGATGTGATTTTTGGAGGGGGAGCCCGACATTTTCGGCCTGCGAATGTTTTGAATGAGATGGGGCGCAAGGATGGACGTGATTTGGAAGTGGATGCAGCGAAGTATTATGGTTACACAGTAGTTCATACTCCGGTGGAGTTAGAACGTGTGGTGGCCTGGCGAACCAACAAGTGTTTGGGGCTTTTTACTCCGGGACTGTTTCATTTTTCAGCGTTACGTCAGGGGGCGGCGACCATGCCGACTTTGAGTGATATGACGCGTCGGGCGATTGAAATGCTTCAATTGGACTGGGGCGGCTATTTCTTGGTTGTCGAAAATGGGTTAGTGGCACAGGCGGCGCGAGCGAATCTGACTTCGCTTGCGGTGGCGGAAGTGGAAGCGTTAGATGAGGCGGTTCGCACCGCGGTCAGTTATGCCGGAAAAGAATCCTTAGTGGTTGTAACGAATGGATATAGTCTAGGGGCGATGAGTGCTTTGCCCGCGGAGGTTGGAGTGACGGGAAAAACCCGAATGCCGGAATGGATTTCAGGTCCAGGGGGAGTGGCGACGCTTCCCGAGGATCGAACGTGGTTGAAGGAACGTCAAGCGGTTGCAGACCGATATCCGGCCGGTAAAGAATTTCTTACCGCAGCGCCTTCATTGATTTTTACCCGTCAAGCCCGGGTGACCTCTTCTCCTGGATGGGTGGCGGCTCATGGATTTGCTGCGGGAGAATTGAGCGGCATTTATCCAAACACCGATCTTTATCTACGACTCGATAAATTGATTTCGAAATGAAGCCGACGGAGATTCGGGCGGTTTTGGCTTCGCGCGGGCTTCGGCCCTTGAAACAATTCGGCCAACATTTTCTTCACGACGAAAATCTCATCCAATGGTGGGGCGAAACGATTGCCGGTTCCGTTCATCCCGGGGAGACGGTATTGGAAGTCGGCCCGGGATTGGGCGCATTGACGGGGGAATTGATTCGCCGGGGAATTTCAGTGTTGGCGATTGAGAAGGATCGGGGGTTGGCGGAGTATCTGAGGGAGCAATTCACGGCGGGGCTGACTCTGATTGAAGGGGATGCTTTGGATTTTATTCCACCGCCCGAAACGTCGGTGCGAATTCTGGTGGGAAATTTGCCGTATAATATTACCACGCCGCTTCTCGTTCGATGGGCTTCGCTTCCGGAACCGCCGGAGGAAGGTTTTTTTCTGGTGCAACGGGAGATGGCGCTTCGGATGGTTGCCTCCGTCGGGAGTGAGGATTACGGGTCGCTTGCGGTGACTCTTCAATCGCGCTACTCGATGGAAATTTTACGCGCAGCGCCGGGCTCCATTTTTTATCCACCTCCCGAAGTGGAATCTTCCTTTTTGCGTTGGAAGAAGAAGGAAAACGGGTTGGTTTCGGCGAAAGAGTTTCCAGAATTTGAAGCGTGGGTGCGGAAAGGGTTTTCTCAGCGTCGTAAAAAATTAAAAAATCTCCTCCCGGTCGCGGATGAGCGGCGGGCAGAAGAGCTCTCGTTGGATGAGTGGGTAGCGGCGTTTTTGGGAGGGAGAAGTCAATGACGCTATTCCATTGGTGTCCATCCCTGTCCAAAACAAAACCCGATCTCCGAGGATAAGCTGGGTGGTGGGGGGGATGAAACCGGTTTTAACCGCAAAGGCTCGACGGCCTCAACGGTTTGAGTTTGAAAATAAATCCCCTTCGTTGCACCTTTGAGTCGTTGCAGACGGGGCTGGAAACTTTAACGATCCGATTCGACCGCCACGTCTCCAAGGGCTCGAAGGGGAGAGTCTCATTGACAGACAACTGCTATTTTGGATAGGAGTGACACTATTCCCTTGATTGCGCTCGAGAACCGCTCTAATTAAAAGGCTCCAGGGGTGGCAGAGCGCCCGGCAGGCGAACCCCGCCAGATCCGAAAGGAAGCAACGGTAACTTGACCGGCGTTGTTGCTGCCCCTGGTTTTAACCAAACTCTCAGGAGATCAAAATCATGGCACGCCCTGTTACACTTTTCACTGGCCAATGGGCTGACCTTCCCTTGGAAACCCTTGCGGCTAAGGCCAAACAATTCGGGTATGACGGGCTTGAGCTCGCTTGTTGGGGGGATCATTTTGATGTCGAAAAAGCACTTTCCGATGATAAGTATTGTCAGTCTCGTCACGATCTTCTCGCAAAGCATGGATTGAAAGTTTATGCGATCAGTACGCATTTGGTTGGGCAGGCAGTTTGTGATGAAATCGATGAACGCCATCAAGCGATTTTACCTCCGCGAATTTGGGGTGATGGAAAGCCAGCCGGAGTGAATCAACGTGCGGCGGAGGATGTTGCTAATGCGGCTCGTGCCGCCAAAAAACTCGGGGTGAAAGTCGTGAACGGATTCACCGGTTCTTCAATCTGGAAATATCTCTATTCCTTTCCTCCAGTGACTCCAAAAATGATTGATGCCGGGTACCAGCAATTTGCGGATCGTTGGAATCCGATTCTCGATGTCTTTGATCAATGCGGGATTAAATTCGCGCTGGAGGTGCATCCGACGGAGATCGCATTTGATATCGCTTCAGCGGAACGTGCGCTGGCAGCGTTAAACCATCGCAAGACTTTTGGATTTAACTACGATCCCTCCCATCTCGGTTATCAAGGGGTTGACTATGTTCAATTCATCCGGACTTTCAAGGATCGGATTTATCACGCTCACATGAAAGATGTTTACTGGTCGCCAACGTTGAAGCCGGTCGGTGTATTTGGTGGACATATTTCGTTTGGAGATCATCGCCGCTTCTGGGATTTCCGTTCGCTGGGACGTGGTTGTGTGGAATTTGAAGAAATTATCCGTGCGTTGAATGAGATCCAATACGAAGGGCCTCTTTCGGTGGAATGGGAAGACAGTGGAATGGATCGAGAGCATGGGGCGACCGAGGCTGCAGCTTTTGTAAAACGTCTCGATTTCAAGCCGAGCGGGCGAGCTTTTGACGCAGCATTTGAACGGAAATAATGATGACTCCCTCCTCATTTGCCCATGTACTGATTCGTTTCTTGGCGTTGACACTAGTCGTGTGTGGTGGGATGGATCTGATGGGAGCCTGTATAGGCGTTTCAGGGGAAATGGATCTGCACTACATTGTTCCGTTTTTGAAAATTTCGGTGGCACCTGCTTTATTGAGGCTGATTGTGGGGGGGATCCTTTGGGGAATGGCGCCTCGTCTGGCGGCGCGGTTGGCTCCATAACGGATCCTATTGGGCGGGCTCGACGAGCTTGCTGCGGCTCAGGGCTCGAAGAGAGACTCTCATGGACGGGGTATTTCTATTTTGGACGCCAATGCCTGCTCATTTCGTTTTGGAATGGACATTCGGGTAGAAAATCGGTTTCATGGGTGGGAAGAAGGGTTGGGAAAAATTGATCCTATGAAATTGCTGGTAATTGACGACCTGGAGGCGGTAGGCATGATTGTGGCCGAGATTGCTGCCCAAGGAGGCTGGCAATCGATGCATTGTACGCAGTCGGACAATATTGTGGAGCTGATCCAAAAAGAGAAAATTGATATTATTCTCATGGATTATTTTATGCCAGGTCGGAGCGGACTTGATTTGACGACCCAGATTCGCGAAGCGAAACTTCAACTTCCAGTCATATTTTTCTCAGGAATGGCCTCTCAGATTGATCGTGTCAAGGCGGCGCAATTGGGGGTCGTTCGTATTTTGGAAAAACCGTTAAGCATTAAAGAACTTCGAAAAGCGCTTTCGGATGCGGGGAAGGATTTGGAGAGTAAGTCCGTCGTTTCGCAGAAGAAATAATACTGATTTTTATCGATTGATCAGCCAGAGAATGATGAGGAGGATTCCGCCGAGGGAGAGAAAAAAAGCATTTCGATCCCTTTTCTGAATGGCTCGGATGGTTCGCTCATCCTTTGCCTCCCGCGGGGCTCGGTAATTTAATCGAAGATGGGGATCGATCGGTTCGTAGTCCTGATCCAAGGAGCGAGAAGCGTTTTTTTTGGTAGGAGGCGAGTTGAGAGATTCCAACCGCTGCTGTAATTGACGAATTTTTGTCTCAGTTTCTCGTTTTTCTTTCTCCAATTCCTGTTGAAAGGTATCAACCGGATTTTTCTTTGAACGGCCAAACATGGGGATTATTTGCTGAGCAGAACAAGAATGAGAGCAAAAATAGCGACGAGAAGGGGGAGTGAATAGGCAAATCCGGATTTCACCATATCGCCAAACGAGGTGGAGGTCTCTTCTTTGACTGCGGCGGTGTTTTCCTGATTCCAATCAGGAACGGTTTCACCGGGGGAGTCGGTCATGTCGCGAAGGGCTTGAAGCCGGGTGTGGGATTGATCGTAAACGACGCGGGCTTGGTCGACTTTGGCGAGGGCACGTGTTAGTTCTTCCGTGAGAGAATCCCTACCCCACTCCTGGGGATTGATTCCATCGATTTCATCGAGAAGTTCGCGAAAGGAATTTTTCGTATAGTCGATCTGTTCCATCTCCTTTTGGAGTTGGCGTTCCTGACGATCGAGAACGACGAGCCCTCGATTGAAGCGCTCCAGAACCATGCGACGACCATCCTCGAATTCCCGTTGTTTACGGCTGAGCTCATCGAGCTCGACTTTTTTACGGCTGATTTCTTCCTGTTGGCGTTGAAGATCGAGAAGGATTTTTTCAGCTTCTTGCTTTTGGTAATTGATCTCCTCCGCGGTAACCATCTCGTTGGGATTGCTGGGGCGAGAAGAGAGAAGATCGGGTTCTTGAGAGTCGTAAGAGCGGCTCATAATTAGGGGATGTTAATGACGGTTCCAATTTTCAACGGTTTGCCTTCGGGCAGGACCTCTTTATTCGCGGCCTTGATCTTTTCAATTCCGGGAACGACGTCCTTGGGATAGTACTGCTTCGAAATTTTCCAAAGGGTGTCGCCGGACTTGATGGTATGTGTGCGGCCACTGGCGTTTGTTTCAACACTTGGAGGTGTCGACGTGGGAGAAGTCACTGAGGGACTGCCCGGAGCACTCGTGGTGAGAGCGGTCTGTGCCGCGCTCGTGGCATTTGATGGGGCGGAAGAAGTGGCGGGGTTATTGGTGATAGGGGCTGCTTTTGCGGCAGATAATGCAAGCGCGGCCTGTTGCTCGGTCGCGGTGAGTTTCTGTTTTAATTCTTCAGCCTGAGCCAAAGCTTTCGCGCCCTCTTCTTTTGCGCTGCTTAAAGAGGCTTCAAGCTCGCTGATCTTTTTGAAGTGCTCATCACGCTCTTTTTTGAGGGAGAAATTCTCCGCTTGAATCTTTGTGAAAAGTTCGGCGTTTTGAACCGGAGAATTCGGAAGTGTTGCCGCGAAGGTGGTTCTCGCGTTATCCAGATGTCCTTTTGCCATGTCGGCTTTATCGGAAGTGGGGCGTTCGGCCAGATACTTTTGAAGATGATAAATGGCGCCGATCGGCTCTCCGAGTTTTTCACTGTAAAGCATTCCGAGTTCGTAATGCGCAGTGGCCACCTTGGAGCTTTTTCGAAGTGCGGATTCGTAGGCTTTGACGGCGGCAACGTAATCGCGGTTGTGAATTGCCTTTTGAGCCTCTCCAAAAAATGGATTACGCTCATCTTCCGCTTCGTAGCGGGGATCATCTTTATCGCAAGCGGTGAGAAACAATGCAGAGATGAGGACAAGAACCAGCCGGTATTTCATGGCCGGGAGCGTAACACTGAAATCAAGGTGTGCAAATCCCAATTTCCAGAAGAATTTTATTGCTCGCCAAGAAAAAAATCCTTCTCGATTGACAGGGGGCGAGGGGAAGGCGATTTTATTCCGGTGACTGCATTTGAGACGTTTCAAGGACCGGGGGGGATTCGGGTGGCTTTAGCTCCGATGCCTCAGGTGGAGAGTGTTTCCGTTGGAATCTGGGTCGGCGTGGGAGGGCGGTATGAGACTCCCGCCAATCAGGGGATTTCCCATTTTATCGAGCACCTTCTTTTCAAGGGGACACGAACGAGGACGTCGCGGCAGATAACGGAATCGATCGAAGGGATTGGCGGATATCTGAACGCCTTTACTTCGGAAGAAGTGACCTGTTATTATGCCAGTGCCCGGTCGACGCATTTGTCGTTGCTGATCGATGTGCTGATGGATATGACCGTCGGAGCGACTTTTCCTTCGGATGAGGTGGAGCGGGAGCGTGGGGTGATTATCGAGGAGATCCGGATGTATGAGGATCAACCGTCCCAGGTGGCTCAAGAGCATCTGAATGCGCTCTTGTGGCGAGGACATGCCTTGGGACTTCCGCTTGCCGGAACGATTGAGACGGTGAGTTCGTTGGCGCGGCGTGAATTGCTGGCCTATCGGCGGAGTCATTATCATCGGGGGAATTTGTGGTTGGTGATTGCGGGAAAAACGGATCGGGAGGCGGTGACAAAAGCGTTGGCTCCATGGGGGAAGCGTCTTCCTTCCGGAGTTCGAAGCCGTTCGCCTCGATTTGTAAAAGGAGCCCGTTCGCTCCGACTTGGGGTGATTCAAAAACCAGTCGAGCAGACTCACTTGGCTTTTGGATTTCCGGCGGTTTCGCGTCATGATTCCCGTCGGTTTGCGTTAAAAGTTTTGAGCGTGATTCTTGGCGAAAACATGAGTTCACGCCTTTTTCAAAAATTACGGGAGGAGCACGGACTGGCCTATTCGGTGAATTCCAGTGTCAGCTGTTTCGAAGAAGTGGGTGCTTTGGGAATTCAGGCGGGAGTGGATGATGCGAAGGCGGTACGAGCGGTGAAGTTAACTTGGGAAATTTTGAAGAAGATGACGGAGAAGCGACCTTCCTCCTCAGAATTGCATCGGGCCAAGGAGTATGTGGCGGGGCAGTTGTATCTCGGACTGGAAAGCACTTCCAATCAGATGATGTGGTTGGGGGAATCGGTGTTGAGTTATGGACGAGCGAACTCTCCGGAGGAGACGATTGCTAAAACTCAGGCAGTGACTGGAGAAGAGGTGCGACGTTTGGCGGCAGAGCTTTTTCAACCGGGACGCCTTGCGCTTTCAGCAGTGAGTCAGGTGGTAAAAAAGGCGGAATTGCTCGAAGGACTTCCTCGATGAGTGGGCTCGTTTCCATCAACTCCTGGGGAGTTCCGGGGCATTTGTACCAAGGGAGGGATCCCGTCCAGGTGATTCAAGGGAATGCCGGGGAGTGGGATTTGTTGCGAGAAGCCCTTCAACGCGAATCTCGAACTCAGGCAGACGTGCCGCATCCCCAAGGAGGGGCTGTTGGTTATATCACCTACGAGGGAGATTTTTGTTTTGGAATTTATCGAGAGCTGGAGGTTCATTCCCCGGAAATGCCGAATCCAGTTTGGCAGGAGGCAAAGGGATTGGCGGGATCGGCTTGTGGTCGGAAAGGGCCATGGGTTTCGAATTTTACACCGGAGGAATTTCAAGAGCGGGTGCGTCGGGCCCAAGAATATATTCGGTGCGGAGATATTTATCAGGTCAACCTCGCGCAACGTTTTTCAGGAGTGTGGGAAGGGAATCCGTGCGTTTTATTCGAGCACCTGATGCAACGGAGTCCAGCGCCGGGGGCCTGCTTTTTGGATTTGGGAGGAAGAAAAATTCTTTGCGCCTCTCCCGAACTCTTTCTCAAAATTCAGGGGAGACAGGTGATGACTCGTCCGATCAAGGGGACGCGACCACGAGATCGCGATCCGATTCGAGATGGTCAGCTCGCGTACGAACTGATGACGGATCCGAAGGAGTTGGCGGAGCTGATCATGATTACCGATCTCGAGCGGAACGATCTGGGAAGGATCTGCGAGTACGGTTCGGTGAATGTTACGGATCTATTGAAGCTTGAAAAATATCCACAGGTTTATCATCTTGTCTCCACGGTCGAAGGGGAATTGAGGGATGGCGTGGACCCGATTGATGCGGTGAAAGCTTGTTTTCCGGGAGGTTCGATTACGGGGGCACCGAAAAAACGGGCGATGGAAATTATTTCAGAATTGGAGGGAGCTCCTCGGGGGGTTTACACCGGGGCGATCGGTTATTTCGGTTTCAACGGAGATGTGGCTTTGAGCATGGCGATCCGGACGATGGTGATCGAAAACGGAGAGCTCCATTTTCATGTTGGGAGTGGGATTACGATCGATTCGGATCCGCAGCGTGAATACGAGGAGACCTTGCACAAGGCTCGAGGAATTCGGAGTGCTCTGGAACACGATGCGGGAGTTATGGCGGAGGTTGTCGCGTGAAGAACTTTGCTCCGTGGGTCGGAGTTTTTGAGACGATTCGAGTCGAGAATAGTTTTCCACAATTTCCAAAAGAACATTGGAATCGTCTGGCGGAAGGCGCCAAGGCGTTAGGATTAAAAACGCCCTCATTGAAAACGGTTTTGAAGCTGAAAAAATTTCCACGAGGGGCCGTGCGTTGGCGTTGGGTGTTGGATGGGGAAGGATTTCGAGAATTTGCCAAGGCCGAAGTTGATCGAACTCCAGAGACGATGTCTCTGGCGGTTTCACCGATGCGTGTGGGAAGTGAGAATTGGGATGCGCGTTTCAAGACGCTCAGTTATCTGACCCATTGGCAGGCTCGAAAAGCGGTGAAGGCGGATGAGGCGTTGCTGTTGAATGAGCGAGGCGAGATTGCATCGGGGGCGATGACCAATGTTTTTATCGTGAAGCGGGGAAAAATTTTAACTCCTTCGGTTGAGTGTGGCTGTCGGAATGGAGTGATTCGCGCTTGGGTGATGAAGCAGGTTTCAGTTCAAACGAAACGCCTCACTCTTCAAGATTTTGAGAATGCGGATGAAATCTTTTTGACGAACAGTTGGATTGGGATTCGTCCGGTGAGTCGGTGGAATGGACGGCGTATGAAAATAGGAATACTTTCGGTGGAGCTGAAGCACGCGTTTGAACGATTAATATGACTCCAAAACCAAACTCGATCAGGTTATTCTTTAAAAGTCGATTCGGAGACTCCTTTTTCTTTGAGTGCGCGAATCATATCATCGAGCGAATCGGAAGTTGAAGTAAGAGTGCGCCTTGGTATGACGGCCCATAATTTTGCTCTAAGCTCGATGAAAAGAGTATCTTGGAAGAGTGTGAAGCTGCATACGGAAGTCCATGGAACGAAGCTTTGAATGCCCTCAGTGTCCTCTAATAGGCCATCTTCCTTGACTTCCAGTCGTATCAATTCATTTGAGCGCACAGAATCAGTAGATTCGAACTGATTCCAGTAATACTTCGAATAAGGAAGAGATTGATAAAGAAGGTAGCTGATTGAAAAACCGAATACACAGATTAAAAACACACTTTTCGAATTGTAAGCTAAATATATTGCAAGTAGGTGAAGTGAAATTTGATTAACCAAGGAATAATAGTAACGGTAACGAGAATTGAGGAATGTTTTTTGAAGGGATAATTTAGCTAGATTTAGAGCGTCGATTTTCGTGTTTGTGTATTCGAAGTGCATATTTTTGGGTCTTTGTTTTTGTGTCACCGGGCATTTGATTGCCAACCTTTCGAACGCTTCCGGATTTTCAGAAGACCTTGAAACATGCGGAAGGAATCGCGAAAGAGGGAGACTTTGCTTCCAGGTTGATCGTGCCAATCGATGGGGACCTCAATGACTTCGTTTCCGATGTGACGTAGCGCGAGGAGGAGTTCAATATCAAGACAAAATCCGGTCTCTTGCAACGAGGAGGTGATTTTTTCGTAGGAATCCCGTCGGATTAGTTTGAAGCCGCATTGAGAATCGTAAACGGGGAGATTGAGAAGTCGTGAGGTAAGGGTGGCGAAGATTCGCCCGCTGGCGTGGCGTTGCCAATGACGCGTGATTTTTCTACCGAGCATTTTGATTCTTGAAGCGAAAATCGAAGGAGAATTCTCCTGAAGCATTGAGAGAAGGCGGGCGACTTCCTGTGGAGGGATGGCGCCATCGGCATCGATAAATCCGAGCCAATTTGCCGTTCCGGCTTCTTTCCACCCCGTTCGGATCGCTCCTCCTTTTCCTTGGTTGAGAGGAAGCTTCAATAACGGACGGAGTTGTGGAAAGGAAAGACGAAGCGACTCAATGGCGGTCTCTACGGATGCGGATTCCGCCGGGAGTGATCCGTCATCGACGACGAGGAGTTCGATTTTTATCGGATGAGCCGCCAGAAGGGGGAGAAGTTGTTCGAGATAACGGGGAAGTCGTTCGGCTTCGTTATAGGCAGGGAGAACGAGCAGGACGTGAATCATGGGAGCTCAACCTTACGGAAAAGTGCGAAATTCGACAAGGGTCAAGTGGGAGCCGGGGTAGGTCAGAGTCTTTTGGATGAGGCTCGGATGGAAGGGGCGATGCGTGAAGGTGACTGCCATTCGGTAGGTTTTGAGATCCTGGAGGTCTCGAAAAATCCAAGTACCGTCCGTATCCTGAACGAGTGCCGGACTTGCGGTCATTCGAGGATCATTGAAATAATAATGAATGGCGCCGTCGGCGAGAGAAAAACATTTTGCATTGGGAGGGAGGAGGCGATGGAGATCGGAGGCGATGGTTTCCAGTGGTCGGTCAAGGTTGGCGCGGGTGTAAAGTTGGGAGTGAGTGGCTTCCATCAAGGCATGTGGCCACGTTTCATCAGTGTAACGTTTGAGGTGAAGCGTATAGGTCCAGGTGAAAACGGCTGCGGTTAAAAAAAGGAGAACGATTCGAAATCGAAAGAGTGCGGCGATGGAAAAGGGGAGAAGGACGGCGAAGACGGGAAGGAAGTGCGGAATCGTCGGGTCGCTTAGATAGAAGCAAGCAGTAAAGAGATGTGCTGAAAGCGCGAATGCCATTCCGGGCGCTTTTCGGATCATGGCAATCAGTCCAAGAAGAAAAATTCCGATAGAGATTCCGGGAAGAAAGTAGGCATTGATTCCCTTGAGGTTCAGCCAAAAGGATCGGAGATTGAGATATGCAGCCTCCAGCCGACTCATCGTCCGGGCGTGAAATCCCATTGGTTGAGAGTAAAATCCGGTTTGATACCAATACCAAGGGAGTCCGACAAAGAGGAGATAGTAGACGATGTAAATCGAGACGAAGAGAAGATTTAACTGGATCCATCCGCGCCAATCCGAGAGACGATAGGCTCCGGAGTTCCAGAGCTTCCATCCGGCAGCGACGGAGTAGAGGGCGACGATGGCGGCGGCATTATTAAAGGCGAGAAAGGCGAGGAAGAGGCAGCCGTGAGCCTGAGTGAAAATGAGACGGCCCTCCCTGGTCCGACAATCGGGAATTCCTCCTCGCAAATGTCTCCAGACGAAAATGAGAAGCCAAAAGGTGAAAAATCCGTGAGCATTGGCGTTGGCATTTAAGGCAAACATTCCGCTCCCACCGGTGAGGATTCCGGAATAAAACCCGGCGGTAGGTCCGGCGAGAATACGTCCCATGGCGTAGGTGACTAACGAAGCGAGGCTCCAGAGGAGGACGTGAGGGATCCGGAAGACGACGTAAGATTTTCCAAAAGCGAGCACGAATGGGGCGGGAAAAAGAGAGCTGGCGGGGGGATTGGTGGCTTCAAGAATGCCAATGCGAAGCAGGGAAGGATCGCCGTTCCCCAAAAATTTCACCACTTTATGGGAGTTATTTAGAAACATCATCTCGTCTTCGCCGATCAGCGGAGTTCGGAGTCCGCTGAAGCTGACGAGAAGTGCGAGAGCAAGAACGAGGGTCAGGTTGAATCGTTCTCGAACGTTTAAATTTTGAATCCAATCGGTCATTGTAAAAAAGGTGTTTGCGCTTGTTCCTCACAAGCTCTAGCAGAGAACCATGAAGAAACGCAATGACGGACGTCGCGCGGATGCTCTCCGCCCTTTTTCCTTTCAACCGGGGATCGCTCCACATGCCCTCGGATCGGTTCTCGCCAAGTGCGGAAGTACCGAGGTGATTTGTGCGGTGACCGTCGAGGAATCGGTTCCCCGTTGGATGAAGGAACAAAAAGTCAGTGGCGGTTGGATTACCTGTGAATATTCGATGCTCCCGTATTCGACGTTGGGTCGGAAACCCCGGGATATCACCAAGGGCCGATTGGACGGGCGAAGCGTTGAGATTCAGCGTCTCATTGGACGTTCCGTGCGTGCGGTGGTTGATTTGGAGGCATTGGGGGCGCGAACGCTCTATATTGATTGTGATGTACTTCGAGCGGATGGGGGAACCCGGACGACGGCGATCACCGGTTCTTATGTTGCCTTGGAGCTCGCGGCGAAGCAGTTGATCAAAAACGGGCTTTTGAAAAAATCACCGATGAGCTCCCAGCTCGGAGCGATCAGTGTTGGGGTTTTTGAGGGAGAAGCGTTGCTCGACTTGAATTATCTCGAAGACAAAGATGCCTCCGTGGATATGAATGTCGTGATGACCTCCAAGGGCGAATTCGTTGAAGTTCAGTCGACCGGTGAAGAGCAGACCTTTACACGTTCCCAACTCGATCAAATGTTGGGACTTGCAGAGAAGGGGATTCGGAAAATCTTTGCCTTACAGCGCGATGCGCTTCGCTAAGAGAGGAAGCTCTGGGGATTCTTTTTTTCACGCAGAGCAATCGCCCTTGTAATCTGCGCGAGAAGCTATCGACGGTACCTCCGTATCAGCTCAATCTCTAGTCAGGAGCGGCGTGTGAAAATTCGCTCGCAACACTCGGCAACTCCGCTAGAAGAAAGCCATGTCGTCACCCAGTATCGAAGATCTGAAGCAATTGCTTGTGGAAAATTGTATGCTCAAGATTGCTTCCGAATCGATTCAGGAGGATACGCCGCTTTTTGGTCCGGATGGGCTTGGGCTTGACTCGATTGACGCGCTCCAGATTACGGTGGCCGTCGAAAAAAAATACAAGGCTTCCATTCCAAATCCGGAAGTCGCGCGTCAGGTTTTACAAAATCTCCGCTCCCTTCGGGAGTGGATTGTCCGTCAGTAAGTCATGAACTATGACGTTATTATTATTGGAGGCGGGCCTTGTGGAAGTAGTGCAGGCTCTCTGTTGGCTCGTGCAGGGAGGCGAGTTCTGATTTTGGAGCGTGAGGCGTTTCCTCGATTTCATATTGGAGAATCTCTGATTCCCTTTGGGAATGATGTGCTACGCGAGATGGGGGTTTGGGAGAAGCTTATGGGGGCCGGTTTTATTCACAAGCTGGGTGCGGAATTTACAGTCACGAATGCCTGTGGATTTCAACGATTCTGGTTTCGGAACAATGTTGGGGACGCCCATGCGCAGACCTTTCAAGTGGAGCGATCGAAATTTGATAAACTTCTTCTCGATCATGCGGCTTCTTTGGGTTGCGAAGTTCGTGAATCGACGCGTGTGAGTGACGCAGATGTTTCGGACGAGGGGGTGTCGGTGGTCTTTGAATCGGCGCAAGGATCTCAAACCTGTCGTGCCAGTTGGTTGATTGATGCGACGGGCCGGGATGCTTTTTTGGGAAAGAAGTTCAATCTTGAAAAAAGCAATCTTGAGATGCCGAAACGCATGGCGGTTTACTCGCATTTTGAAGGAGTCTATCGCAATGAGGGGGAGGCTGAGGGATTTATTACCATCGTTCGACTCGAGTCAGGATGGCTCTGGATTATTCCGCTCGACTCAAAAAAAACGTCGGTCGGGATGGTCTCCGAAGTCGCTGCGTACAAACAATTCGGAGGAACCTCCGAGGAATATTTCTGGAAAGAGGTGAAGGCGAGTCCCGAAATGAAGTTCCGCTTTAAGCACGCGAAGTCAGTTTGTGAATTTCGGATTACGCATGATTATACGTATCGTCACTATCAATGTGCGGGTCCACGCTGGTTTTTGGCGGGGGATGCGGCCGGTTTTATCGATCCGATTTTTTCGTCGGGAGTCATGGTTGCCTTGCGAACGGGTCGACTTGCCGCGCAAACTCTCCTGAAAGCGGGAGATGGTTTGCTTCCAGTAACAGCTCAGAATTCCTACACAAAGCAAGTGCATCACATGACCGGGGTCTTTTTGAGAATGATTCGGATGTTTTATAATAATGACGCCTTTTCGGTTTTCATGAATCCCCGATCCCTCTGGAAACTTCGACAGACGGTGGTCATGTTGGTTGCAGGTCAAACGGATATGAGCTGGGATTATCGGTTGCGGGTTTGGTTATTCTTTTTAATCTGTCGTCTTCAAAAATATTGGGCCATTTCCCCTCGGATTTCCTTTCAGGTTCCTGAGAAAGTGTGATGATGAGGGAGTTTTGTTCCGGCTGCAAAACCCTCGCACTTGCGGGGCTTATTTTGGCTTATGGGGTTTGGAGTGCTTGCTCCCTTCCCCTGCAAACGGATCTGTTTTCGCTCTTTCCTCAGGATCTTCCCTCATTACGTGCGCTTCGCTCCCTTCAGAAAGACTCCTCGGTCTCTCAGCAAGTTTTCCTGATCCAAGGGCCTGAAGGAAAGTGGACTGCCGAGTACTGGGAATTATTTCGGACGGCGTTGGAGGGGGAGGTGGGCGAAATTCCGCAATCGGTTACCATGCCTTCATCGAGTGTTTTGTCTCCGCAGACTTCGCAATGGATCGCAACGGCCTTGGCCTCGTTGCCTCCGGAGGTGTTTCAACGGATGCGCTCACGATTGGAGCCTGCAGCATTGGAGCAACGAGAACGTGCGCTCCGCGAAGCCCGCAAGGGAGCATTTGATGAAGTGGTGGTTGCTCGTTCGTGGATGGATCCTTTCGGACTCTTGGAGGATTTGGATTCGTTGCGAATTCCTGGCGCTGAAAAAAAATCTACTTTTATCGCGTTAACGATTACCCATCCCTCGGATTCATTTGATGAGTGTCAGGCTTTGGAACGCACGTTACGAAGGGTCATTGAGAAATCGTTGAAGGCTTCTGCTTTAAATTCCTCTGATTTTCCTGTTCTTCTCACGGGCGAAGCGATCTTTACCTCACAAATTTCAACTCAGATGCAGCGCGATCTTCAAATCATGCTCGCCTTTACGATTTCGCTGGTTCTTCTTTTATTTTGGGTTGTCTATCGCTCTTGGAAACCGTTGGGTTGGATTCTTCTCGTCCAAGCGTTATCGATTTCATGCGCGCTGATTGTGGCGCGACATTTTTTGGGTGGCATTAATGTCATTACCATGGGATTTGCTTCGATCCTCATGGGAGTGAGTCTTGATTATTGTATCCTCGTTTATCATCACTTTGCTCGGGGAGAATTACGCCAAGGGAGTCGTTGGAAGCTTCTGGTGCGTGGGATTTGGTTTAGTGCGTTGGCGACGGCGACGGCATTCGGAGTTCTGGTCTTCTCCCAATTTCCGGGGTTACAGCAATTGGCGCTTTTGGTGGCGACGGGGCTTATTGCTTCGGCTGCGTTTTCAACCACCTTGCTGGCGTGGGCATTGAGTCAGTGGCCTCCGCATCAACCTCCGGAGATTAATCGTATGCCGCGTCTTTGGGGAATGTGGATCGAACAACACTCCCGAAAAATTCTATTTGGAGTTGTCGTTTTTGCTGTGGTTTTAGGGATGGGGATGATTTTCTTAAATTCACAAACACTTTACGACGACGATATTGCGCGTTTGCAGCCCTCCTCGCTGGAGGCTTATCGTGCGCATGAGCTTCTCAAGGCGCAATTACCTGTTTCGAATCCGAAATCAATTCCTCTGGAAGCGAATCGGTCTCAGTGGACGTCGCTTTCTCCAAAAACATGGGAGATTCTACAAGCAACAAAGACTCCAGCGGCAGACTTGTCTCGCGCAGTGGTGAGTTGGCTGGACCGGTGGCATCAGAATCCGGAGACGCTGCGAGCGCATACCCCCGGAGCTCAGGAATGGGCGCAGCTACGATCGGACTTGGATGCGGTAGCGCAGAAGGACTTTAAAATACTTTCCATCCTGATGCTGTTGTTGATGGGGGGGATTTGTGCGTGGGCGCAGCGATCGATTCGTTTGGTGGGGATGAATGCGCTGGCGCTTCTTCTGGCGTTGGGCTGTTTGATTTTAGTTTTGGGGTTTTTGCAGCTTCCGTTGACACTTGTTTCGTTGGTTTGCATTCCGCTGCTCATTGGAGTGGTGGTGGACTATTCCATGCACTTGCTTTTGGGATTGGAGCATGACGAGGGGTCACTTCCGAAAGCCTTTGAGCATTTGCTGATTCCCATTGGAATGACCGGATTGACTTCGCTCATCGGGTTTACAGCTCCGGCGCTCAGTAGTCAGCCCGCGTTGATTAATTTTGGATGGGTGATGGATGTCGGGATTCTTTGCGCCATGGTGACCGTGTTGCTCCTGCTGCCTGCGTTTTATGTCGCCATGCGAGGTACTCAAAAGTCTCATTACTCCCAGATGTTTTACGTTTCCTGGGCATTTGAAGCGGGACGACAAATTGCCCGTGTTCTTCCGCGCTCTGTGATTCGTGGGATCGGAGCGGCAGCAGGATCGATCTATGCGCGGACCCATTCCCAGAAGGCTGCGGTGGTAACTCGAAATCTTCAGCTCTTATTTCCAGTGAAAGGCCAAGCACCCGAGGCCGGAGTCGTTTATTCGCAGTTTGGGAGAAATATGGCGGATTATTTTCACGTCGGAAGCCGTCCGCTGCCTGAAGCGCTTTTGCTATTGAAGGAGCGGATTGGTTATGAACATTTACTCAAAGTACATCAGGAAGGACGTGGTGCGTTATTAGTAACGCCGCATCTCAGTCTTTTTGAGTTGGGAGGAATGCTTCTTTCATCATTTGGATTCAAATCGACGGCATTGACGATTCCCGAGCCGACGCCAGAGTTGACCGCGTGGCGTGCAAGCTTTCGAAAACAGTGGGGAGTTGAAACCACGGAGGTGGGACAGGATGCCTTTTCGGCAGTCTCCATTCTGAACGCGTTTCGGGAAAATCACTTTGTCATCGCACTGATCGATCGTCCACTGGCTCGTTACAACAGTCCGGTGGCTTTTCCGGGAGGAAGTGTGCCATTTGCTTCGGGGATTTTACTAATGGCTTCGGTTGCACAATGCCCGGTCCTCGTGGGGACGATCCATGAGACTCCGGAACGCTTTTACCGTGCTGAAGTTCACGCTCCATTTCTGATTGAGCCTCACGGTTCTCGGGAAGAAACCTTGCAGTTCTATGCGGATCGAATTGGGAATTTACTTCTGCCAACGCTTCAAGCATACCCGGAACAATGGTTTCAATTTACCGAACTTCAGGCATCGAAAGGAAACTTATGAGGTGGCGGCTTATTTTTTTAGTCGTGGTCTGGAGCCTTTTTTTGGGAAGGAATGAGGGGTGGCCTCGAACCCTTGTGGAATCGGAAATTCAAGAGGTTCATCAGTCCATGGAGTTGGAACAGAATCGTCGATTGGCGCTCCAGATGAATTTTACCCAGAGTGTTCAAATGCCAGGTGAAGAATCTGCGGTGCGAAGTCAGGGTATTATTCGCTATCTCAAACCTGGACGACTTCGGATTGATTTTTCGGATCCCGCCGGAGATCGACTGCTTTTTAATCCCGAGATGACGGTGGTTTTGAAAAAAGGAAATGAGCCGCGAGTTGAGCGTATGGATTCGACTTCGCCTCCTTCGGGATATCGTCGGGTTCTTTTGGATTTATTGGAGCGGAAACCATCCGTTTGGAAGACCGATTATCGGATTTCAATGGAGGAAAATCAAAAAATCATCAGGGTTACCTTGATGCCGAAACAGAAGTCAGATCGATTTCCTGATCGAATTCAGGTCCAGCTGCATCGCGTGGATTGGAATTTTTCAAAGATTGAAGTCTGGATTCATGGGGTTCGACTTTGCTACGAATTTTCCGGACATCTCCAAAACCCGATACTCGCGAAGACGCTTTTTGAATGGAAGGAAACAAATGCAAAAAGACCCCCTTACTCCACACGGTCCGGGATTTCGATTCATTGACTCGTTCGAAGTTCTTGAAACCGGGAAAAAATTACGAGCCACGAAATGGCTTTCGCCGGATCTCCCTTTTTTTAAGGATCACTTTCCGGGGGAACCGATGATGCCCGGAGTGCTTCTCATTGAGGCAGCGGCTCAGGCAGCAGGAGGGATCTGGGATTTGCGACATGAGACGCCTCAAAAGTTGCGATATGTGCTGGCACAGGTCAATGGCTTCCGAGTGACTCGGGTGGTGCTTCCGGGACAAACCATCGAGATTACGGTGACTTTAGAGCGTGATTTTGGAAGTCTAGGTCAATTTGATGCGGAAATTACTGAGTCAGGAGAGGAGGTGGCGCGAGGGAAAATTGTGCTGAGTCAAAAAGTGAACAAAGCCTGAATCCGAACTCGATCCAGTTTTCCACGGGAGTTCCGAGGAAGTTGCGGGCAAAGATGAAAAAGTCGCGGAATTTTCCATTCAGGCAGACGCTTTCCTAATTCCTGTCGCAGTTCCGTTTCGGATCGGGTTGTTTCAAGTGCCGCTGCCAAATAGTCTCTTCCTTGATGTTGCACGACTTCCAGCCAGACTTCCTGGATTTCTGGAAGAGCTCGAATCGCTTCTTCCACTTCGTGAGGATACAGTTTTTTTCCTCCGACATTAATCATGGCCCGTTGTCGTCCCAAGAGTTGAACTTCTCCCCGGGAATTCCAAGCTCCCCAGTCCGCAAGTGTCTCCGTTCGGGTTCCAGTCGTGATGGCGTCGCTTGTGACGCGGATTTGGCGATCTTTTCCGATACGAACTTGCACTCCCTTCAGTGGAGTTCCGATGCCCCGCCCTGAATAGGCGGCCCATCCCGTGCGGTCATAGCAAATTCCGCCTGTTTCAGAGGCTCCGTAAAAGTTATAAATTCTCCGGTGGAATTTTTTGTAGAAATCACGAGCGACTTCGGGTTCGAGTCGAGCGCCCGCAGAGATCACTTTACGGATCGTTCCCATGGTGCGAAACGAAGGGAGCAGGGAAAGGGCTTTCAAGAGGATAGGCACGGTTGGGAAAACAGTCGGGCGATAGCGATGAATCCAATCGGTCAGCTGAGCGGGAACAAAAGAGGGAGCTAATGCGAGTGGAGTTCCTGTCAGGATCAAGGGCATCAGGAGATTTCCCAGGCCATAGGAATGCCCCAAGGGGATCAATCCCAGTTGCAAATCGTTGGAGCGGATTCCCATGGTGGCGATGATATTCATTCCGTCGGTGATCATTGCGCGATGAGAGCAATTGAGGGCTCGCGCAGTTCCTGTTGTTCCTGAAGTGAATTTGACGAGCGCGACTCCGGGTGTTCGGGATGACTTTCCAGGGAAAGGGTGAAATTCAGATTTCTCCCAAATACCGATCGCGTTCCAGCGTTTGGCTTCTTCCTGTCGCATCTCCGCATTCAAGGAAGGATCCAAGGGGAGTGCCACGCCGCCTGCTTTTTGGATGGCTAAAAAACGAACAATCCATTCAGAATGATTGGGTAGGGAGAGTCCGATTCGTGCTCCTTGAAGATTTTGGGGGAGTTGATCGGACTGTTTTAGCGCCCGATGATGCAATTGTTCTAGGGTCCAGCTTTTACCATCGGAAAGATCCACCACTGCTCGACGAGAGGCGTGTCGCTGAACCGTTTCCATCCAAACCTCCCAAATCGTCGATTTTCGGATCACGGTTTGAGCCTAAGAGATTCTTTGGTGAAGTTCAAAAGGGAATTTTGGTGGGGCTAAAGTCTTTGGCTCTCGGTCAGTCCAGCGGTTTGACATGACCAATCAATTGGAATGTGAGCCAACGGGCGATTGACAGGGATTCCTCCCCCGATAGAGTGAACAAGCCGGAGCTTCGATGTCCGGATTTGTATGAGCTTCCAGCGTATTTTTGTCACAGGAGCCACCGGATTTATCGGGCGTCACCTCGTGGCTGCGTTGCTGCGTGAGGGGTTTTTGGTTCGGGTCTTTGCACGTTCTGCTGAAAAATCGCGGCGACTTTTTGGGAATTCTGTCGAATATGCGGTGGGGGATCTGACCCGTCCTGCGACGCTTGCTCCTGCGATGAAAGGATGTGATGCGGTGATTCATTTGGGAGGACTTTATCGATTTGGTTATGCACATCGTGAAGCTCTTCATCAGGTGAATGTCGAAGGAACGAGGGATCTACTTCAAGCGGCGGAAAAGCAAGGAATTGCACGGTTCATTCATGTCAGTACGGCAGGGGTACTGAGAAGCGAGATGGCTCTGATGACGGAAAAAGATTTTCCCTCTCAGATGCCGCGTTGGACTCCCTACAAAGCATCGAAGTGGCAGGCGGAGCAACTTGTTCTGGAGGCGGCTCGAAAGGGGTTCCCTGCGTTGATTGTGAGTCCAACTTGTCCGATTGGTGCAGGGGATGAGTATCCGACGCCCACGGGAGCAATGATTCGCGACTACCTTCAAGGGCTCTTCCGTTTTTCTTCCAAGACGGGAATCAATTTGATCGCTGTAGAAGATTTGGCGCAAGGAATCGTTCAGTCTCTTCAACGGGGGCAATCGGGGCGTCGGTATCTTCTTGCAGGAGAAAATTTTTGGCTGAACGATTTTTTAAAGCTCCTTGCAGAAGAGACCGGAATTCCAGCACCGCAAAGGTGCTTGCCTTGGACAATGATTTTTACCATCGGTTGCGCTTCTGAAATCATCTCCCGAGTCTGGCCCCGGTGGAGATCTCCCTTGGCTTTGGAGACAGCGCTCCACGCACGCTGCGTTCAGTTTTTTGATGCATCACAAACTCGGGAAGCATTGAATTGGGCGCCTCAGGTTTCGGTGCGTCAGGGGGTTTATCGAGCCATTCAATGGTTTCGTTCACGTGAATATCTGTCCGAAGCTGCGGCGCCACCTGATCTGCGGGTTTCCTTTCTTCCTTGTGATGCCAATGCTGCTGGAAAATAAGTTGCAGTTCTTTTTGTGGGGCTGGACCACTTTGGCTTTTATTTGGTGGTTTGCGGCATTTGTTTTGCTTCGGATGCGTCAGTTGCCGCGAGAGGTGAAATCGGTTTCGTCGCAAGAATTGATCACTATTTTTAAACCGAGCCCGTCCTTTCAAGGAGGTGCGATTCCGGAAGGGTGTCAGGAGGGATTGAGAAGCTTTTTTCGGGAAATGAATGACGGCTGGGAGTTGTTGTTAGGGATTGATCTGGTGGATCGTTCGGCGTGGGATCGATTTCTCAAAAAAGTCGCAAGCGATTTCCCTCAAGCCCGATGGAGACTGATAGAAGTAAAATCAGAGGCGCTTTATCCAAACCCCAAGGTGAATCGGCAGCGGCTTCTGGCCGCCGATGCACAGGGGAAGCTTTGGTTTTGGAGTGATCTCGACATTCAAATCCCTCCAGGGGCATTGGAGCAAATTCGACGTGAATGGGAGGGGTGTGGGGATACGTATGTGACCTGTGCGTACAGGATTCGAGACTCGAAAACACAGGCAGGAGGATGGGATGCGTTATTTGTGAATGCGGAGTTTTTACCGGGTGTTTGCTTTTTGGGGAGATTCGGGGAGATTTCGACGGGATTTGGTGCGGGGTTTCTTTTTCATTCAAAAATTTTGGAGAGGGAAGAGGCTTGGGCGTTTATTGGGCATTCGTTGGCAGATGATCGTGCGCTCGCTCAACGGATTGGTTTGGGGAAACTCTCCTCGATCTGGTTGGAGACCGTTCCTGCGGCTGCGGGATGGGGAGATTCCTTGATGCATTATTGGAGATGGCAAAAGACGATTCATTGGTGCGATCCGATCGGCTCTGGGGGGAGATGTTTAATTCTTCCTCTGCTCGGATGGGGAGGAGCGCACTTGCTCGGCTATTCGGTGGGGAGTTCGGTGATGGTCGTTTGGCTCATGGAAGTGATTGTGGGGGGATTTCTTCTCCGTCAAAACGGATTCCAAAAGATTCACCGTGTTTTTCTGGCATTGCTGATTTGGCCTGGCTTACGGATGTTAACGTGGATTCTGCTTTGGTTGCCACTTCCGGTTCGTTGGGGAAAGACTTGGTGGTGGAAGTCCTTCCAAGTTTTACCTAAGCACGGCGAAACAATTTCTGCCCTATGAATTCAGCAGCAGTTCGCTTTGATTTGCTGGTCGGTGCCGCTCCCTGGTTACTTTATGGAATGGGGAAGTGGGGGGATATGCCAATGGAGGGCGCCTTCTTTGCGGCGTTACTGATTTTGACGCTTCGATTGAAAAAATTCTCAGAAACGAAGCTCTACGAGATTTCTATTTTTCTTTATTTTGCGTTGGTGAGTATCAATCGATTTTTTGCTATTTCCCCTTGGATCCAGCGGCATGAGGCCGCGTTGGCTCCGGGTCTTTTGACCTGCTTTGTCTTGGGATCCTGCATCCTGGGTAAACCCTACACGCTTCAATATGCGAGGGAGATGGTTCCTTCGAGTTGGTGGAAGAATTTTCATTTTATCCGAGTGAATCAGATTTTGACTTGGGTCTGGGGTGGGGTCTTTTTAGCCGCAACGTGCTTGACGGAACTTCATCTGCGTTGGGGGATTCCTTCGATGTGGCTCCTGACGGCGATTTCTGTGGGATTTTCTGTTGGTGCGTTCAAGTTTACCCAGCGATTCCCGTATTGGTATCGACTGCATGTCTATCTGCCGCGGGTTCGTGCGGGGCTGGAGCCGCATTTACTTCGGGAAGAGAGAAAATCTCGACCACGAAACCGGCTCAACTCACAAAACCCGTAACGGCTGTTGTTTGAAATGATTTGTCTTCGGGTCTTTCGCCGGCAGGCAGTGTCAAGTCGCTGGAATTTTTCGCTAGTCGTTACCGATTAAGTCGGTATTTTGCTCGAACCCCCATAGGATTATGAGCTCGTTTGTTCACCTTCACGTTCACTCGGAATACAGTCTTCTCGACGGAGCATGCCGCACGAAGGATCTTGCCAAAAAGGCTAAAAAATTTGAGATGCCTGCGCTGGCACTGACGGATCACGGGAATCTTTTCGGGGCGATTGAATTTTATACCGAATGTAAAAAAGCCGGGGTGAAGCCGATTATTGGGTGTGAGGTCTATCTCGCTCCGGGAAGTCGTTTTGACAAAAAGGCCTCCTCTGCGAAGGAAGCGTCGACGCATTTTCTGCTCTTGGCGAAGGATCTTGAGGGCTACCACAATTTACTACATCTCGTCACGGCGGCTCATTTGGAGGGGTATTATTATAAGCCACGAGTCGATAAGGAGCTTTTGGCGAAGCATGCGAAGGGATTGATTGGGACGAGTGCCTGTTTGAAGAGTGAAATCAATCAATTCATCTTGCGCGGACAACTGGATGAGGCGGAAAAATCGATTCGCAGCTTCAAGGAGATATTTGCCCCTGGAGATTTTTATCTTGAAATTCATAACCATGGAATTTCTGAGCAATTGACCGTGACGCGAGCGTTGCGTCAATTTGCCAAGAAGCTCGATTTGAAGTTGGTGGCGGCGAATGATGTTCACTACGTCGAGAAGTCCCATGTGGAGGCGCACGATGTCTTGCTCTGCATTGGAACAGGAGCGCAGCTCAATGATGAGAAACGGATGCGCTATCCGTCGTCGGAGTTTTATTTCAAAAGCGCCGAGGAGATGTCGGTGCTCTTTTCGGAAATCCCTGAGGCGCTGGTAACGACGTTGGAGATTGCTGAAAAATGCAATTTGGAAGTCGAGCTTGGGGTGAATAAATTCCCGGCATATCCCGTGGAGCCGGGAGTTTCACGGGACGCTTATTTACGTGAGCTTTGTGAAGCGGGAATGCAGCGCCGTTATGGCGATCGAGCGACGGAGCCGGAGTTAAGGGATCGACTTAATTACGAGTTGAGTGTTTTGGAGAAAACCGGGTTTACAAGTTATTTCCTGATCGTCTGGGATTTTATCGATTACGCCCGGCGCAATGGAATTCCAGTTGGTCCGGGCCGTGGAAGTGCGGCGGGAAGTATTATTGCGTACGTTTTGAATATCACCGATCTGGACCCGATCCGGTACGGGCTCTTCTTTGAGCGATTTTTAAATCCCGAGCGAATTTCGCCGCCGGATATCGACGTTGATTTTTGTTATAACCGTCGTCCGGAGGTCATTGCTTACGTTAAGCGCAAGTACGGGGAGAAGGCAGTTTCGCAGATTATCACCTATGGAACGCTCGGGGCGAAAATGGTTTTGCGGGATGTTGCTCGTGTAATGGGGATGAGTTATGGCGAAGCGGATCGACTCGCGAAGATGATTCCGAAGGATCTCAACTACACGCTGAATGATGCGACGAAGGATGGTAAGCAGGTTGGCGGAATTTCCATGGTCCCGGAGTTAAAGGCGGCTTACGACAACGAGGAGAATGCTCGGCAGGTCCTAGATTTTTGTCTCCCGCTCGAAGGACTGACGCGACAGGTTGGAGTTCACGCAGCCGGAGTCGTGATTGCGGATCAGGATTTGGTGGCGTATGTGCCATTGACTCGTGACGACGAAGGAAATGTCGTCACGCAGTATTCGATGGAGTGGCTCGGCGAAGTCGGAATGCTCAAAATGGATTTCCTCGGGCTGAAAACGCTCACGGTGATTCAAGACGCTTTCGATTTGATTGAGCAGACGACGGGGAAGAAAATTTCGATGGAACAGATTCCGATCGACGACGTCAAAACGTACGAGATGTTGCAGGTCGGCAAGACGATCGGGGTTTTTCAATTGGAATCGGGTGGAATGATTGATGCCTGTCGTCGTATCAAACCGGAGCGAATTGAGGATTTGATCGCATTGGTGGCGTTGTATCGCCCGGGGCCGATGGAATTTATTCCGGTTTATGCCGAGCGAAAACTTGGAATTGTTGAGACGGAATATCCGCATCCGGCCTTGGAAGAGCTTTTGAAAGAGACTTACGGGGTCATGATTTATCAAGAACAGGTCATGAAAGCGGCAAGCATCATGGCAGGGTACACCCTCGGACAAGCCGATTTACTTCGACGTGCCATGGGAAAGAAAAAAGCGGAAGAGATGGCGAAACATCGCGAGATTTTTCTCAAGGGCTGTGCGGAGTTGCACAAACTGAATGCGAACAAGGCGAACGAAATTTTTGATATTCTCGAAAAATTTGCCGGGTACGGATTCAATAAAGCACACGCGGCCTGTTACGGTTACCTCGCTTATATTACGGCTTACCTCAAGGCGAATTATTCCGTGCAGATGATGGCGGCCTTGATGTCGAATGATTTAAATAATACGGACAAAATTGCCCAGTATGTGGAGGAATCGAAAGTGATGGGATTGACCATTGCTCCACCCCATGTGAACGAGAGCGGGGTTCGCTTTACGGTTTCTGGAAATATCATCCGGTTTGGCCTGGCGGCGATTAAGAATGCGGGAGAAGGGGCGGTTACTCAAATTGCCGAGGCGCGCAAGAAAGGGGATCCCTTTAAAAATCTTTCGGATCTTTGTGCTCGCGTTGAACCGCGGGTGGTGAATAAAAAGACGCTCGAAAGTTTGATCAAGACCGGGGCCTGTGATGGTCTTGGCGAAACTCGGGCACAAATGTTTTCGGAGATTGATTCCGTCCTCGCTCAAGCCAGTCGTGATGCCAAGGATCGCGAAGTGGGGCAAGGGTCGTTGCTGGATCTGCTTGGGGAGACTCCGAGCACCAAGAGCACTTCCCAAAAGCGAAATGCGATCCTTCCGGAATGGCCGACCCGGCAGCGGCTCGGCTATGAAAAGGAGTTGATCGGTATTTATTTGAGCGGTCATCCGCTGGAAGATTACATGGCGGAGATTCGAGGGCTTCAGCTTCGCACGATTGCGGAGTTGGCAACCAATGATACGGATCGCGACACGCGATTGGCGGGAATTCTCACCAAGGTCGAAGTGCGCATGAGTAAAGAAAACAAACCGTGGGCGCGCTGTACGTTGGAAGATCAGACCGGGGCGATCGAGGTTCTGGCGTTCAACACAGAATACGTGGCATGGGAGAAACCGTTTCAGGCGGGTGATATTGTCGTGATTGCTGGATCGATTGATCGACGGGAAGAGCCGGCAAAACTGCGCGTTCGTGAGATGCTGATGCTCGAGACGGCGCGTATCCGGCTTTATCAGGCATTGCGGGTGGAAATTCCTCTGGCGGATTGGACGCCGGAACGGCTCAAGCAATTTCACGAAAAGATCATGGATCATGCTGGACCGACCAAGCTTCAATTAAGATGTCTGAAGGCGGACGGAACGTATGCGGATCTGGAAGCCAAGGCGATTTTTGGAGTCGAGGTGAATGAGAACTTTTTTCAGATCTTGCGTCGAGACTTTCAACTTCCGCACTGGGAGGTGCTTGCGTCGCGGGAGCTTCCGAAGGCTCCCAACCGAAATGGCTGGAATCGAAACCGAGCGAAGGCACCCGCGGGGTAGCGAAAATCTATATAATCGGATTCTCTCACACAAAGGCACCAGGTCACAATCGGAAGATATATTTGTTTTAAATCCAAACGCTTGGCGCCTTGGCGGGCTTAGCGAGAGATGAATCCACTTCACAACCGTGTCAGCACGTTCCACGGGCAGGAGCTTCGTGTGAGGAAATTCTCTCTGGATTTCACTGTTTTCAGAGGATTTGAAAAAACCCTCGCCATTTTTCTCGGATCGCGGCACCATTCCCTACCGTGAATTGGAGGTTTCGTTTTCTCATTCTTGGCATTCTGTTGGTAGCAGTTCCCTTGTCTGCGGAGCCGCCGATCGCGCCTGCAGTTCCTGCGCTCCCAGTCGAACCGGCGGAACCGGTGGAGCCTGGCTACGATGGAAAGCCGCTCGACGCGCTTACCTCGGTTCAGGTGAACGTGCTTGCTCCCAAAACGGAATCAGTAATCAGTGGTTCCGAAGTCGATTTCTTTTTTGAAGTTAAAAATTATCGCCTGGCTCCGAATGGAAACCGACTTCATGTGGTCCTTGATAATCAATCGCCCATTGCGGTGGATTCGTTAAAGCGCCCGTTGACCCTCCGAGATCTTTCGGAAGGGGGGCATACGATTCGGGTTTTTGCGGTTCAGCCGGATGGAAAATTGCTGAGGGATTCCAAGGCATTCGCGTTCGTTCACTTCTTTGTTCGGAAAAAGGATTTTCAAAATTATACCAATCCTGAGCTTCCCTACCTAACGGTAAACCTCCCGCTGCAGGGAAACCTGGATCTAACGCCCGAGGATTCGCTCTGGTTTGATTGCCTTTGTCATAATATTCCAGATAACTCGGATGCATTTCGGGTACGCTATCGCCTTCAAAATATCGAGGGGATGGAGAAGCCCGGGAAGGCGGTCTATTGGAAAAATCTCAAGCCCGGGCGTTACGACTTTACGGCAGAACTGGTAAACCGCGAAGGGGTTCCGGTCGTCGGTGTTTTTAATCGGGTCTCGCGCACGATTCAAGTTCGCGAAACTCAAAAAGCGATGCCGGCAGAGGTGGTTCCACAAGTCCGTGAAGGGGATTGAGGTTGATTGAGTCACAGAAAGCACAAGATTCCCCAATCTTTAGCGATTCTATGGAAATAAGAAAAAAGGGTGAGGTCTCACACAAAGCCACCAAGAAATGCCATTTTTTGTTTGTTCATCAAAAACAATTTCCTGCCTGGAGTAAAACTTCGTGAGCTTCGTGCCTTTGTGTGAAAAAATCAGCGATCTCGGTTTTACGCTAATGATTGGGGCAAGATTCGCAAAAGGTGGGTCGTGGATTGCTTTTGCGATAAAATGAGGTTAGGGTGAGTCCATGTCTCGTGAGGATGCCAAGCCCGGATACCAGACTTCCATTCTTTCGAAATCAACGAGTTCAGCTTCCAGCTGTTCGGTGATTATCTATTTTGATGGAGTCTGTGGACTTTGTCACCGTTTTGTGAACTTTGTGATCCGCCGCGATCCTTCTCATCTGATCCGCTTTGCTCCACTCCAAGGAAAAACGTTTGCACAGCTCTTGGAGCGTTCCCCCTGGTTGGAAGGGACGGATTCTCTCGTGGTTACCATTCGGGTGGTGAATCGTGAGGCGATTTATATTCGGAGTCGAGGGGTGTTGATGGTGTTGGCAGAACTTCCTGCACCTTGGAGGTGGTTGGGCGTTTTTCGAGTGATTCCGGCTTTCGTAATGGATCTGGGCTATAAATTAGTTTCAAAATTTCGCTATCGGATTTTTGGGAAAAAAGAGACCTGCCGGATTCCGACGTCCGAAGAGCGTGAGTGGTTTTTGGACTGAGCTCCACAAACTGTTTTTTCGCATAGTGGCGCTGAGTCGCGGTGTTTACTTAAAAATTTTTGATTTGAATAAAGCAACCTCTGCGTCTCGGCGCCACTGCGCGAAAAATCAACCTACTTGATGGACTCCTCTAACTGCTCGCGCTGGTGTAGTGCTTCATGGCAAAGCGCCAGAAGAGAACGGAGAAGGTGAAGATTCCAAGCGATCCGATTCCGAGAGCCAGTGCGGTGAGGTAAAGTGAAGGGCCGTGTTGAATGCCAGCGAGGATTCGTGTCGGTACATTGGCGACGACGAGAACGGGGATAGCGAGTGAGAAAATGTAGCGAAACGCTTTTGGCGCGTTGCGGTAGACAACATCCGGATAGCGGGCGAGATTCATGAGGTGATAATAGCCGAACATCACGCCCTGAGCCCGAATCATCCAGACGGAGAGTGTCGTGAGGATAAAGAGCAAGGCATAATGAATGGAGAGACCGAGGAGAATGGCGAGGAGATAGAGTGCGACCTGTGCGGCGGAAGGATGAATCTGGAGTTTGGCGCAGGCAAAGAGGACGAATCCGATTCCGATCAGAGCATTGACCAGATTATCGAAACCAAACTGTTTTGTGGAGACGGCGAATTGGCTGTTGATTGGTTGGAGGAGCAGAAAATCGAGTTTTCCGGTCCGAACCAGTTCTGGAAGATTAGCGAGGTTTTGATAAAAGATCGCCTGAAAGAGCTGACTCGTCAGTTGATGGGTTCCGATCAGTAAAATCACCTGCCAGCGGGTCCAATCGCCGAGATTTTCGGTGTGGCGAAAGATCACTTCAACGAGTCCAAGTTGAGCGGCGAACCAGAGGAATTCTGTTAAAAGCCAAAGCCAGAAATTGGCGGCGAAATTCATTTCGCGAATCAATGAGTTCCGAAAGAGGACTCGATAGATTTCAAAATAGCGGCGAAGCGTGGTCATGGGTGAGGTTTCACTTCAAGAATGCCAAGAGGGAGGGCGGGGGCAAGTGGATAACGGGGGGGATTGAATTAGAGGACTTCGCGGTTTTGACCTGCCCGCAATACGCGTTGCAGGCGGGGGTGAAGCCGGCTTTAACCGCAACGACTCCAAGGCTCGAAGGTTTGAGGTCTTTGCGTCGTCGCGGTTAAACAGGATTTAATTCATCTCTTTTCTGATCTCTTAGTAGGGACGTCTCGCCGTAGGCGGCGGATGCCTACCCGAAAAACATTCGGGGCAGGCAGGAGATGTGTCCCTACCAAGGCTAGTGATCAACTATAATTCCGAAATCCCTTAGGAGAGAGCTCGGTTCGCTTTCGGAAAATGCGGGCGAAGTAATTCGGATCGGTGAAGCCGCTCTTTCTGGCGATTTCTGCGATGCTTTCGTTGGTTTCTCTCAAAAGGGAGGCGGCGCGTTGGATGCGGATGTTGAGGAGGTATTCCACGGGGGAGAGTCCGGTTTGAGCGCTGAATTGGCGGGTGAGGGAGGAGCGGTGGATTTTTAAACTATCGGCAAGTCCTTCGATGGAAAAGAGTGGATCGGCCGAAAGACTTTCGAGGGCGTGAACGACTTTGCTGACGAGGGTATTTTGATCGGTCGGAATGCTCCGCTGTGTCGAGAGGGCGCGTGTGATGAGTTCAAAGGCGGTGGCGGTGGCTTCGAGTTCGGCATTGGCGCGATGGTTTTGAATCTGCGCTTCAAGTTTGAGGAAAAGTTCGTGAGGGCAAAGGCCGACATTTCGGGGGAAGGAGGGGACGACTCCAAAGCTTTTCACGAGGGCGTCCGTGAGGCCTTCGTGAACGGTAAACCAGCGGTACTCCCAAGTTTCATTTTCGGCGCGGAGTTGGTGGAGGTCTCCGGGGCGATAGATAAAAACATGATGAGAGCGAGCTGTGCGCCATCGATTTTCTTGAAAAACGGAGCCCTTTCCTGAGATGACCCAGAAGAACTGGTAAAACTTTTTGATGGCAGGGACTTCATTCCAACTCGCATCCACGCGGTAATGTCCTACGGATCGAACGCGAAAGGGGACGGAGAGCAGTGGACGTGTGGAGGTTCGAAAGTAAAGGCGTCGGAACGGCTTCATGCCTCGTAATACTGTCACAAAAGTCCAGAAACTACAACAACTCTCCTCTAGAGATCATTCATATATGATGTAAATCTATCTCTATGAAGAGTTCACCTAAAGTTGTCTTGATCGGGGCGGGAAGTGCGTTTTTTGGGCGTCAAACCATCTGGAGCATGGTTTCCAAGCCGGCGTTTGCCGGGGGAGTCCTCTCTCTCGTCGACACAAACCCAGAAATTCTCCAGACGATGAAACAGATTGCGGAGCGGGCCAAGGAATATTGCAAGGTTCCTTTGAAAATTGAGGCGACGACCGATTATCGGGAAGTGCTCAAGGGAGCGGATTTTGTCATTTTGGCCTTTGCGGTGAACGGTGTCGAATTGAGAAATATGGATGCCCAACTCACGGGAGAGTATGGGATCACGCTTTGCTCTGCGGACACGATCAGTATTGGTGGAACCTTCCGGACGCTTCGTGAGGTGCCTCGTCAGGCGATGATGTTGAAGGATGTTGAGAAGATTTGTCCGGATGCGTGGATTGTCAACTGGGTGAATCCGACGACGGCGATGGGAATTGCGATGAAGCGTCAGTTTCCGAATCTCAAGTGGCTGGCGATTTGCGATGGGCCCCATAATCCCGAATATGATCGCCGGGTGATGAAAAAGGCGGGATTGGCGGATGAATCCGGAAAAATCCCCGAGGAAATTGAGCGTCGCGTGAAGATTAAGGTCGGTGGCGTGAATCACTTTAATTGGCTGACGGAACTCTCTTTGGACGGGAAAGACCTCCTTCCTGAAGTGCGTCGCTCCCTTAAAAACGATCTAAGTTCGGAGCATCACGCCAATGCAGAGAGCGGAAAACGACAACTGGCCGCACAAATCTCCAGTCAATTGGCAGAATCGATCGGCTATGTTCCGATGTGTGTCTGGCATACGATGGAATATCTTCCGTTCTTCCAGGGTCACGATTTTCTGAAAGAAAATGCAGCGAAGATCAACCGCTGGTCGGTTGAGGTGCGCCGCGAGTGGATGAAGTCCTGTCATGACGACATGAAGGCGATCGCCTCAGGAACCCGGACGACTCAAGACTTTATTGAAAAAACTCATGCCGACCATGCCTCCGATATTATTGAAGATATCTGGTGTGGCTTAGGGAAGCGCTGGTACCTGAATACCGTGAATCACGGAGCGATCTCAAACCTTCCTCAGGATGCAGTGGTTGAGCTTCCGTGCGTGGTGGATCGTCATCAGATTACACCGATTCCCTTTGGCGAGATGCCGCGTCCGCTGGCGGGTTGGATGCACCATGTGTTGGATGAACATGAACTCGCGGTGGATGCAGCGATTCAGTGTGACCGGGGAATTTTACGCCAGGCGTTGCTCGCCAGCATGTTGGTACGGAGTATTCCGGACACCGAAGCACTCATGGAAAAGCTTCTGGCGGCGCAGCGCCCGTTCCTTCCTGAAGCATGGTTTAAATAAGGGTTCAGGACATTCAGATGGATCAGATTCGTTTAAGCCGTAATTAAATCTTCTCATTCGATCGATTTGAGATTCTGAGGTATCTTCTTAGCAGGAGATCGTCATGAATACATCGCTGCCCATTCCTCAGAAGAAGTTGACTCCCAAGACTTCCACTTCCCAAGGGATTCGCCCGGTGGTGACGTTATCGCGTGCCGCAGGGGCCGGTGGCGTTTCGGTGGCAAGGAAGTTGCTTGATAAACTGAATGCCCTGACGGCTCCGAACCCGTGGAACTTATATGATTTGAACCTGATCGATCAGGTTTTAAAGGAACACGAGCTTCCTGCTTACCTTGCTCAACTTTTTCCCGAAGATGCATTGCGTCCGCTTGAGCTCACGAGCAGTGCTTCGCTGGGATTCAAGACCACGGCTCGCGAATTGGTGAGAAGTACTGAGGAGACGATTCATCGGATTGCCCAGAGGGGAAATGCCGTGATTGTGGGTCGTGGTGCTCATGCGATCTTGGAAAAACATCCTTACACCTTTCACGTTCGTTTGGTCGGAACTCCGGAGAAGCGGGTGAAGCATCTCATGGAGCATCTCGGGCTTAATGAGGAGGAAGCAGTTGAGAAAATAGAGCAGGAGGATACCGGTCGCTCCCATTATCTTCGAACGTATTACCATCACGCAATCGATGATCCGACACACTATCATCTGACTTTGAATACGGATCGCATTTCGTACGAGGTGGCCGCTCAAATGATCGCGGCACAGGTTGCGGCGATGTTGGTGGGGGAATGAACGAGGGGCTTTACGAACTCATCTCTCCCTCAACCGCCCCCCAAAGTTGAGCCATGAGGCCCATTCCCATCGGGGAGAGGATTCGGTAGTCGGTGCGTTGAAGTTCTTCACCACTTTTGTTGGGCGGTGCGCAGCCGCCGAGAAAACCGTCGGGGGTGAGCCAGGATTCGAGAGACTTGAGGGTCTCTTTACCGGATTCGAGAAATCCCGAGGGGGGAATGAGTTCGTGTCGTTCGGCGAGTGCCATCGCTGCTGCAATTCCGGCCGAACCGGAGGTGTCGGGCGGGCCCACGGCATCTTCGAGAAAATTTCCCCAGAGATGATCTTCCCGCTGAAAGGATTTGAGGGTGACGGCAAGATCGGAAATTTTTTGACGAAGTGCGGGGGGACACATCTGGAGGATCGTCACGGTTTTAACGGTTCCAAGGAGAAGCCAGGCCATGCCCCGGGTCCATTGCGGAAAGGTGCGTCGTCCATCGCGATGGTGGCGAAGGTAAAAAACGCCATTTTCATCGAAGAGTTTTTTCCAGCAGCCTTCGATTTGCTGGAGTGCGACGCTTTCCCACCGAGTTTCATTTTGGAGTTTGGCCAGGAGTGCCATTGGATAAGCGACGGTGTAGGCTCCTTCTGCGGTCAGGGTATCGGCATCCAAAATGAGACCATCGGGGCTGAGGTTTTTGCTCCAGAATTGAGTCACTTGAGTGAGGAGCAGATGTTTCGGATTTCTTCGGGCGAGCGAGGCAAACGGTAGCGTTGCATCGGCTCCATAGATCGTTTCGTCCGCAGGGGTGCTGGTCGGATCTTCGTACGAAAGCTCACCTCCTCGAAGGAAAAAATTCCAGTGGGCTTGATGCGCCTCCTCCAAGCGTTCATCCGGGATCAATTTCCGGAGGGCATCGATTCCCTCGAGAACACAGCCCTCCTTCCAGCCGAAAGGCTGCACCGAGGCGGGAGAGAGAAGACGTTTGAGAAATGCCTCACGCGGTTTGAGTGCGGGAGGCGTAATGAGATTGGGGAGAAATGGAATAAGTTCGGCCCGGTGGCGGGGATCGTTCCGGATCATCCAAGTCGTTCCTTGGGTTGCGTAGAGTTCGATCCCTTCCTCGTGTATGGCGGCATGATCTTTTGCATTTAAAGCGATCTGACAGAGTTGTAACGCATCTGAAAATCGGAGATCAAACATCCCGAGCTCTCTTTTGGAACGGGCGAGACGCACTCCAACCTTCGCCTCCTCACGACTGTCGAGTCCGATGGTGATCCGAAGAAACGAGGGGGGAGTTTTCGACGGTTGTGGCCAGGCGAGACGAATGGAAAAACCAGGAATCAGCGGGGAAACATTCAGTGAAAAAGGGACGCGCTTCCCTTCTGGAATTTGTGGAAGGGGTGAAGGCGCCGTTTCCATGAGGGCTGTTAATTGGGATCAGGACCGACGTCGCGCGATGAGATATATCCCATTACGCCTGAAATCGTTTCGACTTGCACGTACTCGCCTTCAGCACGGATCATTCGGATGCGGGAACCGGCCTCCAAATAAAGATCCGGAGGGGTCGACTGGTACGGGCCGGTCTTAAAGAGCGGAGTCTTGCTCGTTGTAATCAAGTTGAACTCCTGGTTATTTGCCGATTTGAATCCGGCACAACCGCCAATGAAAAGTCCCACCAAAGCCAAGGCGTAAATGGCGAATCGCATCGGTTCCCTTAGCTGAGATATTCCCGCGGATCGGTGATTTTGCCTGTGAGCGCCGAGGCGGCGACGGTGTAGGGAGAGGCGAGGTAGACCTTCGACTCCTTGTGTCCCATGCGTCCCGGGAAATTGCGATTCGTCGCCGAGATGCAATTCATCGGTTTGTTTAATCGTCCGAACGTATCCTGGGGCCCGCCGAGACAGGCGGCACAAGAGGCATTTTCCGTTAATTGGACGCCAGCAGATTCCAAGGCCTCCCAGACGGTTGTATCGCCCAAGCTTGTGGTTTTGAGTTCGTGAACGACATCGGGCGTTGCCGGAACGCCGAAGGTGTCGATTTTGACTTTTTTCCCCTGAACAATCTTCGCAAAGGCGATAAAGTCCGAGGTTTTTCCTCCAGTGCAGGAACCGATGTAGGCGCGATCCAGTCCGATGTGTCCCAATTCCTTGGCAAGCGCGCGATTGCCCGGATCGGGGTGCATGGCGATCGTCGGCTCGAGTTTGGAAAGGTCGATTCGCGCTTCATAGGAAAACTTCTGATCGGAATCAATGTCGACCGGAGTGAAATCTGATTTCGTTCCATTCAGTTTCGTTCGTTCGTTGACATACGCAAGCGTCTGCTCGTCACACGGGAAGATTCCGTTTTTACCACCGGCTTCAATTGCCATATTGGTAATCGTCATGCGATCATCCATATTCAGCGATTTGATGCCCGGTCCTTCATACTGCATCGCGCGATAGGTGGCTCCTTCAAATCCGATCATTCCGATGACATGAAGAATGACATCCTTCGCCATGACCCCCTTGGCAATTGAACCTTCGAGGAAAAAACGCATCGTCTCCGGGACTTTGAGTAAGAGTTTCCCTGTTCCCATGACGAACCCGGCGTCGGTGTTTCCGATTCCGGTGGCAAATTGATTGAAGGCTCCCGCCATGCAGGTGTGGCTGTCGGTGCCGAGGAGGATTTCCCCGGGTCGCAAATGCCCTTTTGCTGCCAAAGCAGTGTGGCAAACACCGGCATAGCTGGCGCCGTACTGTTTTTTGAGAAGCCCTTTTTCGGCGTTGAATTTCCAAGTGCCATTTTGATCGTCAATGACGTCGTAAAAATAGGAGAGACCCTGTTCCCGTGAGAAGTCGCGCAGGATGTCGACGTTGCGATTCGATTTCGAGTCGGCGGTGAAAATATAGTGATCCGGAATGATCACAATACGCTTTTTATCCCAGACCTTGGCAGTTTGTCCAAACTCGCGTTTGAAGACCCCGATCGTTCCCGGACCGCAAACATCGTGAGTCATCAAAACGTCCACATTCACCCAGACGTTGTCGCCGGGTTGGACCTGTTTTTTTCCGCTGGCTCGCGCCAGGAGTTTTTCCGTCAGTGTCATAGGGCGACTACCATAATCGTCGATGGCCGTTTGACAAATGATTTTTCAAATTGGTAGGGCGACCTCGATGAGGGCGTCGGTCCTTAATTCTCCAATCCCAAAGCCGCGGCGCCCTCATCGAGGTCGCCCTACCAGTGGAGGGATTCTTACACCTTCACCGGATTCAACTTCCAGATTTCGCGGGCGTACTCGTTGATCGTTCGATCACTGGAGAACTTTCCGACGCGCGCGGTGTTGAGAATCGCCATCTTTGCCCAGCGGGGTTTGTTCCGATAGGCGGCATCAACCTGCTTCTGGCATTCGCAATATTTGGCATAATCGGCCAGCACGAGGTAGGGATCGCCTCCCGAGAGGAGGCTGTTTTTGAGGGGGGAGAGAATTCCGACCGGATCATTCGGCGTGAAATAATTGGATCCGATCCAATCGACCACGGCCTTGAGTTCATCATCGGAATTATAGTACTCGACCGGGTTGTAGCCTTTGCGCTTCAGTTCTTCGACCTCAGGGACGGTGTGTCCGAAGATGAAGATATTGTCCGCGCCGACTTCCTGACCGATTTCGATGTTGGCTCCATCCAAAGTGCCGACCGTGAGCGCGCCATTCAGGGCGAGCTTCATATTTCCAGTGCCGGAAGCTTCGGTTCCTGCTGTGGAGATTTGTTCGGAAATATCGGCAGCGGGAATGATGCGTTGAGCCAAGGAGACCCGGTAGTTTGGAAGGAAAACGACCTTGAGTCGGTCCTTCACCCGCTCATCCGAATTGATCTTTGCCGCAACGGAATTGATCGCCTTGATGATTGTTTTTGCCAGATCGTAGCCGGGAGCGGCTTTGGCGGCAAAGAGGAAGACGCGCGGATGAATTTCCATATCCGGGTTTTGAAGAATCTGGCGGTAGAGGGTGAGAATATGGAGTAGATTGAGGTGCTGTCGTTTATATTCGTGCAAGCGTTTGATCTGAACGTCAAAAATCGCGCTTGGATCGACGACGACATCGCAATCGCGTTTGATGATCTGGGCGAGCTCCACCTTGTTCTGGTGTTTGATCGACATGAATTCATGCTGGAATTCGGAATCATCCGCAAAGGCTTCAAGTTTGCGAAGCGCTTCAATATCTTTGGGCCAATGGCCGCCGATTTTCGAGGTAATCAGCCCGGAGAGGCGCGGATTACAGGCTTGCAACCAGCGACGGGGGGTAATCCCGTTGGTTTTGTTATTGAATTTCGTCGGGGTGAGCTCGTTGAAGTCAGGAAAGAGATTTTTCTTCAAGAGTTCGGTATGAATTGCCGCGACGCCGTTGACTGAGAAACAACCGACGACCGCGAGGTGTGCCATTCGAACCATCTGCGTGCCTCCCTCTTCAATGAGCGAGAGGGAACGCACCTTGTCGGTCTCTCCGGGCCAGTGCTTTTCAACTTCAGCCAGATGATGCTTATTGATTTCAAAAATGATTTGGAGATGGCGTGGGAGGACCTTGTGGAACAGCCCGGTGCTCCATTTTTCCAAGGCTTCCGGCATGAGTGTGTGATTGGTGTAGGCAAAGGTGCGGGTCACAATCGACCAGGCTTTGTTCCAAGTCAGCGTCTCTTCGTCGTGGAGCACTCGCATGAGCTCGGCAATGGCAATCGCCGGATGGGTGTCGTTCAGTTGAATCACAACCTTGTCCGGGAAGGCATCCCATCCCGCATTGCTTCCCTTGTAGCGGCGAATGATGTCGCGCAGGGAGCAGGCGACGAAGAAATATTGCTGAACGAGCCGAAGTTCCTTGCCGCTTTCGGTTTTGTCATTGGGATAAAGGACTTTTGAGATTGTTTCCCCGAGGGCTTTCTCGCGAACGGCATCGACGTAGCCCCCTTGATTAAAGGCATCCAAATCGAATTCTTCCGACGACTTGGATCTCCAGAGTCTCAGAAAATTGACGGTGTTCGTATCATAACCACAGATGGGGATGTCAAAGGGAACGCCGACGATTTTCCGGGTTTTGACCCAATGAGCACGATAATTTCCGACATGATCAAAGATGTCTTCGACTTCGCCGTACATCTCGATGGTCTGAGTGTACTCCGGGCGGACAATTTCCCACGGATTTCCAAAACGGAGCCAACTGTCCGGATGTTCGACCTGGGTGCCATTCACAAATTCCTGACGAAAGAGTCCAAACTCGTAATAAATGCCGTAACCAATTGCCGGGTAGTCGAGGGTCGCGAGTGAGTCGAGGAAGCAGGCGGCGAGTCGGCCGAGACCGCCGTTACCGAGGGCCATGTCGTACTCTTCATTCCGGAGGACTTCGACCGGGTGACCGAGTTCTTTCAGGGCTTGAGAGGCATTTTCAAAAAGACCGGTGTTATAGAGATTGTTGGAGAGCATCCGGCCCATGAGGAACTCCAGGGAGAAATAATGCACGCGGCGGACGTTTTCATTGTGGTGAACGGCTTGCGTTTGCATCAGACGTTCCAGAATCCGATCCCGTACGGTCATGGCGGTTGCAGTGGTCCAGTTGTGGGACGAGGCGGCATCGGGGAAACGGGCCATCCGGAACTTGAGATTTTCGACAATGGAGCGCTTGAGCGATTCCACGGAATTATCGAGACTGGATACAAAGGTGTTGCTCATGTGTGTTTCCTTAGCTGGTTCCGTGCCTTTTTGACGTGAAAACTGGAAAAGACCAGCATGAATTTTACGGATTTGAAACTAATTCCAATTTCAGCCATAACGATCCCATGGAGATGCCTGATTTTTTGAAAACGGAGAGGGGTTACAATCATGTGGCGCTCCTTTTGAGTAGCTATCAACGCTGGGTCGGTCGCCCCCTTCTGCCTGTGGGTGAGGATTCGGTCCAAGCCCTTTTTGAGGCGTCATTTGCTTTGGTCTCGCACGGAGTCGAAGCGGATCCGATCTTGAACTATGGAAATCGAAGAGCTCTGGAACTCTGGGAGACAAGTTGGGAGGAGTTGACCCGGACTCCGTCCCGACTGACGGCAGAGCCGGTGGCGAGAGAAGAGCGGGAACGGTTATTGGAACGGGTGACGCGAGATGGTTTTATTTCCGATTATCAAGGGGTCCGGATTTCGCAAAAGGGGAGACGCTTCCTGATTCAAAAAGCGACGGTGTGGAATCTTGTCGATGCGGGGAACGTTTATCGAGGGCAAGCGGCGGTCTTTTCAGAGGTCACTTTCTTGTAGAAAATTCCTGGATGAGGAGAGGAGAGGGGGTTCGCGCGGTGTTCTCGTTAATGGATCGTGATATGATTTGTTTTTTTTCGCGCGGAGACGCCGAGTCGCGGAGAGGGTATTTGTTTTGAGATCCATAAATCTCAGCGCCTCAGCGACACTGCGCGAGACCGGATGGTGGTCTTATGATCCTTTCGTTACCAGCGGATGAGATTGTAGAGCGCGATGTTTCGGAGGTAGACGAGGGTGTGAAGGAATCGGATGAGAGGATTGCGGGTGTGATAATAGCAGGCACGGAGCTCGTCCTTGAATTGTTGTCGCCAGCGACGGCCTGAAGTGGAGCTTTCATGCCATCGGAAGGCGGTCAGTTTTTGATTTAGAATCAGGGGGGGGGCGATTTTGGAGAGGCGGAGCCAGTATTCGTAATCATTCGCCAGCGAGGCTTGTTCCGTCAGGATTTCGCCCGCCTCCTCCCAGAGATCGCGTCGGAAAAAGACGCAGGGAGCCGGAACGATATTTTCCATCAGGAGCCAGGTCCGGGAAAACCGTCGCACCGCAAAATTTTTATAACGGACATGAAGGCGTCGGACCGGGAGGCCATTGGCATCGATGACTTGATAACAGCCGATCACCCAGCGTGCGGTTGGATTTTTTTCAAAGGCGTCATGAACGGCTTGAAGGGATCCGGGAAGAAAGTAATCGTCAACGAAAGACCAGCCGAGAATTTCCCCCGTACTTTTTTTCCAGGCGCGATTTGCGGCATCGCCCGGTCCGAGATCCGGCTCTGAAAAAACATGATCGGTTCCGAGTGCTTTTTGGGCGACTTCAAGACTGCCATCCGTTGAGCCGCCGTCTTGAAAAAGGATTTCGACATCGAGCCCCTTGGCATTGGCCTGAAGCGCTTCCAAGCAGAGCGGAAGGTAGGGCATGCCATTTCGACAGGGAACGACAACAGAGATACGCATGAAGGGAGGAGATCATGACTAAACCGAAGAAGGAGCGCGAACCATTTTTTGTCTTCGGTGACATCCCTGTCCAAAACAAAGCCCGATCTCCGAGGATAAACCAAGAGGGGGGGGATTGAATTGGAGGACTTCGCGATTTTGACCTGCCCGCATTGCTACGCAAAGCGTTGCGGGCGGGGGTGAAACCGGTTTTAACCGCAAAGGCTCGACGGCCTCAACGGTTTGAATTTGAAAATAAATCCCTTTCGTTGCGCCTTGGAGTCGTTGCCCTGCCCGCAATGCCTACGGCATAGCCGTTGCAGGCGGGGGTGGAAACTTCTACGATATGACTCAACCGCAACGTCCAGCCCGCAGCGCTACGCGCAGCGTTGCGGGCGGGACTCCAAGGGCTCGAAGGGGGAGTCTCGTTGATAGATAATTTTTATCTTGGACACCAACGATTTGTTTTTTGGTGCGGAGCGTTAAATGAGATAAAAATCAAACTATTTTCACAGCCATCCCACAGGAATGGGTGAATATTTCGTAGAATAAAAAAGGTTT
>CAZKRU010000032.1:0-44598 GCA_964555235.1 uncultured Verrucomicrobiota bacterium
TTTCCACCCCCGCCTGCAACGGCTATGCCGTAGGCATTGCGGGCAGGGCGACGACGCAAAAGCTCAAAGGAGGAATTTTGTATTCAGATCCAAACCAACAAAACGTTGAGGTCGTCGAGCCTTTGCGGTTAAAACCGGTTTTACCCCCGCCCGCAACGCTTTGCGTAGCAATGCGGGCAGGTCAAAATCGCGAAGTCCGCCAATTCAATCCCCCATCCCTATTTACCTCTCAAATCGGAGTCTATTTTGGACAGGAATGGGAAAAGGTCGGCACTTGCCATTTTAAAATACAAGTCATAGGGTAGAGGGAATGAATACGACGCTCGCGTTTATGAATCTTGGCGGACAAGAGTTTATTTTAATTTTTATCGTGATTGTGTTGCTCTTTGGTGCCAAAAAAATCCCGGAATTGGCCCGCGGCTTGGGTCGGAGCGTCGGCGAGTTTAAAAAAGCCCGCTCGGAATTTGAGCGTGAATTAGCGGAATCCGAAAAGCCTGCCGCTCAGCCCGAGAAACCGGGAACGGTTGCCGTGGATCCCGAGAAGAAGAGTTAAGCGGCTCATCACTCAAAGAATTTTTTGGCAATCGATTGGTTGAGAAGTTGCGTTGGGGTTTTGCCTTCCTTATTGGGTTGTTCGGGGTTGGCACCTGCTTGAATGAGCCGTCGATAAATTTCGATATTGGGGGTTTGCTTTTTGTTTTCAAAAAGATAGTGCAGCGCGTTTTGCGACTTTTTGTCGATGATGCTTGCGGAGGCATTATTCTTAAGAAGATAGTGGATGATGTTGCATTGCCCCCATCGTGCGCTCCGCATCAGAGGGGTTTCACCGGTTTCCGGATCAGCCTGATCGAATGTGATCCCGTTCTTGTTCAGAATTTTCATCTGTTCGAATTGATTCCAACCGGCGCACATGATGAAGACGCTTGTGTATTCTGTAGGATATTTTTCGACAGGAAGTTTTTTGATCAGGGATTGAACGCACTCAGGATGTGAGTGATTGACGCCGATATTGGGGGCGTAATAATTGTTTTTATTGATGACCCAAGGATCCACTCCTTGATCGAGGTATTTCTCCAAAAGAAAGGTTCTGCCATGATAACAGGCGTAGTGAGCCAAATTGCACCGGTAGTTATCGAGCGCTTTCAGATCGGCGCCTCGCTCCATCAGAAGAAGGGCGACGCGGGTCGCTCCCCATTGAGTGGCTTTCATGAGGGGAGTTTGATTGGCATCTTCGGGATCGGGTTTGTTGAGGAGTTCGGGATTCTTTTGTAGGAGGGCTTCCACTTCCTTCTCACGGTTTTGTTCAATCGCACGGAAATAAATGTCGCTACTCAGTTTCTGCTTCGGATTGCGTGGCTTTTCCTGCTCCAGCTTCCAGGCGTCATCATAGGCTCCTCGGGTTTCGTAGAGGTAGCGGAGACGACGTCGGGGGTAACCCTTGTCTTTATCGAACTCAAGTGCCTTCGTGTAACTTTTTTCGGCATCTGACGGCTTAGTCAGACGTTCTTCGAGTCGTCCGGCTTCCTCCCAAAGTCGAGAAGTGTTCGGATGGTGGGCGAGTCCCGCCTGGCAGGCCGCGTAGGCTTCCGTCACTTGATCGAGATATTTAAAATACTGAATGCGGTAATAGTGGGTGTAATAGTTCTTGGGGTGGTCTTTGAAAAGTTGATCCAGTTTTTCCAGGCCTTCTTTCGCCTTGCCGGTCATGGCAAAGCCCAAGGCGACTTCGCCGATGCTCGTTGGAGTCGGATCGTATTTTTCGACGAGCACGCGGTGTTTGAGCTCTTCTTCAACGCAGCCGCGGCTTTCGATCAGGGCGGCTATATTCGCATTGATTTTGGCGCCGCCATCGTTCTGATTCCAAGCTTTCAGGCAGACACGATAATGGTAAAGACTGAGCTGAATCACTTCATTGTCATCACGAGTCATCTGTTTCATATCTTCGGTCGAGATTTTGTAGGCAAGGGTGGCGAAGAGAAGGCGTAGCAGCGGCTCTTGCGGATTTTGATCGACCAAGGTTTCGAGTTGGTTGAAAGAAGCGGGAAGCTCCTTGTCCCCATGAAGAATGGGCAGAGCCAGTGAGGCGGCCTTCTGATATAGGGATTCAGGAGTGGTGCGATTTGCCTGATCAAAATAGTTGGTTGCCCGGGAAAGATTTCGATCTTTGAAAAAACTCAAAGTCTCGAGGGTTCCTTTGGCAACGAGAAACCGGGGGTCTTTTGAAAATTTGAAGGCGTAGAGCCCCGAAACCGTTTCAAGACTCTTTTCTCTTCCATTGAGGAAATGATCGTTCAGTCGTTTCCATCCATCCTCGGGGGTGTCGAAGAGTCGCTTGAAAGCGGTCTCGCCCGGATCCTCCGCAGCCAATCCGATCAAGGGAAGGATCAGAATGAGTAGTCCGATGTACAATCGATTGGGGGAGAAGAGAGAACGCCGGTGCGGAATGTGATGATTCATGATTTTCGTCCTTTTAATAAAAGTTCCAAGGTATTGCGAACTCGATTTTCGGGAGAGATTCCATGGAGATCTTCTTCCGGAAAACGGATGCGCGATTTCCAATTTTCGACAATCTTTTCGAAGACTTGAATTCGGGCTTCCGGATTGAGCGTATCTCGACGAAGAAGCGCTTCAAAGGCGAGCGCGACCTCATCCGGGGAGAGCTCCTGCCGAAGGCGGGCGATCACTTGGGGGTGGCGTTCCATGGAGTTAAAGCGAGTCGACTCGATGGATTGAATGGAAAAGGGATTGGATTTGCGACGACGCATGACCACGGTATTGGCGGCCCAATCTCCGATGCGCTGATAGTGGGGGGAGCAAAGGGAAACGATTCCTCCAAGAAGATAGCAAACTGGAATGAGGTCCACGAAGCGGAGGAGATTTCGAATCCAAACTTGCTTGAGTGTTAAGGCGAGTCCTTGGGCATCGACCACTTGGAGACCGAGGAGCGCTTTTCCCGGAGTGCGTCCCGACCAGAATCCTTCAAAGAGAACGGCGTAGAGAATTTGCACCACAAAAAAAATCACAATCGAGAGTCCTGAAATCCAGTCAGGATGAATCGCGGAGAGCCCCAAGAGGAGCGGCTCCAGCAGTTTGGAGATCACCATCATGAAGAGCATGTCCACGGCCCAGGCGATTCCTCGAATGAAAGGACTGGCGAGGGGGATTCGAAAGAGAACCCCTTCGCTCGTTTCAAGAGTGAGCTGGGAGGGATCTTGAACGGCATTCATGAGGGGGGCTCCTCTTTTAATCTTCCAGCAAAGGTCCAATAACTGACCAAGACGAGTCCTTCCAAGATTCCAAACCCGATTTTAAGGGCGTAAGGGAGTCGCGGTTCGTGATATTGAGAGAAAAAGGCTTCGATGATTCCTGCCCAAACGAGCATCACGGCAAGAAGACCGGCAAGATGCAGGACATCGGTTTGAACAGAAGCGAGTCGGGAATTAAGCGGTCGTCCGCTTCCATCACCAATCACGGCATGGGCGAGAAGGAGTCCCGCTTGTCCGGCGACGAGGATTGCCGGAATTTCGATGATTCCGTGTGGGAGAAGCCATCCGGCCAGAAAAACGCCGAGACCGTGATTGAGATAGTCATAACAGACGGCGCCAAGAATGACTCCATTGTAGAAGAGTAAGATCACACTTCCGATCCCCCAAAGAATTCCGATTCCCAAGACAAGCAAGGAGACTTGGATATTGTGAGTCATCAGCTGTCCTGCGAAGGAACCCCGATGCTCGTCGATCGGATTTTTCTTGCGGGTCTCTTCTTCCTGGACGCGCTCTTTGGGAGAGTTGAGGAGATGCTCGAATGGAAAAATGACCTGACGGCTTCGAAGGTCACCCCCAAGAAGCAGTGCACCAACAAGGGCTCCTAACAAGGTGATGGTTAGCGCGGTGGCGAAGTAGGAAAAACGACGGCGAAAGGCTTGAGGCGCTTGTTGGGTGAACCATTTTCGAAAACTCCAGTCGGTGGAACCTGATTCCCTCGCATGAAGCAGGGCGTGACTTCTTGCGACGAGCGTTTCCAAGCGGTTTCGGATTTCAGTTTCCGCAGAGAAGGTGACAATCCGGTTGAGCGCGGCACCGGTGCGTGTTACCAAATAATGAAGACGTCTTAACTTTTGGAATTCAAGACTTCCGGCGGGATCGTGCTCGCATCCTTCGAGAAGTCCCTCCAACTCTTTCCAGTAGGGTTCTTCGCGGAGAATGAATCGATTGAGATCAAGGATCATACAAACTGTCTCCGCTTGATTTCGAGATAACGTTGAAGGAGGGAGCGGGTGAAGTTCTGTTCGTCGCAAAGCGAAAGTTTGGCTCCTTGTTGTGAGAGGTTTCGCCGTAATTCCTGAAGACGCGACGAGAGTAAATGGCCGGCAAGCGCTTCATGGGGAGTTTGTTTTTCGGAAAGTGGACGGCGTGAATCAAAAATCGGTGAGACGGTTGATTCGACCGGCATGACGACATGGACAAGATGGTGGCGAGTCAAGAGTCGCACACGCTCTTGAAAAAGGTCCGCCTGAAGCGGGTCATCGAGTGCGGTGAGAAAGAGCAGAAGCGCGCGTTTTCGAAGGCGTTCCCGGAGGGAGGTGATCAGTTCCTCGAAATCGGGAGAGACACGTCGGCCGTGAAGTTGAAAGAGTGAATCTCGGCAGCATTGGTAATGCGAGAGTCCGGTTCCGGAACGAATGAAATCATGAAGTCGGTCACTGAAGGAGACGATGCCGAAGCGGTCACCGGTTTTTTGAGTAATTTGTCCGAGCCAGAGCGTGGCATCGATGGCATGATCCAGGCGAGTGAATCCCGGGACGGTCTGTGAGGGGCGCAGACTGAGCCGGGAGGCATCCAGAATGACATAAACTTCCTGATTTCGCTCGATTTGATAGGTCTTGCTAATCACTTTTGAATGTCGAGCGGTGGCTTTCCAGTGAATGTCTCCGGCGCTGTCCCCGACGGTGTATTCCCGAAGCCGATCGAATTCGCGCCCGGGTCCGTTCTGACGCAGAAAATGTTCCCCCTCCCAGAGACGCTTCAAAAGAAACGGAGCGAGGGAGCGGCGTTCACGGGAAAGATTCGGATAGATCCAGAGTTCCATTCGTTGTTGATGCCGCGCTTTCTTTCTCCAGAGACGAAAAGGAGAGAGGGAGGCGTAATGCCATCGTTCAATTTTAAACAGTCCCCGATGCTCGGCCTCAATGCTCCAATTCAACTCCATGGCTTCGCCGGAAGTTTCCAGCGGGGCACTCCATTGGATTCCAGGCGGCAGTTCGGGCATGAGAAAAAGAGGTGAGCCGGCAGAAGTGCGGATCTGGATTTTTCCGTGCAACGGTTGTCCGACAGGACCTTGGACCTTTTTTGGAATGATCCACTCAATCGTCGGTTCATTGGCATAGACTCGAAGTGCGTCCATGAGGATGGCCACGACCAGGAGCGCCAACGCGACCAGACTGATTTCCGAGAGGAATCCACCAAGCGATGTCATAGCCATGAACGGAATTCCGATCAGGGCGAAGCAGCGGACAAGGATGGGGGTCGGTTGAATCATGGGGATTTAGCGAGGGACTTCGACTTTTTCCAAGAGCTGATCCAAAACCAGACGACTGTCGGTCCCCTCAATTTCAAATTCCGGACGAAGCAGGAGTCGGTGCTCCAGTACGGGAGTGAACATGGTTCGAAGATCATCGGGGGTGACGAAATCCCGTCCTTGAAGCGCGGCATGCACACGACTGGCGAGCAGCAGAGATTGTGTCGCGCGTGGACCGCCGCCGACGAGTGTGGCGGGGTGTTCCCGTGAAGCGCGGACGAGATCAACTCCGTAATCGATGAGTTCCTGACGCATTTGAACGAGGCTCAGACCTTGTTGAAATTCATGAATCATTTCATGGGTAATCACCGGCTTAACTTCACCCGAGCTCAATACTTTTTCTGGGGAATTATCGCCGAGGGTGCGCTGTGCGAGGAGAATTTCCTCCTCACGGGTCGGATATTCGAGATTCAGCTTGAACATAAAGCGATCCTTTTGAGCTTCAGGAAGCGGATAGGTTCCTTCGGACTCAATCGGGTTTTGCGTGGCAAAAACCGTAAAGAGAGGCGAAAGGGTGTGGGTGGTGCGATCGATGCTGACCTGTCGCTCGGCCATCGCTTGGAGGAGTGCTGATTGGGTTTTTGCCGGAGCGCGATTGATTTCGTCGGCGAGCAGAAAGGTGGTAAAGACCGGCCCCTGCATGACGGTGAATTCATTGCGTTGAAGGTTGAAGACGGACGTGCCGATGATATCCGAAGGCATGAGATCGGGAGTGAATTGGATTCTGGAGAAATCACATCCGAGCACATGGGCCAATGTTTTCACGAGGAGTGTTTTCGCGATTCCCGGATAGCCTTCCAGAAGTACATGCTGCTGCGTGAAGATGGCAATGAGGGCGCAATCAATGACTCGGTCATGGCCGATGATTACTTTTTGAATTTCAGTTTTAGCCCGCTGCAGGGACTCCATCAGGGTTTCAAGTCGCGTTTCCATGGTTTTTCCTTTCGTTCAGAATTTCAGTGACTTCTCGATACAGGGTTGCGTGGTGAGGGAGTGGCTTTTGACGTAGCCGGGTCTGAAGATGTTTTCGTGCTTGATTGGCGCGGGCATCTCCTTCTTCACCCTGGTGATGAACGGTCCACTCGCGAATCATTTCATTCCAGAGTTCCGGGAGGCGAAGATTGCGTTGAAACAGTTGAGTCAAGTTTTGGAGGGGTGTTGAAATTTTTCGAGAGCGTTCGTCGCGCGGGATTGGAAGGGGGGCTAAAATCGACTGATTTTTCCAGACCCAGAGAAGAAAGGTCATTAGAATTCCCAAGAGTAGCCCCGAGCCATGAAAGCGATCAATCAACTGCATGAGACTGAGATGTCGCATCACTTTGAGATGGGTTTCATCAAACCAATAGGATCGGCCGACTCCAAGAATGGGGAGGAGCGGTTGCCAGTGATCCCCCTTCAAAAGGGCTTCATTACTCATCAGCGAGGGATCGGTGAGCAGTACGACACTTCCCCCGTTCATCTCTCGTTCAATGATGACGGGCTTTCCATCCACCGTGTAGCGAATCTTCCATGCGGGATTTCCAACAATGAAATAATTCGTCGAACGCCAGGGGATCTCCGGGAGCGTTTCTCCGTTCCACAAATCTAAGGCGAGAGCGGGCTGAGGTTTCTGCTTTCCCTTTTCTTCCCCAGCAGTAATTAACAGTGGATTGGACGCAATTTCATAACCCCATTCTTTTTCAAAATCCTCAAACGTTTTTTGTAAATAACGCTCCCGTTCCTGCTCGGCTTCTTCCCGCTCTTTTCGTGCCGCTTCGGCTTTTTTTTGGATTTCGTCGGCGGCAATTTTTTCGGGACTACGATCGGTTGCGGTTTCTGGGGGGTTCTCTTCCGGAGTCGATGGAGGAGGTTGGTTTTGTGGTGTTGAAGGGTCGGTTTTTTCAATGGAGGAGGAAATCGTTTCTGAGGAAGGTGCTGGACGGGTTTTAAAGCTTTCTCCCGCTTGAAAAGCAATCACGACTCTCCCTCCTTGTTGGAGAAATTCGTGGAGTCCGGCGCCTTCCATTTTGTTGAAAAGCATTCGGCTTTCTTGGACATCGAGTAAGATCCAGGTGGCGTTTTTCCCGTGGGGTTTTTCCCAGATGCGGTTTAAGATTTGACCGGTTTGATGATGACTCCATTGCTGAAGCGTTTCGAAGAGAAGTTTGGCTCCCATCGGATCCGAGCGAAGGGTGGAGTAGGGGGGGTACTGGTTCCCTTTTTCAAATTGAAGACTGAAGAGGTGAAAAAGTCCAAATCCAAGGAAGGCGATCAGCAGGAAGGCGAGCGCGATTAATCCGGGACGTTTCATCGGGATCCTCCTCGAAGGGAGTTCACCCAAGATTGAAGCGCTCGAGGCTCCTCTTCCGTAGTGGAAGAAAATCCATACCAGACTCGTTCAAAGATCGAAGTCGCATCGGTGAATCGATGCGGGATTTCAGGGCGCACATGCGATTGCCGATTCGTTTCGCGAAGGTAATCAAAGTTTGATTTTCCGCGTTTGACACGAATCCATCCTTGCTCATGGAGAAGTGCCAGACCGCTCAAATACCAAGCGCGAGTGGCAAGCCGAGTGTCCCCTTTTTCCATCAGATTGAGGGCCAATCTTTCCCACTCGCCCACCGGAAGATCGGTGGCCTGGGTGGTGGCGCTTTCAAGATCCGGAAGGGAAGTGGCGGGAATTTCTTGAGAAGGAGTCTGACGGCGTTTGCGGCGGAAGAAGAGGATTGCGAAGATGATCGCACCGATGGCCAGAAGAATCAGGGAGAGGGTCAATACCCAGCGGGTGATGGAGGCGCTCTCGGTTTGAGTATCGCCGGCTTCTCCCGGAGTGGATTTTGAGCGAAAAAGGGAGTCTTTGAGATCTTCGAGCCAAGTGTAAAGGGCTTTGCCCCAATCGACACAGTTATTCCAAAATTTTGTGAGCGGAGAATTGGGGTCCGCCGGGATCTCGCGTGCAGGGCGGCGTTCCATGCGCCACGTGAATTCGCGTTGCTGAGAAACTTCCTTTAAGACCTGGTGAAAACGTTGTGGTGCTTCTCGGATTTTTTCGCCGGTTTCCGCAGGGGTCGGGTTAGGAACGATTTCAGCGTAGCAGGGAAAAGGATTCAGAAGAAGAAATCCCATCAGGAGGACGAGAGAAGAGGGTTTCTTCAGTTTGAGGAGGAGGTCTTCTCCTGTAAGGCGGGAGCGTCCGTAAAAATCGCGAAGCGTATAGGCGGTTTTCAACATTGGATCCATGAGAAGGAACGTGATTGTGATACAGACAACCATGAAGAAAGGATCCGTGAAGGAATGGGATCCCCAAGTCCAGAAGGAATCCATCCCGAAGAGACTTTGGAGGAGATAAGGGAGTCCGGCGAGAATGAGGGCGACATTGGCAAAAAGGAGGACTCCAATGGGCGATATCGGAATGATCATGGCGATAAAAGCGAGCCAGAGGGATTGAACGGACTCCATGGGGATGTCCTTCATTTCCGGACGGATGAATGGAACGATGACAAGACAGGCGAGGAGCATCACAAATCCGAAGACAAGCATCCACGGGCTGATAAGCCAGATGAGGAGATGGTTTTGTTTGGGAGCATCCGTCGAGAGCTTCCAGGCGCGCTGAATATTTTCACGGAGAGAAGGGGTTTCGCCATCGCCGACAACGTGAAGGGTTTCGTAAAAAGCGTGGGCAAATCCAAACGGAAAAACGAGCAGCTTGGAAAGAGGAAGGAGAATCCATTGGGTCGGCTGCAAAAATCCCTGAAAGCAGTAGGTCCAAAGTTTTTGAGACCAAGTCCACGGAGGGGGATTTTGATTGAGGAAGGCGTAACGGATTTGGCGAACGAAGACGGTTTGCCAGAATTTCATCCATCCGTAGAGAAGGGTGAGTGCGAGCGCATGGGAGAAGAGTCGCGATTCGCCATAAGCGTCTTGAGCCATATCGGACCAAAAGAAGAGGAACTCGAGCGCGAACGGAATCGTTCCAATCCAGTAAAACGCCAGATAGGGAAATCCAGCGGATCGAAGAAATGAGATGGATTCCTCAATGAGATCAATCGCCGAAGTCTCTAGGTTTGGTTTCACCAGAAATTCCCCTGATGATAGCGTGAGGGAATGGAGAGGAGAAGTTTGCCGCCTCCATAAAAGACTCCAGTCATGAGCAGGGCTCCCAGGAGGTAGCCGACAATCAGTAAGAGGCCGCGAGTCCAATGACGAGGAGAGAGTGGGAGGGTAGAATTTTTTTCAATACAGGTTTGGCAAAGGTAACGTTCTTCGTGCTCCACCACACATTCGCGGCAAAAGAATTGCTCGCAAGCGGGACAGTTGACCACAGCCTCGCGTTGGGGATGTCGTTTGCACCAAAGATTGGAGAGGCTCATGCTTTTTTCAATTTAGAGAACCAGCGGTTCGTTGCCCAAAGTCCAATACATCCAAGAATAGCGCTGATCGTGAATTCAAAAATGAGGCACCAAAAAAACCACTCCTCTTTCCAAGGAGAGAGCTTGGCATAAGCGGCGAGAGGATTTGAGGTGTTAGTCTCGAGAGTGGGGGTGGCAAGCGTGGCCATGATGATGGCTCCTCCGATATATTTGAATCCAATGAAATAGAGGATGCTGATCAGATTGGTTCGGGTGATAATCCGGGGGTGGTATTGGTTTCGTTCTTTGGATTGAGCGATGATCAGGAAGATTAAAGTGGCGCCGGTAATGAGCGTGCTGAGCACGACGGTCCAGGTTCCGGTCGTCAGAAAGGGAATTCCGTTGGAGATTGCTTCAACGAGGAGAAGGGAGAAAGCGATTTGATGCGCTTGTCCTAAGTACGGTTTAGGCGGAATTTTTTTGGCCTGTGCGTCGAGAAGTCCGTGTTGGTGAATTTCTCGAAGGAGAGTCTCCATGTTTTTTTCAGGTTGTGCGGCGGCAATTTTTGGGAGGACGAGTTCTAGAAATTTCTGAAGGCGGGATTCGCGATCGATGGCCTTCAGAAGACGGTTCTGAGCGGCGGTATGAATCGTGCAGTGAAGCGGAGCCCCTCGAATCAGTTGAAGCAGGGCGGGAATGAGGAGAAGTATCCCAGGAGAGGTGATTCCGGCGGAGATCCAGCGATTTTGAATGATTTCAAGCCAGGCACTCGCAATTCCGCAGAGGATAAAAAGGAAAGAAACGATGAGGAGTAAAATGGGGAAAAAGCGTTGATTCGGTTGCCGATGAATGCTGATTCCCTGAATGGACTGATATTCCATCCGGCGGTATTCCTCTTGAAACGAGATAAAATAGCCGCTGCGATTCACCCAGAGAAGATGATGTTCCCCCATCCAGACGGATTCGGATTCCGCGAAACGAAATCGAATCGTAGGCTGCGAGAAAAGCTTTTGGTAGTTCGATTTCATTTGAAGAGGAACCAGAACATGAGCGAGATCTGTCCAATGGCAAGGAGCGTGGCGAGAATCCATCGCCATCGCCTTGGAGGGAGAATCGACTTTGATTTTTTCCGGCAAAACAAGACCAAGGCGAGAGTGGCTGGGGCGGTGACCGGGGCCACCCAAAATAAGGCGACAGTGAGGGGGAGTAAGGCCAAACCGAGGGCGATGCCGTCGTATAAAATCGCTTTCTTGATAAAGTCCGTCTCTTTTTCCTTCGAAAGGCCCCGCTCCAGACAGCGCACGCAATAAACCTTCTCCTGAACTTCCGTTTCGCAAAGCGCGCAGACGAAAACTCCGCAGGATTGGCAGATTGATTTGGCTCCTTTTTGAGGATGATAAAAGCAGGTCGAATTTTGAGCGAGGGCAGGGGTCGTCGCGATTTCTGTCGGAATCAATGCGGGGAAAAGTCGTTTTTCAATCGACTCCTCGCAGCGTTCGCAGTGAAAACGGCCCGCCGCCAGCTTTTCGAGCGAGCAGAGCCGTTCGCAACAAGGGCATGTCAGTGGGGAGGGCATTGCGCCTACTCTTTTTTCAGGACGACCCGGGTGTCGCAAATCCGATCATGCAATGCGCGGTGTTCCTGATCAAAGGCCGCCATCAGGTATCCGATGCAGAGAGTGAAACTCGAAAGAAGTTCGGCAAAGTAACGACCACAGGCACGTTTGTAGGTCAGCTTACTTCCATCGGCGCGGACCACTCGAATTTTGACCGCCATTTTTCCCCAAGTGGCTCCATATTTTCCAATCAAGATCGTGCTGTAACTTCCTTGGATCACAATCGAGATCAGCATGGAGAGTCCTTGAAAGATGAAAAAACGGGAGTCAAATTTCGTCGGGCTATAGGTGAAAATGGTCGCGAGTCCAAAGGTGAGAGGCATGGTGACCACGCTGAGGAGGATCCCGTCGACAATTTTAGCGGAGAGCCGTTTGAGGAATCCTGCATAATCAAGGGCTCCCTCAACGGTGACGCCTTCTTTCATTTGTTGAACGACTTTTGGTTTGCAGGCAGCGCAGACCCATCGATTTTCAGAAAGGGAAAGGCAATCTTCCTGAGGGAAAAGGGTGCTACACCCGATACACGAGACTTGGCCAGAACTTGCGACCGATGTTTGGATTGAGACATTTCCAGAGAAGGGGGGCTGATGTTTGAGTTCAGAGAAAAACTTCCAGCCATCGAGTCCATCGCGCCAGAGGTAGGTTTGATCGTTGACGAGTCCATCGGCGACTCGTTGGAGAAGAGTGGCTTCATCGATCGGGCCCACCTGACTTTGATTTTCGGCGTAGTACCATCCCATAGTTGCTTCCTAGTTGAGTTTCCCCAAACAGTAGGCGGGAATTATCACGGAGGGCGAGAGGTTTTTTTATTTTCGGGCAAATGCCGCCGTGGTGAGCAGAAGGCTCAGGGCGAGGAGGGCGTAGAGCGAAATCCAGAGTCCGATTCCCAAGGTTTGATCGGAGACCATCCGTTCGAGTTGGGCGTCCCGAAGATTGACGCGGAGGATGAGGTAGGTGCCCAAGGTCAGGAGTGCTCCGACGATTCCTCCAAAACTGGGAACGAGAGTGACGAGTGCGGCGCCCAAGAGAGCCGCTGCAGGTACGGCATAAATCCAGAAGGCGCGAGTACTTGGATTGGGGCTGATTAATTCCGAAGAGCGCTCCGGCTTTTCGCGAAGCGAAACCCAGAGTTCCCAGCCGGAATGACCTTGCAGGGGATGATTGAGAGCGGCCGCACGTTGCTCGGGAGAGAGGGCGATGAGGCTGAGATACCACGGCTGTTCATCTTCACGAGTGAGTTGTTGAACCGCCTCGGCGGGAAGCGGTTTTCCGGATTTAATCCGAGGTTTCGTCCAAGGCAAAAAAAAGCTGACGAGAGTGGTAACGGTCAGAATCCAGATGAGCGTCAGTAAGGAGCGGTTCATCTTAGAACGAGTCCGAATCTGGAGATGGTACGCCAGCCCCACGGGAGAAAGCGCCGCTTTTTCGGGAGCGCACCCGATTCGGAGGTCCCGGTTTGCGGTCAAGGGCGGCTTGTTCTCCGAGCGATTGGTAGCCTTGTATCACGAAGACGTCGAGGAGTTCATCGCGCGTCGGGTCATATACTTTGTAGTCGGCGAAATATCCGAGAAGTTTGTATTCATGATTGTGATCACCCTCCTTATTTCCCTGATCACGATGAGGTGCATGAAATTGACGGGGGGTTTCCTTCAAGGCAGCCCAACGGGCATTGCGCCAACTTTCGTCGGGTTTCTTGATCCATCCCCATCCGCCCGCTTTTTTTTCATAAAACCGATGGCCAATGAAATGCGGTTGATCATCAGGAATCACCCATTTTCTGGGAGCGGCAGGAGTTGGTTTTGGGGTTGGTGGCGGAGCCGGGGGCTGTGGAGCATCCTCAAGCGCTGGAGCTGAGGGCGCAGGCGGGGGTAGTGGGGGGGGCGGAGTGGCATCGACAGCGGTGGGAGATTCCATCGGAGGCGGGGTGACCTCGGGAGCATTGGTTGAAGCATCCTGGGCGGCGAGTGGAAGCAGTAAAAACAAGACGAGCAAAATAAAGGATTTCATTCGCTCCACCGTCCTTTTTCGCTGCTCGGAAAGGGAAGTTGATTGGGCCGGGAGTAATCCGTTTTTCCAATCGCTCCGATCATCGAAATTCCAAAAGCCTTCTTCCAGTTTTGACTGTAGAGCTCGCCAGAGTGGCATCCCCAGCTTTGACTTTTGGCATCCGGCGAAAAGATGGCGGCCTCAATTTTTGTGAGGTCTTTTACGTGAAGAAATGCGGTCGACATTCCATCAATCACATTACTGTAATCAAAAAGTAAACAGGCCTTGTTGGAGTGACCAAAAAAATCAAAGTTTCTGATTTTCACAAGTTTACGGTCTTTGCCCCGATTGAGGTAATTGATGAGTTGATCGGTACTGTCGAACCAAAGAAGAGGGACTTGAAGTCGGTTGGCTTTGACAACGATGTCAGCGAGGAGATCGGTTTTCATTTCCTGCCCGCGCTCGATGTAACTCGGGCGAAAGACGAGCCAGCAGAGGGTCTCATCGGCAGTGGCATTTTTTTTGAGTTCCGTAAGACGAACCACGGCGCTGTCGATGAAGTTTCCCCAATGTTTATCGTGGGGGTTTTCGCGGCTTTTTTCGTAGAAGAACATCGCGGGTCCTCCACTCACAACGATCAGTTCACGGGGGGCTGCGGAAAGGGAGGCAACGGCGAGAAGTAAGAGAACCAGAGTACGCATGAAACTCTGGGGTTAGCAGGTTTTAAAAAAAAGGGAATCAGGTTTTCAGCTTGGCCATCTGAGTGGCTTTGGAACCGGTTGCCTGAAGAATTAAATTTCCGGAGGCATCGACGCTCAGACTCATCCCATTGAGGGAGATTTTATTGGTAAGAAGGCGGTTGAGATCGTTGACGCCGAGGGGGATGGAGTTTCCGTTCGAGACCACGACGAGTTCATTATTCTTTTTGGTGATGACAGTCGGAACTCCGGCGGACTCGAAGGCGAGCCAATCGCCGGAGGAAAATTGTTTATCCAAAGCCGGTTTGAGAAGCATACCGTAATTGAGGAGCGTCGGCTTATTCCACTTGGCGGTCCAGATCTGACGGGAGCTGTCAAATTGAACCCAAGCCGATTTGAGGAAGCCTTTGTCCTTGAGCATTTCGTCCAGTGAGAGGGAACGCGTGGTGACTTCATCGACGGGAGGAGGAGGTGGGGAAATTTTGCAGCGAATGCGCGCGAGAAATTGATGGGCGAGCCGCGGGATTTCCTGTTTCAAATAAGCAGTCAGCGAGGAGGGATCTTCCAGAGTTACCGTGGAATCATTGACCTGAACCAAGGGGGTTTCATTTTCCATCTCGCGTAAAACAAGATCTTTTCGAAACGAAATGGCAGATGCGGTTGAAGAAAAGACCGCCGCAAGAGTCAAGACGCATAAAAAGGGTATTCGCATGGCGATCATCTTAGAGGGGAGTCAGTTATGAAAACTATGGACAAATTACAATGATTGTCAAACAGGAATTTACGTTATTTTAGGTAAATAATTCAAGTATCAGAGATTGATGTGTCCGAAGTGGGTGGTAATCATCGACATGCATCTATCCTTTGGATAAGATATGTGGCTTGATTTTCTGGGTGAGCACGATAGGATGCTTTTATGAGCTTTAAAGAGATTTGCGAAGAGCTTCCGAGGCTCAAGCTTCAGGAATTGCGCGAGATTGAGCGATTGACCCATGAGCTCGCAGAGGATGCATTTGATCGAGCCTTGGAAGCGGGCGCTCAAGGTGGCAAATTTGATAAATTAAAAGCCGAGGCTGAAGCTGAAATTGCAGAGGGAAAGTTTTGAAGTAGCCCTGTGAAGTTTACGTTTCTTTATGGATTTATTCGGGTGCGTCGGGCGCTGCAGCGATATTTTAGCCAGCACCCCTTTGATTTTCTGCCGATTCGTCATGCGCACTCGGACTACAATACGACCAAGCTTTTGCATGATCTTCGTGCGGGACTGAATGTCTCGGCGATGGCGTTTGCCCAAGGGATGGCGTGTGCGCTTATTGCGGGACTTCCCATTAGCTTTGGGATTTACTGCGCGGTGATCGCTCCGATTGTCGGGGCGATTTTTTCCGGCTCAAAGAATACGGTTTTAGGTCCGACCAATGCAACGGCGGTTCTGGTCTTGAGTGCCTTTCTTTCGCTGCCACCACAAACGGATCGGGTGGCGATGGCGGGGTTGTTGGTTTTACTCGTTGGAGTTTTTCAGGTGGTCGGGGCGTTTCTTCAGGTCGCCTCGCTGACCCAATATATTTCCCGAAGTGTGGTGGTTGGCTATGTGACGGCCGCTTCGCTTCTGATCATGGCGAATCAATTCCATCACGCGCTGGGGGTAAAATTGGAGGGGGCTGATACGTTTTTTGATCTCTGTGCGGGGACCATTCAAAAATTATCCGAGGTGCATCTTCCTTCGCTGGCGATCAGTTTGCTGACGGGGTGGGTTTATTTAGTGATGAGTCGAAGAATAAAATCGATTCCGTCTGCCGCGATTGTTTTGGTGCTGATGGCGTTGGTGGCCGAGGGGATGAAGGGGGTTGGGTATGATGTGCTTCGGTTGACTTCCATTCATCTTTCCGAATGGCATATTGGATTTCCGGCAATGGGATTTGATGGGATTCGATTGATGACGAGTTCCGCGCTCGCGATTGCATTTTTGGCGTTGATGGAAAATACCTTTATGGCGAAATCGCTCGCCAATCGAACGGGGCAGCGGGTGGAGGTGCATCAGGAAATGTTTGGGTTGGGGCTGGCAAATGTGGCTTCAGCGGTGTGCGGGGGAATGCCGGCATCGGGATCTCTGACGCGATCAGCGTTGAATTGGAAAAGCGGGGCGGCGACTGCATGTGCCGGGTTATTCAGTGGAGTCTTCTGCCTCATTGCGGTTGCGATCTTCGGAGCGGGGATTCGATATATTCCAGTCGCCTCACTGGCAGTGATCGTGATCATTGTGGCGTGTACGGTCATTGATCGGCATGTGATTCAGGTCACGCTCAAGTCGACACATTCCGATGCGGCGGTTTTTCTGACAACCTTCGGCTTTGCTTTACTCACACCCTTGGATTTCGCCATTTTCATGGGAGTGGCAATCTCGGTGGTACTTTTTCTTCGGAAGGCAAGCAGCCCGCATCTCATCGAGTATACTTTTAATGAGTCGGGGAATCTTTGTGAGGTGGAGGCGGGCCGGCCTCGGGAGAACCCGCAGATTTCGATTATTCATGTGGAAGGGGAGCTTTTTTTTGGTGCGGCCGATCTCTTTCGGGATGAAATTCGGCGGGTTTGTCGGGATGCCTCTTTGAAGGTGGTGGTGCTGCGATTGAAGAATGCCCGTCATTTGGATGCCACGAGCGTTCTGGCATTGGAGGAATTGATTCAGTACTTAAGGGAGACGGGCCGAGAGTTGGTGGTGAGTGGAGCGACGCGCGAAATTTATCATGTCCTTCGAAAATCCGGTTTGATTCTTCTCCTGAAGAAGGAGAATTTCTTTCGGGCCTCCCCCCGGAATCCGAATGTTTCCACGCGCCGCGCCTTGCTACGGGCCAAGGAATTGGTCGGTGGAAGTTCGGCGGAAATTCGGATTTTTTACGACCCGGCGAAAAAACCAGGGGAATAAATCCAATGAGGATGCGCCTGTTGGGACTCATTTTATTAGGGTTCATGGGAGTGAGTGGGTGGGCCGAGGGCCTTCCCTGGTCGACCGTTTTTCGGGGAGAGGATCAATTTCGAAGGCTTTTGGAACAGGCAAAAAAGGAACAATGGAGCCGGCTTCCTTTTGGAGAACGGGTCGGGATCGTCGGCTTGGCGCTTCGTCGAACACCGTACCAAAGTTTTACTCTCGAAATTGATGATCATATTGAGGCGGCCTCGGTGAATTTTGAGGGAATGGACTGTTGGACTTTTTTTGAAACAGCATTGGCCTTTGCTCGATTATTGGAGTGGGATGAGGTGGACCGAACCTCGCAGCGGCTCTTAAATTTAATCGAAAAAGATCGTTATCGGGGAGGGAAGTGTACGGGAGGCTATCTTTCGAGATTCCATTTTTTGGAGGAGTGGGCCGCTGATAATGAACGGCGGGGGCTTGTTAAAAATCTGACGCGTGAATTGGGGGGAGTGCGGATGCCGTCCCGAACCATTCGGGAGATGAGTCATGGATGGCGTTCCTATCGCTATTTGAAATGTAATCCGTCACTGCGTGCGCCCATGGCTCAATTGGAAAAAGAAGTCTCTGCCTTGGCCGTCTATCATATTCCAAAATCTGAAGTTGGTTCTGTGGAAAAATCGATTCAAACGGGGGATGTGATTTGTATCTCCACCAAGGATTCCTCCTCGTATACCTCCCACGTTGGACTGGCATTCCGCGACTCAAAAAATGTTGTTCATTTTCTTCACGCGACCTCCCAACGGAGCAAAGGGAGAATGGTGGTCTTGGACGAGAGGCTCCAAGAATATCTGATGGCAAACCGTCTCCATGCGGGAATCTACGTGGTGCGTCCCCATGCCGTTCCCAAAAAGTGATCTCATTTGACGCGGTTCATTCCGCAGTTTGGGGTTCAACTGAGGAATGAAGGTTAAAACTGATGGAGCAATGTATCAACCAAGCCGGGGATGGTGTGTGGGTTGGCTTCGAAGGAGATTGGGTAACTGAGTTGCTTCATGGTTTCACTGGTGACGGGGCCGATGCTGGCGTAGGCAGGGGCGCGCCCTTCGGTTTGAAGATTCAATGCCTTCCAATGTTCAACCGTGCTGGAGCTGGTGAAGAGAATCCAATCGGCTCCTTCGGTTTCAAATCGTTTTCGGGATCCAGTCGGATCCTCCGTTTCAGGAACAGTTTCGTAAAGGGGCCAGTCCCAGACTTCGGCTCCCCTGGAGCGCAAGGTTTCGGGAATGATCGGGTTGGCGACTGCTGCGCGCGGCAGACAAAAGCGTTTTTCGGGAAGGCTGGCAAGAGCTTGAGCCAAGGCGCTTGTCGTAAAAGTCTCGGGTTGGAGATCGATCTTGAGGTGAAATTTCCGAATACACTCCGAGGTGCCGGGACCGACTGAGGCGATTCGGAGTGGGCCGAGCGCACGAAGGTCGCCATGAACTTTCAAAAAATGGGAGAAGAAAATCGGAACGGCGTTCGGACTGGTGAAGATGATCCAATCAAAAGAATCCGCCAGATGTTGAAGGCGCTTTTCTTGATCGTTTTCCAAAGGACGTTCCACGGTACGAATCGTCGGGATTTCGATCACATCGGCCCCTGCTTCGCGAAGCCGCTCGGAGAGTTGACTCGCTTGGGTTCGTGTGCGAGTGACGACGACTCGTTTTCCAAAAAGGGGGCGACGTTCAAACCAATTCAACTCGGCACGGGCTCGGATCACATTCCCAATGACAAAAACGGCGGGTGGTTTAAAGCTGGCGGCTTTGGCTTTTTCGGCAATCGTTCCGAGCGTTGCTTCCATGCTCTGTTGATGGCCCCACGTTCCCCAACGAACGAGTGCGGCGGGGGTCTCGGGATCAGCGCCGTGAGCGAGGAGGGATGCGGAAATGGCGGCAAGGCGTTCGACTCCCATGAGAAAAACTTTGGTCCCGGAAAGTCGAGCGAGCGCTTCCCAATCGAGTGAGGATTCATTCTTGTTCGGATCTTCGTGGCCGGTAATGAAGGTGACGGTTGAGGCGAAATCGCGATGGGTGACCGGAATTCCTGCATACGCCGGAGCCGCCATTGCCGAGGTGACACCGGGAACGACTTCGAAGGGGAGCCCGACGGCGTGAAGTGCTTGAGCTTCTTCGCCCCCCCGTCCGAAGAGATACGGATCGCCTCCCTTGAGGCGAACGACGCGTTTCCCTTCTTTGACTTTGGTCACTAGAAGTGCGTTGATTTCATCTTGAGTTAACGTGTGGTGATTGCTCTTTTTTCCTGCGTAAATTCGTTCGGCGGAAGCGGGAGCCCAACGGAGAATTTCCGGGTTACACAGGTAATCATAAATCAGAACTTCTGCAGATTGGAGAAGCGTTTGAGCGCGCAGGGTGAGGAGTCCCGGATCCCCTGGGCCTGCACCGACCAAATACGCAATTCCACGAAAGTCCGTTTTCATCAAGAGGAGAATTTACGCAGAGGAAGGGAGAAAGGGCAAACCTTGAATTTCTGCTCTGAGGAATGCATGAAGTCAGGAATCGATCGAGTTGAGTTCACGGGCAAGTCTACTTTTGTTTTCGAACGAAAAAGAATCAAAAGTTATTTTTTGAATGGACCGTAAGATATTGCGTAAGATTGACAAAACCAACTGCTTAGCCTAATTCTTGGACCGCGCTCGGTGCGATTTAAGGAGTTTTTTAATGTCATTGATGCAACAGGCTTTTGTTGGCTTTTTTGTGCTGCTGCTGGCAGGCGGTGAAGCGACGTGGGCGCAAGAAGCGGCTTCGGAGAATCCCAAAGGCTATTTGCAGTCGGCTTATTTGAAGGTGAATCGCGCGGATGTGTCGGGAGCGATTGAAGATTTGAACAAGGCACTCTCGATGGATCCTAAGAATGTGCTCGCCTACAATTATCGCGGCGTGGCAAAGGGGAAGCAAGGCGATGTGGAAGCGGCGATTGCGGACTTTACGAAGGCTCTGGAAATTGATTCCAAAAATGCGGATGTTTATAACAATCGCGGCGTTGCTTGGTTTAGCCGCGGGGATCTTGCAAAAGCGCTTCCGGACTATAATCAGGCGGTGGAATTGGAGCCGACTCGTGCGGATTTTTACAACAATCGAGCCGTGGTGCTTGGAGCCAAGGGAGACTATCCTGGTGCGGTCAAGGATCTCAAAAAAGCGGTTGAGTTAGATGGAGCGAATCCGGAGTTATTTTATAATCTCGGCGTGGCAAGTGGAAAAATGGCGGATTGGGATGCTTCCATTGCTTCGTTCACGAAAGCGATCGAGTTGGATCCCCAGAATGCGGATGCTTACAATAATCGCGGGAACGCGCGCTCCGGAAAATGGCAATTGGTGGAGGCCTTGGAGGATTATTCCAAGGTGCTGGAGATGCAGCCGAATCGTGCGGATGCGATCAATAATCGAGGAGTGACTCACTGTCGTCGAGGGGAATACGAAGAGGCCCAGGCGGATTTCACCCGGTCGATCGAGTTGAGTCCGAAAGAGGCGCTCGGCTATTATAATCGTGCGATGGCGCGCGTCGGGTTGAAAGACGAAGCGGGGGCGCTGGAGGATTACACGCAGTCGCTTCAATTGGATCCGAAAAATTTTGATGCACTGACCAAGCGCGGGGCGATTCTTGCGGAGCGTGGAGATTTAAAGGGAGGACTGGAGGAACAGAAGAAGTCGTTGGAGATGAATCCAAGTTTCGCGATGGCTTACTATCATCGCGCGATCATTCAGAAAAAGTCCGCAGATTTAACGGGCGCCCTCGAGAGCTACAACAAGGCGATCGAGATTCAGCCGAAATTTACGAGTGCCATTTACAATCGAGCTTCCATCAAACGGCTATTGGGTGACAGCAAGGGAGCCTTGGAGGATTACAATCGTGCCGTGGAGGTAAATCCCAAACATCTCAATGCTTATTATAATCGCGCGATGACTCGCTGGGAATTGGGGGATGCATCGGGGGCGCTTGAAGATTACAACCGTGTTTTGGAAGCGAATCCCAAACATGCTGATGCATTACACAATCGTGCCGAGTTAAAATCTGCGGCGGGTGATGTTGCGGGAGCCGTGGCAGATTATGAAGCGACGGTGAAGTTGAACCCTCAGGATTCGGATGCCTTTTTTGCCTTGGGGTACGCTTGTTATGCAATGGGGCAGTGGGAGAAGTCGGCAGAGTTTTTGAAACAAGGAATCGGACGCGGGTCCGCTCAAGTTGCGGAGGCGGTCATGGCGAGTAATTCCAAGCCTACGCCGGAACCGGTCGATGCGTATCCGGCGAATCTCGATTATGCACGACTCTTTGTCGGGTTGACGCTTTTACAGCAACACAAAAAGGAAGAAGGGAAGGCGTGGTTCAAAGAAGCGTTTGCGAGCCGTCCTTCCTCGTTTGAAGCGAGTTGGATTTCGCAGATTGTCGGTTTTTTCTCGGAGCTGATCCCGGAAAGTTCTCTCAAGGCGAGAATGGGAGCTGCTGAAGAAAAGGTAAAAACTCAGGTTGCTTGCGAAGGAAATTTTTATATTGGAACCAAGCATTGGGTTGAAGGGGACAAGGCTGGAGCACTTGCGGCGTTTGAGCAGGCGGTTCAGACGGGGCGAAGGGATCTACCAGAATTCAAGGCAGCGAGCGCGGCCGTGCAGCGGCTCAAGGGAGAGTGAGCGCAACCCCTTCGGCGCGGATGGAGCGGCATTTGGAGGCATTAAGGGTCTGCCGCCGTTGTCCGAAAATGTTTTCTCCGGTGGTCGTTGGGCAGCCGGCGTTGAGTAAAGTGATTTTGGTCGGTCAGGCGCCCGGTGATAAAGAGCCCAAAATGGGGAGACCCTTTGCATGGACGGCAGGAAAGACGCTCTTCCGATGGTTTTCAGAATATGCGGGGGTTGAGGAGTCGGTCTTTCGTTCCAAAATCTATATGGCGGCAGTCTGTCGTTGTTTTCCTGGGAAAAAAGAGAGCGGCGGGGATCGAGTTCCAGACCCCGAGGAAATTCGAAATTGCCACTCCTGGTTGGAAGCAGAGATGGAATTATTGAAACCGCAGTTGATTCTTCCGGTTGGTAAATTGGCGATCGAACAGTTTCTCGGTCCGGGGCGATTGGATGGAAGGATTGGCCAGACATTCTCGTTGGAGCAGAGAGGTCATCGGTTTGATTTGATTCCATTGCCGCATCCTTCGGGGGCATCGCCGTGGCATCGGATGGAACCGGGGAAAAGCCTTCTCAAAAAAGCGATGCAGCGAATTGCAAAACATCCCGGTTTTCAGGCTTCCATTCGGGCGTAGCTTCAAGGAGTGGAGGAGGGCCGATGCTTTGGGAATTATTTCAATACGCAGTGACACCATGTGATTCCTCCGTACGCCGATTGGGAGGGTTGACGGAGTTTATCGGGATTCGGGCACGTTACGGACGCTGTCGTGATGTGTGGCAGCCTCATTTGGATCGCTGTCAGAAGAAAATTTTAGAGGCGACGGAGCGAGCATCCAATCGTGGGACTGCTTTGATTTTGGGGAGTGGATGGCTGTTGGATGTTCCTTTAGAGGAACTCTCGAGGCGGTTTCAACGAGTCATTTTGGCGGATTGGATTCATCCGTGGGCCGTCCGGAGGCGAGCAAAACGTTGTGGAAATGTGGAGTGCTATTCAGTCGATTTATCAGGAGCTGCGATTTCGACATTGGAGTGGGGAGGGGGAGATTTTCCGAAATTACAACCAGTGCTCCTTCCTCAAGGCGATTTTGTCGCGAGTGTGAATGTCATGACGCAGCTCCCCATTTTGGTGAAGGATTGGATCGAAAAAAAACAGATCGTTGGGGGAGACTCTCAACTTTTTCAGGATCAAATGAAATCGTGGGCGAGATTGATCATAGAGCAGCACTGGAATGCGGTTCGAACGATCGCTCCGGTCGGCTGCCTGATGACTGATTTGGAGGAACTCACGATGGATTGCGATGGGAAAGTTCTGGAGCATTACGATCCGCTCGAAGGATTTGTTGTTCCTTCGCCGGATGAAACGTGGGATTGGGAGTTAAGCCCTCACGGGGAAATTGATTCGAAGCAAAGGATTCTTCACCGGGTAGGGCTTTGGAATTGGACGAGCTCAGAGAAGTCCACGCTTTAACATGGGTGCCGACTTTCAAGCGCAAGCGAGCGAGTTTATTAGCCCAAAAAAACTGGCATTTTCAGTAGATGAGGATAGATTGAAATGATGACCGCTGCAGAGATTAAGAGCTTGTCCGTTGCGGAGAAGATGTGCCTGATGGAGGCACTTTGGGAGGATTTTCGAGAGCGAATTGAGCAGAGTGAAATTCCTCAACGGCACAAAGAGATTCTTGATGCTCGACGTGAAAGAGTTCGAACTGGTGAGGCAAAACTTTTGGATTGGGAGTTAGTCAAGGCGAGTATTGGTCGGGCATGATTCGAGTCAAGATATCTCAAGATGCCTTTGAGGATCTGAATGATGGGTTTCTTTTTTATGAAGCGCAGGATTTCGGGCTTGGAGATTATTTCGTTTCCAGTTTGAGGGCAGACATTGAGCGTTTGAAGGTGTCTGCGACTGCTCATCGCGTTGTCTATCTCGACTATCGTCGATTCTTAAGTCGAGTTTTTCCCTATGGAATCTTCTACACGGTTGACGGTGATTTTGTTGTGGTGTGGGCTGTGATTGATCTCAGGCGTGATCCGGAATGGATCAGAGATCGATTGATGCAATAGCGGACTACTTCTTCTTCCTCGGATCCAGCGCGTCGCGCAGTCCGTCGCCGAGGAGGTTGAGGGAGAGTAGTAAGAGGACCATCGTTCCGGCGGGAGCGGCGAGGAGCCACCAGTAAATTTCGAAGGGATTGAGATATTGAGCCCCTTCAGAAATCAGGGAGCCGAGGCTGGCGGCAGGGGCTTGAACGCCGAGGCCGAGAAAGCTCAAAAAGGATTCTTCGAGGATCACGACGGGAATGGTGAGAGTGAGATAAACGGTGATGATGCCGATGAGATTGGGGAGTAGGTGTCGGAAAAGAATTTTGATGTGCGACTGACCCAAAGCCCTCGCGGCTTGAATAAAAGCAGATTCTTTGAGGACCAAAACCTGACCTCGGACAATGCGGGCCATTGTCAGCCATTCGACCAGTCCCAAGCCGATAAAGAGAAGGAGGAGGCGTCCGTGGGGAATGAGGGATTTCAAATGAAGCGCATTGAGGAGAGCTCCTGTTGGCTGCTCAAGCGCTGTGATCAGAACGATGACGATGATGAGGCGTGGGAGCGAGTAAAGAATATCAATCAGTCGCGTAATCGCGGTATCCCACCATCCCCCCAGATATCCGGAGACCATTCCCAGGGTCACGCCAATGAGGAGACTGACGGTTGCACCGATCATTCCGACGATGAGAGAGAGACGGAGTCCAGTCAGAAGGCGGGCGAAAACATCGCGTCCATGGAGATCGGTTCCCAAGGGATGCTCGGATCCTGGGGGAAGAAATTGATGGGATGAATTGGTTTCGGGAGAGTGGGTGAGGACAAAGGGTCCAATTACTGCACCGAGGAGAAGGAAAACGAGAATTCCTGCTGCGACAAGCATCAAGGGATCTCGAAATATTTTTTGACGGGGATTCATGTGAGTCGAATCCTCCGGTCAAGCAGCATGTAAAAAAGATCGGTTAAAAGATTGAGCGAGACGAGAACGACGCTGTAGACGATGACCGTTCCACCGACAACAAAGAGATCTCGATTGAGGACGCTATTCACAAAAAAGGAGCCGATTCCAGGAATGTGAAAAAGCTGTTCGATGACAATGGATCCTGTGAGCAAGTTGGCAGCGAGAGGACCCCCATACGAAACAATCGGCAGAAGCGCGACGCGAAGGGCGTGCTGGATGATAATTCGCGATTCCGTGAGGCCTTTGGCGCGGGCGGTTCGCACAAAATCCTGGGTAAGCACTTCCAAAAGGCTCGTTCGCATCAAGCGGGCGACGGAAGCCGCGTAGGGGAGTGCGAGACAGAGGGAGGGAAGCAAAAGTTGATCGAGAGATCCCCAGCCAGCAACTGGAAGCCAGCGAAAATGAATTCCAAAAATCAAAACCAAGGTTGGAGCAACAACATAAGTTGGAAGAGAGATTCCGCAGAGCGCTCCAATCATGCAGGCCCGGTCAATCCATTTCCCTTGATAAACGGCGGCGACGCTTCCAAGAAAAACACCGATCACGAGAGCCAAGGTGAAGGCAATGATCCCGAGAGTCATGGAGACGGGAAGGGTTTGCGCGATGATTTCATTGACGGAGCAATCACGGAATTTGGTGGAGAGTCGAAGATCGCCTCTCAGCACATCCTTCACGTAGCTCTGATATTGTTCCCAAAGAGTTCCGCTCAGTCCGTATTTGGTTTCGAGCTGACGTAGGATCGATTCAGGAATTTTACGTTCCGCACTGAACGGATTTCCCGGAGTGAGACGGACGAGTAGAAAGGAGAGCGACAAAATCACAAAGAGTGTCGCCAAGGAGAGAAAGATTCGACGGATTAACCAAACACTCACGGTTTTTTCCTCCAGGAAAGTTCACGAATCGGATGGACATCGACGACGTTGGCGGAAAATCCTTCGAGCTTGTCGTCATGGTAAAGGGCCATTCCAACAAAAAAATAGAGCGGAACGATCGGAATTTCATCCTCAATAAGCAGTCGTTCGGCCGCCTGCATGCGTTGCTCACGAAGGGTGGGATCGGATTCCTTTCGTGACTCTTCCATCAGGCGATCATACGGAGCGTGACTCCACCCGGTCCGGTTATTCCCTCGTCCCGTGATAAAACAGTCGAGGAAGGTGTTGGCATCATTGTAATCTCCCACCCAGGAGGAGCGAGCGATGTCGAAGTCGAGGTGATCGAGGCTGTTGAGATAAACTTTCCAATCCTGCTTTCGAAGCGTCACCGAAACGCCGAGCGTGTCGTGCCACATCGATTGAACTTCCACCGCGACCTGTTCATTGAGCTCGGTGCTGTTGTAGAGCAACGAGACGGGAGGAAATCCTTTGCCATTTGGAAATCCGGCTTCGGCCAGGAGGGCCTTTGCTTTTTGAGGATCCATGCTGAGACCTTTTGGGGGGGTATAGTCTTTCACTCCGGGGGGAGTAATTGAGTTCGCGGGAGGCTCTCCGGCGCGAGTGATTTTTTCGACAATGCGCGGTTTATCGATGGCGAGGGCGAAGGCTTTGCGAACGCGCGCGTCGTTGAACGGTTTTCGAGTGACATTGAATCGATAGAAGTAGGAGGCGAGAAATGGATTGGCGTGGTAATACGGAGTTTTTCGAAGATGGGGAACATAGAGCGGCGGAATATTGCTCTTGTCCATGATTAGATCGACTTTTCCGGAATAAAAAAGATTGAAGGCCGTGGTGGCACTCGTCACCGAAAGTGCGGCGACTCGCTCGAAGGCGACCGTTTCTTTGCGCCAATAGCGCGGATTTTTCCGAAGCCTGATGCAATCTTCCAGTCGCCAATCTTCCAGAACGTAGGCACCGTTCGAAACGAGACGCCCCGGCTTCATCCAGGAATCCGGATATTCTTTGAGAGTTGGAAAGTAGACGGGATAGAGCGTCGGCATGGTGCAGAGATCGATGAAGTAGGGGGTTGGATTTTCGAGAGTGACGACGAGTGTGTGGGAGTCGGCAGCCTTGACGCCGACTTCTGAAAAGTTGTCGATCTTTCCGCGATTAAATAGCTCAGCATTTCGAATCGGGTAGAGGAGCTCTGCATAACTCGAAGCAAGCGCGGGGCTGAGGGCACGCGCCCAAGAGCGGGCGTAATCATGAGCGGTGAGCGGCTCTCCATTGCTCCAAACGGATTCCCGTAGATGAAAGGTGTAGGTTTTTCCGTCGGGCGAAATCGTCCAGGATTCGGCGATCCCGGGGGAGGCGATTCCGTTGCGGTTTCGCATCACCAAACCTTCATACAAACTATCGCAAAGCCGCCCCTCCGCCTGTCCAGTAATAATGGCGGGATCGAGGCTCTCCGGTTCAGGGCCATTGATATAGGTGAAATCCGCGGGAGGCGTGCTTTGGCGGCAGCTCGTGACGAGGAGAGCAGCGAAGGTGACGATCAGTCCGAGCAGGCGCATGCGAAAAGATTTAGATTAGTGACAACCGCAGGTACCGGAATCGCACTCCTTGGGCGAATTCGGATCCGGAATGCAAATCGCAAAGGTAAAATTGGGAGGGAGCGCTTTTTTGACCTGATCAATCAAGTTGAATGCGGCGGTATCCGGAGCGAAAAGCGTGTTGAGTTGAATTCGAATCGGTTTCCCGAGGAGAGAGGGATAATGTTCGGCCATCTCGCCATCGAGGGCAAAGGAGAGATAGGTGTTAAGTTTTTCTTGAAGCTCGAAGAGTTGAGTCTCTCCTCCGGTCCAAGGACGCTCCTCGTACATCGCAAGAACCACTTCGTCGGTTTGGGGATCGTGCGCAACGAGGTCCATCACTCCCGTCTGTTCAATGCCGCTTTGCATGGGGAAACGCTATCGAAAGGGGGGGGAGTTGAAAAGGGTGGAGTTTTAAGCAGTTTAAGGCTTGTTTTTCGCGCGGGGGCGCGGAGGGCGCAGAGAGTTGAACTTAGAATCAATCATAAAAACTCCGCAATTTCCGTGTCTCTCGGTGAAGTAAGTTGTTCCTCACACAAAGGCACGAAGCCACAAAGCTTGTGAAGCCATTTCCGATTTTTTATGAGATGAAACAAAAAACACCTTCCGATTGTGGCTTCGTTCCTTTGTGTGAGGAGGTTCCCTTCACAACCGTGCCAGTCTGTTCCACGGGCAGGAGCTTTGTGTGAAACCCTACTTGTTTAAGGCGCTTTTTCGGGAGCTCTCAAGCGATGAACGCCTTTGGGTGAATAACTCAGTTCGGAGGTCATTCCCAGTGCATCGGCTGCAATGTAGAGAACGGAGAGCCACATTTCGGTTCCTTGCAATCCGGGGGACTCGCTGGGTGAAAATGAAAATCCCTGACCATCAACCCAGCGTGTGAGGATGAGTGAAGCTTGTCGCTCGATAAAGGCGAGCGCTTCCGTGCGGCGATGGGAGGATTGTTTCAGTAGCAACCAGAGGGGGTGAACGGTATCGAGAACATTGCATGCGGTGATCTGATCGGTTTCAAATCCTCGATTCAGTCGAATGTGTGCGAGAATCGTGTCGATCGCTGAGTCGGGGTGAGGAACGGGGAGGGCAAACTGCGCGTAAGTGCCACGAGTGAGTCGGTAGTAACCGTTGACCGGCTGCAACCATCCTTGAGAGGCGGTGCTATCGCCCCAGAGCCCGGTGTGTGGTTTGCAGGACTCCGCCAACCATTCAAAAAGTGGAGCAATCGGGCCTTCCAAATTGAAGTGGTGACGATTGATCCAAAGAGCGGTCCCGAGACTGTCGCTCCATGCGCCGCAACGCCATGCATTGGTGCTCCAAGGTAATTGCTCGAGTAAATTTCGAAGCGTTTTCACGTCCAGTTGATGAACGGCTTGAAGTGGTTTTAGAAAATGTCCGCCGAGGCATTCGAGCGCATAGCCAATTGAAAGGACCATGTAGACGGTGTTTGAATCGGTCATCGGCGCAAGACGATGTTTCTCGTGGTCGGGTTGAAGCGGATCAAAGGGCATTCCACTGACGGGATCCTGGTACGACTGTAATTGAGTGATCAGATCGGCTTTTGAAACATTCGGTAATGCGATATTGAATGCCGCAGCGATTTCAATGGCGTCTGCGAGTCCTCGGATGCTGTGAGAAACATTTCGCGCAGCGACTTCAGGCGAGTTCACGTAAATTCGAAGACCCTTGGTTTCGCTCTCGCATCGTTTCAAGACCTCTGGAATTTGTGAGGTAATGCGTTGACTGAAGTGGCGTAAGGCTTCTGGAAGTTGGGTGGGGGACTTCTTGGTTGGTTTCGGATTGCGACGGTCGCGCAAAATGCGTGCGGGATTTCCGGCAACGACGCTGTATTCGGGGACCTCTTTTACCACGATTGCTCCAGCGGCAATAATGCTGTGACTGCCGACTTTGACTCCATCCAGAATGACCGCATGCGAGCCGATCCAGACATCGTCCCCAATCGTGATTCCTTTTGCGCTGGTTCCTTGAGTGTAGATCGGACGCGTGGGGTCATCGGCGTTATGATTAAAACCGAGGATGCAGGCATGCGAACCGATTCGGACTCCATCTCCCAGTTGAACTTCTCCTCGAACGACCGCGTAGGGGTTGACGGTACTTCGGGTGCCAATGCTCACCTTATCGGTAACGTAGGCATAGCCGGCGATATAACTGGAGTCACCGATAGTGACCTGAGTCGGAACAAATCCAGCAAGCGGAGAGACGAAGACCTGAGTCCCAAACTTCACGGTGCCACTTTTCAACAAGGAATCTTGGAATGCCAGCTGCTCGGCGTGTTGTTCTGCGGTAGCCTCTTTCCAGAATTTCCACGGACAAAAATCGTAGGGATTCGTTGGGGACATGCTTAGATGATGTGCGATTTTGTTTTTATGAGCAAGAATCGTTTGCTAATCGAGGGATTCGATTTAGGGTCTCCACTAAATTAATTTTAGGATGAACGAATGAAACTTCGAATCTTGATCGCACCGGATAAATTTAAGGGATCGATGACCGCGTTGGAAGCATCAAGAGCGATGAAACGAGGGGTCTTGCGAGCATTGCCGAGTGCGAAGGTGATGATTACCCCGATGGCGGATGGAGGAGAGGGATTTTTGGAGGCGATTCTTTCCGGGGCTCCGGGGAGGAAAATTTCGGTTTCAGGAATCCGGGATGCGCTTATGCGTCCGCGCCGGATTGATTATGCGTTATTGAAAGATGGAACAGCGGTGATTGAGCTGCCTCGAATTTGTGGATTGCTCGATTTGAAGCCAAAAGAGCGGAATCCGAAAGTGACGACGACGTTTGGAATCGGGCAGGTCATGCTTCATGCGGTGGCACGTGGGGCGAAACGGATTTTGGTCGGACTCGGTGGGAGCGCGACAAATGATGGAGGGGCGGGTTTGGGGCAAGCGCTCGGATTTCAGTTGTTGGATCAACGGGATCGAGAGCTCCCTCAAGGCGGCGGTGCGTTGATTAATCTGGCCAAAGTGATTGCTCCGAAACGCTTAAAACTTCCTCCCGTGATTGCGGCGGCAGATGTGACGACACGACTTTGTGGGCCTCAAGGGGCTTCTGCCATTTATGGCCCACAAAAGGGGGCGAGTGTCGCGGACGTGCGCTGCTTGGATGCGGGACTCAAACGATTATCTCAAATGGTCCCGCCAAAGGTCGCGAATTTGCGGGGAAGCGGTGCGGCCGGGGGGACGGCATTTGGTTTGGTGGCGTTTGCAGGTGGCAAAATCGAATCGGGTTTTGATTGGGTGGCGCGTGTGACGGATCTTGAAACAAAAGTCCGTGAGGCAGACCTCGTTTTGACCGGAGAAGGTTCCGTGGACGAACAGACCGCGGAGGGGAAGGGAATTGCACGATTGGCGGAATTGGCGAAGAAGTATCGAAAGCCGATTGTCGCCTTTGGGGGACGGGTTGTTGGAACGGGGTTATTTACCGCAGAATTTGCTTTGGCTCCGCGAGTGGCAACGGTCGAGGAATCGATTCGAAACGCGGAGCGCTGGTTGGAAGACCGAACGTATGAAGTGGTTCGGCTTTGGAGTGGTAAGAATTCGCAGTGAATGAATCCGACTTTACCTCTAATCCCATACTTTCAGCACAAGTACTTTTTCAAATCTGAACCTCAACGACGCCAAGGCTCAAATGGAGAGGATTTTGAGGCTTAGAGGTTAAATCCAATTTCCACCCCTCGCCTGCATCGCCATGCGAAGCATTGCGGGCAGGTCCAAAACTCGACGGCCTCCAACTTCGATGCGGGGTGGTAAAAACCTCCAAAGAGGAGAGCGGGTGGTTTTAACTGTAGACGACGACTTCCTTGTGGCCTTCGCGACGTTTCTTGCCGCCGTGACTCCAACGAATTTGACCGTAGTTATTGACGAATTTTTTACTAATGCTTCGGGGAGAAGAACCTTTGCCGTTCTTCACCGTCTTCGCAGTGGCTTTTGCTGCCGTTTGACATCCGCCTGTAGCGCAAGCGCTATTTCCACAAGTTCCAGCTTCACTCATCGATAACCTCCACAGTTCAAATCAACTACTGACTACTAAAATGCCAGAGAGGTGAATTGTCAATCCTCGAGCGTGACCACTACCGTCCAAAACAGAAAAAGACCATCCATTCGTCAGGAGTTTTGCCCGCGAAACACGCGAAAGAGACGAAACGTAAGAGCCCTCCCCCCCTCCCATTCTTAAATTCGATTCGCGAGTGATCACGAATGCGAGTGGTTTCATTGTTGGAGTTTAGGTGATTCGGATTTATGAATTTCAGCGCCGCACTGATCGCAGAATTTTGAGACAAGCGATACTTCGTGTCCATTGGGACAGGTCTGACGCATTCCATTCCATCCTTGTCGATAGGCGCTGTACAAAACGCAGAAACTGACGCTGTAAAAGATCATCCAATGACCTGAAACTCCTCGAATGATTTCAGCAGGAGGGGGCTCTGAAGAGGTTTGATTTTTTTGGTGAGTTGAAGTGGCCATGAAAATAACAAAGTTAAGAATCGCATAACCGAACAATCCATAGGCGGCATAGCGCATCCAAGGAGGACACCCGCGCAAAGCGATCTTCCAAAAATCCTTTTGCGATGCACCCCGCATCATCCGAGTGGAAATAAGGACAGTCGGAAGCCATACAACAAAAATTCCAATATGAAGTCCCCAAGCAAGATTTTCGATCGGTAATGTTTGACCAAACAAAGCAAGGAAATGAGCGATTAGACTCAAGGTTAAACCGATCAGAGCCAAAGCCATGAAAGGGAGTGCAATGTAGCGAAAATAGGAATTCATTTTCAATGGATTGTAGTCATCAAGCAGTGGGTAATGCTACTTCAAAAATGTCGTTTTCATCCGATTGCGACTTTTCGGAGTGAGGGGTGTAGTTAAGCCTAAGCATTTTATTCATTTAGGGCTTCAATGATTTTTTTTGGGGGGCACAGAGACGTATCTCATTATTAATTAATCGATTGCAGGGAGGCAGGGGGGTCTAGGATAGATGGATGTTGATATCTTTTGATTAATGAAAAATGAGATACGTCCCCATGGTTTCGCAGCCTTTGAACTCAGGGTATTGCCCCGGATTTTTAATAGAGGAAATCTCCTTGTTCATTAAAATTAATTTTCACAATTTTCTCTGTGCGCCATTTTTCCAAAAGAGGTGGGGGAAGATTGCGGGCTCGTGCGTGCGTCACGAGATCAAGCTCGGGAGGTTGTTTTTCAGCTTTTTGAGTTCCTGTTAGAATTCGGCGACGTCTGAAAGTCCAGAACAATAGCCAGACCATCATGATCGCAGCAATTCGAGCAAAAGGCCTGAGCTGTAGCCAAAAGATATGGATGCTCTCGAAGTATCGCGACATGAAAAGGACGGGCTCGTGTCTGGTCCATTCGACGATTGTGAGTGCGACACCGCGAAGGAGATAGGCCATCACGAGCCATGCCAATATCGTGAGAATTGTATCCCGAGCGCGGACCCAAAAAGGGACATCGGCGGTGCAGATCAATGGAGGCCATTCTGGAAACTTCAGATCAGATCGGCGACTGGTTTTCAAGTGATTCCTCGATCGGGACTTTTCCATTTGCCGCGAGTCAGGCTCGAATGCATGAGGGCCCGAGGTAAGCCGACGACGGCAGTGGTTGCTTGGAGTAACCAGAAAACCAATGGATACCAAACCACATAAAAAAGTGATCCCGCCATCCGGTTCTCGTACCGTTCATCCAGGGCAACGCTAATCAGTGCCTGTAAGAAATAAGTCAGTGAGAGCGCCATTCCCCATTGAGTGGGCACCAACGTGATTGCGGGGAGGCCAAACGTCGGTCCTAGGCCCGAGATGCCGAGCAACCAAATTATCCCCATGAAGAGTGCGACGTACGACCAGATGACCGAGATGATATAGTTAAAACCGATTGGCAGCATCCGATAGGCTCGACGACGAAAGATCACCCTAAAGTAATCGAGTACGGCCCTGGTTCCTCCCTCACTCCATCGTAACCGTTGACTCCAGAGTCCTTTTAAGGTTTCGGGCATTAACGTCCAGCAGATTGCCTTCGGTTCGAACAAAATTCGCCAATGAGCCAATTGAATGCGCCAACTGACATCGACATCCTCCGTGAGTGCGGCAGGGGACCACCACCGGGCGTCGTTTAATGCACATTTTCGGAAGGCGCAGACGACGCCGGAGACGGTAAAGAGTCGCCCGTGGACGCTATTGGTGCGTTTGATCAGCCCAATGATGCTTGAAAATTCACCGACCTGCAGTTGTCCCAACAAAGTGGTGCGGTTGCGAATTCGAGGATTGCCCGTGAGGGCTCCCGCTTGGGGGTTCATTTGGAAACAACGTACGAACCAGGTGAGTGCATGAGAATCCAGGAGCGCATCGCCATCAACACAAACGAGTAATTCGTGTTTTGCGACCATGGCGCCGTAATTAAGTGCGGTGGCTTTCCCTTGGTTCGTCGCAAGATGAACGACGCGCATGCAAGGGATTTTCGCTGCGAGTAATTCAAGCAATTGTCCTGTGCGATCAGAGGAGCCGTCGTTGATCGCGATGATTTCGTAATTCGGGTATTCCATTGCTGCCAGCACAGAGAATGTGATCTCGGATTGGTCTTCTTCATTATAACAGGGGACCAAGATGGAGACAGGCGGATAGGAGGGGAGAGGAGGTGGCGTTGCAAAAAAACGTTCCTTCCGATCATACATCAACCGAAAGAGGAGGCCTCCACACATCCAAAAATAGGCCATGACAAAGGGATATCCAAAAAAGAAAACCCCCATGACTTTGAAAAAATAGGCATCGCTGAAAGACGCGTTCATATCAGAATTTCACAGGAAAAGTCGAAGCTGAAAGGCTCGGGGCAATGTGTGCGGCTTGGGGGAGATCAGTCACTGGATCGTCAGGAGACCAGCAGATGGCGGTTCCGCCTTGTCGTTGAAAGGTGCGCATGGTCGAGATCAGTTGATCTGCGCTCGGTGGAATCGGTTCTTCAATCCATAATCCAATCGCACGAGAATTCGGGAGCTTCCATTTTTTCGTTAGGTCGCCACTTTTCGCATCAAAGAGAGTGAGATCGGCGAGAGCGCTGATCGCGCCAAAACGAGTTTGATGCGGAGCGTGCCAGATCAAGCGCAGGCCCGGTCGCTCAAACTCTGCGGCTCGAAATGCAGAAAGCGCTAAGGAATTATTGGAAGAGAGTGATTTTAGGGAGAGTTCAGCGCGTGCTTGGCGATTTTTCGAAGGATCGGTTACGAGGCCATTGAATGTTGGGAATGATGCTCCCTCCACGAGTAATCCATCCATTGGTACTTGTGCAGCAAGGTCACGAAAGAGCGTCTCGATTTGTGCCGTCTTATGAAGCGTTGATTTCGCAGCGAGGTGCGGGAGGCGAATGACCACATCCACTCCCGCGCGGCTACGCATTTGCCAGGTGAGCCGTGAGAGCAGGTCGGCTCGCATTGGCAATTGCCCATTAGGGAACCAAGTGGCTTGGATCTTGCCGTCGGAATCAATGAGAGCGGCATCGATCACCACCGTGGTGGCACCCAGCGTCCTGAGTCGCTCAATGGCACGACCGAGGCGTAAATCGGCCTCCTTGGGATCTGCACTCCAAAGTAAGGCGGGATTCACGCAGACGAGTCGCTGGGCAGAAGGCAATGGATCATCGAAGCGTAGGGCGGAGACGATCTCTCCTAAGGTTGGATTGTGAGTCGGGAGATAGCGACTCAGTTGCATCGGCTCTGCCGTCGATGCCGGTTCAGGTTGGAGCGTCATAGCAAAATCAAAGCCCATTTCACGCGCAATCTTGAGCCCACTCCCCGTGTAGCGTCCAAAGGGCCAGACCAAGGCTCGCGGAGCATGGCCGAGTTCGCGCTCCATCAATTTGCGTGAACGTTCGAGATCGTCGTGCACTCGTGTACGAAAAGGCGCCTCTTTTTCGTAACCTTCTTTTGGAGAGAACTCCCGCGTTGCGGCGGCAGGAAGGGTGTTGCCTTGAGGGTTTCCGAGAACTTCCCGGTGCATTTCGTAGCTGTGCGACGCAAATTCGACGAACCCGGAACGTTGCATTTCGCGCGCTTGCTCCCACGAGATAAAATGGGAGCGCGGGACTTTGACATTATTATAGAGCACAGAACCATCCATCGGTGCCTCCATCCAGGAGCCGACAAGAGCGGAAATCACCGGAATTCGATAAGCCAACACCAAGGGATAGACTCGAGTATAAAAGCTCTGATAGCCGTCGTCGAAGGTGATCAAGATCGGCTTTTTTGGTAACGCTTTTTCTCCGCTTCTCGCCCGGGCTAGATCGTCGAGTGAAATAGCACTCCACCCATTCCCTCGCAGCCATTCAAAAAAAGCGATCAGTCGATCGGTGGTGATCGCATCAAGATCGAGATCTTTCGTGTCATCGACCACATCATGAAATGCGATGGAAACGAAGCGCTGCCCCGCCGGCTCCGCGTACGCGGAATGAAGGGCTAGAATCAAAAGGAAGGAAATAAGAACTCGGATCATTGGAAGCTATGTTTGAGGCTTAAAAAAATGCCAAGACTGTTTTCGCCTTCGCCGTCGTACACATTGCGCGAGAGTTGGACACCGTAAATCAGTTCGGTCCCTGCATTGAAACGATAATTCTGTTCATACCGCACGCTGCCAATCGGAGCGGAGCCAAAATCGCTTTGCCAGTAACTGCCGACCGTGAATACGAGGCGTTGACCAAAGCTGCTTTCGTAAGCACGCCAAATCAGATGTTCGGCATCGATCGCGAGCGTGCTCGATAAATCATGGCGGGGATTAAAGTAGGGAGTATCCTCTGAAGAATTGACGGAGGAGTAGAGGCTCGGTTTCAGAGTTAGATCGAAGTGAGGCCGATCTACCACTTTAGCTGAAAAATCGACGGTTCCTTGGAGTCTTTGGTTTCCATCGGTGAAATCGAGCACTCGTAAGCCAATTGAGGCGACTCGCGATTCGTTCCAGGCATAGGTCACTGAGGATCCAATCGCATCGGCACGAATGCCATAAAAAAGGGCTCTCATTGGAGTATCGGAAGCAAATCGCTCCACGTCGCACGTCAACGTCCATTGGTCGTTCGGTTCCCATTGTAAATCCAGACTGGCTCCGGGTTCAGAAAGCGTCCCGGTATTTTGCCAGGCGATTGCTTCAAGTTTAAAATCCGGCCAACGACCTTCTGCACCAATCCCAAAACGATTCCGTTCCACTTCTCCCTCCTCGGGGTGTGAGGTTGATCGTGAGGCTGTCTCCAAAACACGCCAACGTTGTGCCAGCGGCGATGAATAGAGTCGCTCGGAAAGATCGACCTCGTTGCCGGGTCGGTTCTGAGCGTTACCGCTTTCTTGTGTTGCGCCGATGTCTAAAAGGAATTCCGGTGCGCGATAAATTCCAAGATTGGTTTGCGCCAATTTTAATTGCGAATCATTTGGGTAGATGGCGGCAAGTTCGTCGATGCGCTCGGCGGCTCGTTCCCAATGTCTACGGCGAAGATCGGAATTCGCGAGTCCAAGTTTCACTCCAAAATCATCGGGAGCCAGACTGGAAGCAATTTCAATCTCCTCTTCCGCCCGTCGTGGCCATCCCCGTTCTGCGGCAATGGCCGATTGTGCCGATCTCAAATAAGCCAGCGCCGGAGCTCCTGCTGCCAGGGGTTCCAGTCGTTCCCAAGCATCGGCGTGCATGTCGGCGTAGCTGCGTGCTTGTGCGGCGACAATCTTGCCATCCAGCCAGTCCATGTTCGGTTGCGGGATGGAATCTTTTCCAACGTACAGTGCCGGTTTCCCCTCGGAAGCCAGGGCATCTGCGGTCGCGAATGCCGCGGTAAAATCTTCGTCTTCCACTTCGGCATAAAACCGCCCTTCCCTTGCTTTCCGAAATGCGGGATCAGCATTGGGGCCTTGAGGGAGAATACCGGAAGGAAAAGACTTTGCATAAGTGGTCAACGTTTCTTGATAAGCGAGACGCGCTTCGTGCGGACGTCGAAGAGCGAGAAGAGAGTCGGCTTCCGCGTGGAGGACGTAGGCAGGTAACGGTTCGCTGGTTTTACGTAATTCATGGATGGCAACCAAGACCTCCGTCCAACGTTCGCGATCCCGGAGGGCTACGACACGATCACGTTGTAATCGGAGGATGAGATTAGGTTCAGGATTTGCTTTGTGACGCGCTTCGACGAGAAGGGAGTCGAGAAGTTTGAGGGCTGCATCGGTTGTCTTGAAGCGTTGCGCGGGATCTCTCGGTTTTACCTGCGTCCCCCAGCGAACCATTGACGCAGCTTGACGAGTTCGCACGTTGAGGTCGGTCGATTTGTCGAGCACATCGCCCGCAGCATAAGGAGCTCCTAAATCCAGGAGGAGATCAGCAAGTGCGCGAGAGGTATTCGTGTTTTTGGGATCAAGCTGTCGTGCTTCAGCGAATGCACGGAGTGCCGCGAAGCGATCTCCTTGACGCCAGGTTTCGTTCCCACGGTCGAACGCATTGAGAGCGCTTTCGTTGGATTGTGAAAACAACGCCATGGGGAGCAATCCCCAAGCGGCCAGGATCAGAATCGTCCTGTGGGATTTAATTAGGGAACACAAACGATGGAACTCGATTACATTCATTCTTCATTGATCTACAGAACGTTCGCCGGTGAAGAATTCTTCGAGCTCTCCTCCGATATTTAAAAATGTTTTTTCCACATCCTTAAAGAAACCATTCACCTGTTCTGCGCCTTCCCTGGTAGTGCGATAGGTCACCACCGTTCCATCGACATCATTCAAATGCATTCGGGCTACAAATCCAGAATTTTGATAAAGCTCGGCTTGCCAAGTCGGAGAGACGTTGGTCGAAAAACGACGGAGCTGCATTTTGACACTGTCGTAATTCAATTGTTTTTGTTGGGCAAAGGTGCGCACTTGGAGGAGTGCTTGTTCTGCGGAGACTTTATTGGCCGTAGGGTCAAAGGTTAAGGATTCGGTCACCTTGCTTTTGAAGTCTCCGGGTTGAAAGCGATCTACTTTTCCATCAACGACTTTCACTAAGCGGGCGTTGTTCGAAGTGGATGGGTCATAAAAATAATAAGTCCACTCGACCATTTTCTCCGGACTTCCCGAGGCCTTCACCCAGAAGACCTTGTTCTGAAACGCAGGATCAATCAGGGTTTGAGCGATTTTAAAACTGGGATCCTGCGCTTTAAGGCAGGAAACTAAAATGAGGGCCATCCAGAAAAAGTTTCGTTTGGCGAAGCGAGAGAGGGAATTAAAATCGAGTGTTTTCATAGTAAGGTTAAATCCATTTCGAACAAACTAGACGATCCGCGGGTTTCAAAATATGGGGTGTAACCCTACCGAGAATGTTTTGATTCAGTCCGGCACATCCGAGGCAAATCCGGAAAAGCAATGGGGACGTATCTCATTATTAATTAAAAATTGCAATTTGAGAGGGGTGGGATAAAGGGAGGGGATGTCGCGAGCTGCACGGGTGAAGGTGAAAGGGGGTAGGACACATCAAAAACTCCGAAAAAGATAATTAATGAAAAATGAGATACGTCCCCATGATTCGGTGCGTGTGCCGTATAGGGGCGTTTAATCGTCGTGAATCCCTTGATATCGACAAACAGAAGGGTCATCTCTTTGGTTTCATCATTCGTTGAGAAGGCTTGCTCCCCGTGCTTGAGGACGCGGTCAAGAACGTGTGGTCCTGCGTACAAGCGTAGGGCTTTTTTAAGTAGCTTATTTTCGTTCCAAGGAAACATTTGAATCTTTCACTTTAGCCAACGATCCGGGATAACTTAAGCGTTTTACTCATTGAGCGCTTCAACGATTTTTGGATCCTTCAATACCTTGTTCAATTCAGTGCGGTAAATGGCAAGGGATTGGTTGAATGTTCTAATAGATTGCAGGTTGGCGCCACGAGAGGAATTGCGATCAAAATCTTTGCATTCACTTACCATTTTTTTAAGATTGTCTAGAAGGTCCTGCATGGATGGATCAATCTTGTGACTGATTTGAGCAATTTCGTTATCGATATTGTCAAAAAAGGCTTGGGATTGAGTTACTTTGGATTTGTTGTAGGCGTCAACATATGAAAATATGGTATTTGCCATCGCGGAGATAAAAACGGCCGAGCTTTTAATGGTAAGTCGTGATCTCAGGCTATTTGTTTTTGATTTGAGTAAAAGATCGGCGCTCAGATGATTGGGCGCAATGCTTAGGACTTCCTTTAGGATTTTTTCTGTGTCGGGATCTATGGGTCTTGAGTATGAGTTCGTGTTTTCGATCTTTTGCTGTAAGCCATTAAAAAGAGAAATGGCCTTCGCTAATTCATCGTTTTTTTGTTTTTTTGAAATCGAGACGGCATCATCTAAATGATTGATTGTAAAAATTTGAGTTTTCCAGATAGGCTCGTAGGAGTCCCCAAAAACAAGGTCATCCTCGATTTCCCAGCTTGTTGCGGTTGGGATTCCAACGATGGAGCAGCCTGATTTTCTTGCGCCTCTGACCTTGCTGGCGACGCCGCCTACAGGACGGACAACGCAATCTGCAGAGAGGTCGCCAGTAATTGCAATACGTTCATCAATATCAAAGCCTTCCATTACGGAGAGCATGTTGATGGCATATGCGGTTGCGGCAGAGGGTCCGTCTTTAAGTTGATATTGATTATTAAAACTAAAATCAAAGCAAAGTTTTTCGGGCCAGGGAGCCTTAACTTTAACCGCTCTGACTGCCTCCAGGAGTGAGGCACTCATCATTTTCCCGACTTGGCTTGTAAATCTGGCGCCAGGATTATTGGTGGATTGCTGGATCACTGGGGTAGCGATAATCTCCATGGCAAATCCCGCATACTTGCCATTTCCTAGATCCTGAACAACAAGGCCATGAATTTTGGTCTGGTTTTTTTTGACCAGCGTCAGGATGTCGATTGCACCCGAAGTGGAATTGGACTTTTCAGTAAATGCAGTCCAGTCTGGCGAGTTTCCTTTTGCCTTAAGTTGAGATGCTGAATAGATGAGATCGTCAGAAGCAGCGCCAGTTGATATGGCGAGATCTGCCAATAAGGCGGCAAGCTTCACTCCTTCGGGATCCCCACTTTTCATCACGGTTTCAATCAATTCCTGCACTTTGGTGCAAAACTCTTCATTGGTTGGGGCAGTTTTAAGAGGTTTAAATTCAGATTCGTTTAATAGAATCATGAGCGTTACGTTTGCGGCTTTATTTTCAGGTGAAAGCGCAAGTGCAAGTGCAATTTCTTTAGAAGCAAGATCGAACTGTTTTTTATCTTGCGGGGGATTTCGTCGGGCGAAGGAGCCTAAGAGGGTTGCAGCTTCATTCAGCTGCTCTGTGCTGAGGCCAAGTTTTAGTCGGTCAAACGGCGGCTTTGAATGATCGCGTTCAATAAAGTTAGGAGGTGCTTTGGTTGGGACGGATGCTTGAACTTCCTCGACCTTTGGGGGTTCAGATGCTTTGGATTTCTCAGGCTCTGGCGGCTCCGGTTCAATCAGGGAATTCTCTCCGATCATCGTGTTGATTGTTTCTAAAATTTGAAACGGCCTCATTTGATCGGATTTTTCGGCGGCCTTCCTCGCCGGGCTCAGAAAGCCTGAAACAACATTGCGGTTCATTGTGTGTGAATCCAATGGCAGGAAGGCTGTAGGAAATGGACGCCCACGGATCATGGAAGTCCGCATTTTCGCGTTATCCCGTTGGGAGCTGATACTAGACAGATTTGTATTGACCCAATTCCAAATCATCCAAGTCTTTTTGGTGGGGTGATAATACGAGGCAACTACCCATGTTTCTCGGTTTTTATAACGTGGTGAGCTGGAAGATGACGAAGATTTTGTTCTTGGTGTATCGTATGAAGATTCCACAGATGCTTCGAGTAACTCCACGGAGACGTTTTGATAATCAGTGGCAAAAATTGCAGAGGAAATTTTTGTCCAATTATTAAGGATGATCAATGACTGGGCGCGAAGATTGACTGAGCCTGGTGACGAAGGTTGTAAGAGTTGGTCAATATTTTGAACAAAGAAATACCGCTCAAAAACACTCTTGCGATCACTTTCGCTGGGTCCAGCGATCTTTAATTCATTCAAAAACGCTTCAATGGCCTCACTGCCGGAATTGTAGGTGGGAGTTTCTTGGGTAAATAAATTAAGCGGGAGAATCAGGATGAGTGCGATCGCAGCAGTGAAGGATTTGAAACTGGAGTGTCCAGATATAATCCTGGCCAGTTGGGAAAAGGGGCATCCATCCTGTGCTAGAGGTTGCCTATCGATTCTAGCTTTCATAGCTAGGGATGGTTTCTTATCTGGGGGAGAAGGTCAAACTTTTTTGTCCTTTTCCAGTTCAAGTTCGAGTCGTTTCTCGTTTCCCGCATGAGGCGGGGAAACAAGAAACTAACTAACATTCATTTTGATAATCGCTTCTTACGTTGACGTCTGATCATGAAACAAATAACAGCAACCGTCGGTATCGTGATCCAAAAATACTTAATTACGAGAAAGGGAATGACGAGGAGGAGGAAGTAAAGAGTGCCAAGCACAGGAAGCCAAAAGTTTGGGTTTTCGGGGCTTTTCCATTTGATTGGAGAAATTGACTGTACTTCGGGTCTGCTCTCAAATTCTTGCTGGGTTAGTGGTCCAATCACTGTATCTGGACCTTTGATTAGGATGAAGTAGAACTCTTGAGCGATGTCAACTTCCTGAAGCGTATCGGCAGTGAAAAGATTTCTCGGTTTTTTTCCGAGATTCTTGGTGAAAATAAATCGTTCTGTAGTGGAGTATTCAACGACTGGTCCAATCGCATCATTCTCACCTGGGCCAATCAAGAGTGTGTCTGTGGAATTGGCAACAGAGATGTCCATGGAATTATTGCGCCAGATTGCGTATCCATCGCCAATCTCGAGTTTGTAATCCAGCCAACCTTGAGCATGGATGACTGGCACGAACGCAAAAAAGATCAGGCTGGCGATAAAGCGTTTCATCAAGAGCAGGTGATGCCCTTTGTACTTCTCAAGCCCATTCCTTCAATCCCAAACCCTTCATTTCTCGTTTCCCCGTTATGTGCAAGAAACAAGAAACCAACCGCCCATTTTAATTCTATTGTCACTTTCCAGAGTAAAACGGCCCGAAAATGGGAAGCCCTCCAGAGTAGAATCCGAGCGACGGTTTATTTCAGCGCAAACGGCTTGAGGCGAATTGGAGTGAGCTTTGGAGGAGTCTTGAACGGTCCTTCAACAATCTTTTGCTGAGGGTTAAATGGGTCTTTTCCCAGAGTAAAATAGGGCTGCACACAAAAAGACTTTTCATCTCGGCTGAGATTCGTATGATCGGTTCTTTCGGTTCAGGTGAGATGGCTGAGTGGTCGAAAGCGACGGTTTGCTAAACCGTTGTACATGTTAAAGTGTACCGAGGGTTCGAATCCCTCTCTCACCGAATTTTTGTAACTCCTTGAGTGCCAATCATCCGGTTTTGAAAAATGGTGAATCTGGCCTCGTTTGCCAGTGGGGTCTCCGGAATCGAGGAGTGAATCGCGTATTCATTTCATGTTCTGGGCGAGTTCTGTGCCTGTTCGCTAACGCGAATCACAGAGATCGAGTTAGACTGCCGTGGATCGGAGAAATCCATGCAACGGTATCGAATGTATCAACGCAATAAAGGGGTTTATTATCTCGAAGACCTCGTGACGAAAAAGCAAGAGTCCCTCCAAACGAGGAACCGGCAGCAAGCCCTTGCCCTCTACTCGGCAAAAAACCAAGCAGCCTCCCAGCCGTTTATGAATATCCTCTTGGCGAAGGCTTATCTTTCCGCTCAATCCCCCGAATTATTGACGCGTACGTGGGCGGATGTCATGGAATTGATTTCTCAATCCTACTAAGGCCCGAGTCTGCTTCGATGGCAGTGCATCATTAAAAGCGCACCATTCCAGATGCTTAAAAAAATGCCGCTTCTCCATACCCAAGGGGCCGATTTTTTGCGGGTGATGCAACATCCGAGAGCGGGAGTCGCTACCAATAAATTTCTAAGAATCCTCCACAACCGGGCAAAAGATATGGGATGGCTCCTTAATCCCGTGTTGTCTCCTCGGGCATGGCCGAAATTCAAATATGGCAACAAGCGAGCAATCACAGAGGCCGAACACCATCGAATCCTTGAGGTAGAAAAAGACCCGGAGCATCGTCTTTATTATGAAATGATTTGGGAAACGGGCGGGTCTCAAAGTGATGTGGCAAATCTGCATTGGGAAAATGTTGATTTGGGGCACCGCCGCCTTTACTATGATCGAATGAAATTGGCGGGTCGTAATTGCTCGGGCGCGGCTTTGGCAATTGGACCGACGTTGGAGGCTCTTTTGGAAAAAATGCCTCGTCAGGGATGGCTTTTTCCTGAGATTCGAATTAAGACCGTCATTAACCGGGCCACACGTTTTCAAAAACGGTGTAAGGCTCTTAAAATTGATGGAGTGACGCTACACAGTTATCGCTACGCATGGGCGGAGAGGGCGAAAACCGCTGGAATGCCGGAACGGGAAGCGATGGGGCATCTGGGACACAATAGCCGGGCGATTCATCAAGCCTATGCAAAACAGGCAAATGTCGTGACGATGCCTTTGGAGTATTACGAAAAAATTCACGCGAACAAAATCATTGAATTCGAGAAGCTAGCCGCTGGTTGCGTTCCCGCCAATGATGCGAAACCGCCCGAGTTGCACGGGAAAGCCATTCCGTGTCTGTTGAAAACCGGATGATTTCCGAAGAAGAAAACCACTTGGGAGCACTCGGTACGGGATTTCCCAAAGGGGTAAGAAGTTTCTTCCGAACAAGGATTGGAAGATCATGCAACTGAAATCCAATAATTTCAGCAGTCGTTTTCATGTCGATGCGTCCCGGTAGACGAGGCGCAAAGAAAATTTCCTCTCGCGTCAATTCGATCATGGATCGGCCTCTGAAAAAGGAAGAGGGAGGCTTCGAAGCTGACTTTTCAAAGCATCTCTTTGATCTCGTAAGGTTTTGATTTCTGGAGAATCGTCTGAAGTGAGAAAAGGGAAAAGGCCTTCTAAGGATTGAATTTGATCTTCTAATTTTTGAATCAGTCCGGCCAGCCTCAAAGCCTTCATCGAAGGAGCAATCGACATTTGCAAGAGATCGAGACGCAGGATGCCTTCTTTGCCTCGAATAAAGCACTGAATCCCACAGGAATTGCAATGGTAGTAGGGTTTTCCTTGCTTCTTGGCGTATCGGATTAAAAGAATCTCATCACACAGAAAACACGGAATGTATTTTTGAAGAAGAGTTGCCTGAGACGGTAGTGTTGGTTTGTTCATTTGCCCTAGATGTTACCACTTTCTTTAACATTGTAGTCGTTTCCAAAATTGAGATCGCAAAATGA
>CAZKRU010000033.1:0-44047 GCA_964555235.1 uncultured Verrucomicrobiota bacterium
GAACCCCTACAGAGGGAAAACATCATCTAACCACCCTCTATGGGATGGCTGTGATATTATTTTATCGTTCGACATCGATATATCCAATAAACCAACCAGGAACAACTCTGCCGGTCGCTCGCGCATCCGATATGTCCTCTGGCGTGATAAACATATCGTCCATCGGAGACGGCTTGTTTGAGCCGTTGGGGGCAACTTTGAAAACTTCATGAACTTTGTACCTGCGCTCGGTCAGAAAAGTCTGGAAGTGCGTCCGTGCTTCACGTGCTGAGCGAGCATAGACATACAACCGAACAAACGCGCCGTCGCCGGTAAGTGGCTTACTGCATCCTCGATTCCGTGGACGAGTGAACCCACGGGCAATCGCCAAATCAGCATTCCCGGTGAATAATCTGCGTCGCATCTTGGTTGCGCCGAACGCTCAAAGTGAGCCGCGACCATACATGGCGCGAAGCGTGCTGCTCGGAGCACGATTCGTGACATGTATGGTCGTTGGCTCTACTGCCTTGTTGGGCTCAGTGGTTTTCATCTTTCGTCTAGTGTATCGTCGTAATGTGCTGATTTATTCTTTTTCACCATAAGGTCTATCTTAGTGGCGCTAAGGCTATGGACATCAAAGAAATGATGATGAAAGCTTGGATCACCTGATGTATCCAATTCCGATAATTTTATCATATACTCACCCAGCTTTCTGAATCCTTTGGAATTTCCGCAAAGCACCATCAGATAATCGCCATCGGTGAGGCCTCGGTGGCCACCGTCACCATCGCTTCCGCATAATAGAATACCGATGTCTTTGCCTAGTTCGGGCACGCGAACTTTGGTCGGCATCTTCTTTGTCTTCGTAGGCTTTTTGGGTGACGGCTTCATGTTTTCTTTGCCCAACAGTTATTCAACCGACCGGTCGGTTTTTGCTGAGGTTTTCCCGTGAACAACCGACAGTGCTGTCGGTTGTTCCTGAACGTCTACAGAGAGGACGACACTGTTATGCCGCAAAAATCGTGCGGTTATTCCAAGTGAAATCGAAACTTTCTTCTCCATTCAAAGTTTCAATTATCATATAAAACCGACCGCCTCAAGGCCTATCCACGGGTCGTCCGGCACAAGACCCCGTTTTGAGCCGAAGGATCGCTGACGTATGACAAAAGGACTTCCCTTTGGTAGGGACTCCTCTCCGTAGGCGTCCCTACCAAATAATGTGGTGATGGATCTCGATCATTGAAAATTCCTGTATTCCTGCCTTCCTCAGAAATCGATCATGGATTTTTCCTCTGAGGAACGCAGGAGGTCAGGAAATGGCCCCACGCAAACAAACATTCACCCCAATCCCGCATCCTCATAAATCGCTGCATTCAATTCGAGAGCTCGTTTTTGATGCATCAGCTCACCGGGCATTCCGTTACAAACCCACGCAACCACGAGGCCGCGAGTACGATCCAGATAGGCTGAAGAAGACTGTGAACCGCTGTGACCGAAGGTGTCGCGCGAGGCGTGGGGGCCGTAACCGTAAACGAGATGACCTCCTTCGTATTGTTTGGAATCGTGAATGAATCCCAATCCCCAGTCGATGGTCTGACGGAAGGTGTTGTCGTAAAGTCCGGTTCGATGCCGAAAGGTGAGATCACGAATCGTCTCCGGCTTCAAGATTCCCTCCCCCTCATTTCGGATCACCTCATAAAGTCGCGCCAACTCGCGGATCGGCCCCCGACCATTGCTTGCAGGACGACAGATCGTGCATCCAAACGCTGTATCTAAATTCGGATGAGGGGCTAAGTCGTTTTCGGACTGATACATCACGCCGATCTTTTCTCCATACTCGTAATAGCGCGACTCAGGCATTCCGATCCAACAGTTCTCCATCCCGAGCGGCTCGAAGATCTGCTTTCTCGCATACTCGGAAAATGTCACTTTCGAGATTCGCTGGAGAATCTCTCCCAAAATGAACCAACTACTCGAAGTGTGATACCCCGCTTTTTGTCCTGGAATCCATCGTGGTTCCAGAGGCGCATCGCAGATTCGCGCAATGTTTTGCTCCCACGACTCAGGATTCCAGAGCGAATCCGCGGAGCGAAACCCTCCAGTATGTGTCAGAAGATGCCGGATCGTGATCGATTCTTTGCCATTTTTCCCAAACTCGGGAAGATACCGTACCACCAAATCATCCCAATCTAATTCGCGGCGCTCAACCCACTGTCCCAAGGCAATCGCCGTCACCGGTTTCGTAGAGGAGAGCCAGACGAGAAGATGATCCGTTCGCAAGGATTCCCCCGGACGCACTTCTCCCAAGGCAAAATCGGCAAGAGAACGACCTTCAAGTGAAACAAAAACCTGCGCTCCGCGATGGAGCTTCTGTTCAATTCCCCGCTCCAGAACCGCGACGGTTTTCTGAAATGACATGAAAACCGTCGCAGCCCGATTCGATTATTTTTTCAACGTCGCGCGAATGAGATCGAGCGTATTGGCAGAACCAAGCTTTTCGTTCTTATGAGCAATAAACTTGGCGTATTCGTCAATGAAGGTCTTACCAGGAGGACGGAAATCAAATTCCTCAGGCTTGTCGCGAAAGAATTCGCGATGCACTCGAGTCCAAACCAGACGACCATCGGTATCAATGTTCACCTTGGTCACCCCAAGCTTAGCCGCTGGGAGATACTCGTTCTCATCCACCCCACACGCGCTGGGATCCAATTTTCCACCCGCGGCATTGATCCGGCGAACTTCTTCCGCAGGAACACTCGAGCTTCCGTGCATTACAATCGGAGTTCCCGGAATCTTTTTTTGAATGCTTTCAATCACATTAAAGTGGAGCGATTGATGACCTTTGAATTTGTAAGCTCCGTGACTCGTTCCAATCGCCGCCGCAAGCGCATCGCAACCAGTCAATTTAACAAACTCCACCGCTTCTTCTGGATCCGTCAAACAGGAGTGACCTTCGTCAACTTGAATATCCTCTTCAACGCCGCCGAGCATTCCGAGCTCTGCTTCAACACTGAGGCCTTTGGCGTGGGCCCGATCAACAACGCGCTTGGTGATTTCTACATTTTTTTCAAAGGATTCGTGCGACGCATCGATCATGACAGAGCTGTAAAAACCGGAATCGATACAATCGTAGCAAGTCTCCTCGTCACCGTGATCGAGATGCACCGCATAGATGGCTTCCGGGAAAATCTCCTCAGCACTACGAATGATCGCTTCAAGCATTCGCTTGTCCGTGTATTTACGGGCTCCCTTGGAAAGCTGGATGATAAACGGAGCCTTGGATTGAATACATCCCCGGAAAAGCCCCATGGTCTGCTCCGCATTGTTAATATTGTAAGCACCGACGGCAAATTTTCCGTAGGCAATTTTATAAAGCAGTTCCGTTGTGACAATCATGAGTTCCTCCTGGTTCTTTCGAAGTTCGACTAAAGCGGAAACTTTTGAGGAAGCGAGAAGGAAATCAATCCGGATGAAGTTTCGCCAAAAAAAGACCAAAAATCACCCCAGCCTTTGTGACGCTTGTGCGTTCTGTAGCAACACGATCGCTAGTATGAATTATTTTCATGAATATAATCAATCCAATGAAATCAATTTAAAGCCTTTTTCAAGTAGATTGGTATGAGGGATGCTCGTCAGATGGAAGCTTATGAAAAGTGTACCGATCATTCCATCTTCCGCCCCCTTCTCCCCCGATCAACGGGCGTGGTTGAACGGATTTCTTGCAGCTTGGCTCGGAGAAGCAGGAGAAATGCCAACCGGTCTCTCCAATGCCGCCCCTCAAGAACCGCTTCTCATTCTCTACGGCAGTCAAAGTGGAAATGCGGAGGGACTCGCTAAGCGAATTGGAAAAGAATCAGCAACTCAAGGTTATCAAGCCCGCGTCCTCGAGATGGCTCAAGCGGTCTCGCTCGATTTTTCCAAAGAATCACGCCTCGTTTGCATTACCAGTACCTGGGGCGATGGAGAAATGCCGGATAACGCCAAACCGTTTTGGGACTACCTCAATAGCGATCTCTCCCCCTCCCTCGCCAATCTTCAATTCTCCGTTCTGGCACTCGGTGACCGGAACTACCCCGCTTTTTGTCAGGCCGGCAAAGACCTCGAAACCAAATTAGCCGCGCTCGGAGGAAAACGAATCCACCCACTGGCCGAATGCGATGTCGATTACGAAACTCCCGCAAAAGCCTGGATCGAAGGACTCTGGCCCGCACTCAAGGGAGTCGCGAATGGAACTTCTCACGTCAACGGAACAAATGGCGCCTCGAAGCCTGAAAAATTCGATCCCAAATACAGTCGAAAAAATCCTTTCAGTGCCTCGCTAAAAACGAATCAAAATCTGAACGGAGCCGGATCCGAAAAAGAGGTTAGGCACATCGAAATTGATTTGGCGGGATCTGAATTAACCTACGAAGTCGGTGACGCTCTCGGCGTCTTTTCAAAAAATGATCCTGCGCTCGTCGAGGCGATCTTGAAACTTCAGGGTTGGAGCGGAAACGAAAGCGTCCCCCTTCCCGATGGAGGAACCTCCTCGATTCAAGAAGCCCTCCTCCAATCCTACGAAATCACCAAATTGAGCCCCAAACTTCTCGAAGCAGCCACTCAGCACGGGGCTGAACTCAAAGGACTTCTGGAACCGGCAAAGAAAAAAGAGCTCGATGCTTACCTCTGGGGGCGCGATCTTCTTGATCTTTTCCAGGAATTTCCAGCCCTCAAGTGGAGTCCGGAAGCCTGTGTCACCCTACTCAAAAAACTGAATGTCCGACTCTATTCCATCGCCTCCAGCCTCAAAGCGCACCCCGGCGAAGTTCACCTCACGGTCGGCGCTGTCCGTTTTGAGACGCACGGGCGCAAACGTGGCGGAGTCTGTTCCACCTTTTTGGCTGACCGGGTTGCACTCGGAGGAGCGATCCCGGTTTTTGTTCAAGTCTCGCACGGATTTCGTCCTCCTCAAAATCCGGAAACGCCGATGATCATGGTCGGACCTGGAACCGGGATCGCTCCCTTCCGCGCCTTTCTTGAAGAACGAAAAGCGATCGGCGCCAAGGGAAAAAACTGGCTCTTCTTCGGCGATCAACGAATCGCCACCGATTTCCTCTATCGCGACGAATTGGGACAATTCCAAAAAGAGGGATATCTTGCACAGCTCGACACGGCTTTCTCTCGGGATCAGGCGACAAAAATTTACGTTCAAAATCGAATGCTTGAAAACGCAAAGGATCTTTGGAGCTGGCTTGAGTCCGGCGCCCACTTCTATGTCTGCGGCGATGCGAGCCGCATGGCGAAGGATGTCGATGCCGCCCTTCACCAGATCGTTCAAGAGCAAGGCGGGAAAAGTGCCGAAGCGGCTGCGGATTACGTGAAACAACTCAAGACGGACAAGCGCTATCAACGGGATGTTTACTAAAATGAGCGTCGCCGCCGAACCTCTCTTGCGATCTGACTTCTCCGAGGAACAAAAACGTTACCTCGAGGGATTTTTTGCCGGGATTCGCGCACGCGGCCAAACCTTTGGAGAGACGGAAAAAGCCCCGACTTCAACCGAACCCGATTTATCAAGCCTCATCAAGGAAGAGCGCATCAAACGAGAACTCCATCCGCTCGATGCCTATGTCACGCTTCTAGAAGATGCCCAACAGAACAAAGCTCCTGATCCGGAAAATCTTTTTCGCTACAAATGGAACGGTCTCTTTTTTCTGACGCCACTCAAGGATTCGTATATGGCCCGACTGCGAATCCCGGGAGGCTTTCTGAAGACATACCAGCTTCGCGAAATCGCCCATGTCTCCAAAGAACTCACCTCCGGCTATGTTCAAATTACAACCCGGGCTAATTTTCAAATTCGTCTCATTCAACCGAAAGACGCTCCGGAAGTGTTGCGTCGCATTCAAAGTGTCGGTCTTCACACGCGTGGCGCGGGAGCTGATAATATCCGCAATTTAACTGCAAATCCAACCGCGGGAATTGATCCCCACGAGTTAATTGACGTCACACGCTATACTCACGATCTCGCACAAATCATTCTCTCAAGTCGTGAATTTTATGATCTTCCTCGGAAATTCAACATTGCACTGGATGGCGGTGGATTAATCGGAAGTGTCGAAGATACGAATGATATCGGAGTTAAAGCCGTTCAAGTCAAAGAGACTCCCGACGGCCCCGCTGCAGGCGTTTATTTTCGAATCAAGCTCGGCGGTGCGACCGGCCACAAGGCATTCGCAAAGGACATCGGCGTCCTCGTCAAACCTCAAGAGATGGTCAAGGTCGTTGTCGCGCTCGTTCGGGTCTTTATCAAAAACGGAAATCGCACGGACCGTAAAAAAGCGCGGCTCAAACATCTTCTCGAATCTTGGACACTGGACCAATACCTCGCCGAAACGGAGAAACTCCTCGGATACAAACTCATTCGTGCGCCATACGATGCCCAAGGTCTCTGCGCGTGCGAACTTCCGGAAACCACTCCCGAGTTCCCCCATTCGCATGTTGGCGTCTTTCCTCAGCGTCAGGAAGGACTCTCCTACGTCGGCGTGACCATTCCCGTCGGACAGCTAAGTCCGACCCAGATGCTCAAGCTGGCTGATCTCGCGGATGAACACGGCTGCGGCGAAGTGCGACTGACGGTCTGGCAAAACCTGATTATTCCCGGCGTCCCCAACGATGAAGTCCTCGCCTTGAAAAAAGGTCTGATCAAAATGGGGCTGGGCTGGGAGCAATCCCATCTCCGCAGTGGATTCATCGCTTGCACCGGAAATTCTTACTGCAAATTTGCCTCCAGCAATACCAAAGGTCAGGCCATCGAGCTCATGGAGTATCTGGACAAGCGGATTCATCTTGATCAACCCATCAATGTCCATCTCACCGGATGCGCTCACTCCTGCGCACAACATTACATGGGAGACATTGGACTTCTCGCGACAAAAGTGAAACTCGCCGGAGAGACCGTTGAAGGCTATCACGTTTTTGTCGGTGGTGGGTTTGGAAAATATCAAGCCGTCGGACGCCAAGTCTTCACGGGAGTTGCCTTTGAAGATTTGAAGGCCACTCTGGAACGAATCTTTAAAGCCTATCTCAAACATCGACAACCCCAAGAGCCGTTTCAAGCGTTTAGCAATCGCTACGACTTAAACACCCTGCAAGCACTTTTCAGTAACGAGGAATGATCATGCACGCGGCAACGAATTTCGTCGATCCGCTGACACTCCTCGATGAACTATTGAAGGAACAACAACTTCTCACTCCGGTCGCACGCTTTGCGAGACACCATGAAACCGGCCCCACCCAGGAGAAATATTATCGAGACCTGATTCCACTCAGTACCCCCGGGCAGGACGAGCAATACGCCTTTCAAGTCGATCTCGATGCTTGTACTGGCTGCAAAGCCTGCGTCACAGCCTGTCACAATTTGAATGGATTGGAAGACGACGAAATCTGGCGCAATGTCGGTCTCCTTCACGGTGGAAAACGATTTGAGCCTTACCAGCAAACGATCACCACCGCCTGTCACCATTGCGTGGATCCCGCCTGCCTGAACGGATGTCCGGTCGATGCGTACGAGAAGGAGGCCGATACCGGAATCGTGCGCCATCTCGATGATCAATGCATCGGATGTCAGTATTGCGTCATGAAATGTCCTTACGACGTTCCGAAATATTCGAAGTCGAAAGGAATTGTTCGAAAATGCGACATGTGTCACAGCCGCCTCACGGCCGGAGAAGCCCCTGCATGTGTCCAAGCCTGTCCGAACGGCGCGATCCGGATTGTTCTCGTCAACAAAACGATCATTCGACGCCAAACTGACTTCGATGAGACGCTCGTCCCGGATGCCTTTTCTTCCGACTATACTCTTCCAACGACCCGATATACGACACGACGTTCGTATCCAAAAAATGTTCGCGCTGCAGATCGACATCAAGCACACCCTGAACATCCTCACTGGCCTCTCATTGGAATGTTACTCCTCACGCAACTCTCCTTGGGGGCTTATGCCCTTTCGTTCCTTGAAAACCTTCAGGGAGCTTCACTTCACCGAATGAGCGCTGCCGGACTGATCGCCTGTCTCGCAGGACTCACTTGCAGCACCTTACACCTCGGACAACCTCTCAAAGCCTGGCGGTTTTTTGTGGGACTTCGGCATTCGTGGTTAAGCCGGGAAATTTTGGCATTCGGAATTTTCTCAGGTGCCGCTTTTGCTGCAACTGGCTGGGCCTGGTTTGGATCTTTCGTTCCTGGAATGCCTCCTGAATGGAGAGAATTAACGAACAACATTACCCTCGTGGGAGCCATCGCAACCGGACTAATCGGAGTTCTCTGCTCCGTGATGATTTATCATGATACGCGTCGAACCTTCTGGCGATTCCCGATCAGTGCCGGGAAATTTATCGGAAGCGCCTTCGTCCTCGGTGGACTGACCGGGAGTCTCCTCACCGGAAGCTCCCACGCGTTGCTCCTGTGGGGGCTTGGAGGGAGTTGGAAGTGGATCTTGGAAATCGCTGAGTTCCGCTTCGGGTCGCGCTCCGATTGGGTTCCAGAAAAGCGAACCGTGATGTTAATGCTCGGCCCGCTCGCTTACATCACCAGTACACGACTCCTTGCCGGACTGATTGGCTCTATCCTCTTGCCTTTCGCCCTTTTCCTTTCGCCACACGATCCGAACTTCTGGCTCTGGGGAGCCGGCCTGTTAACCCTTGTCAGCGAAGTGTCCGAACGTTATCTCTATTTTACCGCCGTCAGTGCACCTAAAATGCCGGGGAATCCATGATTCAAGCCCTCATCGATAAATTACCGCTTCGTTCCTGGAGTGGACCGCTCACTCAGGACCTTGTCCAACGCCCGGGAGATTTTGGTCTTGGAAAAATTCCACAACGCCTTCAACCCGACGCAACGACCACCATGGTCTGCGGTTATTGCTCCACCGGTTGCGGATTGAACATTCACCTTCGCGATGGAGAAGCAGTGAATCTTTCCGCAACCACCGATTATCCGGTCAATCTTGGAATGGCCTGTCCCAAAGGATGGGAAGCCCTGACCCCCCTGGATGCACCGGATCGGGCAACCAAACCACTCCTGCGAAATGCCGATGGCGAGCTGGTTCCTGTTTGTTGGGAGGAGGCGATCTCTGCATTTGTGATTCGAATGAAGGAGACACAAGAGAAGTACGGCCCTCACTCCATTGCATTTCTCAGCACCGGTCAGATCGTGATGGAGGAAATGGCACTCCTCGGAACGCTTGCAAAATTTGGAATGGGAATGCTTCATTGCGATGCCAATACGCGTCAGTGCATGGCGACCTCTGCCGTTGCCTATAAACAATCCTTCGGCTTCGATGCACCCCCGTTCACCTATCAGGATTTTGAAGAGTCCGATGTCCTGATTCTTGTCGGCTCCAATCTCTGCATCGCTCACCCGATCATGTGGCAACGGATTTGCCGCAATCCACATCGTCCTGAAATTATTGTCGTTGATCCCCGGTCCACCGAAACCGCCATGGCCGCAACTCAACACTACGCGATTCAGCCAAAATCCGATCTCACACTGCTCTATGGAATTGCCCATCTCCTAATTGAAAATGGCTGGATCGATTCAGCCTACATTGAACGTCACACCAGCGGTTACGACGGGTTTCGTGAACATGTTCGCGAGTTTACTCCGGAGCGTGTCAGCAAGGAGAGTGGAATTTCAATCGAGCGCCTGAAGAAATTCGCCCAGACGATTCACAAGGGAAAACGGGTCTCCTTTTGGTGGACGATGGGGGTGAATCAAAGCCACGAAGCCGTTCGCACCGCCCAAGCTCTCATCAATCTGGCACTCATCACTGGGAATATGGGACGTCCAGGAACGGGAGCCAATTCGATCACGGGACAGTGCAATGCCATGGGATCGCGACTTTTCAGCAACACGACGAATTTGATTGGCGGACATGATTTCCTCAAAGAAGCGGATCGGAAAAAGATCGCCGGGATTCTTGGGATTCCGCAAGAGGTTATTCCGAGCGAAAACAGTCTGGCCTACGACCAGATCATCGACCAAATCGACAAAGGGAAAATCAAAGGACTCTGGGTCATCGCAACGAATACCTCCCATTCTTGGATCCACCAAAACGGCTTCAATGAAATCGTCAAGAAACTCGATTTCCTCGTCGTACAGGATATGTACGCCACGACCGAGACCGCTCAACACGCCGACCTCGTCCTCCCTGCCGCCGGATGGGGCGAAAAAGAAGGATGCCTTATTAATTCGGAGCGGCGCATTGGTCTCGTCAAAAAAGTTCGCCGCGCTCCTGGCGTTGCGCTTTCGGATTTTAGCATCTTTCGACTCATTGCCCAAGCGTGGGGTTGCGGAGAAATGTTTAAGCGTTGGACCTCCCCCGAAGCGACTTTTCAAATTTTGAAGGATTGTTCGAAAGATCAACCATGCGACATCACCGGCATCACCGACTACGCGATGATTGACCGGGAGGGAGGAATTCAATGGCCGCTCCCGGAAGGAACGACCACGATCAAAACCGAAAGACGTCTCTTCGAGGATGGCGCTTATTTTACTCCCGATCAAAAAGCAAAATTCCTCTATGATGCCCCAAGACCGATGGCGGAACCGACGGACGATGCCTATCCCTTTCTCCTCCTGACGGGACGCGGAAGCTCGGCTCAGTGGCACACCGAGTCGCGCACAGGAAAATCGGAAGTCCTCAAAAAACTTTCTCCGGGAAAAATCTACTGCGAAATCCACCCGGAAGATGCCACAGGCTTGGGGATTTCCGATCAAGAATGGATCGAAGTTTTTTCGAGACGTGGCACCTTAAAGGCAAGGGCCTTTGTCACTCGCACCGTGCAACCGGGTCAAGTTTTCCTCCCCATGCACTACGCGGAAACCAATCAACTCACCTATCCCTCATTCGATCCATACTCGCGTCAGCCGTCCTATAAGGCCTGCGCGGTTCAAGTCAGAAAAGCTCATTAGAGCATATTCGATTTAGTTAGTCGCATATTGTGCATGTTTAAAGAAGTTGAGGCATTCTGTTGGGGTTAGGGTTTTGAGGGCTTGAGCGAGAGTTTCCTGGATCTGTTCAAGGGTTCGAGAAGTTGATTTTCTGATGAAGGCTTTGATCTTTGAAAAAACCATTTCGATGGGATTAAGGTCAGGACTATAAGGAGGAAGATAGAGGATTGAAGCCCCTCTTTTTTCGATTGCTTCTCGCACTCCTTTGACTTTATGGCTCGATAAGTTATCGCAGATGACCAAATCCCCCGGTTGAAGAGTGGGTCCCAGACACTGATCCACATAAGCCAAAAAAGTAGCGCCATCCATCGGTCCATCAAAAATCATAGGAGCTGTCATTTCATCTTTACGTAAGGCTCCAATAAATGTGGATGTTTTCCAGTGCCCGTGACTGACCAAATCCCGACAACGTTTGTTTCGTGGCGCACGTCCGTAAAGACGAGTCATTTTAGTGTTTAATCCCGTTTCATCCAAAAAGATCAGCCTGTTAATATCCCATTCCTTTTGCCACTCCCTCCACTGTTCACGGGCTTGGACGATATCAGGTCTTTGAGTTTCGGCGGCGATTAGAGTTTTTTTTATAGCTTAAACCCCAATGATCCAATCGATTCCAAAGAGCGTTAATCCCTATTTTAACTCGAAGTGTCTTCGCGCATCGCTCTTGCAACTCCTGCAGCGTGATATCCGTCCGCTGATCAATCCATTCTTGGATTTTTGCCTGATGAGGCTCCAATCGAGAACGACGATATCCCCCTATTTTCTTACTCTCACAATGCCCCTTGACCAAATAACTTCCCCAATACCGCTCCACGCTTCTTTTGGATACATCAAATCGCTTCGCGACTTCCTGGCTGCTTTGCCCTTTCTCTCGGGCTTGAATGATTCGTTTCCTTAAATCCGGTGTGTAGGGGTTCATCTCCCCATCTTACCACTTCTTTTCTAATGCGACAAACTAAATCGGAATTGCTCTAATGGTAGGGCGGGATCGATGACCCCGCCCTACCAAATACGATCTCACTTTGAAGCCGCCAAAAAAGCCTTGAAATTTTTTTCGGTCGCGAGCCAGCGGAGGCCTTCGGCGAGATTGTGTTGTTCGGGGTCTTTTCCCATGGCTCGCGCGACTTTCAAGAGTTTGTAGAGTCTTAAATTCTGCGGCACCACTTCCAGCGCCCAAAGGCCTTTCATCACCTCGGGACTCTCTCGGGCGACTTGAATCAGGGTGACGATGCTCTCTGGAATGGGGACCTTTTTCCTCATTTCCTCATTCAAACTCTAAAACTGATAAAGACTAGAAAATTGTGATATGGATTTACCGTGACGATGTCGTAACACAAAACGCACCCAGCCGCAATATACCGGCACTACTCTTGCTATCAACCTTCTATGTGTCGTCCTTACAAGCCCGTGACTCGTCTTTAGTTTCGCCACTCTCATCCCTATGGATATCTCATTAAAAAATCGGTGGAAAAAGGTCTCTCTCCGAATCAAAATTTTAGGGGCGGTCGGGATCGTCGTTCTTCTCGGAATTGCGCTCAATGCATTTGCCGCTCTTAAAATTCAACAAAATGAACAAACCCAAGCGGCCCGCAAACATGCCGGCATGACCTATCGGGAAAGTTTGAACTCGTCCAAAAAGACCATGCTCTCCGCCCTTTCTTACATGAATCAATACCGTTTGACTGCGGACAAAAACGAATGGATCAAGGCCCAGGAGACGATCAAGAGCTTAGAACAGGAGTTGGCAGGCATGCCCCATTTGGAGGGAAGCTCCGATTGGAGTGAAATGAAAAAAAGCCTTCAAGAAGGACAAAAACGACTTACTGAAAAAATTGATCTTCTCGGAAACGCTTACCGCCGCGCCAAACAATCCCGGTTGGCCACGAATGCCCTTTCAGACCAGATCACCTCGGCCCTGCACGGATTTTCAAAAGAACTGGAACGTTCCGGAGCGAAGACGGAAGGACTCCGGGATTCGATGTACCTCCTCCACGAAGCCGCCACCGCCAGCTTAAAACTCCAAGCAGACTCCTCGGATCCTCAATTGGACAAAATCCTCCCTCGCCTCAGCAGTGTGGATACCGGAATCCAAGCAATTCGCGCAACGAAACTCACCGATCCCCAGCGTGAAATCATCGACGAGGTTAATGAACTTTTTAAAGAATACCGTTCCGAGCTTTCTCAGGTTTCCTTGACGACAAAAGCCTACGCCGCCTCCGTCGAGGCACTCGATCAGGAGGGAACTGTTTTTGGAACGGCCGTCGACCAAGGACTTCAAATTCGAGCGATTTCCTCAGAACCGATCGCAACCGATTTCTGGAGTCAACCCCTGATAATCGTCACCACCACCTCGGTGGCCTTTACCATTTTAGGGATCTGGGTCGGATTTCAGATCACAAATTCAATGACTCCCCCCTTGGAACGCGCGGTTCAGACCATGTCAGATGCAATGAAGGGAACTTCGCAATCGGCTCAGGGCGTCGCCCAATCATCCGTGTCTGTGGCAAATGGATCCTCCAAACAGGCCTCTTCGATCGAGGAGTCAAGCGCTTCACTCGAAGAAATTTCTTCAATGACCAAACGGAACACCGAGCTCGTCGGAATGGCCAGTGCTTTAGCTCGGGAGACGCGCCTTTCCGCCGAGACCGGCACCTCGGAAATGGGGACCATGATCGCCGCCATGAAAGAAATTGAAAAAGCCAATTTTGAAGTGGAAAAAATCATTAAATCCATTGACGAAATCGCCTTCCAAACCAATATCCTGGCCCTAAATGCCGCCGTCGAAGCGGCCCGCGCCGGGGAACATGGACTCGGCTTTTCCGTTGTTGCCGAGGAAGTCCGACGACTCGCCCTTCGAAGCGCCGAAGCCTCCCGTGAGACCTCGCAAAAAATTGAGGGATCAATCGTAAAAACGAAATCTGGATCCAAAGTCATCGACACGATTGGAAAACGTTTGAACGAAATCGTCAAAAAAGTACGCGAGGTCGACAATCTGGTCGCGGAAGTCACCAAAGGCTCCCAAGAGCAGGAACGCGGTATTTCCCAAATCAACCTAGCCATTGTGGAAATTGAAAAAATTACTCAGAATAACGCGTCAGCCTCGTCCCAAACCGCTTCGGCAAGTCAGGAACTGACGAGTCAAGCCGCCAAGATGTGGGAAGTCGTCGAAGAGCTTAAAGAATTCATCCATGGGGGAGTGACTTTGATCTCGATCACCAAAGTGAGCTCCGAGCCAATTCAAGCCATTCCCGCAAAACAATTCGCACCAAAAAAAACGCTCCCGCGAAACGGTCACTCAAAACCTCATCAACACCGCTCTACCCCGCCGCGCACCCTTTGTAGCAGTCGCTGAAATAAATAGAATTTATGTCAATCAGACGACAGGGCAGACGCATCTAAATTCATAGGGTGGTGGTCGATTTTTGTCTGGTTTTGGCGACCATCAGGCGGCGTACTGCTCGGTAAGCTTCTGAAAGCGTTGATAGCCCTCGATCGCTTTCTTGAGTGGTGGGACTTTTTCGGCAGGGACATAGCGTGAGGCATTGCCCCCTTTTTGCCAGGCTTGATGGTTGTAGTAGGTTTTATTTCTCAAATCGAGGATCCTCGGCACTCCCGGACTCAAATTCATGACTTGGGAAGATCCTCACCATTGCCGCTTGCTCAATGCGTTGCGGGGGCGATGACTGCCCCAAAGAACTCATGACTCAAAAAATAGACTCCACCCTATGAATCTAGATGCGTCTGCCCTGAATAAATTATTGACAGAGAGTCTTCATTGCTTAGGTTAAAGTTATTATTTCTCCTTCTATTGAAAAGGTTTTACACTCAATTGTTTCTCGCGGTTCCGGGATGTCGAAAAATCAATATTTTTAGGGGCAAAGGGATAGAAAAACAAAAATAGGAAACAAAAATGAATAAAGTACTAATAGCACTCTTCTTATCTGTAACTTGTCTTACGGCACAAACAGTTCTTAGATTAAATGGATCCACGACTGTGAATAATGCTTTAGTGAAACCGAATCAAGCGGCAATCGAAGCGGCGACTGGGGGTAAATTGCAGGTGACTGCAAATGGCTCGGGGAACGGGTTGACGGATCTTGCCGAAGGACGTGCCGACGTGGCGATGATTTCAGCACCACTAAGCGATGTTGCTGGAAAGGTCAACTCGAAGAAGGCGGGAACGATCGAAGCGGCCCAATTTAAAGAATTCCTTGTGGGAAAGACTCAGGTGGCGTTTGTGGTGAATAGCGCAGTTGGAATCGAAAGCTTGACGGGCGACCAAATGAAAAGTCTTTTGATTGGAACTGTCAAAAACTGGAAGGACGTGGGCGGGGCAGATCAACCTGTGGTGGTGGTTGTTCCGGCCATTGGAGATGGAATTAGAACAACATTGGAAGAGACTCTCATGAAAGGATCTACTTTTGTGGCAGATGCACGCGTTTTGCAAGTGACGAATCAAATTCCGGTCGCCGTTAAGGCGTTACCAGGGGGGCTTGGTATTTTGGGAGTTAAAGGGGTGGCGGGGGATGTAAAAGTAGTGAAGCTCGATAAAGAAATATCTGCGTCGCTTTACTTGGTGACCAAGGGCGAGCCGACTGTGGATATGAAAAAGCTAATTGACGCAGTCAAGTCAAAGTCCTGAGAAATTCTTGATCAAGGGGAACGAAAGTTCTGAGCAAGGACGAATCCATCATTTCGGCCTCTATAGCTGATTGATGGATTTGTCCCGCTCATCGTTGGGAAATTGTCAAATCGCGCTCAAAACATCTCAAAAATGATGAAAATCGAGAGCACATGAAAAAATTGAGTCTACTTAAAAAGATATTACTACTGATTATTGTGGGTATTTTGGGGCAAATACTCCTGTGTTTTTGCGTTTCCAATAGTGCCGGAAAAATCAAATCTCATTCTGAGGAATTAGAGAAAGTGATTGTTCCGCTTTGTGCTCGGATTTATAATATCCAGGGTGTTTTTTTGGCTTTGGATGGCTATTTGAGTCGCTCAGCGGGTGAGGTGGACGGCGCTCTCATAAAAACCAATCAAAAGGAATGGGAAAAAAAACTTCAGGCGCTTCAGAGTGACATTAATGCGTTTGATGCTTCAGAAATGTCGGCTGATTTTAAAAAGCATATGGAGGGATGTAAGAATTCCCTTCAAAAATACAATCGATCGGGGCTTAAGGTCTTTGATTTTAGCTCAAAAATCCTTCAAACCGAGGCATTGGCGACGGTGAAAGACGAGGTGTTACCAGCGACACTGGATATTATGAGTCATCTTGACGGAATGATGAAAGAATCCCTTTCCATCAATGCTTCTAAGGCTCAAGAGGTCAAATCTTCGAGTGCTAATCTGATTCGGTTAGCCTTTCTTCTCACCGGCGCGATCGCCGTTGGAGTGATTGGACTGAGTGTCTGGGGAACTCGGGCGCTGATTACGATTTCATTGGGGAAAATTACGAATGAATTAAAGATTTCCTCGTCGGAGATTGAAACGTTCTCAAGTTTAATTTTGGACAGCAGCGAGCACCTTGCCAGTCAGGCAATAGATCAAGCATCAAAACTAGAAGAGACCAGCGCCTCGTTGGAGGAGATTTCATCACTTACCAGTCAAAATGCTGAAAGCGCTGGAGAGGCTAATACGCTTACCCAAGACGCAAAACTCTCCGCAGAGTCGGGGACGCAAGATATGAAAGTGATGACCCAAGCGATGGATGAAATACGTACTTCCAGTAACGAAATTGGTAAAATCATTAAAACGATCAACGAAATTGCGTTTCAAACCAACATACTTGCGTTGAATGCAGCCGTGGAGGCGGCTCGAGCTGGCGAACATGGTCTTGGTTTTGCAGTGGTTGCAGACGAGGTTCGAAATCTTGCTCAGCGAAGCGCCACTGCGGCACAAGAGACCGAAGAAAGAATTGATAATGCTGTCCAAAAATCAATGCTCGGCGTTGAAGTATGTCTTAAAGTGGTGAAGCACTTTGAGGGAATCTTGGCGAAGATATCCAAAGTTGACGTCTTGGTTTCTGAGGTTGCCTCAAGCTCCAAAGAGCAAGATTTAGGGGTTAAACAAGTTCGAACTACTTTACAAGAAATCGACCAGAACACTCAACAGAACGCAGCACAAGCTCAAGATGCAAGGACTACCGTTGAGAAAATGAACAAAACCCTCATTTCTATGAATGCACTGGCAAACGAGATGAAATGCCAAATCGATGGAGATCGCGGTTCTTCCAGCGTAGGAACACCCCGCACCCGAGTCAAAGTGCTTGCACAGGGCAGACGCATCTAAATTCATGGGGTGGAGTCTATTTTTTGAGTCATGAGTTCCTTGAGGTCGTCAGGATCCCAAGCGGCGTTGAGTCTTCTCTGGCGCAGGGAGTATTTTCTAGAGGAGCGTGTGAGCGGTTCACGAATTTACGTCAATCAGGTGTCACCCACCATTGACAAACCGTCAAGACTCGCCCAGAGTTTTAGAACCATCCGCATCGCTGATGGGATTTATGGACTGCGAACCTGATCCAAATCGTACTAAAAATCATTTGGCTCAGGCACGTTTAATCCTAGAGGGGTCTTCCACCGAACAATCCCCCTCATTACGTCTCAACAATCGGGTGCTCCCGACAAAATTTCGCTATATCTTTTCGGGAGACTCCGAACAGACCCTCCGACAGTTGGCCGATCAACTCAAATCTGAGCCATACGAAGCTGAACACTTTTCAAAAGATGAAGAGAATCTTTTACTTCTCAGCCTGGAACGGGAAGAGATGCACACCCCCGAATCGCTCGCCGAGCGAATCGAAGCCCTCAAGACCCTTGCTAAAACTGCGGGTGCCCAATTTCAAAAATGTATTCCTGTCCGTTTTCAGTTGCGGCTCGGAAAATCGGTTCCCCATCACCTCAAAAATGACCTTCCGCCCTCCACCGACGGAACCGGTCACATCGCCATTTAGCTTTTCTTCCGGCCCACCTTCGTCCAGCTTCAAGGGAAGGAGGAATGGATGAAAAAAATCGACCAAGTGACCGTCCGGGTCCCCGGAACAACCGCCAATCTCGGCCCCGGCTTCGACACGCTCGGAGTTGCGCTCAAAATTTACAACCAGATCACTCTTTCGCGTGTGACCTCTTCTTCCAAATCATTTGAAATGGTGGAAGCCTCCGCGCAAAAGTTTTTTAAACGCGCTCAACTCAAACCCTTTCCCTTTGCGTGTCAGATCCGAGGAGAGGTCCCCATTTCTCGAGGACTTGGCAGTAGTGTGACTGTCCGACTCGGGGTCTCAATCGGATTAAATCAACTCGCCGGAGCTCCGTTGGACCCAAAAGCGATTCTCTCGCTCGTAATTGACCAAGAAGGACACCCGGACAACGCTCTCCCCGCATTCTTGGGAGGATTTGCCTGCGCAGCCGGCCGACGTGGACTTCGCACCCCCGTTTCTCCTCGCTTGAAATTCATCGCGCTGATTCCCGATCAGGAATTGGAAACCAAAAAAGCACGCGCCGTACTTCCAAAATCGATCCCTCTCGGTGACGCCGTCAAAAACGTACAAAACACTTCCTTGATTACCGCGGCATTTTTTACAAAAACCTACGAAATGCTGGCCGGCGCCTTCGAGGATCAACTGCATCAACCGGCGCGAAGCCGCCTCCTTCCGGCCCTCTTTCCGGTCATTCAAGCGGCTGAACGGGCCGGAGCCTTGGGAGGATTCCTGAGTGGTGCCGGCTCAACAATTATGGCGGTGACTTTGGAAAATCCGCAGCAGATCGCGATTGCGATGGCTCAGGCCGCTAAAAAATTAAGCATGACGGGCGAAATCCGAATTCTGACAGCAGACAATGAGGGAGTTCAACTGATTCCACGCCGGAGTTCCCGATGAAAACCATTTTGCTCGTTGCTTTGGGAGGGAGCATCGGAACCGTCGCCCGCCTCGGGATTAGCTCATGGATGTTTCATCATTATTCCCAATGGCGATTTCCAATCGGAACCGCGATCGTCAATTGGAGCGGATGTCTCATCATCGGATTGATCTCCGGATTGATTGAAAAGCATCACGGTGTTGACTATCCTTGGAGAACTTTCTGGCTGACCGGGGTTTTGGGAGGATTCACCACGTTTTCGGCATTTAGTTTCGAGACGATCTCTCTCCTGAAACGAGGCGAGATGGGAATCGCCATCACCTATGTTGCGACCTCTGTCATCTTTGGGCTTCTTGCGACCTGGGGAGGAATCAAAGCAGGCTTGGCGCTCTAATTCACAATCGCATGCCCACTCGATTTCCTCATCTCCCCACGCCACACGATGTTCAGGAAGTCATTCAAAAGATTCCGTTGGTCCAACGTATCAACCGATTCCTCGCGCGATTGGGAATCACCAGTGGCGTCCTCCTCTTGATTCCGATTTTGGGAGCCATCCTGTGGATGCGCTATTTTGGACTTCCCCATCAAGTGAAGGTTTACGTGCTGAGCGAGCTCGAGCAAAAAGGGCTCTCCGTTGATTTTGATCGTTTACTCCTTGATCCTTCTGGCGGATTTCTTGCAGAGCGTCTCACCGTTTATCGGGGAGGCGAGAAGGAACAGGTTTGGATCCAAGTCGATCGCGTCCGCATCGGCATTGCTTGGTTTTCCTGGTGGCGAGGCCAGCCTTTCATTGAGAGCGCCTCCGTCCGAAACGCCACCCTTCAGCTCCCCCTCGGTCCGAACGAATTCATTCCATTGGACGAGGTCCATGCGGATGTCCTCATTCGACAAGACCGGATTGAAGTGCTTCGAGCCAATGCGAAACTTCTCAATTTTCTCCTGAACCTCAAGGGCGATATCCGCTTGACGGGAAAACCTCCCGCTCGTCCTGCCACTCCTGAGGACATCGCATTTCGAGAAAAAGCTTGGAACACTTTTCGAACCTATGCCATGGAGTTCACTGGGCGTCCAATCTCCATGGACCTGACGTTTGATATTCCGACCCTGAAGCCTCAGGAAAGCCGCGCCACGCTTGTGATACTCACGCGTCACCCCCGTTGGAGAAATATCCAATTGGAAGAAGTCGGCGCCACTGCAAACCTTGCCAACAATGTACTTACCCTTGAAGACCTTCACCTCCAATTGGCACGGGGCGAATTTCAGGCAAAAGGTGAATGGGATACCAATCAGAAAACTGCGATTCTCGAATTCGCCTCCACCGTCGATTTCACTAATCTAGGACCCGTCATCGGCGGAAAAACCGGCGATATTCTGGGGCGCCTTAATTTCCAACAACTCCCAAGTTGCAGTGGAAGAGTTACGGCCCAATGGAAACCGACGTTCACCTTTAACCTTCAAGCAGACCTTGATTGGAATCGTTTTTCCTATGCCAATGTCGAATTTGAGCGCTTGGTCATCCCACTGGCCTTTGATGGAAACCGACTCCTGCTTTCGAATGTCGAGCTCAAGGGAACTTCCGGTGGGATGCGATTGAACCTTCTTCTGGATCGACAAACCCCTGAGATTAAAGCGAAGTGGAATAGCTCGCTTGATCCAACGCTTTTGAAAGGAATGTTCGGGGAAGCCGCTGACCGCTTTCTCAATAGCCTCGTATTCCAACAACAAGGCCCTGAAGTCGAGCTCGTTCTGAACAGCAACTCCCTCGCTTGGGATCAATGGAAACTCAAAGGAAAAGCTTCCGCGAAAAAAATCATTTATAAGCAAGTCCCCATTGAATCCGCTTCCTCCGACTATAGTTTCGAAGAGGGACGACTGACGCTGACGAATCTCAAGGCCAAACGAACCGAAGGGGAGGCCTCCGGAAAAGTCATTTACGATTTCAAGGAACAATGGGTCATACTAGATTCAATTGTTGCCAATGTGATGGTCAAGGAGATCGCCATCATGTTTGGAAACCGATTCAACGAATACATGCATCCCTATACTTTTACCGTCGCCCCCAAGGTTAATTTCCATGGAAAGATTGATCTCCTCGAAACCCGCGCTGAACCGATGAACGATTTCAAGGCGGATATCAGCACCGAGGGGAACATGCACTACACCTTCCTCGGAAGAGAGCTTCAATTCGAAAAACCGCGAGTCGAGGTCAGCATGAAACGGCGTCAGCTTTTTCTTAAATCCAAATCCGCCACACTCTTCGATGGAAAATTCGGCATCAATCTTCATATGGACATGGATCATCCGGAAGCTCAATTTGACACGACCCTGACTCTTTCCGAAATGAGCTTTCAAAAGTTTATGAAAACTTTTTATCAGTATGATCAACCTTCCGGAGTCATGAATGGAACGCTGACGGTCGCCGGGGGACTCGGAAAATTTGAAACCTTAAAAGGGGAGGGAACTATGACGGTTACCGATGGATACATCCTCTCCATCCCCTTTCTGGGAGGACTCTCCGATGTCCTGGGCTCTGTGATCCCCAACTTTGGAATCGCGAAAGCAGGCCGTGCCTATTCGAGCTTTAATGTTGCGGATGGAGAGATTCGGACCAAGGAGATGGAAATCACCAGCACCAGTTTCACTCTCATTGGAAATGGAAAATATAACTTCATCAAAGACAATCTCGACCTCGATACCCGCGTCAATATCCGAGGAGTCGTCGGACTCCTCCTTTTTCCGGTTAGTAAGCTTTTCGAATATCATGGAACTGGTTCCCTCAAAAACACCAAGTGGAGTCCAAAAATCTTGGAGTGATTTCTTTTCAGCGTGACACCATTCCGCAGCTAAACCAGAATCAACCTCAGCATGAAAATCACTCGCATTCTTCTCGCAGTGATCGGCATATTTTTAACGATCCATACCGGCTATGCCTGGGATTTGGCCGATTTGGCCAAACGTAAGGACTTGTGGCCGAAAGAGGTCATTATGGTCTCTACTGCAAGTTACGAAAATCCACCAATTCAGCTTAAAGGAGGAACAAAAATTCCACTTGTGGCAGTCACCCCAAAAGCTCTTGTTCTGGAATTCCAAGGAGAGCGATACTCACTTTCGATGGGATTCACCCACCTTCCCTTTCTTTTTGAAGATGGCGACTTTGTCACCAATCCGACAGCTCTCGTCCCAGCGCAAGCCCCTGTCGATCTTGATGCCCTCTCAAAGAGCGGGCCTGACTTCGGTTTTCTATTGGATATCGGAACGGAGTGGAGCCCCGAGCTGAAAACCCGTGCCTTGGAGTTGCTTCAGAATCAGGAGGGATGGCAAAAGCTCGGAGTCCAAATGGGAACCGCGCTTTTCAAAAGTTATGAAAACAATGAGGTAGGACGACCCGGTTGGAATGACAGACTTGGATTCTCTCGCGCTTGTTCCGATCTGGGAGCAGAAGAAAGCACTTGGAAGGGAACTCGAACTGCATTTGGAAATAAAAAGGAACAGCCCCTATTTCATCGATTCAACTTAAAAACGCTGAGTGCTCTTCTTCAGAACTCCCCACTCCTTTACAAATTAAGCCTTTATCAACTTCCTCAAGACCACCCGATCGGTATTTGGTCTGTTCTGACAGATCTACAAGAGGCCTTTCCTGAGGATGTTCTCGAATATCCCGCCCTTGCGACCGCTTTTGCAATCGTCTATGATATTGACTTACCCCGCGAATGGCCTCACCGCCAAGTCCCTCAAGATCTCGTTCCGCGACTTAAAGATAAACCGTGGATCCCCCTCTTTCGCTACTTCGTTCAAGCGGATCGTGAGGGTAGACTTCTAACCAAACTCAAGGACCTTTCCGTCGCTGACTTAAAATTCCTCGTCGATGCTCCCATTGAAATCAGTGAATTCGAATGGGCTCGGAAAAATATTAAACAGAAACGCAATAATTTTGATCAGACTTATTCCGATGTGATTTATGACGACCCCCGAATCGATGTCACCCCCCCCCAATATATCTGGCCTCATATAAACACCCCCTACACGCTTGCCTATATCAAAACCAAACATGGAATTTGCATTGATCAGGCCTATTTCGCGAGCATTGCCGCCAAAGCTTTTGGTATCCCAAGTATTAAAGTCTCCGGAATGGGGTCCACTTGCGCTCATGCTTGGTTCGGATACATGCCCGGGAATGATCGCTGGAATATGAAAGGCGGACGCTATGCCGCGAATAATTACGTCGTTGGTGAAGCGTACAACCCTCAAACGTGGGAAACCATTAACGATCACGAACTCGACTATATCAGTCAACGTTTTTCAGAATCTCCTGAATATGAAAAAAGTCAGCTTCTGCTGGCGCTGGAATTCCTCAACAGCCGCACCCTCACTCCCGAAAATCGTCAGAAATTACTGCACGACGCCAAAACCGAGTGTCTAAAAAATCCCGAGGCCTGGTTTCGACTTGAGTCATTTTACGAAACTTCCGGGAACGTTGAAGAACTCAAAACCTTTTATCCTGCAATGGCCGAACAGTTTTCATCGCAAAAGGATTGGAAAGCGCGAGCACAGACACGCATGGCGACTCTCGCTGAAAAATCAGGAGAATCTGATAGCGCGGAAGCTTTGAAATCGAAAATTCAGTCAGAAAATAAAGGCAAGCGCGCAGATCTTGCCTTAGACATTGTCTCGCGTGAAGCAATCCGACAACTTCTTCATGGGAAAACAGAAAAAGCACTCACCAGCTATAAAACTGCGGTTCGACGTTATGGAAAGGAGATGGGATTGACCCTCATGACGGATTTCGTCGCTCCGTTTTTTCATATCGCCCTCGCCATGGAACAATGGGACGCCGCCGAAGAGACCCTGAAAACCGCCCAATCCCTTGTCGTCGAAGGTTATTTTGCAGCAAGCCTCAACCAGAGCAAAACCCATTTAGAGAAACTCAAAAAAGAGCTGGATGAGATAAAAAAAGGAAGCCCCGCTTCCTAATCCCTACCACCCTTCAACAATCAACTTAACGATATTGTTGGAGAGATCCTCGGCTGCCAGAGGAAGCGCTTGCCGCTCCGATTCTTGAAGATCATTCTGAACAAAGTAATTCGTTTTTCCCGTCACCCGTTTATCCAACATCTTTTTGCCTAAGCGACGATTCGTAAAAGTCACATCCGCCTCAATCGTGACGCTATATTCCGCAGTTAAGAGCGTATTTTGACGCGCAGAACGGGTCGCCGTCCGTCGCACCAATTTGATCACCACATTCAATTCTGAATCCGCATCGGCCGATTTAACGGTTTGCAACGTTCCATCATTTTCAAAACGCCGAATGATTGCATTCGTCAACATCACTTGTAGGCCTGGCTCAAAACTTTCATTTTTCGCTACGGGAACATACACAGAAGAAACCCCCTGAATCTCCCGCCCTCCAATATTCCCCACACGATAGCCAGCACATCCGACGAGCGCCACCATCAGTAAAATTCCGAGTCCCGCTTTGATCCATCGCGTTTTCATTCTTTTTTTGCCTCCGGCTTCTTGACGGCAGATGCCGCGTTCACCGTCTCTTTATCGACCATCGGCCGTAAAGCATCGATCCTTTTTTTCGCCTGCTCCGAGAGCGGCGAATCCGGATTCTGCCTCACCACTTCGTTGTAATAAATAAAAGCAGCCTTCCAGTTCTTCTGGTTCTCGTAAAACTTCGCCACATTCATCGCCCCTTGCGTCTGCTTCCCGCGAAGCGACTTCATGTTCTCTTGAGCCTGTGCCACTTTTTCCGAGTTCGGATAGCGAACTAAAAAATCCTCAAAGGCTTCGATCGCCTTTTCCGCAGCACTCTGATCGTATTCGGCCTCACTGGAAGCACTCATCCAAGCGTAACCGATTTGGTATTGGGCATCATCCACAATATCGTGGCCCGGATATTTATCTAAAATGAGATTGTAGGCCTTCACCGCATCGGTGAACTTCTTTTGCTTTTCCCGCGCCAGACCGATCTTAAATTGCGCCTCCGGGGCAAATTTCCCATAAGGAGCATTTTTAATCAGCGTCTCATAAATTTCCACCGTCTTATCCATCGAAGGTCCGAGTGGGATTTTCCAAAGGCGTTGCGGTTCTCCCGCCAGATAAAGATTCCCAATTCGGTATTGTTGCTCGAGCGCCTGCTCAAAAAAAGCACTGGACGGATATTTCTCAATCATCTTCTGATACGCTTTGTAAGCCGTCCAGAATTCCCCTTTCTTCGATTCAAGCTCCCCAATTTTGTATTGAGCTTCAGCAGCAAAAAAGGAGAGAGGCCACTTGCGCACCAAATTGCGATAAGCTTTGAGCGCTTCTTCCCACTCCCCCTTCTCCTCCAACGCCTTCGAGACCTCCAATTGTTGACGCGAACTGGACGCTGAAACCGTTGACCCGGATTCATCAATCCACCCCTCACCTGGGCGCCAAACCAACGGAGCCGGAAGAGGCCGCAAAAGCCCCATCAGTACTGTTAGTATCAAAATCCAGCGCGAAAAACGCATGGAGCCGACCTTAGAGCGACTTTTCCCGCAGGCGAGCATAAAATGTCTTTGGCCCAAATTTTGCGTTTGCCCACTTCACACCCGTACTCAACCGATTCTCAGGCAGGAGCTTTATGTGAGCAATCCGTCGCTATTGATTCGTGACTGTGATTTTTCGCAATCACGAGATAAAATGCTGGAACGACAAAAAGCGTAAAGAGCGTCCCAACCGCCATCCCTCCGACCAAAACCAGTCCGATATTATTTCGAGCAGCCGCTCCGGCCCCGGTTACAAAAACGAGCGGCAAATGCCCCACCACCGTCGCTACGCTCGTCATGAGAATCGGCCGAAGCCGCGTCCCGGAGGCCTCCACGACCGCCTGACGTTTCGTGCGACCCTGCTCTTGAAGATGATTGGCGAATTCCACAATCAGGATCCCATTTTTAGAAACAAGCCCCACGAGCGTGATGAGCCCGACTTGGGTGTAAATATTGATCGTCACGTCGTTGATCCCGAGAAAAACAAACGCTAACGCTCCTGTCAGTGCTAAAGGAACCGACCCTAGCAAGACAATGAGGGGATCTCGAAAACTTTCAAACTGCGCCGCCAGCACCAGATAAATCAGAATCACGGCAATCACGAAAGTTGTAACCAGTGAACTTCCTTCCTTGCGGAGCTGTCGCGATTCACCTGCATAATCGATGGAAAATCCCGCTGGCATAATTTTTGCCGCTTCGGTTTCCAACCACGTCAACGCCTGATCGATCGTCTTTCCTGGAATAATCGCTCCTTGAATCTTGACCGAATTGAGCTGTTGAAATCGATTAAGCTGACGCGGCTCCACCGTGTTCCGAAGCGTCGCAAAGGTGGAAAGGGAAACAACTTGTCCTTTGGGTCCAGTCACATAAAGATCTTTCATCTGATCCGGATTCAATCGATCTCCCCGCTTCACTTGAGGAATCACCTTGTAGCTGCGGCCCTGAATGCTGAATCGATTCACATAATCGCCTCCCAACAGGGCCGCCAAGTCCCCTCCAACCTGTTGCAAACTCAGTCCCATGGAAGCAATCTTGTCACGATCCAATACAATTTCGGTTTGCGGAAGATCAAACTTAAGATCGCTATCCGCAAACATGAAGAGACCGCTCTCAAAGGTTTTTGCTACCAGTTGTTGGGCGATTTCCTGAAGTTGTTTCGGCTCCGCAGTAGTGGTAAGAATAAATTCCACTGGAAAGTCACTACCTCCCGGAAGCGGAGGTGGCGTTACGGGAATCACTCGGATTCCGGTGAGCGGAGCAAAGAGAGGAAATGCAGCATGCTCCAACTCCATCGCCGTTCGCTTCCGTTCGCTCCACGGTTTTGTCACCATTCCTGAAAATCCACCCGTGGGCCCTATGATTTGGAACGTCTGATCACATTCGGGAAAACTTCTGAAAATTTTCTCCAACTGCGAGGCGTAAAGCATTGTCTGATCCAAGGAGGCATTTGGAGGCGCTTGAACAATTCCAAACATCACCCCCTGATCTTCACGAGGCGCAAGCTCTTTCATGGAAAATAGGTAGAAGGGAGGGATCAACAACATCAGAAGCCCCGCCATCGTCAACAAGACTGGGGTAAAATTCAGGGAATGATCCAAAAACTTGTCGTAGGTCTGCTTAAGTCGTTCGAAAAAAGAATTGAGCCAAAACTCCAAACCTTTCGGATTTGGGTTCGGATTGAGCAATCGCGATGACATCATCGGAGAAAGCGTCAACGCAACGAATCCCGAAACAATTACCGCCCCCGAAAGCGTCAATGCAAACTCCCGAAAAAGGGTTCCCGTCAATCCCCCCTGAAACGCGAGCGGCGCATAGACCACGGCCAAGGTAATGGTCATGGCAATGATCGGGGTCGTTAACTCACGCGCGGCGATTAAGGCCGCATCAATTCGCGATTTTCCCTCACGAATATGGCGCTCCACGTTCTCCATCATCACAATCGCATCATCCACCACCAACCCGACCGCAAGGACGATGGCGAGTAGCGTGAGAAGATTGATCGTAAACCCAAGGGCCAACATCATGGCACAGGTTCCGATGAGCGAGAGCGGGATCGCGACAATGGGAATGATGACGGATCGAAGCGATCCAATGAAGAGGTAGATGACAACAATCACGATCAAAATCGTTTCACCCAGGGTTTTGGTCACTTCATGAATCGCGTCTTCGATGTATCGCGTCGCATCATAAGAAATCCGTGCCTGGATTCCTGCGGGCAGCTCCTTGGCCAAGTTCGGAAATGTCTTTCGAACTTCCGCAATCACATCCAACGAGTTCGCATTCGGAAGCACGAAAATTCCCATAAACGTCGCCGGCTTTCCTCCAAAACGAACGTCCTCTTCGTAACTTTGAGCCCCCAGCACCACATCCGCCACATCGCGCAGTCGAAGAACCTCCCCGTTTTTCTCACGGATAACGAGATTCTCAAATTCCTCCTTGGTCTTTAAATCTGTATTCGCCACAAGATTAATCTGCGTCATCGACCCCTTGGTGGAACCGACGGCGGAGAGAACATTATTAGCAGCAAGCGCCTGGCGAACCTCCATCGGATTCAATTGATACGAAGCCAGACGATCCGCCTTCAGCCAGATCCGCATCGCAAAGGTCCGATCCCCCAAAATGTCCGCCCGCTGGACTCCTTTGATCGATGCAAGTTTTGGTTGAATCGATCGCGTGAGATAATCGGTAATCTGATTTTGATCCAGTTCGTCGGACCAGAAGCTCAGATACATCGAGGCCATCTTGGAATCTTGACTTTCTACATTGATCACCGGTGCCTGAGCTTCTGGAGGAAGATCGTTTCGGACTTGTGCCACCTTGGATTGGATTTGAGTCAGTGCTTCGTTTGGATTGTAATTCAGCCGAAGATGTACCGTGATCGTACTAAGCCCCTGACGGCTCGCTGATTCCAAATAATCAATCCCGTCCGCGCTCGCAATCACTCGCTCCAAGGGAGTCGTCACAAACCCTCGAACGAGATCTGCATTTGCTCCGACATAGGCGGTATTAATGACGACCGCCGCGCTGTCACTTCGCGGATATTGTCGAACGTTCAGCTTTCTGAATGCAACAAATCCCGCAATGAGAATCAAGAGATTGACACTAATTGCAAAGACCGGACGACGGATGAAAAACTCTGTCATTTGTCGACAGGCTTCGGATCAGGCGCGTTGGCCGGCTGAACCTCGTTATTGATCTTCACTGCCGCCTTGGGACGAAGCTTGAAGAGTCCCGAAGTCGCAACAGACTCACCCGCCTTGATCCCCTCGAGAACCGCCACTTGATCCCCACGCGTCGGCCCCAGTTTTACAAATTGTTGACGAACGCCTTGATATTCAACCCCATTTGGATCCTTCATGGATTCAACAATAAAAACCGAGTCGCCGTACGGAGCAAACTGGATTGCGGTCAACGGAAGAATGACCGCCTTATCGCTTTTTTCTAAAAGAATGTGAACGGAAGTAAACATCCCCGCACGAAGTGTCTCCTCCTTGTTCGGAAGCGTCGCTTGAAGCTGAATATTTCGCGTGCCGGAGTCAATTTCAGGACTGATGGTCGTAATGGATCCTTTAAATATTTTTCCAGGAAACGCATCGACCGTGACCTCCACGGGTTGCCCTGCATGAACGAGCCCAATTTGTTGTTGTGGCAATGCAAAGTTGACATAGATCGGATCCAGGGACTGAAGAATCACAATCGGCGCACCTGGAGCGAGGTACTGTCCCAACTGAATTTGACGAATCCCCAATCGTCCTGTAAACGGGGCCACAATGGTCTTTCTCGTAATCGTCGCCTTGAGCGAATCGACTTCCGCCTGGGCCTGCTTGAATTTCGCAGAAGCCTCGTCAAATTCCGATTGGGAAACGGCTTCTTCCTCGCGAAGACTTTTCGACCGATCCACGCTCACTCTCATCCATTCAAGCTGAGCTTGCGCCGACTTGAGTTGCGCTTCTTCCACTGCGACGTCCAATTGCGCGAGCAAGTCTCCCTTTTGGACCGTCGCACCAGACTCAAAAACAATCCTTGCCACTTTTCCCACGCTTTCTGCGCTTACCGTCACCCCTTGAAATGGAGCCAGTGCCCCAATTGCCGAAAGCTGACTGTTCCAACTTTCTTCAGCCGCTGTGAGCGCTGATACCGACTCAGGAAGCGGTACCCAAGCTTGCCCCATCGCCACAGTAATTTGATGGTATTTGGTATAACCGAGCCCCAGCACCAACAAGACAACCAACACGAGCATTACGCCCATACGAACAATCATCGACTCCCTCCTGTTTTGATTTTGACAGGCGAGCGCAGTAACACTTCCAATTCTCCTTGAAGCGCCTTCTTCTGTCGGGCGGTTAATTCATAAGTCCCAAAAACTCCAGACCACCAGAGCGCATCGTAGGCACACATCATCATCAGTGACTTTCCAAGGGGAAGGTCATCCTTTTCGAACGATTGAAGCATCGTTCGATACGTTTCTCGAATCGGCTTGAGAAGATCGGGCCGGTGCGCAATCGCCGCCGAGAGCGCCGCCACAATCCGTTGATGCCGCTCACAGAGTGAAGAATTTTTCTTCTGAATCGTTTCATCAAAGGCATCTCGATGCAAAACCCGTGCCATGTATCCGATGCCCGCCGGCTCCCGGGAACGCGCCAGCGAAAGCGCCTCCATCCATCCCGCATGCACCCGTTCGATCAACCCCGAAATCAAAAGATCTTTGGAACGAAAGTGGTAGAGCAACCCTCCTTTACTCACCCCGGCCTCTTCTGCAATGGCATCGAGTGTCAAATGACCTGCCCCATGTTTCACGACATAGTGCTCCGCGGCATCCAGAATCTTATCACGCGCATTGATTTTGGCAGGTTTCCCCATAGGAATGAATTACTATACCGACTGGACGGTATTGTCAAAAGAAAGAACCGAAATTAAATCCAAATCAAAGCTTGGGAATCACCCAAGGACCGACATTGAGCGCACTCAAAATAATTTCCACTGACAGCGAAGCGAGAATCATTCCCATAATACGAACCAAAATTGAAGCACCGTTCTTCCCAATCACTCGAAGAATCGGATCACAGAGCAGCATCAACACCAAATTAATTCCCAGAATACAGAGGAGCACAATCCCCGTCGTCGCTTGAGTCACCACCGAATGAGTCTTGTTCTCTGTCAGCACAATAATCGCCATGATCGCCCCGGGACTGGCAATCGTCGGAATCGCCAAAGGAAAGACCGCAAGATCGTGTCCGGATTCTCCCGCCTTTGGAGTGGAACTTTCTCCATCGGAAAAAATCATCTGGAGCCCAAACAAAAACAAGATAATCCCTCCCGCCACTTGGAGGGAAACCAATTTAATCCCCATCGCATCCAATATAATTTCCCCGAGAGCCAGCGAGACCATCAGAATGATCACCGAGTAAATCGTCGATTTAATCGCAAGCCGCCTCCGCTCTGCCGCCGCAAGATGTCCCGTTAACGCCGCAAAAAAAGCAATGTTCCCAATTGGATCAATCGTAGTCCAAAGCATCAGAAAATCTTGAACAATTTTATTAGCCATCGCCCTCCGTTCTATGCCTTGAATCGGATTGAGTCAATCTTGGGAAAAGCCTAAATTCTTGGTAGGGACGCCTCTCCGCAGGCGTCCGAGACTGAAACAACGGACCGCTCGGAGAGCGTTCCCTACCATTCCTAATGAAAAAATCCCTTCAGCTCTTTTCCCGAGCCAAGCGTTCTCCCACCGAGCCGGTCGCTTCCAAAATCAAATCTCCACTCGGACTGACGAAAAGTTGAAGGTCTTTCGAAGAGATCCCCTCCCGCAGCATCTCTTGAATTCCCGTGGCGGGGAGTGGCTCCGTTTTCCCATGTTCCGTGAGGAGAAGATTATTGGATTCTGTTCGGGTCACTTTCGCCGGTTGACCATTTTTTTGAAAAACAAGCGACTGCCCGACCTTCAACTCATCCATCAGCGCCGGCTTGAGGAGCATCCCAAAGTGAATGAACGGCGGTTTGGACCAAGTTGCTCGCCATTTTTGAGCCGTGGAATCAAATTCAATCCACGCTTTCCGAAGCAACGATTTGTTCGTCGCAAAGGAATCGAGTGTGATATTGGAATCCTCCACCACTTCAAGCATGGGCTTGATTTCCTGAGCAGCAGTCGCACGAGCGACGGGAGCCATGACCGGTTCGGGAGCCTTTGCGATCGGTACCGGTTCAGACTCCGGAGTCACCACCCTGGGGGGAACTTCTTGAATCAACTGACGCGCCGAAGTCACGACGGGAGCATCATCCATCGGCCGTAGCGAGACCGGAGTTTCGCGAAAAGCAAGGGTTCCACGATTTTCTCCCAACACCTGTTCGGCCAATGCTTGCTCGGTCGACAAAATTGTATCCCAAGAGGGCAAGTCCACAGGGGAGGGCGGGGGTGCTGACGACTCAACGCCCCCGGCGACCGGACTTAATCCTGAGGTCGCGGGTACCATCAGGATTTATTTAGCAGACTTAGTGCCAGTAAAGCGAGTCAAGAATCAATCCTTCGCTAACTCGTTGGAAAAGAACCGATAATTAAATTTTCCGGAGTCATTGCCTTGTCTCCGAAATAATCGAGAACGGAAAATAAATCCCTTTCGCACTGTCATTTTGGTTTCTCCATCGACAGCCCCCCCTGATATCGTTTACCATCCCAACATGAGTCTCCTCGCCACAATTGAAGCCGATTTGAAACAAGCCATGCTTTCGAAGCAACCTGAAAAAGTTTCCGTTCTCCGGATGCTGAAATCCTCCATCAAATATGTCGCCATTGAAAAAGTGGGAATGGAGGGAGTTCTCCCGGATGCCGACATTGTCGCCGTGATCCGCAAGGAAGTCAAAAAACGTCAGGACTCGATCGACAGCTTCACCAAAGCCAATCGGACCGATCTTGCGGATAAAGAAAAGAGCGAATGCGCCATTTTGGAAACCTACCTCCCCGCTCAAATGTCCGCAGAACAGATGGAAGCACTCGTGAAAGCGGCCATCGCCGAAGTCGGTGCCACCGGCAAGGCCCAAATGGGAGCCGTCATGAAAGTGGCTCAAGCGAAAGCCGCCGGACAGGCGGACGGAAAAACCTTAAGCCAGATGGTTCAAAAACTTTTGCCGTAATCCTCCGGGATTTGCGACGGATTTTCTCCCATGCGCGATCGGTTTTTATTCGAACTGGCAACGCTCATCGCACTCGGAGCGACCCTCTGGAGCTTTGTCGGAAGAGGAGCGGAACGTCGTCCTTTTTGGAATAACGTCCTTCTCTTCCTCGCCTTCGCCACACAATCCGGTTTTCTCTACCTCCGTGGCGAACAAATCGGCCGATGCCCTCTCACGAATGCATTCGAAGCCACCGCCTTTCTCTCCTGGTCCCTTCTTCTTACGTATTTCATCACCGGCTCCGCCTACCGACTCTCAATTCTCGGTTCCTTCACCGCCCCCTTTGTTCTCCTCTTAAATCTAATCGCACTTCTCTTCACTCGGGATTCCATTGTCATTCCAACCACGCGAATTTCCGGAGTGATCGAACTTCACGCCGCGTTGAGCGTTCTCGCCTATGGAACCCTCGGACTCGCCGCCATCGCCAGCACGCTTTATCTGATTCAGGAGCATCAGCTCAAGGCCCATCACCTTGGGGGATGGTTTTATCGGCTCCCGAGTGTCGGCGATCTTGAAACCGTCCAACGGCGCGTGCTCGGTTGGGGATTCATCCTGCTGACGGTCGGAATGATCTCCGGAATTCCACTCTTCACCACCGCTCAAACCTCCACCCTTAAAGTCGCCTGGGCCATCGCTGTCTGGCTCTGGTATCTCATGGTCCTCACGGCCCCTCGACTTTTTCAATTGAGTCACCACAAGACCGCTTGGGCCTCGTCACTCGGTTATGCCCTCGTCTTGATCTCCTTTTGGGGAGTCGCCATGCAGGGAGCTTCCCGATGAAGGCTTCTCAACTGGTCTGTGGTGGTATTTCATTTCATCAAGCTCCGATTGAAATTTTGGAAAAAGTCGCCTTTCGTCCTGAAGTCATCCCCGCCACCCTGCCGCTCCTCCAAACCGCTCTCGGTCTGGAGGAAGTCGTCTTACTTTCCACCTGCAATCGGGTCGAATTTTTTGGCCGCGCACGTGACGGAGCCCGCCCCGGAGTCGAGTGGCCTCAATTTCTCAAATCCCATCACGGACTCTGCGAACCGCTGGAATCTCATTCTTTTTTCCTTGAAGGAACAGATACCGTTCGACATTTATTTGAACTCGCCTCCGGACTGCAATCGATGGTCATTGGGGAAACTGAAATTTTTGGCCAAGTCAAATCGGCCTACGAAACCTCAGTCCAACACCAGACCTCTGGAAAATGGCTCCACAAATTGTTTCAAGCTTCTTTTTCTGCAGCAAAAGCGGTCCGCTCCAAAACGTCAATTACCCGGGGAAGCGTCTCCGTCGGTTCCGTTTCGGTCGAACTTTCCGAAAAAATTTTTGGAAATCTCAAAAAGCGATGCGCCCTGGTACTCGGTGCCGGAGATACCAGCGAAAAAACCGCGCGAGCTCTTCAAAGTCGCGGCGTCTCTCAACTCTTGGTTTCCAATCGTACGTTTGAACGAGCGGAAGCACTCGCTTCTCAACTTCAAGGTCGCGCGGTTCCTTGGGATCGTTGGATGCTCGAAGCGATTGAAGCGGATATTCTCATCAGTTCGACTTCTGCTCCCGACTTCGTTCTGAATCGATCCGATGCCGAAAAACTGATGAACGCGCGAAACGGACGACCTCTTTTTCTCATTGATCTCGCCGTTCCTCGTGATTTTGAGCCGACGATTAATGCCCTCGACGATCTCTTTCTCTACAACATTGACGATCTTCAAAAAATCGCGCACCGCAACCTCGAGGAACGGACGGCGGAAGCCATTCGTTGTCGCGAGGTTTTAAAGCCGCACGTCGAAAAATTTATCAAGTGGACGGAAGCCCAACCGATTCCCTCCGGGCATCTCACTCCCCAGTGGAACGCAACCTGACACCAGTTGAATGAACGCCTCCCGTCTCATGACTCGAACGGCGTTGCTCTGGAATTGTCTCATTCTCATTTTTCCCCTGCTCCTGACTTGGACGCTGACTCAAATTCCGCCCATTGACGACCCAAAGCTCGGCAAGTCGAGGGATTTCCTCTGTTGGGATCGATCATGGCACGATTTTACCGTTCACTTTCATTTTGCAAAAACACTTCACGAACATGAAATCGAGCGACCTTACACTTCTGAAGGACAGTTGGAGATCTACGAACATTGGCTTCATCAGCCTCCCTCCTCCGTCATGCCTTCCGCTTATTTCCCGACCTTTTATTCGATTTTGGGGACGTTTTCCTCCATGCCCGTTCCTTTCGTTTTTTTCCTGTGGAATAGCCTCAGCGCCCTGATCTGGCTGAAAGCGACTCAGCACCTTCAGCAGTCACTCTCGATTGCGAAAGGAACCGCCATCTCAATTGCCATCTTGGCGAGCTCCACGGGGTATTATTCGATTTTCTTCGGACAGACCGGCTTGATCTTCACCGGTCTTTTAATCCTCCTCTCTCGCCCCATCCCCGTCTCCGTCATCCCTCAAACCCTCTTCACCTCCGCTGCTATCCTTCTCCTTTTTTCAAAACCCCCCGGCGCCATTCTGGGTCTGGCACTCCTGCTCATTCAAAAAAGATTCCGGGAGTTCGCTTGGTCGCTTCTCGCTCCACTCCTGCTCACCCTTCTCTTTTGCATTCATCATGGCGGAGCCCAAACCGTGATTGACTACACTCACTGGATTCAATCCTACAACGTCATCACCATCGCCCCCTTGTTCTCTGACGCGCTCACTCCCCTCTTTCAAAGTAATTTTCTCGGATTTGCCCTTGAAAAACTTCCCATCACTTCCTCTCAAATCCTGCCGGTCAATCAACTCCTGATCGGGTTGATGCTCCTGCTCGGTCTTTTCCTCCTCTATCGAAAACGCCTGGAGCTCGAAACAATCCCCGCCTTCCTCGGATGGATTTATCTTCTTTTCAGTCCTCATTTGGTCCTCAGCGAAGATTTAATCGCCGGATGGATCGTGGTCCAGTGGACGCATCGAAATAAAATCCATTGGAGCTACGGCATCGGTTGGCTCATTCTTCTTCTCAACACCAGTCAGGTTTACGCACTCGTGGCCCCTTCCTTTTTTTATCACCACCCCATCTCATGGTTGTTAAAAGTCTTTGGATTTGGATTCTGGCTTTGGACAGAAATCTCCATCACGCAGCCCTCAAAAATTCAAAATACTGGACATTCCTTCCATTCAAAATAACTTCGAGTCGTTCAAATCATGACCCCTTTCATCATCGGCACCCGCGGAAGCCCCCTGGCCCTGGCACAAACCCGCATGATTCAAACGGATCTTCAACGGCGCTGGCCGGAGGAAACGTTTGAGCTCAAAATCATCAAAACGACCGGAGACACTTGGGCCGCACAACCCCAACGCACGGAACCGCTCGGAAAGGGGCTCTTCACTAAGGAACTCGAAGAAGCGCTGCTTCGAGGCGAAATCGATCTCGCCCTTCACAGCTTGAAAGATCTTCCGGTTGAAGACCCCCCGGGTCTGAGTCTTGTCGCCATTCCTCCTCGTGTCGATCCTCGCGATCTCCTCATCACGCGCCGCGAAGTCACCCTTTCAGAACTTCCCCATGCCGCTGTCATTGCAACGGGAAGTCCCCGACGTCGAAGTCAACTGGCTCGACTGCGGCCTGATCTTCAATTCGTCGATCTTCGAGGAAACATCGACACCCGACTTCGAAAACTTCGGGAGAATTCCGAATGGTCTGCCATCGTTCTTGCTGCGGCAGGACTCGAGCGACTGAAGCCCGACTGCCAGGGTCTTCTCCTCTCCGCACTCTCACCGGAAGAAATGCTTCCTGCTCCAGGTCAAGGGGCACTCGGATTACAAATGCGAGTCAATCATCCCCACGCACATCTAGTGCAAGCATTGGACGATCCGATCACCCGAACCTGTGTCACCGCAGAACGTTCCTTCCTCCTCGCTTTAGGTGGCGGCTGCCAATGGCCAATCGGCGCTCTGGCATTTTCCAACAACTCGCACCTAACTCTCCATGGATTTCTCTCAACACCGAATCAACCCGGATCCCGCATCACCGTCGACGGAACCGATCCTGTCGCCCTCGGAAAAGAAGCGGCTTCAAAAATAAAAACCTGATTTTCTCAGCGAACTCGGCGAGCTCTGCGCGAGAAAAAATCAGGCCTTAAATTTTCCACTCTTTCGTGGCAATCGCCTCACGGCGATGCGTCGCCGTGTTGGTAAAAAAAACCTTTTCCCATTCGACACCGTACTCGTGAACCAGCATCGTCGTCTTCACATCGTAGCAGCAGTACTCCGCAATCTCTTTGATCTTCCCCTCTTTCCACCACTTGAGCGCTTCCAATCCGTCCGCCGTTTTTCCGACACCGAGGGTCTCGGTCGCAATTGCATCCAGCTTGATCCTTTTGCCGATTTTTTTCTCTACATCCACGAGCAGATCCAAGGTTGGGACCTGACTGAAATCAAAAATCGTGTAGCCGTTGAGCACTTCGTAATCGAACCCGATGACATTAAAACCAATCACACAATCCGCACGTTGTAATTCACGAACCAGTTCTTCCGCTTGATTCTCTGGATAAATTTTATATCCACCCCGGGCCGTACTATAAGTTACCCCGATCGACATCTTCATGGCCACCTTGTTGTGCCATCCCCCCACCTCTGCCGCGCTCTTTTGGGTTTCCAGATCGAAATAAACGAGGTTTTTTCCAGCCATCACGTTTGATTATCATCCCGGAAGCAAACTGCAATCGTAAAGAAAACTTACAAAGGAAAGCGGATGGAGCTATGCCTCACGCGGAGTCGCGGAGTTCGCGGAGAGTGTTTTTACCGGAAACAAGGCGTTTTGAAAAAGCATGAGGAACATCTCGGCTCGGCATGAAGACTTTTAAACGGAACCCCCTTTCTCCGCGCGCTCCGCAGCTCCGCGTGACACCCTCGGCATCCGAACTTATTGGTGCAGTGATTGGCGAGATTCGCGGGAAATGCCCCCTCCTTTGCGACTTTGCGATCTTGGCGAGAGAAACAGTTTTCCAAAACATCATCAATTGCCTTAACAATTTTACATTTCACCCCTTGCATTCTTTCAAAACTCGATTACTTTCTGCCTCGTTATGAAACGCATCGCCCTCTTTCTCGGAACCAATATAGCAATCATCGCACTCATCAGTGTCGCCACCCATCTCCTGGGAGCCGATCGCTGGCTCCATGCCAATGGGATCGATTACGGGAAGCTCTTTATCTTTTCGCTCATTGTCGGGTTTACCGGAAGTTTCTTCTCGCTCGCGATCTCCAAGTGGATGGCGAAGATGGCTTACAGCATTCAGATCATTGAAAAGCCGACCACCGAAAGTGAAATCTGGCTTCTCGAAACCATTCAACGACAAGCGATGAAGTCCGGCATCCCAATGCCTGAAGTTGGCATCTACGAAAGCCCTGAAGTCAATGCCTTCGCCACCGGCCCCTCGCGTCGCAACTCCCTCGTCGCCGTCAGTTCCGGACTGCTTCGCTCCATGCGCAAAAACGAAGTTGAAGGAGTTCTCGCTCACGAAGTCTCTCACATTGCCAATGGAGACATGGTGACAATGACCTTACTGCAAGGGATCCTGAACACGTTCGTCGTCTTCCTCTCCCGAATCGCCGCCTATTTCATTGACCAAGCCCTACGCAAGAACGATGAGGAGTCGAGTGGTCCCGGTCTCGGCTATCTAATCGCTTCCATCGTTTGCCAAATCATTTTTGGCGTTCTCGCTTCACTCATCGTCATGGCTTACTCCCGTCACCGTGAATTTCGTGCCGATGCCGATGCTGCCCGAATCTGGGGTAAGGAACCGATGCTCGGCGCCCTCAAGCGATTGCAGCAGATCTCCACTGGAGAACTCATTTTGGATGATCGTTCTGAGGCAATCAGCGCCTTCAAGATCAGTGGAAAAACGGGCGGCATCATGTCTTGGTTTGCGTCCCATCCTCCACTCGAAGAGCGGATCGCCGCTCTCGAGCGCATTTAAGCCATTGGTCTCGAAATCAGTTTGAGAACCAAGGTCTCGAACCGCCTCCCATCTCCGCCATCTGTCGCCTCAAAATGTGCTCATCAGAGGAACGATTCATGGATAGACATTGAGGCGGTCGGTTTTCCACGATAATTTAAACCCCTCATGAGTGAAAACTTTCGAAACTATCTGGAATAACTGTTAGGCGAAAAATGAAAACGACAAAATATCAGTCAAACACTCTCAAGGGTTATCTTAAGTTTCAAAATAATCCACCAACAGTTTTAAAATTAATTTCTCTAAATCTCGCCGCGTTTATTTTTTTTCTTATAGCTTTTTGTGTTGGTATTGTTCTTATAGTTAAGCGATTCGATCCCCATTTTGGCTACATCCTCGTTGGGATGTCATATGGAATGGCTATGATTACAATTATTAATTTCAGGTATTTCATCAAATTTTGGCCCGTTTTAAAAGAAATTCTAAATTGGGAAAAAGTAAAAAAAGTTTACGAGGAAAAAACGCCTAACGATAAAAGGATCGCCTTGAGTGCGGCCCGAAGCGACGCACCTCAATCCGTCGACTGACGGATGATCCATGGTTGAACAAACCTGAAGCGAGGATGGGCTTAGGAGTTAGCTTTTGACGGGTGGCGGTCATGACATCCTCGCGCCAATCGATTTTAGGAATCAGGGTGAAATCCAATTCTCTTGCGCGCCGGTTCGGGAGGTGTCATGAGCTGACGAATGGCGTTGAAAACCATCTCAAATTGTTCCCCGTGCTCGCGAAAACCACGTTCCAAAGAATTCACCTTACTTGAAAGCTCCTCAATGGAGAGCGTCATCTCGCGCAGTCGGATGAAAGCGCGCATGATGGCGATGTTGACCTGTATGGCTCGGGAGCTCGAGAGAACGGAGGAGAGCATTGCAACACCCTCCTGGGTAAAAACATAAGGAAGGTAACGACGTCCTCCGTGACTTGAGGTTCCAGATTGGCACCTCAAGTATTGGGCCTCTTCTGATGTTAGCTGGAACATGAAGTCTTCAGGAAAACGTTCGAGATTGCGTTTTACGGCTCGGTTGAGCTGTTTGGTCTCCACGCCATAAAGCCCCGCCAAGTCAACATCGAGAATAGCACGCTGTTTTCGGATCGTGAGAATCAGATGGGCAAGATTCGTGGATTGACCGATTTGCGTTGAAGTCTCCATGATTGAATAAACCCCGAATGGAGAGAAAAGTTGCAAAATAATCTGGAACAACCCGTCCCGAAGTATTTCGGGACCGACCGGCCTGCTCCGAAAATATTCGGAGTCGGTTGAATAACTACTCGACAGCATATGACTACCGCCTTTTGTGTTACCAAAGATGATGACTACGACTGGGGACCGGAATCCACAACTCCTTGGGGCTATTTTCCGGATTGGCAAACACAGGCATTCCTTATCCCTCTTTTCTATGAGGGCAAGCCAGGTCTAGACTTCTTTTCGAGTGCAGTTTTTTCAGGGAAGGACCTTCAATTACTCCGCGCCAATCTGGAAAAGACTATAAAATTACTGAAAGAAAAACCTGAAAAATGGCCTGCTAAAGGCCACCTACCAACGTCGACTACCGATATTGGGTCCTCTATTTCATATGTGTATCGTGATATTGCCCTTGACGTAACGCAGCGTTGCTTTGAACTCACTGATCTTGCAATATCCAGTGAGAAAGACATTTGGTTTTTAAACGACTGAGGTCGAACCAACTCGGAGAAGGTGTCCTGATCCCTTCTTGACCTCCGGTTTTCGGACTTCAAGATCCGGCCATGGCTTCCACTCCTCAACCGCTCGGATGGCGCGTCTTCGCGAGCGATAATTACGCCGGCATTTGTCCCGAGGCGATGGCGGCCTTGCAACAGGCAAACCGGGGCCATGCCGTGGCGTACGGTGAAGATCCGTGGTGTCAACGCGCTTCCGATTTGATCCGGGAACTATTCGAAACCGACTGCGAAGTCTTTTTCACGTTCAATGGAACGGCTGCCAATTCCCTCTCGCTCGCTCATCTCTGCCAATCCTACCACAGCGTCCTTTGCCATCAATCCGCACACGTCGAAGTCGATGAATGCGGCGCCCCGGAATTCTTCTCCAACGGCTCCAAGCTCCTGCTGGTTCCCGGTGAAAATGGGAAGATGAATCCCACCTCACTCGAGACGCTCATCAAAAAACGGGATGATGTTCATTTTCCAAAACCGCGCGTCGTCTCCATTACCCAAGCAACCGAAAGTGGAACAGTATATTCCATCGACGAACTCCGATCCCTGCATGAAGTCGTCCAACGCCATCAGCTTCATTTTCACATGGATGGCGCACGCTTTGCCAATGCAGTCGCTTCGTTAAAGGTCGCTCCCAAGGAAATCACCTGGCGTGCCGGCGTCGAAGTTCTCTGTTTTGGATTCACCAAAAATGGTGCCCCCGTCGGGGATGCGGTCGTCTTTTTCAACAAAACTCTCGCAAAAGAATTTGAGTACCGTTGCAAACAAGCCGGGCAGCTTGCCAGTAAAATGCGCTTTCTTGCGGCTCCCGTTGTCGGCCTTCTCGAATCCGGGGCCTGGCTTCGAAATGCCGAGCACTCGAATCAAATCGCCGCCAAACTCGAAAAAGAGCTCTCCAACATTCCGGGTGTCAAAATCATCTATCCCCGCCAAGCGAATGCGGTTTTCGTTGATATGCCCCAAGAGTGGGCGGAAGCCCTTCGCTCCAGTGGCTGGCGATTTTATGATTTCATCGGCGCCGCCTACCGTTTCATGGCCTCGTGGGATAGCACTCCGGAAGATGTCGACACCCTGATCGCTGATCTGAAAAACTTGACGAATAAATAATCAATTCTCTCTCGCCAAGTCCGCCAAGACGCCAAGGAAATCAATTCTTTCTTAAAGCAACCGAAATCATCGGCTTAGCGCCTTGGCGGACTTGGCGAGAAATACAAACCTCCTATATTTTCTTTTGACGATTGCCAGAATCCCCCTCTCCGCCTATATCCGACCTGTGCAGCTTTGCCTCTTTATTTGTACCGGAAATTATTATCGCAGTCGCTACGCCGAGGCGGTCTTCAATTACGAAGCGGAAAGGCGCTCCCTTCCCTGGCGCGCCATCTCCCGAGGTTTGGCGATTCATTTGGTGCACGGCGATCTCTCCTCACACGCACGAAGAGCTCTGGAAGAAAAACAGATCCCCCTCACCCACACCACCCCCACACGAACTGCCCTGACGCTTCAGGATTTGGTATCAGCCCGAAAAGCGATCGGCCTCCAGCATCACGAGCACTATCCCCTCATGCAAACACATTTCCCGCAGTGGGCAGATCAGATTGACTATTGGGATGTCGCCGATGCAGACTTTCTCTCTCCGATGTTGGCACTCCGTCGCATCGACCAGCGAGTCTTGGAATTGCTCGATGAAGTCAGTACAACGACTGAACTGAAACAATAATTTATGGCTAAAATTAAATCCGTGAAGCAGCAACTGGCCGGAGATCGCCGCCGCGTCGTCATTGAACGAATCGCCCCGATGATCGACGGCGGGCTTTTTCCGATCAAACGAATTCAAGGGGAACGAATCGATCTCGAAGTCGATCTCTTCACTGATGGTCATGATCAAATTGCGGCCGTTCTCCAATATCGAAAAGCCGGGGCCAGTGCCTGGAGTGAAATTCCACTTCTCCCTTGGGAGAACGACCGCTGGCGCGCTTCCTTTACGGTCGATCTGGTCGGAAATTACACCTACACCGTCACCGCTTGGGTTGACCATTTACTCACCTGGTTCCGCGATTTGAAAAAGCGGCTGGATGCGCATCAGGTCGCCCATGTTGATCTCCTGATCGGTGCGGAGATGATCGAGGGAGCCGCCAAACGCGCCAAGGGAGAAGACGCTCAGCTTCTTAAGCAGTGGTGCGCACAATTAAAAGATCCTTCCCTTTCCCCCTCCGATCGTGCCGCACTCGCCTGTCAGGAGAACTTCCGACTCCTTGCCCAGAAATATCCAGATCGTTCCCGAGCCACAACGTTTGCTCCGGAACTTCCGCTTTGGGTCGATCGCGAACGCGCCGGATTCAGCGCTTGGTATGAATTTTTTCCCCGCTCCTGGTCGAAGGAACCCGGGAAGCATGGAACCTTCAAGGATTGTGAGCGAATCCTCCCTGAAATTTCAAAGATGGGATTTGATGTGATTTATCTTCCCCCCATTCATCCGATTGGGGTCACGAAACGAAAAGGAAAAAACAATACGCTCGTAGCACTCCCGGACGATGTCGGTAGTCCGTGGGCGATCGGTTCCGCTGAAGGAGGACATAAGGCCCTGCATCCGCAGCTTGGCACACTGACCGATTTCAAAAAATTCATCAAAGCGGCAAATAAACGCGGCATCGAAATTGCCATGGATATTGCGTTTCAGTGCTCCCCCGATCACCCTTACGTTCTGCAGCACCCCGAATGGTTCAAGTGGCGTCCCGACGGCACCGTGCAGTTTGCAGAGAACCCACCCAAAAAATACGAAGATATTTTACCGATTAATTTCGAGACCGAAAAAGCCGAGGAGCTTTGGATTGAACTCAAAAGTATCTTCGAATATTGGATCGAGCAAGGAGTTGAAATTTTCCGGGTCGACAATCCTCATACGAAATCCTTTGAATTCTGGCGCTGGCTGATTACCTCGATTCGTGAAAAAAATCCGAACATCATCTTCCTCGCTGAAGCCTTCACTCGACCCAAGCTGATGTATCGTCTTGCAAAAGCCGGGTATACCCATTCCTACACTTATTTCTCTTGGAGAAATACCAAACAGGAATTAACGGAATACCTCACCGAACTCACTCAAGGCGAAGGGAAGGAATTCTTCCGTCCCAACTTCTGGCCCAACACCCCGGACATTCTTCCTCCCCTGCTTCAGACCGGACTTCGCTCGGCATTCATGTCACGACTCGTTCTTGCCGCGACACTCTCATCCAATTACGGCGTTTACGGTCCCGCTTATGAGTTATGTCTTCATGAACCGTACCCCGGAAAAGAGGAGTACGTTCATTCTGAAAAATATGAACTGAAGGCATGGAACTGGGATCACCCCGGGAACCTCAAAGAACTGATGACGCAACTCAATCAGATTCGCAAAGACAATCGAGCCTTGCACTCGACCAACAATCTCCGTTTTCAGAAGATCGATAACAGTGAAATCCTCGCCCACCTCAAAGCGACCGAAGAAAACACCAACATCATCCTGACCCTCGTCAATCTCGACCCGCGTCACACGCAATCCGGCTGGCTCTCGGTTCCGTGGCACGAATTTGGAATTGATCCCGCCCGACCATTTTGGGTTCATGATCTCCTCACTGATGAAAAATATCATTGGCAGGGGGAACGGAGCTACGTTGTCTTGCGTCCCGAATCCCCAGCACATCTCTTTCGGGTGATTAAGAATTAAGCCTTGGTGAAGTAAGTTATTCCTCACACGAAGGCACGAAGCCACAAAGCTTTTGAGGCCATTTTGATTTATGATGAGATGAAGAAATATATCTTCCGATTGTGACTTGGTGACTTTGTGTGAGGCTAATCGCATTTAACCCAGATTTTGCATTAGGAAATGCAAAATCTGTCCTGGCGGGAAGAAGGA
>CAZKRU010000034.1:0-43249 GCA_964555235.1 uncultured Verrucomicrobiota bacterium
GGAACCCTGCAACTCAAGGAGTTACAAAAAACCGGACAGAGAGGGATTCGAACCCTCGGTACTGTTTAGGTACACACGCTTTCCAAGCGAGCCCATTAAACCACTCTGGCATCTGTCCATTGAAAATGGAATTGGGAGTAAATCACAATTGGGAGAGGAGGAAAAGATGTTTCTCTGGTAAAACTCGCCGCCCCCGCGGGGTTGGACTATTTCGGAGGGGGGACGATGGAAACCGGAGCGGGGGCGACTTCTTCGGAAGCCGGGATGGCTTTGGCGGTTTTCTGAAGACTTTCGCAACGAACAACGATGGTCTCGCCACAACTACAAACCACGGTCACATCGTAAACCCCTGGAGATTTCTCAACGAGTTGCACTTGAGGGGGGAGTTTTGGTGCAACCGCAGCAACTACTTTTGAAGCGGCAGCACGGGGGAGTAAACTGAGAGGCCCCGTTTTGAGGGCGGCCGGATCCGCTGCGATGTCCGAAACATTCGGAAAGAGGGCATGGTGACAGTCGGTTGGAGCGAGTGACTTTACCACGCGGATTGGAATGATGCTGGCGCTTTGTTGATCGTTCATGGGATTTGAATTTTAAGGGGGTGAGAGTTTGTCGCGAATGGTTTCAATGTCGTCGGTCGGGCTGGGGCGCACGATCACCGTAATCCGGCGATTCTCCTCACTCTTGGGGTCGATATTTTCGAGCGGTGCGCGATCGGCATATCCAGCGACACGATAAAAGCGTTCACTGAGAATCCCCCCCTGTTGCAGTTCTTGCTGGGCGGAGACCGCTCGGCGGGTGGAGAGATCCCATCCTTTGCCTGCTTGTTGATTGAGCTCCAAGCCACTCTGGGTGTGACCTTCGACTTCCAACGTAAAATTTTGGCGTTCGAGCACCACGGCAATCGTCGTAAGAACGAAAGTTCCGTATTCGGTCAGATCGGCCGTTCCTGGAGTGAAAAAAGGGCGTTTCGATTTGTCGATGGCGGTGATACGCATTCCGTCCGCATGAAATTCAAACCGGATTTGATCGTCGCCCATTTCGCTGCTGTTTTTGAGCTGTTCCCGAAGCCGTTCCATGGCGCGTTTGAACTCCTGAATGGCGAAAAGATCTTTGCTCGCTTTGTCGACCATCTCGGTCATGAAGGGCTTGAAATTCGAGTACTCCTTCGTTCCGCTGCGGCCCTGTTGAGTGAGTTCTCCTTTAAAATAGCGTTGAACCGCTTCCTTGGTTTCGTCATCGCTACCAACCAGCCAAAGTACCATGAAAAGCGCCATCATGGAAGTCACGAAATCGGCATAAGCGACTTTCCATGCGCCTCCGTGTCCTCCGGCATGTCCGCGTTTCGCCATGGATTAAGCCTTGCGACCGAGCTCCTTGAGCATCGTTTCCAGTTCTTCGTTGGTCGGTTTTCGATCAGAAGGAATGGATTTTCTTCCGGCTTCTGCTGCCATGATCGGAGGGGCTCCGGTGGCATAGGCGACAATCATTCCGGTCATGACTTCGTAGTAGGCAAGTTCATCTTCGTTATTGAACTCCACTGAAATAATCAAGGGCTGAAGAATACTGTACGCGATAAAGATACCGAGTAGGGTTCCGGTCAACGCACTCGCTACGTGATTTCCGATTTCCTGCTTATCTCCGCCCAAGTGACCCATGGTGATGATAATTCCGAGCACGGCAGCGACAATACCGATCGCAGGACAGGCATCTGCTGCTTTCGTCAACACGCCGACGGGTTGAGCATGGTGATGATGGATTCGGTTCAATTCGTCTTCAAGGGTCGCCTTCATTTGCTCGCCCTTTACTTTACCATCGATAATGGGGCGCATGGCATCCTGCATAAAAGCAACCGAGTGGTGATCTTTAAGGAAGCTTGGATATTTTGTAAAAATCGAACTGGATTCGGGAGTCACGACGTGTTCTTCAATTCCGACCACGCCCTGTTCGCGGGCAACCATCAGGATTTCATAAATCATGACAATGAGATCCAGATAAATCTGTTTCTTGTAAGGAGAGCCTTTGAGTGCGGTAATGATCATTCCGATCAGGGATTTAAGCATGGGGACCGGACAACCTCCGATCACGTAACCGATTGCTGCTCCGATGATCACGAGGTATTCGGACCAGACGACCAAGCTGCCCGGGCTTCCACCGGACCACATGAATCCGCCGATGACGGCAGCGAGTGTGATGAACCATCCTACGGGTACCATAATGATCCTTCCTTTATTGTTTTCTCAGACGTTCGAAAAATTTACCCAAGCGGGTGATGGCGAGGGCGTGGATTTGTGAGACACGGGATTCAGTGAGGTCCATGACTTCTGCGATTTCCCGGAGTCGCAGACCTTCATAATAGTAAAGACTCAAAACGATCAATTGTTGTTTTGGTAAGATTTTCAGTTGATCCCGTAATTGCTCGTGATCTTCCTCTTGAAGTAAATGGGCGAGTGAGTCGGTGGAGCGGGGATCGGCCAAAACTTCCTCGTGAAGAAGCGGTTCACCACTGTCATCGTGGTAGGCCGGTTCTTGAAGCGAAAGAAAACTGACTGGCTTGACGCGATCCAAGAGTTCCGAAAATTCATCCGGTGTCAGTTGAAGTGCGGCGCGGACTTCCTCATCCTCAGGTTCTCGTCCCAATTCAGCGGCGAGTTTTTCCTGGGCGCGTTCGAGTCGCTTGGCATCTTCATGGACGGAACGGGGAACCCAGTCGAGTCGCCGCAGTTCATCCAGAACTGCGCCTCGGATTCGGAGATGACAGTAGCTGGGAAGACTCGCGCCTCGGGTCGGGTCGTACCGATTGACGGCATCCAAAAGTCCGAGAACGCCCGCACTGACGAGATCGTCTTTGGTGACGTGGGGAGGAAGATAGATCGCAATACGCGAAACCACATGCCGAACGAGCGGAAGGAGAGCTTCCACTTGTTCTTGAGGATCCGTGGGGAGCGGCGGGCGGGTGTTGGTTTTAGCAAGGACTTCCGTCATGGCATTCTTTCGTTATTTCTTGTCCTTTTTATCATCCGGTGGCTTTGCCGCATTTTTGGTTGCTTCTTTGTCGGCAATCTCCCGCTCTTTGGCGGCGATCTCTAATTTGGTTTCCAGCCAGGCGCGAAGCAGACGGATCGCAAGCCGTCGGGTGAGATAAGCAAAAGACAATCCGAGAAGACCAATCTTCAGGCAAGCCCATAGAAACGTATCATCATTTTTGTAGCAAATCCCAATCCCGATGAGCATTCCCACAAATGCGGCAACTTTCGCGGAATGCGAAACAAAAGTTGGAAGAGGTGAATGGGCGCTCATTGGTGAGTTTCCCCTATATCGTATCGAGAAGAGTACGAGAATTCAATGCTAAAGCCTGAGCAATCGAGGAGGGATTTTTTCACACAAAGGCACAAAGACACAAAGATGTTGTTTCTCGCCAAGTTACGCCAAGCCGCCAAGAAATCCGTTTTGGTTTTAAAGTCGAACATTTCTTCGCGCCTTGGCGACCTTCGCGAGAGACAAAATCCTGTTCTCACCACAAATTGTCCCATGGAACAGGGGCTTAGGCTTTGTGTGGAAATCATACGGTGACTTGGCTCCCGGCGGATCGGATGGTATGCATCGGTTGAAGCGGGATTTTCGGAGAAATTTCGTTGTAGGCCAGAACGCGGAGCGAGGGGAAGGTTTCCGCAAAGAATCGTTTAATGCCGAGCCGGATCAAGGGGGAGCAGAGGAGGAGTGGGGTGAGACCTTCCGCGGCCATTCGTTGGATCCCCTGGCTGAGTTGATCGTGGAAATGGCGGGCGAGATTGGGATCCATGACGAGCGCAATTTCTTGAGCCGTCTGGCGAACGCATTTTGAAAGTTGTTGCTCGATGTCCGGCTGAAGAGTGATCGCCATTAATTTGCCGCTTCGTAATTCCGTTTGGCGGGCGATTTCAAGCACCAAGGCTTTTCGACACGATTCGCTGAGCTCATCGGGATTTTTGGTGAAGGCAATCTGGTCACAAAGTTTTTCCAGGATGATGGAGAACTCCCGAACGGAAAGCCCTTCTTGGAGAAGATTTTGAAGGACACGATGAATCGTTCCCAAGGTCAGCTGAAGCGTGGTCATTTCCGCGGTCACCGCAAGGTCGGTGACTTTCAAGGAATCAATCATCTTTTGAACATCCTGACGGGAGAGGAGTTCGGAAGCGATCGTCTTCAAGGTCTGGCTGGTGTGTGTGATGAGAACAGAAAGAGGGTCGACCACGGCATAGCCGAGTCGTTCCGCTTCGCGTCGCTCAGTTTCCATGATCCAGGTCGCAGGAAGTCCGAACGCCGGCTCGGTGGTGGTTCGGCCTCGGAGGGGGCGTTGCATATTTCCAATCCCCATGGCTAGGAATTGTCCCGGGAAAAGTTCGCCGCTGGCAATTTCGTGTCCGCGAAGGAGGATGCGATAGTGATGTGGAGCAATTCCCGGATTATCTTTCACGGAGATAGGAGGAATCGAAATGCCGAGGTCGTTGGAAAGTCCTTTGCGTAATGCGGCGAGTCGCTCGAGCATGTTTTGAACATTGCCATGAACGAGCGGAAGTAAACCGAGTCCGAGTTCGACACCGAGCGGGTCGAGGGCTTTGGGAGCAACTTCCGCCGGTTTGTCGGAGATACCTCCTTTTTTCGGATCCCCTTCTTTTTTGTCCGAGCCATCGAGGGAGGGAGGAGGGACGGGTTCGGGAAGCGCATAACCGAGAGCGAGAAAGAAAACACCCAATCCAAAAAGCACTAACTTTGGAAAGCCAGGAATCAACATCATGGAGAGCATTACGACGCCAGTCGTCATGACGGTTTTTCGATTGCTGAGGAGTTGTTGCGTGAGATCTTCTCCAATTCCAACGCTGGAGTTGGAACGAGTGACTAAGATACCCGCTCCGGTAGAAACCAGGAGTGCTGGAATCTGTGTGACAAGGCCGTCACCAATCGAAAGAAGCGCATATTTTTGAAAAGCCGCCGAAGCGGAAAGGCTCTGTTGAAAGACTCCGACGGCGACCCCTCCAACGAGATTGATGGCAGTAATTAAAATTCCGGCGATGGCATCTCCGCGCACAAACTTACTGGCACCATCCATCGCTCCGAAAAACGTCGCTTCTCGCTCCAAATGACGTCGACGTCCCCGGGCTTCCTGCTCGGAGATAATTCCTGCATTTAAATCGGCATCGATCGCCATCTGTTTTCCGGGCATGGCGTCCAAAGTGAAACGGGCGGAAACTTCTGCCACGCGTCCGGAACCTTTAGTGATGACGATGAAATTAATGATCGTGAGAATTAAAAAGACGATGACTCCGACCACGAGGTTTCCTGCCACGACAAAATCTCCAAAGGTTTGAATGAGATGGCCTCCGTCTCCTTTGGTGAGAATCGAGCGGGTGGTGGCGATATTGAGTCCAAGTCGGAAGAGAGTAACAAAAAGAAGAACGGTCGGAAATGCCGAGAACTGCGTCGGTTCTTTAATATAGGAGATCGTCATGATGACCAAGACCGAAAGGGCAATGCTGACCGCCAGGAAAAAATCGATCATCATCGTAGGAAGCGGAAGGACCAAAATAAAGATGATGACGAGAAACCCAAACGTGAACATCAAGTCGCCGCGCTTGAGCATCTGCTCGAGGAAGTTCTTCGATTGGGCGGGAGTCGGCATGGGTTAGTTCTCCTCGGGGTTTTGAGTTTCAGAACCCGAACGGAATCCACGACGATAGAGTTGAGCGAGAACATTCGCAACGCCCTGATAGTAAAGCATTGGAATCGGATCGCCGACGACTCCGTGACGGAAAAGCCCTTGCGCGAGAGGAACATTTTCAGTCATCGGGACGCCGCAAGTGGCGGCGCGTTCCTTGAGCATCAAGGCATTGCGGCGTTGTCCTTTGGCGAGAATAATGGGGATGGGAGTTTCACCGCGAACATAACGAAGCGCCACGGCATAGTGAGTCGGATTGGTGATGACGATCGTTGCATCGGCAACGTCTTCGAGCATCCGGCGCATGGAACGCTTCCGTTGAAGCGCGCGGCGCTTGGCCTTGACCTCGGGAGAACCTTCGAACTGTTTCATCTCATCCTTGAGCTCTTCAAGGCTCATCTTGTTGTCATCTTCAAACTGCCACCGTTGGTAGAGATAGTCGATCGTGGCAATAATTCCCAAACCGATCGTGATTCTCCAGCCGATGGCCCAGACCACTTTCAATAGAAATGCGGCCTGTTCCGGGGCATTGACAGGACGGGTAAAGACATCGCTCGCCAAGAGCTCTTGAAAGGAGGCATAAGCGAAAAGTCCGATGATGCCGATTTTAACGATGGAGAGGAGGCTGGAGATCCCTTTTCGAAGAGAGAAAATATTTTTCAGTCCGTTGATCGGATTCAGTTTTTCGAAGGAAGGTTCGAGCGGAGTATCCGTCAGAAGAAATCCGACTTGGGCAATCTGTGAAACGGCCGCCGCCGTCATGATCGAGGCGAGAAAAAATCCGAGTGTTGGGAGGAGATCGGTTGCGGAGATAAAATTAAAGGGAACGGTTGGATTTTGATAGATCGGGTTGTGGCCCATTTCCTGAAAGCTGACGCTCATGACGCGGATGATGGCGTTTCCCATGGGAGGGCCGAAAAGGAGAAGACCCAGAAGTCCTGAGCTGAGGAGAGCGGTGGAGACGATATCCTGGCTTTTGACGACCTGTCCTTTTTCGCGAAGTTCGCCGCGTCGCTTCGCGGATGCCGGTAATTCTTTGCCGTCACTCATGGCGTGGGTACTCCTGGCAAGGTTCGAAGATATTCCGAAGCAAGTGGCATGAGTCGGCTGAGCTGATCTCGAATCATGAGTAAAATCAGGGGGAGGAAGAAGAGGACCCCACCGATGCCGATGAGAATGCGAAGGACCAGCGCTTCCGAGAAGAGGTTGATGCCCTGAACCGCGCGTGCCAGAAGTCCTACGGAGGCCGTGACAAAAAACATCAGTGAGATGATCGGGGCGGCGATCATGAGACCTCCGGCAAAAATTCCAGAGCCGACCCGGATCATTAATTCAGGATTACTGATGCTGTGGGTCGCCGTGCCTGGGGGAATGATCTGAAATGTTTGAATGAGTGCCATGATGAGAAGTGAGAAAAAATCGAGACTCCAAAAATAAAACATTCCGGCAATCATGATAATCTGGCCAAAAATTCCACCGCTGAATGGGGCCAGGGGATTCACTTGCTGGGCGGCGAGGAGGCCGAGTTCGCTATCGATCATGGAGCCGCCAAATTGAAAAACCCCGAAGAAGAGGCGAACGATGGTTCCCAATCCCATCCCAATGAGAAATTCTGCAGTGAGGAGATAGGCGGCATCATAAATCGTTGGCATCGCGAGCGATTTTCCGGGAGTGATTGGAATCAGAAGAACCGTCAGCCAGATGACAAACGCCGCGCGGGCCATTCGAGGAATCGGAATTTCAACGATTCCCGGTGAGGCTGTCATAAACCCGGTGAGTCGGGCGGCGATAAACCAAAACTTGGCTGGATCAAAGAGGAGACTCATTTGAGAACGTCTCCCGCGCGTTGAAAGAAACTGAAGACAAGGAAAGTCATTTTTTCGAGCATCCAAGGGGCGGTGAGCCAAAGGACGGCTCCGGCGGCGACGAGCTTTGGAACAAACGTGAGGGACTGCTCTTGGATGGAAGTGATTGATTGGAGAAGTCCGACGAGCACGCCGACGACGAGTGCCGTCAAGACCATCGGAGTGACGATCATGAAGCCTTCGCTAATGCAGATCTTGATCAATTCATAGGCGGCATCGGGACTCATGCGTTATCCTTGAAAACTCGTGATCAACGATTTCACAATCAGGCTCCATCCGTCGACCAGAACGAAGACGAGGAGTTTTAATGGAAGCGCGACGATCGGCGGTGGCAGCATCATCATCCCGAGAGCCATCAGGATCGAGGCAACGATCATATCGATAATAAGAAAGGGAAGAAGGACGTAGAGGCCCATCTGAAAGCCGGTCTTGATTTCCGAGAGCATATAAGCCGGAGTGACCACTTGCAGGGGAAGTTGTTGGGGGGAGGTGACATTGTTCAGTGATGCGGGTGACATGTCCATGAACATTTTGAGATCTTTTTCCCGGGTGTAGCGAAGCATAAATGTTTTCATGATCTCGCTTGCTTTGGTTAACCCCTGCTCCGTCGTGATTTTATTGTCGCGCATTGGAACAATGGCTTCGCGGTGAACAGAATCGAAGGTGGGTCCCATGATAAAGGCGGTCATGAAGAGCGCGAGGGAGAGAATGACTTGATTGGACGGTTGTTGAATCGTGAGGGCGGTGCGCAGGAACGAGAGGACGATGACGATCCGGACGAAGGAAGTCATCATGATCAGAATCGAGGGGGCGACGCTCAGGACGGTAAAGAGAATCAAGATCTGGATATTGATGCTCAGATTGCCGGGCTTCCCGCTTCCGGAGGAAATGGCGACATTGATCACATCGTTTCCGGTTTGCGCATGAACGGAAAAGGCGCCGAGCAAAGTCAGCGCGAAGAGGAGCAAGAATGAGAGTCGATAATTACGTGCGTGGAGTTTCATGGGAAAGGGGGGAATCGATTTTTTGCCAGGCGACTCCCTGGGGGGTTTGAGCGAGAAGAAAACGTTGCCCGTTGACTTCAACGAGTGAAATATAGGACTTGGAGCCGAGCCATCGGCGTTCCAGAACGCGAATTAAGGAGGTCGAAGGGGCTAGCCAATTTCTCGGATTCAACTTGTCGCGATTGAGGCCATACCAAGCGCCCACAAGCGTTGCGAAGAGGAGCAGAAGTAAAAGCCAGCGCCACCATGGGAGCGAGTGTTCCATGACCGCGCTATTGCTTCATCACCTCAGTGATTTTAATGCCGAGGGATTCATTGACGACGACGACTTCCCCCCGGCCAACGAGGCGACCGTTGACATAAAGATCCACCGGTTCATCAGACTTTTTTTCGAGTTCAATGACGGTTCCTGGGACCAAATTCATCACATCTCTCACGGGCATTTGGGTGCGTCCCAGTTCCACGCTAAGCCCGACGGGAATATCCATGATCACATCGGAAACTGAGTCACTCATAACGAACCTCCATTACTAACGTTTGAACCAAGCCATTCGGGCGACCGAGGGCAAGGGATAAGAATAAGGGGTCTGAGTTCATGAGGCAATCAGGTTCTGAATGTTTTGAGTTTCCATTTTTGAGATAATTCGGACCGCCACCTGCTGTTTCGCGTTGGTGTGAACGGCTCCGACAAATTTTGAGAGCGCGCCGAGATTGATGATGGCTTGTTCACACTTTCGATTATCCAGAAAGAGGACATCTCCGACATTGAGCTCCTTGAGTTCCCTCAAGGTCATCGTGAACCCCTTCCAGTGCGCTGATACCGGGACGGGAAATTGGTAGAGAGGAGAGGTCGGATCATTCGGAAGGTGGGTGGTCGTATCAATTTCCCGGATATCGGATTTGATTTCCTGCATCAGGGATTCGATCAGCCCTTCAATGGTGCTGAACGGAAAGACAAAACGGAGACCTGCGACGACATCGCCGAAGCGGGCTTCCATCTCGAGATACATCATGATATCGTCAGGAGTGGCGAGATTCAGGAAGCGGGCGGTATTTTCGTGTCCAATGATTTCGACTTCCAATTTTTGAAATTTGAGCCAGCTGTCCGCATACTCTTTCAGGATCATCTGGATGAAATTATTGAGCACGTCAATTTCGATATCCGTAAATTCACGCTCATTTTTGATCGAGTGTCCCGGGCCGCCCATCATGCGGTCGAGAACCGTCAGTCCGAGGCGTGGAGCGACGTCCAAGAGACACATCCCGGCGAGTGGTTTCAGACGAAAGAGGGTGAGGTGACTTGGCATCGGAATATTTTCGAGAATATTTCGATAGGGGATGGTTTCAAGGCGAGACATCTGGATGGCGAATTCCATCCGCAGATAGGTCGAAAGGCGGGCGCTCAGAGCGCGAATAAATTCTTCATGTTTAATGCGGAGTCTTCGAAGGCGCTCCGGGGAGAGAAAGACGGGACTTCGAAAATCGTAAGCCTGAACCGTGGGAATATCTCCGGGTCTGCGTCGCTTTCCACTGAGGATCTGGGCTTCGGAGGGGGCATCCTTTCCCATTGAAGAGAGAATCGCTTCGATCTCATTTTGAGATAGAATTTCTGCTTCGGTTTGTGCGTCGCTGGCCATGAGATTGATCGGTTATTGAATAAGGAATTGAGTGAAACTGACTCCGTCGATTTTCCCCTCGGTCAGAAAGGCATTCACGTTGGTGATGATCTCGGTCCGGATCATTCCATAGGCCGTAGGAGCCGTGAGTTCGTCCATCGTTTTCCGTGCGAGGATTTGGAGGACTAAGTCGGTCACCTTGGATTCATTGTCCTTGAGTTCCGTGATGACATCTTCGGGTCCCGAGAAACTGAGGGAAACCTGTAAAATGCGACCGGCTCGGGTATTGGCGACATTCACTTTGATTTCCTTCAGTTCAAAGGGAATCACCGACTTGGCACTGGAAGAGCCCTTGGACCCATGTTCGGCAGCAGCGGGAGCGGCGCCATGAGCATCGGCTTTTGGCTTTTCTGCGCCTCCATGCTCTGCGGCCTTTGCCTTATCCCCATGGCCTTCCGCGGCTGGCGCGCCTGATGCTACGACCTCTTCTGAAACCGCTGGGGGTCGGATATTGTTGATCTGGGGCATCACGACGTATTGAAACAAGGCAAAACCGCCACCCAGAAGGATGACGACCATCCCTCCGATGACACCGAAAAACATGCCAGGTGAAATTCCACCACCTCCGGCCGCCGGTGCTACCTCCGGGGCCGCCGCTTTTTCTTCTGGGGGTTTGTCAGACATATCAGTTTCCTAGCTTGGATCATTCCTCTGAAATGATAAAGAAAAATTACCGCTTCAAGTTGACGACGGTTTGGAGCATTTCATCACTCGTTGTGATGGTTCGCGCATTCGCATCGAACCCCCGTTGAGTGACGATCATATCGCTGAATTCCACCGCGATATCGACATTGGAAAGCTCCAAGACTCCCGCTTGCGTCTTGCCCGCTTTTCCGGTGCCAGGAGGGTTGGCGCTAGGAACACCCGAAGCGTCACTTTGTGAGTAGTTGGAGTTGGGTGCACTGGTTAAGCCTTGGTTGCTGGGAAATGTGGCGACGCTGACGAAGCCAATGGCCGATTGCGCCCCGGCATCGCCAGTGACTATAATTTTCCCATCGCTTCCGATGGTGAAGCCTGCGACATTTTGAGGGGTCGGGGTGCCTCCCGTGATCGTCGTGGGAATTCGGACAGGAACGAGTCCTGTGGCAGTCGTTGCGGTCGTGTAAGTAACCGCCGAAGGCGTGTTGGTAGCAACCGAGGCGGTAAAGCCTGAGCCGGCGACGGTTCCTAAGGTTCCGAGAAGAAAGTTTCCGTCTGAAGTCCGAAGGAATCCACTACTATCAACCGTAAAGTTTCCTGCACGGGTGTAGAAGGTCGGGGTCGCCGAGGTGGAGGTCGTGCCAGCCATAAAGAACCCATCACCGGCTAATCCGATATCCGTAGGGATATCCGTACGTTGAAAGGCGCCTTGAGTGAATTGGGTGTCCGTACTTGAGATCTGAGACCCTAATCCGACTTCAATTCCTGCAGGTTGGAGCGAGCTTGCGGCTCGAGAGACCTGGGTAAAGGCATTGGTCATATTAGCGCGATGCGATTTATAGCCAACCGTGTTGACGTTGGAGATATCGTTACCGATGACATCCATCTTGAACTGGTTGGAACTTAAGCCGCTGACGGCGGAATACATGCTGCGAATCATAGGGGACTCCTTTTTTCTGATTTTAAAGTTTACTGAAGAAACGTTTGAATGTTTTTCGACTCGTAGGTTTCGGTTCCGATCTTGAAGAAGACGCTTTTGTCGATGACGTAAGCGCTATCGATAATTCCGGTAACGGGTTGTTGTGCGGCATCGAGGACTTCGACTTTTTTACCGACGAGGTTGGAGGCGAAATAGGTCGTATTCTGACTTTGAAGACTTTTCATGTTGATACTCATATCCTGAGTCGCCTGAAAGTTCCCCATGCTCATGAATTGGTTCATGAACTCATTGCTGTCCGAAGGCTTTAATGGATTTTGTTGCCCGAGTTGGGCAACCATGACTTTCAGAAAATCGGATTGGCTGAGTTCCTTGTTGGTGACTCGGCTCGGGGTATCGATCGTGTTGATCGTGTTGATCGCTGATACGGACATAAGAACCTCCTTGTTCGGCCCTGGCGAATCCATTCGCCAGTCATTTTTTTAATGGTTGGTTTAGGTTAAGACTTGAATTTGTTGCAGTGCGCTCAGGGAGACTGGAGTTCCAGCGACCATGAGTTGGGTTTGGTTTCCGACTTGATTCATCTGTCCCACCGTTCCCGTGAGGGTACGTCCGGCGGTATCGGTAATTGAGACATTTGATCCGACGAGGAGTGTTCCCAATCGTTGCTGTTCGGCAGGGGAAAGTTCTGCCGGGGTGCGTCCCTGCAAAATCGCGGCGACGGTCGCGTTTTTGGGCGAAATGGCTCCAACAGGATTCATCGCCGTTTGAAATTGAGCCGGCGCCGTTGGCGTTGGTTGCGGGTTAAAAAGGGAACCGACGAGTTGAGTAATCGGTACCGCTGCTGCGAGTCCTGCAATAATCGGGATCATGCCAACCTCCTTGTTGGGGTTTTGAATATTTCGAACAAATCTTCCAAGCCTCGGTCCTTCTTGGTCTCCGTTTCGGAATCGGAAGAAAATTCGCCGCCCTTGGATTTTTCAACCGACTTGGATGAAGTCTCCACCTGAGGAGGGAGCCATCGCACGGCTTGACCCATATCAGTGCCGCGAAGTTGGTGAATTTCCTGTTGAAGCCAGGCGAGTGATTGTGCGGAGTTGGCGCTAAATTGAGCACGAAGTTCGCCTTGAACTCGGGCGATGTAGAGAGAAATTTTGGCCCCTTCCGGAGTTTTTAATTCAATCTCGATACGGCGGGGAGTCGGAAGCGGGCGTTCTTCAAAAACGGAATCAACCACATCTTGAAGTCGATGGGTGGAACTGAGTTGAAGCGATTCCCCAGGAGCATTTTGCGTGGCGAGTTTTAACGGACTGACATTGGAGTCCCAAGTCCCTCCGGAAAGCTCCCAAAACTGAGGTCCCGCTTGATGAATCATCTCTTCAGTCACAGTAATCTTCTGGCCTGCATGATCTGTGCCAAGACTTTGTGTCGTGGAGAGATTGATGTAGCTCGAGGTCGTCGCCTCTTGACTCAATGGTGTGGCTTTTGACAATAAAGAGGCACTGCTCGAGGGGAGAAGACGATTCAAATCGGTTTCGCTCGATGATTTTGATTCCGAAGAAGTTGTCGTAATTTTTAAAGGGACTACGATCCCCTCGGAAGTTTGGGATTTTTTTTCTCCATTTTCGGAAGAATTTTCATTCGTGACCGGAGTCATTTGAATCGGAGTCGCATCCACGACGAGCGGATAAAGTGTTGGAGGAGTCGCGGTTTCTGGTGCGATCGCTGGATCTATCAATTCCTCATCGAGAGAGATCGTCGGTTGGGATTCCGCAGCGTTTTCCTCACTCACATTTGAAACTCCTGCGTCATCATTGGGAAGCGATTCGGACATGGCCGATTCAAATGAATCCGTCGACTTGCAGTCCGGAGTTGATTTCTGGGCGGAGTTATTGCGATTGGGCGGAGTGGCGGGGGCGATCATTTGCATTCCTTGCATCATGGGGAGTCCTTTCCTTTGAGAGTTTTAGCCGGACGAGGCGGTATCGTTTGAAAATCGTTTCATGGCTTCGGTAATTTTTAAAATTCGATCGACTTCGGTCGCGTGAAGTTTGCTCCAGGTTTCCAGTAATTTTGCCTGGCGCTTGACTTTGGTCAACGCCATCAGTTTTGCGATTTGATCGTCGGGCATACCACGGAGGAGTTCGATATTCTGCTCGATTTTCATTTGAGAAAAGAGATCTGCCATCTTGGTCAGATTGGCGGTCTCATCCTGATTGATCTTGAGCATTCTTTCGTCGATCTCTTTTTTGTGCTGCTTGAGCAGCTCTTCCATCCGGTGTTGGAGCTCGACCGCTTTTTCGCGTTCAACATTCAACGCCGCCCGCTCATTTTTAATCAATTCTTCGCGGCGGAGGAGATCCTGATCGAGCACCAATTGACGTTCTCTTGCTTTTTCCAGGTCGGCACGCCAGAGATCCAATTCCTCAGCGGTTTTGGTAAGGGTTTCCGAAGTTTTCGGCTTGAGAATGGGGGGGCCGGAGTATTCCATTCCGGGAACTTCCGAAGTGGGGATCGGTCCCATCGCATTATGGATTTTTCTAATTTTTGGTACGACCACTTGAAAAACGAGCGCGGCCATGGCCCCTCCGAACAGGAGGCCAATCACGAGACAGACGGTAATGACGGTTTTTGTACTTACTTTCATACGGTCACCATCGTCATGAGGACGTGACGCGATTGTGTCACGTCATCCAATTGCTTTCGTTCTACCTGATCCCGGATCAATTCGGCTTCGGAATGGCGACGTTCCAAGAGCCGATCCATCATATCGAGGCGGCGTTTGGCGAGGAGCGTTTTTTCGAGCTGTTGATCGCGTTCTTTTTGGGAAATTTCCCACTGCTGATTTGCGGAGACTTGATGTTGGTCGGCTTCACACAAATACGGTTCGAGGCGGATCCACTGAGGGGTGAGGGGAAGGGACGCCTTGACTTCCAAAGCATCGCGCAAGGTTTCCTGAGCGGTCAGAAAGAGAAGATGCTTTTGTGAGACTTCACGTTGTCTCATTTGAAGCTGATGTTCTTCGGCTTCGAGCTCGTATTTCCGGAGCTTTTGTAAAATGGCAAGCGCGGCACTCATGCTTTAGCCGGGGTCGTGGGAACTGGCGTTTCCAGGATGGAACGCAGGTTCAGCATGGTTTGATCAAAATTGCTTTGAACTTCGATTTTCTGGCGAAGAAATTCGACCAGTTTCGGATAGAGGTGCAGGGCACGATCGAGTTGCGTATTATTTCCAGGAGTATAAGCGCCAATCTCGACGAGCTCCCGATATTGCCGTTGTGTCGCCATGATCTGTCGGGCGTGTCCGACCAGTTCCCGATGTTCTTCGGTGACGAGATCGTGCTGTAAGCGACTGAGACTTTCGAGAACATCAATCGCCGGATAATGATTTTCAGCAGCAAGTTTCCGGGTTAACAACAAGTGGCCGTCTAAAATGGATCGGGCGCAATCGCTCACCGGGTCATTCCAGTCGTCCCCTTCGGTGAGGACCGTATAAAATCCGGTAATGGCCCCTTCATCGGTGCAGCCTGCCTGCTCCAACACGACGGGAAGAAGTCCGAAAACCGAGGGAGGATATCCACGGGTAGCCGGAGGTTCACCAATGGCCAAACCGACTTCTCGTTGCGCCATCGCGAGGCGTGTCAGAGAGTCCATCATGAGAAGAACATGTTTGCCTTGAGAGCGAAAATGATGGGCAATCGTGTTGGCGGTGAAAGCGGCCTTGATTCGAACCAGTGCGGGTTGATCGGAAGTGGCGACGATGATGACGCTCCGTTTTAAGGCCTCCGGACCGAGATCCTTTTCAACGAATTCGAGGACTTCACGACCACGCTCACCGATGAGCGCGATGACATTGATATCGGCAGAAGCGTAGCGACTGATCATTCCCAGAAGACTGCTTTTTCCGACGCCGCTTCCGGCGAAAAGTCCGAGACGCTGACCGACTCCGACGGTATTGAAGGAGTCAATGGCGCGGATTCCTGTTTTGAAAATATTTTGAATCCGGGGCCGACGCGCCGGTGGTGGAACCTGGTTGACGAGAGGCGCCGTCGCGATGGTGGCGGGAAGGGGACCAAGGTCATCAATGGGACGACCCAACGGATCAATGATTCGACCGAGGAGCGATGGACCGATCGGGACTTGTGGTGGAATACCGGAGGATTGAACGGTATCACCGGGAGCAATTCCCTTGAGATCCTCCCAAGGCATCAAGAGGAGACGATTTTCCCGGAAGCCGACGACTTCCGCCTGAATACGGCGCCCCGTCGGGGTTCGAATCCAGCACGCAGCGCCCAGAGGAGCCGGGGGGCCTTGAGACTCGACCGTGAGTCCGACGACCTTGGCGACACGACCGGAGATTGCCATCGGATCGAGCTGATGAAGGCGATGCTCCAATTGGTGGACGGCTGATTTCATGAGCGATCCTCCAAAACGGTTTGAACTTTGGAGAGTTTGATGAGATGTCTTCCATCATACGTCCCTAGGTCGCTCTGAATTTTAAATTCACCGGCGTTGAGATCGGGGCTCTCTTTCCAGATAAAGTGATCATTTCCCATCGTGAGGGATTCGGATTTTACGAAAGATTGAAGATCACTCAAATGCTTGGGGTGACACTCGATGGTGATGCTTTGGGCTTCGCTCAGCTCCTGAAGAATGGAGGCAAGTTCCTTGGCTGTCTCTTCCGCCGTGAAGGGGTGCTTTCGAAAGAGGCGTTGAAGGGTGAGGGAGAGAAGTTCCGGAAGATGTTTTCCCGCCGTCTGATCCAGCGTCTCGTGCACGGTGTGAAGGGCCTTAAGCTGTGCGGCAAATTGCTTTCGGATTTCGGCCAATTGCTGTTCAGCTTCCAGTTGCGCTTTCCATTGGCCTGCTTTGTATCCGGATTGAAAGCCTTCCTGATAGCCCGGAGCCGTGGATTCGGGCGACTCGGTGAGAGCGGCCGTGGTGATCGAAGTCGGAAGGGTGAGGTTAAACGACAGCATCGCCGCCTCCTCCGCCCTTGCGGTTGATCGTGATTTCGCCCGACGCTTCGAGACGGCGGACCGCCTCGACGATCTTGTCTTGGGATTCTTCCACATCGCGCAAGCGAACCGGGGGCATGAACTTGAGTTCTTCTGCAAGCGATTCTGCCGCACGTTTGGAGAGCGAGGTGATGATAAGCGTTTTGAGTTTTTCGCTCGCCGTCTTGAGTCCCTTCGCAAGGATTTGGAAATCGACTTCGCGCAGCACCCGTTGCATCTGGCTTTTGTCGAGATCGCACAAATCTTCGAACGTGAAGAGCAATTTCTTGATCGCCCGGGAGACTTCGGGATTCTTTTCTTCCAAGTTGGCCAGAATCTGACTCGAAGTCGCTTCGTCGAGCATATTGATGACTTCAGCGATGTTCTTGGTCCCACCCGAGCTGGCGAATTCTTGCTGCCCTCGGAGTTGAAGACGGTTTTTAATTAATGTCAGAACCTGTTGAATGACCTCGGAGGAGACCGGCTCCATCGTAGCGAGGCGTTCGACGATATCCGTGCGTTGATCTGGAGTCAGATGATTTAAGACTTCCGCCAGTCGGTTCGGTTCCAAATAGGAGAGGACGAGGGCCCAGGTTTGAGTCTGTTCCTTGCGGAGAAGACTGATGAGCTGACGGGGTTGAATTTCACGAAGGACGCCTGCTTCCAGGGAGCGGACTTTTGTTGGTGAAATACGAGCGAGAATTTCATTCGCCTTTAAACTTCCCAGTGAGCGCTCGAGAACCAGTCGGGTAAACGTTGCGCCACCGGAAGCGGAGGTCACCGCGTGCACGGCCACTCCGGAGAATTCCTTGGTCAATGCTTGTTGAAGAGGAATGGGAATGAAGTCGAGCTTTGCCATCTCCTTGGTGATTTCTTCCACTTCACGTTCATCAAATTGATTGAGGACGGTGGAAGCGACTTCATGCCCCAGGACAACTAAAAAGCCGGCAAGCTTTTGAGTTTTACTCCAACCCTCCAGAAGCTTTGCAGGATCTGGAGCAGCAGCGGTATTGTTATCGAGTTCTGTAGCCATGGCGCTCATCGTTCACTTTCTCTAGAAAAAGAATAGCATATTTTGATTCAAATTTCATCGTCCAGATTCTTCACTGCCTTCTTCCTTCATCAGCCATTGTTTGATGGCCAAAGAAGTGTTGGTCGGGTTGTCACGGATCAGTTTCGCGATATCTTCCGAGGTGAGGGGGCCGCCGCGACGTTTCTTTTCAAGGGCCTCTTCGCTCTCTTCGTCCAGAATTCCCAAGCGACGCTTCTTGGTTTTTTCATCCTCTTCCGGCTCGAACCGGGCGAGAAGGTCGGCGAATTCGCTTTCGCTGTCCTTGTCGCTTTCCGTCGAAGACTTGAGGATGTTGCGGAGGATGAGGGCGACCGCGATTGCCATCAGGAACAGGAATCCTTGGGAAACCCAAGGGAGGTACTGATCGACCAGCGTATGAACTGGAATCGATTCGGGTGCATTCGAGGCGAAGATATCCGTAAATTCCGTTTCCATGAGTTGGAAGGTGTCCTTACGGCCATCGACAAGAGTGAAGCCGACGGCAGCTTTCACAATTTCCTCGAGGGCTTTCTTTTCTGCATCCGTGCGAGGAGTTACTTGGGCCGTTGTTCCAGTTCCGCTCTTGCGAGCGTTCAGGAAGACTGCGACGGTGAGGCGTTTGATATCACCAACCGCCTGTTGACGACTTTCCACCGTTCGACTGATTTCGAATTGATTGGAAGTGTTTTCGCGGGTGACGTTTGATTTGGTCACTGGGCCCAAGCTCTTTTCTGGGTTTTCTGTTTGTGCCGATTCTCCTGCGGGCGGTGTCGCGGCGTTCTGGGTTGAGCTTTCACTCGTTTCTGTTGTTGCAGTTTCCGAACGGGGTACCGAACCTTTCGGATCAAAACGTTCAGAGGTTTGTTGAACCGAGTCAAAGTTCAACTCTGCAGTGAGACGAACGACCGCATTTCCAGGTCCAAGAACCTGATCGAGCATGGATTGGGCTTTTTCGCGCAGGCGCTCTTCGGCTTCGCGCACCGATGCTTGTTGGCGATTGCTCAAGACGCCCACGCCACCAGCTTGTTGGTCATCTTCAGCAAGGGCGCGTCCGGCATTATCAATGACGGCGACCCGATTCGTTTGAAGTCCCTCGACGCCATTGGCAACGAGGAATCGAATGGCTTGAACCTGGCCGGGGGAGAGTACCCGACCAGGTTTGAGCTGAACGAAGACGGAGGCTTTGGAGTCCCTTCGTTCACGCGTAAAGAGTCGCTCTTCAGGGACGACGATCATCACCCGGGCTTCTTTAATTTCGTCAAATTGTTTTACCGTCCGTGCAAGTTCTCCTTGAAGCGCGCGATAATAGTTGGCGCGTTGCATGAAGTCTGAGACGCCAAAAGTCGGTTTATCAAAGAGTTCAAATCCGACGCCGCCAGCAGTGTCCGAGGTGCGGGGAATGCCCTGAGCGGCAAGGGAGAGGCGGGTTTCGTAAACCTGGGTTCCCGGAACAAGAATGGTGGTTCCGCCATCGGCCAACTGGTACGGGATCTGTTTACCTTGCAGATACTCAACAATTTTCGCGGCTTCCGTTTGCGGAAGGCCCGAGTAAAGTTGAGTGAGTTTGGGCTGATTGGCCCAATAGGTGATGCTGATCAAAACCGCGATGATTCCAACGAAACTTCCGACCAGTGAAAGTTTGCGAGGACCCGAAAGTCCTTGCCATAATTGTTCCAACGACTTCTTTAATTCATCCATATTAGCCTCCGTGCTCTCTCAATTTACTTTTCTCCGACCCCCGGTCAGCTCCATCTGTCCGGGGGAGAGAAGGGAGGGACCCTGAATCCATTCAGGCGGCCTTCCCAAGGTCTCGGTCGCTAATCAGCATCCCTGCTGGGCGCCCGAAACCAGTTGCCCAATCGTTATACCTGCATGCGCATGACCTCCTGATACGATTCGACCAGTTTGTTGCGCATTTCGGAAAGCATCATGAAAGAGACATTCGATTCTTCCACCGCGATCATTGCTTCGTGGACCGAGGTGGGGCCGCCTTGAAGAACGTCACGGACTTTTTCTCCGGCGGTTTGTTGGACGGAGTTGACATCGCGAACCATCTGCTGAACCAGATGTCCATAGGTGGTCGGCTCTCCAACCGTGGTGACTGCGGAAGCTCCGGTAGGAGCGGGTTGAAAGGTGGTTGGTTCGGGAATTTTAAAGGTCGCCGTCGGAAATCCCGTTGCCCCCGAAGTTCGCGGAAGAGCGGCATCGAGCGGAGCCAGATTGTTGCTCAAAAAAGTGGGACTGATGGTGAGGGCCATATTTTTATTTTAGGGTTAAGTGGCGATATGCATCGATTGCGCAAACATCTGGCGTGCGGTGCTGATGACTTGAAGGTTGGCTTCGAAGGAACGGCTGGCCGTGATCATGTCGACCATTTCATTCATGATCTCCACATTCGGCATTTTCACCATTCCATTGGCATCCGCATGAGGATGGCCGGGCATGTAAACCTGCGGCATGGGCTTAGGATCCTCCACCACCCGTGTCGCTCGAACTTGTGCGGTGACATTGGCACGTCCTTGTGCCGCCGCATCGGTAGGCATATAAGATTCAAAGATTACTTGTTTGCGTCGGTAAGGATTTCCCTGGGCATCGCGTGTCGTTTGGCTATGCGCGATATTGGTGGCAATAATATCAAGTCGAGTGCGTTCAGCTTGAAGGGCGCTGCCGCTGACGTTAAGTGCGGGAATTAATCCAGTGCTCATCCGTTTCTCCCGGTGATGGCGGCTTTGAGTCCTTGATATTTTTTGGCGGCCAAGGCACTTGAGAATTCAAAAAGAGTTTGGTTTTTCGTGAGCTCGAGTAATTCCTGGTCGAGCGTCACGTTATTTCCGTCGAGACGTTCGGAGAGTTTGGTCGGATCCTGACCGAGGGCTTGCTGCGGAATTAAAGGGAGGGCATCCTGCCCACGATCCAGATGCTGGAGGGCTTCCTTCATGGAAGATTGAAATTGAGGAGTGAGATCGACTCGTTTATAGTTCGGAGTGTTAATGTTTGCAATATTACTGGCCAAAGCCTGATGGCGAACGGCGCTGCTCTCGAGGGAGAGTTTGAGACTTCGCAGTGTTGGGTCACCGAAGAGGGCTTCAATATTGTTACTCACGCAGTTTCTACTGCAACACCCGTGCCAATCTATTTAACAAAAATCGCAAACGTCTTATTATCAGTATAATATATAATAATTTATTATTGATTCATGGAAATTAAAATTGGTTGTGGGAAAAAATTACCCTAAAATGGCGTTATTGGAAAATTTTTCTTCTAAAGTTTTGGAAGATTGCTCCGATGCTACAAGATTCAAGTAGAATGACCCGTGCCACCGGCAGAATGATTTTGGGAAAAAAGTGCTGGCTTGGATTTCATCTATGCTCCATATTGATTACAGTTCAAAGTCGGTGGATAGACAAGGGGAGAAATGGATGTTTTTTTTAAAAGGAAGTAGGATATTTTTACGGCTCATGATCGGGTGGATCGCGGCGGGGAGCCTATGGGCTGTCGATCCGGTCTTGCCTCGACTGCAAGTGACTCCCTCGACTGGCTCGGCAAATGAGGCAGGTGCGGCGGCCAACATCTCGAAGAGTCAGAGTCGAGGGGGGGGGCTTCGTGCTCCGGAAAGTTATCTGATTCAAAATGGGGATATTATCAGAATTCGACTATTGGATGAGCCGGATTTTGATCTTCAGACCCGAGTCGGAAGAGATGGAATGATTACGATTCCCTATGTTGAGCTTGTTCAGGTTGGTGGAAAAACGATTCGGGATGCAACGCGCATGGTTGAGAAGCGTTTGAAAGATTATTATATCAATCCGCTTTTGATCTTTGAAGTTGCAGAATTTGCGAAGCGGCAAATTGTGGTTTTGGGACAAGTCGAACACCCGGGAATGTACGAGGTGCCACCTCTTCAGGATACGATCGAATTGATGGAGGCCATTGCCATGGCCGGGGGCGCCTCTGGAACGGGAGATCTGGGACGCGTGACGATCAAGCGAATGGTGGGTGGAAAAGAAGTGGTGGAAGATTTGGATGCGAAATCGATTTCTCGTAATGAAAAAGGAAAAGGGTTTGAGATCTCTCCGGGCGATACGATTATTGTTCAGCTTTCAAAACGAGAGTTTGCGATGCTGGGTCAGATTCAGGCTCCGCGGCTTTATGACATTCCTCCCATGCGAGACAGCATTGACTTGATGGAGGCCATTGCCATGGCGGGCGGCGCAAGTCGTGGCGGTGATCTCGGGACGGTCACGATCAAGCGTTACGAAAACAAACACGAAAAAATTCTGACCTATGATGCCAAGGCACTGGGGCGGAATCAGAAGGGGGCGGAGCGGATTCCTGTGATGGCCGGGGATACGGTGATCGTTCAAGTTTCTCGAAATGAATATACGATATTGGGACAGGTCAGAAACCCTGGGGTTTACGAAGTTCCGGCACTCACCGATTCGGTGAGCGTTTTAGAAGCGATTGCGATGGCAGGAGGCGCGACTCGACTCGCAGATTTGGGAAATGTAACGGTTCGGCGCAGAATTGGAACAAAGGACGGAGTTCTGACGCTGAATGTCAAGGAGATGGGGCGTGATGAGAAGGTAAAAATTTTCCATGTGATTCCGGGTGATCGGATAGTGATTGGGGAACGTCTATTTTAATTAAGGAAAAGCCAATCGTGCAACCACAATCACAATCCAATATTCAGGATGAAAATCAAAACTCAATCGAATCTTCGCTAACGATTGGGTATCAGGAGCTCGCCGGAGCGCTGCTCGAACGGATCTGGATTATCGTTTTATTTTTGGTCGTTGGGATTTTTTGTGGGCTTTCGTATATCTCCAACAGCCCTCGAATTTTTAGTTCGCGAGTGGTTTTGTACATCGAGCCTCCCAAAAATATTGTCAATATTCAGGAAGTTTCACGAGAGGATCTTCGAGGCGCGGAAGTGATTCAGAATATGATGTATCTGATCCGATCCAAGCCGCTCTTCGAGCGTGTGGCAAAGGAAGCCCGTCTGGGGAGTGATGCGGCATTTCTGGGGGTGCCACCAGGTGAGGCGAAATTCAATGATGCGGATGTTCAGGATCGACTTGGGGGGATGATTGTTACGGTTCAGCGGAAGGGAAGTACTTACATTGATCTATTTTTTGAACATCCGGATCCGGCGGTCGCTCAACGTTTAGCAAATATTGTTGCGGATCAATTTATCCGTTTGAATATCGACAATCGGATGGGGACATCGGAACAGGCATACGGATTTTTGAATCAGCAATTGAAAGAAGTGAAAGATCAGCTGCAGCTTTCTGAAGCAGCGCTTCAAGCCTATCGAGAAAAGCACAAGGAAGGATCATTTGATCAGACGGAGTTAACAGATGTCAATTTAGAGCTCAACAAGGCGAAGCGAAAGCGGTTGGTTCTGGAGACCGACCTAAAGCAGATTGAAAAGTATGGAGATGATCCCGAAAAGCTTCTCGGTTTGGAGAGCATCTCCTCCGAGCAGACGGTTCAGACACTCCAGAGGAGTATTGCTCACCAAAATGAATTAATTTCTTCGATGACGCAGCGCTATACTGAAAAACATCCGAAATTGATTAAGGCTCGAAACGAACTTGCGGCACTACGGCGCTCGTTACTGGATGCGGCGCGAAATGCAGTGAGTGCCGTGGGGCCTCGGTATCAGGCAGTACTCTCTCAGGAAAGGAGCATGGGGCAGCTTGCGGTAAGTCAGAGCGGAGATGCCATTCAATATAATGTTCTCACACGTCAGGTAGAGACGAATCGAACGCTGGTTGATACGATTTTCAAGCGAATTTCTGAAACGAATATTACCAAGGCAATGGATTTCGATAATATTCGTGTTGCAGAGCGTGCGCTTTATCCGACAGCACCGATCCGGCCAGACAAGAGAAAAATTATGATGGCGGCCATTGCTTCCGGCTTATTGGGAGGGATCGTGATTGCCATCTTGCTTCACTCCATGGACAGCTCGGTTAAAACGGTGGATCAAGCGGAGGGAATTTTTAGGCTGCCAGTCTTGGCGGCGATTCCTGAGGCGCGTGGGGGACAACGGCCAGTGAAGAAGGCAGGAGTCCTTCCCATTGATGAGGTCTCTCCTGCCGTACGAGAGTCATTTCGGACATTGCTAGTTTCCATGAGTCTTTTAGGAAGAAAGGAGGAGGGGCGCATATGTCTTTTCACCAGTGCGGTTCCGGCAGAAGGAAAGACGTTTTGTAGTTTTCACTGTGCGGCCCATTTGGCGAATCAGGGTGCACGTACGCTTTTAGTGGATGCAGATTTACGTAAGCCCTATCTGCATCAAATGGTGACAAAGGGTGTTTTAGGAGCGGGGGTCACGGAAGTGCTTTCAGATCAGAAGTCGTTCGATGAGGTTTTACAGTTTACGAATATCGAAAATCTCTTCTTTATTTCAGCGGGATCCCGTTCTCCGAATCCTCCCAAGCTTTTGGTGAATGATTCCTTTCAGCGGCTGATCGAGGCTTATCGTGAGAAATTTGATTACATTATTATTGATAGTGCTCCCGTAAATGCCGTTGCGGACACCTTGTTGATGGTGCAACACGTCCAGAGGACTTGTTTGATTACCCGTGCCGGATCAACTCCACGAAAAGCGACGACACGAGCCATTGATTTTCTGCGTCAAGCGGGTCGTGAGCCCTCCGGATTAATCTTGAATCGGTTTCGAGATCGTCGGGGTCTTTATTATTATTATCACTACTCCTACCATAAGAGTTATGGAAGAGAGAGTGCGTACGGCTCTGAAGGGAAAAAATAAATGATGCGTCTTCTTCCTATCTTGCTCTCTTTATTCATTGGATTCAGCTTAACTCCTGGATGGGGGCAGGTCGCGGTGACGCCGGTTGATCCGAAGAGTACCACTTCAGAGAAGCCAATCGCGGCAAAGCCCGGGGTCCCACAGACTCGGGTCATTTCGCTCGTGGCGGAGGTTCAGGGAAAGAATTACTATTTAACGGAGAAGATCAGATTTAGTCTGGATAAAGGATCATTACTCCCGCCGGGGGGAGAATTTCAAGTGCCAGAAAATGGTCGAGTCATTTTTCGCCCAATGCCTGGGATCACTGCAGTTGTTGGAGAGAAGACATTTTTGAGACTGGATACCTTAGATGCGGTGAAGTCAAAAGGGAAAATCGTTGAAAGAAAATGTGATACTTTCCTGAAGGAGGGGAGTGTTTTTTCGGCATTAAATAAATTCAATAAGCAAGCGACCACCTATCGGGTACAAACGCCACAAGCGGTGGCTGGGGCGAAGGGGACTCTGTTTTTGGTAACCTATCGAGATGGAAAGGGTACTGTCGTGGTCTATTCTGGGACAGTACAGGTCACTTTGAAGGGCAAGAAGGGGGAATTGCTAAGTGGAAAGAGTCTTTTTCTGAAAAAGAATGAGGCGGTAGACATTGAAGGTGAAGGTGGCTCTGCTACGTTTTCTGAGACGCGTACGGCAACGTCTGCGGAGATCGAGTTTGGGAAGGCAATGGAACTTTTGGTGAGTCAATATCAGAATATCGACACGACTGGGAGTAATCCGTTTTTTACGGCATCGCAAGCATTTGGGTCAGCGGTGCTCGAGCGGGTGGAAGTTCCAGGAGATGTGCTTCCTCTCCTATTTCCTCCGAATGGTGCGAATACTTCGACGAATAACACGGTATCGCCAACGGGTCCTTAGTACGCCATGGATTCAAATTTAAAAAATATTTCAAAAGTGGTGATCACGGTTCTTGTGATCGGAGGACTGCTTTGGGCCGAGCCTGTCTGGGAGCGACTTTTGGGGTTAGAGTTTCGTCGTCCTGATTTTTTCGTGCGTCCGGAGGATGGGGCGGATGTCCCTCCTATGATCGAAATTATAGGAGGATTGTCTGAACATCAAGAGCCGTGGGTTCCTGATCGGTTTAATCGTCCCCCTCCACTGACAAATCGTTCGATTTACTCTGAAATGCGAGGATCAGGCTACTCCATGCCACGAGATTTTCTTCTCTTTCGTGACTCATCGGGGTTAGTGCTTCGGACTGAAGAGACGGGTTGGTTGCGATTGGATGTTTCGCCGTTCCGGATGCGTTCGAGTTTTGCCTTGGCCGTTCGAGAAGAGAGGGAAGTAAGTGATTCGCCCCCTTTGATTCGTTCACTTGATTTGACGCTGCGCGATGTTTTGTCATTGGCGGAGCGTTGGCGTCGGAGTGCTCCTTTGGTTCGACCAATGGAAGATATGAAGGAGACGGGGGAAGTGTTGCAGGTGGTCGCGGTTCCCTCGCCTAGTGAAGTCTCTTCACCTTCACGTTTTCGTTCAACGGAGGTTGTGATTCGAGGGGGAGAATTCGATCTCACTCCTGAAGCGATCTCATCGACTTCACTCGAAGAAATCGCCGCACGTGAAGAAGGATGGCGTTTTGGCGACTCCCCAAACCCTGTCTCACAAAAAAAATTGGCTCAAGTGGATCGCGAAACATCGAAGGATAATGCGGATCTCTCTCGTTCAAATTCTCTGATAGCGAAGGATGACCTTGATGAGAAAAAGCGAGCAGAGTTTCAGCCGGCTCCCATAGAAAAAGTAGAGGATCGTCGTTTTGCTCCAATTCAGCGCGATTCTTATATACTGACGAATGAGGAAGGAGGGAGGATGTATGCACCGGGTTTTCGACTTTCACGCTTTGACCTTCGACTTGCGGTGGAGACGTCGATGACTTATAATGACAATCTATTTTTGGCGCCTAAGGGAGCGAAGAAAGAGTCGGACATCATGGCATCAGTGGTGCCTTCATTTGAAGCGGCGGTGGGAGAAAAAGATCCCTCCGTTACGGATGCGCTCTCAATGGCATTTCGGTATTCACCAACGATTCTGGCGTTTTTATCTCACACGGAGGAGGCGACGATGAATCAGGATTTTGCACTTGGTGGAGGATACCGATTTTCGCGTTTGTCATTGGGGATCGATGTGCGGGCTTCAGATGTCACTGGAGGAGATGTTGAGCGGGCGGATTTCTTGAATCGAAAAATTTATCAAACTTCACTTTTATCGGAATATGAGTTAAGTGAGTTAACCACCGTAGAACTTGCCGGGAATTTGGTGATTCGTGATTTTGAACAGGGATTTAATTCGAATGATGTCGCTACTCGTGGATATCTAAACTACGAGCTTTTCCCGAAGTTGCGGCTCGGAGGGGGATTAGGGTTTGGTTCGACGCAGTCAAAGGGGACCACCGAGCAATATTATCAACAGCTTCTCGCGCGAGCGGTTTACGTGGCGAGCGAAAAGACAAGTGTTTTTGGCGAGGGCGGATTGGAAGTTCGTCAGTTCGCGAATGGGGTCAGTTCTCAGGGTGCGGTGATTTTTCGGGGCGGTGGAGCCTACCAAGTCTTTCCGAAGACAAGTATTTCGATCAGTACTTCACGGCATCAATCTTCTTCATCCGCACTCTTCGGACAAAATATCCTGACCACCAGCATTGGAAGCTCGGTGCGGCAGACCATCGAGCGAGGAAGCGTCAATCTCTCGCTTTCATTTCAAAATGTAGAGTATGTATCCGTCGACTCAGGGGTGAGTGCTCAGCGTGAGGATTTGTACACGGCGTTTGGGTTGGGGGGTGCTTATCCAGTGCTTGAATGGATGGATTTAGGTGCGTTTTATACACACAGCTTTAATCGGTCAAATGTCGGGATTTCTGAATTTGACAACAATCAGATTGGTGTGAGCTCTCAGATTCGCTTTTAGGGTTATCTCATCGCTGCGGGGAGCAAGAGAAGGTAGCTCTGTGCGACCAAAAGTGAGGTTAGGATGAAAAAAGCGATTTCCTCCCAAGGGAGCACTCTGAAAAGTTTGTTTCCAGTGATTTGTTTTTCGTCAAAAAACCAAATCCCTGATTTTGTGGCGACCCAATCTCCGAGGGTATAGTAGAGGCCCCATCCGAAGGCCATGAGGAAAAGATTATTGCGGTGGTGTGCGAAGAGGCTCGGGGCTAAAATCCATTGAAGAAGGATCACTGGGGTAAACCAAAAGAAGAGATGGCGGGTATAGTTCCATCGAGCGGCGGGAGGATGGCGATGCAGGGAGTATCCGACCAAGATCCAGAGACCAAGGAGTGCAAGAATCAGAAGTCCCTGGATGGGGTGTAATGGGGTTTCGGCGTGACAGAGGAGGTCTGGGTGGGTCTGAAGCCAGAGGCGGAGAGAGAGGATGACATTGAGGCTCTGCAGCCAAAAAAAGAGGTATTCTTCAATGGGAAGTAAGCCGATCCGGAAGGCGTAGCGGCCCAGAGGAAAATCCCAGATTCCCATTCGAACCGCATGATTGTCCCAAGGCGAGGTGAAGAGCAAGATTACCAGCAGGAGGGCGCCGAGGAGGACGAGTTCATGAAAGGACCATGACGAGTGGCGCTGAATCCATCCGAGGAAAAGAAGGACCGGTAGATTAAAAATGAGATGAAATCGCGCGTACGTCATGCGCTTTGATTTCCCTAACGAGAGATATCCCGTTGGGTCAAAATCTTAAAACTATTTTGAAGGAGGACGCTTCTTGCGCATTCTTCGTCCTCAACGCACATGGCCAACGCGGCTTTTCCCCGGGGACGGGTGAGGAAGGAGTAGGTGAAGTGGATGTTGACCTCGGCTTGAAGGAGCGCGCAGAGGACATTTTTGAGATCCGTGGCGCTGCTGGGGAGTTCGACAACGACGAGATTGGTTTCACTAAAGGCGATGGCGTGTTCTTGAAAAATGGATCGAGCACGGTCCGGATCATCAACAACCATGCGAGCAACGGCGCAATCCGCGGTGTCTAAGACGGTGAGTGCGACGACATGGACGTTGTGTTGCGCAAAAAATTGAACGATTTCCAAGAGGCGTCCGGCTTTGTTTTCCAAAAAGACTGAGAACTGCCGGACTTTATGATCCTGGGTATCTTCAAGAGTTTTTGTGGACACAAGCTTATTCAAGCAATCCTTGCTCTGACGGTAAAGTGGAAATTTTTCCCTTTACAATCCGTGAGGCTGACGCAGCATAGCGGGCTTTCAAATGAAAAACCGAGTCCGATCATGAGTGCGAACCGTTTGACCCCGCCATTGCGGCTGGGACTTCCGAAAGGAAGTCTCGAGGAGTCAACTGTGCAGCTTTTTGCCAAGGCCGGATTTAACATCGGCCGCCCCAGTCGGAGCTACAAGCCGTATGTCGATGATGAGGATTTGGATCCCCGTTTAATTCGTCCCCAAGAGATCTGCCGTTATGTTTCCCAAGGATTTTTGGATTGTGGGATTACCGGAAAAGATTGGATTGCGGAAAACCTTGCGGCGAGTGGTGCCAAGGTTGAGGTGATTTGTGATTTGAATTACAGCAAGGCGACTTCCATGCCGGCGCGTTGGGTGCTTGCAGTCCCTGAGGATTCACCGATTCGGACCGTCAAGGATTTGCAAGGAAAGCGAATTGCCACCGAAGCCGTGGAGTTGGTGCGTGCGTATCTCAAGAAGCATGGAGTGACGTCAGAGGTAGAATTTTCATGGGGCGCGACCGAAGTCAAGGTTCCCGAACTGGTCGATGCGATTGTGGATATTACGGAAACCGGTTCCTCAATTAAGGCGAATAAGCTTCGGATCGTCGACACGATCATGGAAAGTTATCCTCAATTTATTGCAAATGTGGAAATTTGGAAGGATCCAGTGCGGAGACGCAAACTGGAATCCATGGCGCTTTTGTTGCGAGCGGCGTTGGCGGCTCGTAACAAGGTCGGAATCAAGATGAACCTTCCGAAAACGAAGCTGGCGGAGATTTTGGATCTCCTGCCGGCATTACGTAATCCGACGGTTTCTCCTCTCACACAAGAGGGGTGGATTGCGATTGAAACAATTGTGGATGAACCGGTTGTCCGGGAGATTATTCCGCTGCTCAAAGAACATGGGGCAGAAGGAATTATTGAATATCCGCTAAATAAGGTTGTCTATTAAGACAGGCTTGGGTATAAAGAGAAAATCATATGGGATCACTGAAGAAGCGACGTAAAGAGAAGATTAACAAGCACAAGCGCCGTAAGCGTCGTCGTACCGACCGCCACAAGAAGCGGTTGCGTTACAAGTCTTAGTCATCTAGATTACTCCAATGAAGAAGCGGACCCGGACGTCATGGCACCGGGGAGCGCTCCTCTCATGCCTTTCTTTTAGACTGGCTTTCGCGTCAATGGACGTGGAGAGGAGCGCCTCGGAGGCTGAACGCGACCAATGGTCGGGTTCGCCCGCCCCATTGGAATTAGGCGATCGTTCCGAGGTTACCGCTCGGACGAATGCGCTCTATGCTGCAGGCCTTCGGAAGGAATCCGAGAAAGGCTTTGCGGAGGCGCTCCCTATTTATCAGGAGGTCTTGAAGTCGGATCCGAGTTTTACCAGCCTTCAATGGCGGGTGGCCTCTCAATATCTACAGGATAGTCGGCCGGATCTGGCGTTGGCCCAGATCTTGTCGGGCCTTCAGGCCAGTCCGAAAAATCTTCATCTTCAAGCGCTCGCCGCGAACTGCTACCTGCAGTTGCGTCAATATAAGGAGGCGATTCGGGTGGCAGATAATGTGCTGACTCAGGATTCCGAGGAAGTTTACGCCTATCGCGCTTATTATCATGCGTGCATTGCTTTAGGGAAGTCCTCTGAGGCCAAGGCCCTGATGGATCGTGCTCTCAAAGTGGACTCGTCCAATCCTGAGTTTTGGTCGATGCTTGCCCGGCTTTTCACTGAACTCCTCGCCAGCAACGCCCAGGCTTCCAAAGAGTCCGTAGCAAAGGCGGTGATTCCCTTCTACGAAAAGGCGTTTGCCGTCTCCATTCCAACGGCGGATCTTTACAAACAATATGGTGATTTCCTAGTAAATGTAAACGAGTCGGTTCGGGGGCTGGAACAATATAAAAAGGGTCTTGATCTCGAGCCAGATAATCTTGAGCTTCTGATTCGCTCCGCGCATCTGGAGTCGGCGAATGGAAATATGGAAAAGGCATTGGAATATTATGAGGCGGCCTACGAGTTGCGTCCTGATTTTCCGATGCTTCGGGAAATTATCGCTCCGATTACCCGCTATTCAGGGCAGAACGATAAGGCGATTCGCTTTTACGAACAATTGGCGGCAAAAAATCCGACCCGGGTTTCCTATCAGACGGTTTTGGGAGAGCTCTACGAGCAGACGAGTCAGTTGGAGAAGGCGGAGCAGGCCTATCGAACGACGCTTCTCTTAAAAACTCCGGATGAGGATGACTATCAACGCCTGGCATGGATCCAGATCCGGATGAAGAAATCGAACGATGCCTCGGAGACGATTGCACAGGGGCGGCGTCAATTTCCGGAATCGGCGCGGTTGGCTTTTTTGACCGGAATTTCTCATCGTGAACGGAAAGACTTCGAACGTGCGTTAGCTTCGTTTGCCGAGGCGAAAGGGCTGGCGAAGGGGAAAGAGGTCTCAATGTTTCAAGGAGCCTATTATTTGGAAGTGGCATTGACTGAGGAGATGGCGGGGAAGTTGGATCAGTCTCAAAAAACATTAGAGGAAGGCTTGAAGCTGGAACCGAATAATCCGGCGCTTCAAAATGCCCTGGCCTATCATTGGGCGGATCGTGGGATGCATCTGGAAGAAGCATTAGTTCTCAGTAAAAAGTCGCTTGAAAAGATTCCAGGAAATGCGGCCTTTATTGATACGTTGGGATGGATTTATTTTAAGTTGGGGCGTTATGGAGAGGCATTGCCGCTTCTAGAGCAGGCATTGGCGCAGACAAAGGAAGATCCCGAAGTCCTCTCACATTTGGCAGAAATTTATGAAAAATTGGGACGAGCTCAAGATGCGGTAAATCTTTGGCAAAAGGTCGTCACCAAGAATCCCGAGGATGTCGATGCCGTGCAACGACTTAAATCCGCCCAAGAAGCGCTTAAAGAATTAAACGCCAAGCGTCTCCCTTAGAGGGATTCGCTTTTTTAGTTTGAAGGCCGAAAATTTTTGCATTCTTTCCGTTGCACTTCTATTTCTACCTGATATATCCCCGGGAGAGTATCTAATTTAAGATTAAGCGATAAGGAACATTCATGAGTGATAAAAACGAGTCGGTGGCATCGGATAAACGTATTTTTAAGCCTTCAAAAGCCTTTTCAAAGGCGGCGCATTTGGGCTCTTTCAAGGATTACAAGAAGATGCACAAGCGTTCTCTGGAAAAACCCGAAAAATTTTGGGCGGAAGTGGCCTCTGAACTTTCCTGGTTTCAAAAGTGGCGCAAGGTTTTGTCCTGGAAGCCTCCTTATGCGGAGTGGTTTGTCGGTGGAAAGATCAATGCGAGTTTTAACTGCCTCGACCGTCATCTGACGACCCATCGCCGTAATAAAGCCGCTCTGATTTGGGAAGGGGAACCGGGCGATTCGTTGACGCTCACCTATCAACAGTTGCATCGGGAAGTTTGTAAGTTCGCGAATGTTCTCAAGAGTCGCGGGATCAAGACCGGAGATCGCGTCGTGATTTATATGCCGATGATTCCGGAAGCAGTCATCGCGATGCTCGCCTGTGCACGGATTGGTGCTCCTCACAACGTTGTTTTCGGCGGTTTTAGCGCAGAAGCCCTCAAGGAACGCGTCAATGATTCCGGGGCCAAAGTGGTCGTCACGGCGGACGGTGGCTTTCGCCGTGGAAAAGTCATCGGACTCAAGGGAAATGTCGATGCGGCAATGGCCGGTTGTCCCGGGGTTAAGAGTGTGATTGTGGCTCATCGGACGAAGCAGGAAATTCCAATGCAGGAAGGTCGAGATTTCTGGTGGCACAATCTCATGGCAGAGGTGAAAGACGATTGTCCGGCGGAGAAACTCGACAGCGAGCACCCGCTTTTTGTTCTTTATACGAGCGGAAGCACGGGCAAACCGAAGGGGATTCTTCACACAACCGGGGGCTATCTCGCTGGGACGATGCTCTCGACGAAGTACGTCTTTGATTTGAAGGACGAAGATATCTATTTCTGTACCGCCGATATCGGATGGATCACCGGCCACAGCTATGTGGTCTACGGGGTTTTGACGAATGGTGGAACGAGTCTGATGTACGAGGGAGCTCCCGATTGGCCTCAGCAGGATCGTTTCTGGGAGATTATCGACAAGTACAAGGTGAACATTCTTTACACCGCGCCGACCGCGATCCGTTCCTTTATCAAATGGGGAGATCAATGGGTCGATAAGCATGATCTCTCGTCGCTGCGTCTTCTCGGCACGGTCGGAGAGCCGATCAATCCGGAAGCCTGGGCTTGGTATCACGAAAAGATCGGTAAGAAACGCTGTCCGATCGTTGATACTTGGTGGCAGACGGAAACCGGCGCTCACATGTTGACGCCGATTCCGGGTGTGACCCCGTTGAAACCTGGCTCCGCCACGCTTCCATTCTTCGGAGTCGATATGGCGGTGGTCGATGATCAAGGAAAAGAACTTCCTCCCAACGTGAGTGGAAAATTGGTGGTGCGCCGTCCTTGGCCCTCAATGCTCCGAACCTTGTACGGAGATGCCGGACGTTATCGCACGACCTATTGGAGTGATATCAAAGGGTGTTACTTCACCGGAGATGGAGCGCGTCGCGACAAGGATGGCTATTTCTGGGTCACGGGTCGTATTGATGACGTTCTGAACGTCTCAGGACACCGCATTGGCACCGCAGAGGTCGAAGGTTGTCTGGCGGGTCATCCGGCGATTGCCGAAGCCGCCGTCGTTGGGCGAAATGATGAGCTTACCGGTCAGGCGATTGTCGCCTTCATTACCCTCAAACAGGGCCAAAGCGCAAGCGATGAACTCAAGGATAGCATTCGCAAGCATGTGACCAAGGAAATTGGCGCGCTGGCTCGCCCGGGGGATATCCGTTTCAGCGAAGCGCTTCCAAAGACCCGCAGCGGCAAAATCATGCGCCGTCTCTTGCGCGAAGTAGCCGGTGGCGGTGAAATCAAGGGAGACGTGACAACGCTCGAAGATTTCAATGTCATCGCGAAGCTGAAGCAGACGGAAGACTAATCCTCAGAAGTTTCTCGCAAAGTCCGCCAAGTCGCAAAGGTGCCGAGTCAGGATGGTTGAAAAAAACCTCCGATTCGCGCCTTGGCGAACTTGGCGAGAGAAACAAATCGCGTTTATGCCTTGAGTTTGCGCTCGAGGATTTCGCCGATGACTTGCGGATTCGCTTTCCCTTTGCTCATTTTCATGACGTAGCCTTTGAGGGAGTTCACCGCACCGGTCTTTCCGGATTTGTAATCGGCAACGCCTTTCGGATTGGCCGCAATGGCTTCGTCGCACCAGGCATCAAGAGCGCCCGTATCGGAGACTTGCTCCATTCCTTTCTCCTTCACAATTTGCGAGGGAGAGGCTCCGGAGCTGATCATTTCTGCAAAAATTTCCTTGGCCTGCTTGCTGTTCACTTTTCCGGATTCGACGACATCCGCAAGTTCGGTGAAGTGAGAGGGTGGAATTGGGATGTTGGCCAAATCGGGTTGTGTCGCGAGGTAATCGTTGAGCAGAAAATTAGCGACGATCGTTTTGTTCTTCGCCGGTTTTGCCGCAGTTTCGTAGTAGTTCGCAAAAGCGATTTCTGAGGCAAGGACGCCCGCTTGATATTCGGTGACGCCGTACTCATTCATCAGACGGGCGACTTTTTCGGCAGGAAGTTCCGGAACGCGGGCTTTAGCGGTGTTGAGAAGCCCTTGATCCGTTCGTAACGGCAAGAGATCGGGGCAGGGGAAGTAGCGGTAATCGTGGGATCCCTCTTTCACGCGCATCAGGAAGGTCTGGCCCTTGGCATCATCCCAGCGACGAGTCTCTTGACGAATGACGCCCCCAGAGGTGAGAACTTCAATTTGACGGGCAATTTCCGAATGAAGCGAGCGACGAACGCCACTGATCGTATTCAGATTCTTGAGCTCACACTTGGTTCCGAATTCCTTTTGGCCCTTTGGACGAATGCTGATGTTGACATCGCAACGCATCTGGCCTTTTTCCATGTCAGCATCGCTGACTCCCCCATAGACAAGAATCTGGTGAAGTGCCGTCAGGTAGGCAAAAGCTTCTTCGGGACTCGCCAGATCCGCTTCGCTCACGATTTCCATGAGCGGGGTTCCGGCGCGATTGTAATCGATTCCGCTCGAGGCATCGAAGTGAAACGACTTCGCAACGTCTTCTTCCAAATGAATCCGGGTCAGGCGCACTTTCTTGTTCGCTTTGGCTTGGTCCTCATTTTGAACATCCTTCGGAAAAGCGAAGAGATGGAGAGGAACATAACCGCCGAGGCAGAGGGGTTGATCGAATTGAGAAATTTGATAGTTCTTTGGCATGTCCGGGTAGAAATAATTTTTCCGGTCAAACTTGCAGCGGGTGGCGATGGTACAACCGAGCATGAGACCGGTCTGAATTGTTTTGATCACCGCTTCTTCATTCGGAACCGGAAGGACTCCGGGCATTCCAAGGCAGACGGGGCAAACTTGAGTGTTGGGAAGCGCGCCGTATTGATTGCGGCAACCACAGAACATCTTCGTGTTCGACTTCAATTGAACGTGAACTTCCAGACCAATGACAGCTTCGTATTCCATAAATGACGTGGCATCCTAACCAGAGCGCACAAATCTGCAATAAAAAGGTGAGGCTTCACACAAAGCCGCAAACTTAGTGAGAACGGAATTGTGCTTCTCGCGAAGGTCGCCAAGGCGCGAAGGAATGTTCGACTTTAAAACCAAAAAGATTTCTTGGCGGCTTGGCGAACTTCGCGAGAGACAACAACTTAACAAATTGAATAATCGATTTATTGACTCACGGATCTTTCACACACCGAAACCCGAGATGATTCGTCCCTGAACTCGGTTCCCCTTTTCCCCGACTTCCGAGAAGATAGCGAGTGCAGTATTGGTCACTGCAAAGATAGGAGCCGCCCCGATGAATTCGTTTCGGGACCCCCGGCTCGCTCGGATCAAAACTGGAGGTTGGGCCTTGAGGATTGATGGTGAGATTTCCCTTTTTGGTCAATTCTGTGTAGTAATCAGGACGATACCAGTCACTACACCACTCCCAGACATTTCCTGACATATCATAGAGCCCGTAGGGATTGGGAGAAAACTTTGAGACGGGGGCCACTCCTTTGAACCCATCGAGCGCAGTATCTTTTACCGGGAATTGACCATGATAGATATTGGCCATCCATTTTCCTTTCACTTTTAATTCATTTCCCCAGGGAAAGCGTTCGCCTTCCTTTCCTCCACGAGCTGCAAACTCCCATTCGGCCTCGGTCGGAAGTCGTTTCCCCGCCCACTTCGCATAAGCTTGAGCGTCTTCATAGGCGATATGGACGACTGGATATTTTTCGCGTCCTTTCAAATCAGAACTCGGCCCCTCTGGATGACGCCAATTGGCTCCGGGAAGATAGCGCCACCAGGCGGTGAAATTATCAAGCGGAACGGCGCGAGACGTGGGCGTAAAGACGATTGATCCGGCGACCAGCGCTTCCGGGGGAGCTCCGGGAAATTCGGCTGCAGTCGGTTTGCGCTCGGCAACGGTGATGTAACCGGTCGCTTTCGCAAAGCGCGAAAAGGCTTCGTTCGTCACTTCTGTGGCGTCCATCCAAAACGCATTCACTTTGACCCGGTGGAGGGGACGGGAGTCAGTCATCGGATCCGATCCGGCGCCATCACAGCAACTTTTTGTCGGGTCTTCCAATCCCATCGTGAATTCGCCTCCCGGGATCCATTTCATCCCTGCAGGAGGAGGCACAACGGGGGAGGAATACGCGACCATTCCGATGCAAAGAAAAATCAAATACGGCTTCATTTCAAACATAGTGAGATCACCTTAGGCTTCTCGATTTATTCTGCGAGAAAGATTTTAAGCCATGGGGGTCCCAAACAGATAGAGATCACACTCTCAAAGAATTTTTCTCTCGAGAAGTCAGCGATCCCTTTCATACCGTTGACCATGGAGCAAGTCGTCAGGGAACTCAAAGAAGAAGGTTAAAATTCAAAACATCCTCTCACCGAAAGAGCAGAACTTGGTTGAGTTTCTGGTTGCTTGAATTGATGGGAGTCCTTTTAGAATTTCTCCTTCAATCCGGCTTCATCCAGAATCGGAACGCCGAGCTTTTGGGCTTCGGCGAGTTTGGATCCGGCGGCTTCTCCAGCGACGAGAAATGAAGTTTTCTTGCTAACGCTTCCGGAAACTTTTCCTCCGGCGTTGCGAATTCGTTCCGCGATGATTTCGCGCGGTTCGGAGAGGGAACCGGTGAGGACAAAGGTGAGTCCGGCGAGGGTTTGAGCTTGAGGAGCGGGTAAATCTTGAGCAGAGCCAAAGTTAAGTCCGATCGCCCGGAGTTTTTCGAGGCGTTCCCGGTTTTCCGGTAGTTGAAAATAAGCGTGAATACTGGCGGCCATAATGTCACCGATTTCATGGATCGCGAGGAGTGATTCCAAGGAAGCACTGGCGAGGGCGTCCATGGTTTGAAAGTGCGCCGCGAGCGTTCGCGCGGATTCAGCGCCGACGTGCAAAATTCCGAGACCGAAGAGAAGCCTCCACAATTCCCGGGATTTACTCGCTTCCAAGGCATCCAGAACATTTTGAGCCGACTTTTTTCCCATCCGCTCCAAAGAGGAGAGGGTCTCGTGATTGAGTTGATAAAGGTCGGCGAGATCCGTGACGAGCTTTCGATCCACGAGTTGTTCCACGAGCATTTCACCAAGTCCTTCAATATCCATCGCGCCGCGGTGAGCAAAATGAAAGAGGCGACGTTTGACTTGAGCGGTACAGTTTGGGTTCGGACATTTCAAAAAAAGTCCTTCTCGAACCGCTTCCGCTCCGCAGCAGGGACAGTGAACGGGAGGAACAATCTCGATCTCATTTCCAGTTCGCTTTTCCAAAAGGACCCGAACGACGGCGGGAATCACTTCTCCGGCTTTTTCGATGAGAACGTGATCGCCGATTCGGATTCCCTTCCGTTTGACCTCTTCAAAATTATGAAGTGTCGCCCGGCTGACGGTCGATCCTGCGAGGGGAGTGGGCGTCAGTTCGGCGACGGGAGTAATGGTTCCGGTCCGTCCGACTTGGAAGGTCACTTCCTTTAAAACCGCCTCGGCTTGTTCGGCAGAGTACTTATACGCCATCGCCCAGCGCGGAGATTTTGAGGTTGAACCAAGTTGAAGACGCAAAGTCCAATCATCAAGTTTGATGACGGCCCCATCCGTTTCGTAAGTAAAATTCTTCCGCTCCTGATCGAGATCCTGAATGGCTTGAAGCAGGGATTCGGGCGAATGACATCTCCATGTCTTTTCCGGTGTCGGAAGCCCGGCTTCTTTGAGAAGGGTGAGCCATTCCTGTTGATTTTTGCAAGTCACTCCTTGAAGTTCTCCTGGGCTGTAGAGAACGATGGAGAGAGGACGTTGCGCAACCATTTTGGAATCGAGTTGCTTGAGGGATCCTGCAGCGGCATTTCGCGGATTCGCAAACGGCTCTTCACCGGCAGACTGACGCTCCTCATTGAGCTTGGCAAAGGCGGCGCTCGGAAAATAGACTTCGCCACGAATTTCGAGAACTTTCGCTTTGCTTTTGATCCGCAACGGAAGCGATCGGATTGTTTTGAGATTTTGAGTGACATCGTCCCCGGTCTCGCCATTACCCCGCGTGGCTCCTTGAACCAAAACGCCTTTTTCATAGCGAAGACTGATTGCCACTCCGTCGATCTTGGGCTCCACCACAAAATGGAGATCCGTCCGGTCGAGAGCTTTTTCAAGACGCTTTACAAACTCAACGACCTCATCTCCCGAGTAAGTATTATCAAGACTCAGCATCGGAATGGCGTGAGTGACTTGCGTAAATCCGTCGAGCGGTTTCCCCCCGACGCGCTGAGTGGGAGAGTCGGGCGTGATTAATTCGGGGTAAGTGGATTCGAGCTCAACCAGTTCGCGATAAATGCGATCATATTCGAGATCGGTAATGAGCGGAACCGCCTCCAGATAGTAAGCGTGATCGCAGGCGCGGAGGTAGTCGGCCCGTTCTTGATAGTGTCTAAGGATTTCGTCGGAAGCCATAACGGTGGGCGATGCTGACGCCGAGAATGCCGCCGATCAAGTCTGCAATCCAGTCCCCGAGCGTACAGGTTCGCCCGGGGGTCAAACGTTGGTAGTTTTCGTCGGCAGCCCCCATCGCAGCGACAGCCATACAGGCGGTTATTGGGGAACTGAATGAGAATCGGTATGCAAAACCGGTGGTCGAATAGAGAAGGGCGTGAAGGACTTTGTCGGAGCCCGCGGGAAGCCTACTTGGAACTTTCTTTGCGGGAATGCTTGACAGTCCGATGAGGAGTAAGGTGGCCAAAAACGCAGGCAACCATTTTTTTATTTTATCCGGCATGAATTGTGACATAGTGCCCGGGCTGTGATAACTGGCAACGACTTTTTTGTACTGGGGATCGAGGGTGGCGGAACCAAAACCACGTGGGCACTTTTGTCGAATGATGGCAAGGTCGTCAAGGAAGGACGAGGCGAAGCGAGCAACGTTCAGCACTCCAGCGACCCCACTTTGCTCCGAATTTTTGCGGCGATTCGTCGAAATCTTTCCATCAAGCCGAATGCGATTGGTGCTGCCTTTGCGGGATGTCATCTCGAATCGGAGCGCCAGAAAGTCGCCCGACTTTTGTTGAAGACCTGGCCCAAGGCTCAGAAGATCGTTGTCGATGAAGATACCTGTTCCGCTTATGCCGGGGCTCATGGACGCGGTGAAGGGATCATCGTCATCGCCGGAACGGGCTCCAATGTTTTTGGAATCAAGGGAGATCATCGCGAAAAGGCGGGGGGATGGGGGAATCTTTTTGCGGATCCCGGGAGCGGGTATGATGTGGCACGCCGAGGATTGGTGGAAGTTTACAATCACTATGATGCTACTCATAAAACGACCGCACTTGGCAAAGCCTATTTAAAAAAGACCGGGACACGCGATCTGGAAGAATTAGTTCCTTGGGTTCTGCATCGCAGTTCCAAAACGGAAGTCGCTTCCCTGGCCCCCGCCGTTTTTGAGGCCGCCCGACAGGGGGATCCTTTGGCAAAGAAAGTGGTTTTGGAAGGGGTGGAGGGATTGGCCCGGCGCGTCGTTTATGTTTCCAAGCGGTTGGGGATTAAGAAACCTCAGGTGGGCTTGGTGGGAAGTCTTTTTGAAAAGGATGAAAACTACTTCCAACTCTTTTTGAAAGTTTTGAAGAATGAAATCACTCCCGGAAATGTTTTTATCAGTCGCACTCCGGGCGCTGTCGGAGCGGCGCTACTCGTTAAGCACGCTTTGGGACAGGAATAATTTTTATGCCTCGCCGATCTCCGCCTGATCGGATACTGGCACGGGCAGCCACGGAGCAACTCCATCCGGCTTCGCAAACGTTGGACAAGATCTCCATTCCCTCGTTGGTATCGCTTTTCGTGAACGAAGAGGTGAAGGTCCAACGCGCCTTGAATCACCAGCGACCGGCATTGACGGCCGCCGCCGAACTTATTTTTAAAAAACTGAGCCGGGGAGGGCGCCTGATTTATGTCGGTGCCGGAACGAGTGGACGGCTTGGAATTTTGGATGCGAGTGAAATCCCGCCGACTTTTGGAATGAGCCCTGAGATCATTCAAGGCGTCATTGCCGGAGGTTCCTCCGCTGTTTTTAAAAGTCAGGAGGGTGTTGAAGATGATCCCGATGAAGGAGCGAAGGCGATTCGTTTGAAACAAGTCACCTCGAAGGATGTGGTCTGTGGAATTGCTGCGAGCGGTCGAACTCCTTTTGTCTTGGGAGCTTTGACGGAAGCAAAGAAACGGAAAGCCGGGACGATTTTTCTCACTTGTAATCCAAAGCGACACCCCGTGCAAGGGATTGGTGTTTCCATTAATCTCCCCACAGGGCCTGAAATCGTTGCTGGATCGACACGGTTGAAGGCGGGAACAGCGACGAAATGTGCGTTGAATCTCATGAGCACGATTGTGATGATTCGCTTGGGAAAGGTGCGGGGCGGCCGCATGATTGCGCTTCAAACCACGAATGAAAAATTACGAGTCAGGGCCGTGCGAACGGTGGTAGCGCTCAGCGGAGTAACAGAGGCAATCGCGAAGAAGGCGTTGATTTCGGCCAGGTGGAAAGTGGATCGCGCCTTGGAAGCACTGAAAGGAAAAAAGGGCTGGAGAGATTTGTCGTGATCCTGACGGCAGATCTCATTTTGATGGAGGAGGGGACTCCGATGCCTGGCGGCGCGATTCGCGTGGAAGGAGATCGGATTGTGGAAGTGGGACGTTACAAGAAAATGATTCGTCGTCCGGCCGAGCCGTTGGTGGAGTTGGAAGGATGTGTGATTTCACCCGGATTTATCAATGCCCACTGCCATCTCGATTACACTGATTTCAAAGGAGTGATTCCTCCTCAAGCGAGTTTTACGGAGTGGATTAAAAAAATCAATGCGCTCAAGCATGACCGAACGACGCAGGATTATTGCTCGGGAATTGCCCGAGGCTATGAACTTCTTCTGGCGTCTGGCACGACCACGGTTGTCAATATTGCGGCCATTCCCGAGGTCTTCCCTTATCTGGCAACGCCTCCACTACGAGTCTGGTGGTTTTTAGAATTGATCGATTTACGCTCCCGCTTGCAATTGGAAGAGGCGATGATCGGAGTTCTTTATCTGTTGGAACGTTCTCCTTCGTGGATTGGAGGAATTGGGCTCTCGCCGCATGCTCCGTATACAGCCTCGGCAGAACTTTTTCGCCACGTGCAGCGCTGTTGTGAGTCGATGAATCTTTTAGCGACGACTCATATTGCGGAATCTCGCGAAGAGCAGGAGATGTTCCTGTACGGAAAAGGGAAGCTCTACGAATTTCTTGAAAAACTAGGTCGCGATGTTTCCGATTGTGCTCAAGGTTCTTCCTTTTCGCACTTGTATGAAATGGGAGCTATTGATTCGCGCTGGTTGATTGCCCATCTGAATTACCTTCAAGAATATGATTATGGTTTGTTGAGTCGATCTGGAGCCAGTGTCGTTCACTGCCCGAAATGTCATGCCTACTTTGGACATCAGCGATTTTCCTTGGAACGACTTCAGGAGCAAGGAGTGAATATTTGCTTGGGAACGGATAGTCTCGCCAGCAACAACACACTCGATTTACGAGCGGAAATTCGAATGGCACGCCATCACTATCCCGATTTGAGTTCACGCGATTGGTGGAAGATGATTACCCTTCGTCCCGCAAGGGCGCTTCGTCAGGAAGGACTGTTGGGGCAGATTCGGGTTGGAGCCAAAGCGGATCTCGTCGCCTTTGCGCTTTCAGGCCAATCAGATGTCTTTTCGGAACTGATTGATTCCCGCCAAGCCCCCGTCTTTTTGATGATTGATGGAAAGACCGTCGCGTTGCCGGCGTAGCGGATTCATCTCTCGCCAAGCCCGCCAAGGCGCAAAGCGTTTGGATCTGAAACAAATCCCTTCTCACTTAGCGCCTTCGCGACCTTGGCGAGAAACCTCTGGATTTCAAGTACTTAGAAGTTTACTTCACCGAGAGGCACGAAGCTCACAGAGGGGTTATTTTGAGAGCTCTATCGTCCGGTTTTAAGATAATAAATCAAATAAGCGACAAATGAGAACATGAGAAGGATTGATAGTTTTCTCACCGCATTGCCCCGAATCTTCTGCTCAGCAGAGTCTTCTTTCAATGCTCGCTTTAACGATTCGGGGGCGATCAAATACCAACCCAGAAAGAAGAAGAGAAAGAAGGGGACGGCAATGAGGATGTTCATGGTGACCTCATTCCTAGTTCAGATCGATTATTGGTGGGGCCAATCGTCCTCGATGGGCCGAATACTGGCCCGTTCGGAGAACTGGCCCCACCAAAGCGCTGATTCCTAAATTCTTCAATGAAATAACCCGTTCATCCATTTGCGGAGCGGGGAGAGATTCTTCTCTTTAAGTCGGGCTTTGACTAATTTTTCGACTGTTGCCCGCTGGCTCGGGTCTGCACGACAGTTTTCTTCGGTAAGATTAAGTTCGAGCAAGACTTCCCGTCGAATACTCGCAATCAGGGCGGTACGTGCTTCGGTGGCTGACCAGATCCCTGAGTGCATCTCGTCGGTTCTTTTACTTGCGTTTTTCGAGTTTCTCTTTGGCCTCAGGATGATTTTTGAGGAATTCCTGACGTTGTTCGGGGGTCATATTCTCGCGGCGTTCTTTCATCCGTTCTGCAATTTCAGGATGGCTTTTGAAAAATTCCTGGCGTTGTTCCGGAGTCATCTTTTTGAGTTTCTCCATCATCTCCATCTTTTCGCGGGCCTCCGGGTGCTCTTTGAAAAAGGCTTCGCGTTGCTGCGGGGTCATTGCCTCAAAACGTTTCTCCATCATCTCCATCTTTTCGCGGGCCTCCGGGTGCTCTTTGAAAAAGGC
>CAZKRU010000035.1:0-12426 GCA_964555235.1 uncultured Verrucomicrobiota bacterium
TGTGGTATCCTCCGTAGATTCCGATTCTTCCGGAATTTGCCTCCACCGATCCTCCCCCTCCGCCGAGCTTCGTATCCGCATACCCTTGTCCCGCATAGATCCCGGCCGTGACTTCCTTTGTGAATTCCCGGTCGACTCCGGCCGTGATTCCTCCCAATCGGTTCTCATATCCGATCCTTCTCTCATCCGAATCAACATCCGAGTAGTTCCCCGTCGTATTCACAAAGAACCCGATCTTTCCTGAAAACTTCTTCTTCGGGACCATCATCGTCCCATGATCAAGCACCATGAGTTCATACTCGTAATCTCCATCCAGCGTTTGAAGGGTGATTCCATTGAGGCTGACCCCTCGGTCTCCCCAGCGAATCTGATTGAGTCTCTGACTCGTTCCACTGTTACTGATGCTTCCAAACATCTTTACCGTGGCGCTCATCGCCGTCAGCTTCTCCGGACTTAGTTGGTCATATGCAGCTCGAAGTCCGTCCACGTTGGCTCGCATTAACCCATTAAAGATTTTTCCCGTGTCACTCGTTGCCGTCACTCCTGAGCTTCCCGCGACCGTTCTTGCGTCAATCGCCGCCGGGCGAAGACTTTGAAGCGCCCGGCCTAAAGCATTCTGATTCGAATTGAATCCGGAGACGTTCCCAAAGTCCGCTGGAACCGCGAAGAGGTTCATTTCTGTGTTTCGATACTCCGGCATCCAACTCACTCCATTGCCATTCGCGGAAAAGTCATACGAATTAAACGAACCTGTTACGGAAGAGGCCGTCAGAAAAGTGACCTTCGTTCCGAACTGAGGAATGAAGTTGGTTGATCCGGAGAAGATGGTGAACCCTTGCAGGGTTCCCCCATTGATCGTTGCGGTTCCTCCGACTTGCGTCTGGTCGTAAAAGCCCGCACCATTTCCGGCCGTCGTTCCATCGATTTCAATCAACAATGTTCCGCCTGGGTTCACCGTGGCATTCCCCGCTACCACTTGAATCCCTGGAGAGTTTCCCGGACTGTACGTCGCTCCGCTGTTGATCACGAGGTTGCCGGAGATCGTTCCTCTTCCTTTTAAGATCCCTCCATTCGCCACCACGTTTCCTGCCCAATTCCCACCGGCGGACGTCCCAATCGAGAGAGTTCCCGCGTTGACCGTTGCCGTTCCGCTCGAAGTATTCGCTCCTGTCACAAACATCGTCGTTCCAGCCGTATTTTGCGTAATCGAATTCGTTCCGGTAATCGGATTGGAAAGAAAAATATCATTCCCGGAAAACGTCAAATTCGGGGTAATGAATCCCGTTCCATCATTCACTCCCACGACTCCCCCAAAATCCGAGAAGATCAATCTTGTGACATCGACCGTTCCGGCCGCCGCTCCAAATCTCAAGCTATCCGAGCCAAGGGTAAAATTACTGATGGAGATCGAATTGGCCGTCAGCGTGCCGATACTGTCAGCAAACTCAATCGCGGATGTGCCGCTTCCAAAATCCATGAACGAGTTCGCGCTCGCACTCAGCGTTCCCATCGTTTCACTCTGGCCGTTGAAGTTCATCGTCCCGCCATTCAAGAGCATCGTCGCGCTGTTGTTCACTTGATTCGACGCATCCCAATGCAAGGTTGCTCCGCTATCAATCGTCGTCGTCACATTTCCAATAGCACTCACTCCCGCCGTTTTATTTAAGGCAAGAATCCCTCCACTCACCTGGACCGCTCCCGTAAACGTATTGGCTGAACCGCCGCTCAAGGTCCATGTTCCTGTTCCCGCTTTTGTCACAGAAGTCGCCGTCGCCCCTCCGTTGCTATTCACAATGACCCCTGCAATTTCACCCGTTCCTGCCGTTGAGCCCTGTAGAGTTAGTGTCTTGACTCCATTCCCCACCGCGGTGAGATTGCTGGTGAATTTTAAAAGTCCGGTACCGGATTGATCGACCACCCCTCCCCCTGTCGTTCCCGCAAGATTCAAAACCCGGTCGGTGGTCTCTCCGGTCCCCGCATAAGAAAGCGTGCCCGTATTATTACTACTCCCCAACGAAATCGTCCCATTCCCCACCGTCACCGGCGCTCCGAGACTGCTGCTCGCGCTTCCTCCTGAGACGCTATTGAGTGAGCTGGCGCTGAGAATTCCCACATTGATCAAGGTAGTTCCTGTATAAGTATTCGCCCCCGAAAGGACCAACGTTCCTGCTCCAGACTTGATAAATCCGGTTCGAGTTCCGTTTTGAATAATCGCACTGATCGTTAAATCATTCGTCGCCCCCGAAGAATCATTCACCGTAAACGTTGGATTAGCCGCACCGTCCAACTGAAGCTTTCCTCCGCCCACTCCAGAAATTAACGCCCCATTCGGATTATTCGTCGCCGTGTATTGCAAATTCGTCGTCAACGAAAGCGTCCCCGTACCAATGGTAATTGCCGCCGTACTTCCACTCGCGCCGCCTCCCAACGTCAATGAAGCACCTCCGAAAGTTTGTGTCGTTCCATTCAAGTCCAGCGTACCATCAAAAACCGTGACCAGTCCGGTTCCCAACGTCCCCGATCCACTCATCCGAAGCGTCCCACCCGCCAGATTGGATCGTCCGATACTTGTCGCTCCCGTGTAGGTATTCACTCCAGAAAGCGTCAACGTCCCAGTCCCTGTTTTTTCCAGAGGTCCCGCACTACTTCCGTATACTCCCGAAATCAGCGTATCCCCGGTCCCCGCAATGCCGAGCTGTGTCGCGGCCCCATTCGTAATATTGGCAGAAACCGTAAAAAGATTTGAGGAATTATTCGTCCACGTTTGACTCGACCCAATCGTAATGCCCAGCCCATTGCCACCCATGGTCACCACCCCCGTCCCCGCATTAATCGTGATCGATCCTCCTGAAAGGGTCAACGTCTGTGCCGTACTTCCAACTGTATTTCCATCAATCGTCGTGGTCCCCGTATTTTTAAACGTCAGCGAGGCTGCCGCCTGATTCGCATTCAAACTCACGGTTTCCGTTCCGTTTACCGTCGTGACATTAAAAATCGCCGTATCTCCCGCAATCGGTGCAGCCCCAGGATCGGGTGTTATCGCAACCGTTGAGGTCGACCAATTTGCCACCGTATCCCATCCCCCAGTAATTCCATCCCAATTTAAAATGGCAGCAGCGGATTCCCGAATCAAAACTCCACTCAAGCTAAGAATCAATACCCCTCGAAATAGATGTGTGCAAAAACGGCTCATGAAAGACGAGGAAATAAGATCCATCCTACTCCCACACCAACCAAATTGCAATCATATCAAATATCAGTGAAGGCCAAAATCCAACTAAATGACGTCGAAAACCGAAAACAATCAAATCCAATCAGCAAAAGCAATGAATTCGCTCACGCCACATGAATCGTCACACCACACGACCTCAAATAACTCGTCTCCTTACTTGGAAGAGACTCGTCGGTAACCCAATCATTCAACCCTTTCCACTCCGCAAATCGGGTGGTGCTGGGATGTTTCCATTTGCTCTGATCCGCTAAAATCATTTTGCGAGTGCTCCGCGAAAGAATCGCCTGCTTCATCTCCGCTTCTGAAAGTTCCGTGGTCGAACATCCCTCGAGCGAATCAACTCCCGACGCTCCGATCAATGCAATATCCATCCGGAGCGAAGCCAGCGTTCCCAAGGCACTTCCTCCCGTCAACGCTCCACTAACCTTACGAAGCTCACCTCCAATGCAAAGCAGCTCCGCCTCCCCATGAATCGCCGCAGCAATCAATGCCACGGAATGGGTAATAATCCGAAGATCCTTGCGCCCCAGAAGTGCCTTCCCCGCCTCCAAACAAGTGGACCCTGCATCGACAAAGACGCAGGAACCCAACGGGATCAGCGAGGCGACCTTGAGCGCGATTGATTTTTTGGCAGTGTGATTCCGCAGTAGTCGATCATCGATGGATGTTTCAGATCGAACGTAACGTGAATCCAAAACACCTCCGTGAACGCGAATAATCTCGCCGGACTTCTCGAGTTCCGTCAAATCGCGTCTCAACGTCGCCGGCGAAACATCGACCAGTTTGCTGAGGTCGGTAAAATTCAGCCGACGCTTTTCGCGGATGATCTTTTTGATGAAATTTAAACGCTCTTGTGCAAACATCGTTTTCTTATCTCAGTTCACTGACGTTTCGAAATCCAAATTTTTCTCCAAGCTCCAGGGCTTCCTTCAATGAAGTCATTCCATCCGACGAGCCCGAGCCTCTCAAATTCGATGCCGCCGCGCAAACCCCATACCGCAACGCCTCCTCCATTGAGACGGCTTCATGCAATCCATAGAGGACTCCCGCCGCAAACGCATCCCCCGCTCCCACCGTACTCACAATCTCGGATTGGGGAATCTTGACACTCCCTTGAAAAACTTGCGCGCCCTCCTTCCCCACCGCAAAGGCCCCCTCGGGAAAATGGACAATCACGCTCCGATGAACCCCTTCGTTCAACATCGCTCCCGCTGCTTTTTGAAGTACCGCCAAATCGAGCGAATCTCCACGTCGAACTTCCACCTGCATCGTCCGTCCGAGTTCGAATTCATTCAAAATACAAAAATCAACGTGCGGAAGCGCCGGACGAATGATTTTCGAAAAGCGCTGACTCTCTTCACTCACGAGATCAATACTCGTCAGAAAACCCGCTTTTCTGGCAGCGCGAAGCACTCGAGCCGCAACGGTCCCACACTCCGGATCCGGCTGATCGAGTCGATCCAGCAAAAGGAGATAACCGAGATGAAAAATCTTCGCATGGTTCCCGGAGAAGTCAAAATGCTCCCCATCTAAAAACGCATTCGCACCCCGCTGATGAAAAAAAGTTCTTCGCCCCGTCGATTGAACGACCATCACATCGGTATAGGAAGTATGCGCGGAGGGATGCGCGCGAACTTGCGTGGCATCAATCCGATGCAGCGCACACTCTCTCCGAATCCACTCCCCCTCGCTATCGGCCCCAATCAACCCAATCCCCGCAAGCGGAAAACCGGCCTGAAGCTTTGCCAAATCTACGAGCAAATTGAAGGGACTTCCCCCGGTACCAATCGACTCCGAAAGGATATTCGCCAGCGCGTCCTGCTGCGGATAGGTATCGACCACTTTCACCTGATCGACAATCCAGTTTCCCCCCGCAAGAATTCCAGATCGCGGCGTCATGATTTCCGTTCGCTCACAAGTCGCAACAGCGCCGGCTCATCCTCTTCGATTCCCGGATATCGTCCAATTTCAGGATTCACAAAGAAATTATCATTCAGATCATCATTCGCTGTCGAAACCTCTCCAATGATACACTCCTCAGAAAGAGGATAAAAGGCATGATAGACACAGGGATTCAAGGTCACTCGAGAACCTGCTTCCAATTCGATGATTGAACCCGATGAAAACTCCTGCACTTCGTGATTCACCGGGATCGCTACTTTTCGACCCGCGCTCGCGGACGGTTCATCAGGCCAGACCTGAATCGCAAGCTTTCCCCAACGACAAATAATATCCTCCTTTTTCTGGTGATGACAATGGGCCGGAGTGGTCATTCCGTTGAGCGCATACATCAGCTTCTCGCAATATTCCGGTTCTTCTGCAAGATTCACCAAAACCAGTCCATAACGTCGCCAATCGCCAAGCCCAAAGTCAGTGACATCCCAACGTGGATGGGGAGGAAGCGCCCATTCATGGGCCTGAAAACATTTCCCGGCAAATCGAATCAGAGAATTGATCTCGCTCCGTTTCATAATTCAATGGCCCGTTTTTGAGAGTGGGACTGAAGCGCCGCCGCAAAAAGCTCGTGACTTCTCACCGCTTCCTCCGGTGTAACACAACCGAAGCGTCCCTCTAATTTTCCTGCACGTTCCGCCAGGAACGACGCCCACATTTGCATGAAGCAGTCCGGAAATCCAGGCTCAAAAATTCCTCCCGTGATGGTCGGAAACGGCCCATGAAATCCGAGATCCACCCGTTGCCAGACTTGTTCTTTGCCGCGCTCGAAAGTCCAAAAAGTCTTCGGCTCCTTCGTACTGAATTTAACACCCCCCTCCGTCCCCAGAACTTCGATTGACCAGGTATTTGTCTCCCCAGGAGCAAGCCGTTTCATTTCAAAACGCATCACCGCTTCGACTCCCTCCACGTCAATCTCCGTATGAAGCAACGCATTGTCCCAGGTATCGCACGGAGCCATCCCTCCCTTACCGTCCGGACGTTCGTGATAAAATTTTTGCAACTGAGCATAGACTCGCTTCGGTTTCCATCCCAAACGAAATGGTAGATGAACCGTATGCATTCCGAGATCCCCCATCACCCCGATCTCGCCGCAACTTTTCACCTGACGCTTCCAATTCACTGGCTTGGTCGGATCCAAATCGCTGCTATGATGAAATGCTGATCGAATCTCAATAATCTTCCCCAACTTCCCTTCAAGCACCTTTTGAAACGCACGCTGCGCTCCCGGCAAGAACGGAAATTCCGAACTGCAACGCACAAAACGCTTCGAGGCTTTCGCCGCATCCGCAATCGCCCGCGCCGCTCTCAAATCCATCCCAAACGGCTTTTCGGCAAAGAGATCCTTCCCCGCCTTCAAAACATCGAGATAAATGGATTCATGAAGAAAATGAGGGACCGCGACATAGACGACATCCACTTCAGGCGAAGCCAAAAGCTCGTGATAATCGGCTGTCACCAGCTTAACTGTCGGAATCTGGCGAAACCAGTCCCGCTGTTTTTCCACCAGATCGCAGACCGCCACGAGTTCCGCCTGCACCGGAAAATCATTCAGGACAAACCAGCGCCCCAACGCACTGGCCACTTCACGTCCCATCAAGCCGCCCCCAATGATTCCGATTCGCACTTTCTGGCTCATGAACTCCTCCGCGTTAAAAACGTCGCTGCCTCCACCGCCGTCGCGCCATCATGCACAATCGCCATGAGCGCTTGAGTCATCCCTGCCGGATTCGGATGTTGGATAATGTTGCGACCATAGACAATTCCGGCCGCTCCTTGTTGAATCAACTGTTCCGTACGTTTCAAAATCTCCTCATCCGGAGCTCGCCCCCCGCCACGTACCAAAACCGGAATCGACCCCGCGATTTGAACGACTTGGTGATAAACCGTCACGTCGTCGGTCGGGTCGGCCTTGATGATATCCGCCCCAAGCTCCACCGCTTGGCGAACGAGCGGAAGAATCTTCTGAAGATCTCCATCCACCATATACCCGCCAGCTTTCGCATTCGCCTGAAAAACGAGCGGCTCAATCATCAGCGGCATTCCATAGCGATCACACTCCGGTTTGATTCGAAGAATATTCTGAATGCATTGATCACTCACCTCCGGCTCTCCCGGGATTCGAAAGAGATTTACCACCACACAAGTCGCATCCAATTGCAACGCCTGTTCGACCGGGCGCTCAATCATCCGACTAAAAAGCGTCCGAGGAAGTTCCTTCCCATAAACATTCGCCACATCCGTTCGCAGCACGAGCGACGGCTTCTGCCTCCCCGGAATCGATTGCAGATGCGGTGCCTGCCCGATCGTCAACTGAATCGCATCCGGAACCACTTGAGCCAACTTCTGAATAGCGCTCTCAATATTCTCAATTCCGGCAAGAAAACTCGCCTCATTGAAAAACCCATGATCAATCGCCACATCAAAACAGCGATTGGATTTGGAATTAAAAAGACGATTCAGGCGATAACGTTTCATCAGAAGCTCCTTGAAGTTGAAATGATTATTTATGATCGAATGTAATCGTTTTAATCATATTGTCAAATCATCATTTCCTCACACAAAGGCACGAAGTCACAAAGCTTTTACAGCCATTTTTGATTTTAATGAGATGAAACAAAAAATACCGTCCGATTGTGGCTTCGTGCCTTCGTGTGAGGCAATCCCCATCTAAAACCGAGTAAAAGAATTATTTTTTACGTCGACTCACCGCAACCGCCACATACGACGCATCCGGGAAAATAAACTTTCTCACTTCCACCCGAACCCGCTTCACGGGAAACTCACTCAAAATCCACGCCGCAATCTCTTCTGCCAAGGTTTCAAGCAATTTTCGAGGCCGTGCTTGAGCCAACTTCTTGATCCCTTGATAAATCGGAAAATAATTGATCGTCTTCTCAATCCCGTCGCTCTTCCCCGCTTTGCGAAGCGATAAGCCCTTCAACTCAACGGTAATCGTCAATCGCTGCGGCCGCTGACGTTCCTTCACAGGAACCCCAATGCGGCTCTTCACTTCTACTTCACGCAAGATGATGGAGTCGGACATAATCAATCAAAGTTCGAGTCGGACGATTCAAGTCCATCGTTAAAGCCACATCGAGAGAAACCCAACGGAATTCTTCTGCCTCATCATTCAAGACAACTGCCTCCCCATCTGTCCATGCCACATAATTCAACAAAAGAAAGTGCGCCTGCTTGTAGAATTCTTCAGAGCGAATGCAGTCCTGCACTATTGCAAATTGAACCTTCTGAAGCGTCAATCCCGTCTCTTCCAAAACCTCCCGATGCAATGCCGCCTCCGAAGCCTCCTCCCCTTTGATCTTCCCACCGGGAATCCCCCATCGATTGCTCCATTTATAAGTCCGCAGCATCAGCACTTCGTTCCGGCGATTAAAAATCAATGCCCCGACCGTTCCAATCGGAGGAAGCTTCGGCTCCTCACGATGCCGTTCCAGATAATGCCTCACGTGATGTAAATTCCGGAAAAGGAGATCTGGATTCGAAGAGCGAAGCTTCGCGAGCGAATCATAACCGGTCAAAACCGCACAACTCACCACCCCTCCATGCCTCGCCGATTCAACGTCGTGAAGCATATCCCCGATAAACATCGTCTCATGGGGATCCAAATTCTGCTCCGCCAGAAGATGCAAAATCGTCTTTCGCTTATCGTGGACCTGAACGTAGGCCTTTTGAAAATAGGAGGCGATCCCAATGCGCTCACTCTGTGCTTTCCAATGATTTTGATGAATCGAACTGAGAAGAAAAAGAGGCATCCCCGCCTCCTTGCAATATTCGAGAAACTCCAACGCATGCGGAAGCAGCGGAATCTCCTCCTGCAACAATTGAAATGCGCGATGATAATCCCGATCCAGATCCTCCAACGTCGCCTCAGGAAGATGAATTTTGTAGAATTCCGGAAAGGGTAAAAAAAACCTCTCCCGGAACTCCACTTCCGTCATCGGAGATCTCCCGTACTGCTTGAAAATCTCGTTCGTCGCCACCAACACCGGAGGGAAATCATTCACCAACGTCCCCGACCAATCGAGAATAAGATTACGAATCACCGCCATGCCGACACTCTTCCGGATTTTTTAAGAAAGAACAGCCCCAAAATCAGATTCACTTTCTCTGAGGAAAGCAGGAATACAGGAATTTTGCCCGCGAAACACGCGAAATACGCGAAACGTAAGAATCCCAAATTGGAGGCGGGCTCCTTGGAGCCCTTTTCAGGATCGATCCATCGGTCTCAAACTCGTTTGAGCCCGTGGATCGAGTCCATGAAAAGACGTCCAAAGGACGACGCCTCCAACTCCCCTCCCATTCTTAAATTCAATTCGCGGTGATTGGCGCGATTCGCGGGCAGGATGGTTCCCCTTTGGCGTGTTTCGCGTATTTCGCGGGAAATGCCCCACTCCTTTTGGATTTCAATCCCCCCACTCGCCTTCCCCTCGAAGATCGAGTTTTGTTTTAGACAGAAGTGGAAAACACATCAACCCAAGCCGTCTCCCCATTTGTGTCACCTCGATCATCCCCAGAAATCCTGCTTTCCTGCCTTCCTCAGAGAATCGCTAAAAAAAAGTTGATCTTTCCCCCACCCTTCGGCATAAAGGACCTCCACAAGGAACGCGGGCGTAACTCAGTTGGTAGAGTGCAACCTTGCCAAGGTTGATGTCGAGGGTTCGAATCCCTTCGCCCGCTCCAAATCCTGCCGCAGGCAGCTCAAATCTTCCCGCGAAGGGATGAGAACGCAGTTCGACTCCCCATGACGAAGTCATTTTCCCTCTCTGTGCGGAGCACTATCCTCGGAGAGCGCAGGGGTCAACGGGGGTGCAATCCCTTCGCCCGCTTTCGCCGTCGCCGAGCCTATGGCGAATGCTTCGCCCCAATCTCCCTCGAAATCAAACCTCTTCAGACGACCTCCCGACAGACGGAAGCGATCCGCCATAGGCCTTGCGAAGGCGGACAGTTTTCCTTTGAGTCATTTTTAGTCACAACCAAAACAGCCGAAAGTCACAACAAATCATCCACGTTTGCGGATGTCGAGCTTTTGGAGTGAGTGGGAAATTCCCTAGTCTTTACGATAAACTCCTTGCGTGAAAAGAATCTCGCGAATATGCCGGCGACGCTCATTCAAATCCTTCAATAATACCTAGAGGCTTTCTTAAATGTAGGTTTGACCTGACTTTCAGAAGTTAATACTGTGAATAGGATTTCTATAATATGCTGGAAAAAACTATAAGCCCCTATCTTCAGTTAAAGAATTTAGCAGTCCTCAGAGCGGGAAAGCTCCTTTCAAACATCTATCTTGGATCATCTAAAAACCATGAATGGGAGTGTTCCAAAGGGCACCAATGGCAGGCAACCGCTTCAAATGTCAAACGCGGTTCTTGGTGTCCTAAGTGTGCAGGTTACAAATCTCTTTCTGAATGGTTCGATCTATCTGAATCGGTTGTAAAAGAAAAAGCAGGAAAGCTTTTAACACAAAAAAGTAAATTCGATCATCCAAGGCCGAGAAATTTACTCGTCCAGTGTAAAGAAGGCCATTGCTGGACAACGAGCGCCTATGTGCTGGTAGAGGAAGGAAAGTGGTGTCGGAAGTGTATGCTTTCTGAGGCGGCAAAACGGAGGATGCGGTCTATTGAAGAGATGCAGAAGTGGGCAGAAGATCGTGGCGGTAAGTGTCTTTCAACAGAGTACAAGGGGATAAAAACTCATCTAAGGTGGGGTTGTTCCAAGGGACATCAATGGTCGGCACAACCCAGCAATATTCAATCAGGAAAGTGGTGTCCAAAGTGTATGAAATTGAATATGTCAGATAGATTTCGGCGCAAGGATGGTATCGCGGTTTATGCATCTTTAGCCGCTGAAAAGGGAGGGAAATTATTAACCACTGCTGAGCCTAAAAACGCCCGACAAGTTTTGGATTGGGAGTGTGCAAGGGGACATCGATGGAAGGCAAAGGCGAACAACGTACAAAATGGAAGATGGTGTCCGACATGTTCGGGGGGTGTTGGGGAGCGTATTTGTCGAATCTTTTTTGAAACGCTATGGGGAGAGCCATTCCCCTCGTCTTGGCCTGATTGGCTCCGAAAAGATGGAATGAGACGACAACTCGATGGGTACTGTGAAAAGTTAAAAGTGGCCTTCGAGCATCAAGGACAACAACACTATCGAAAACTTGAAGGAAAAAAGTTTAGCCGCGTGGTCATTAAAGAGCAAAAGAGTGAAGATCAATTCAAGATGGTAACGTGCCACAAAAATGGAGTCGCTCTTTTTCATATCCCGGAAATTCCATCTCTCACTCCGCTTGATCAAGTGAAGGAAGTTATCAGAGATCAATGCCTCAAAAAAGGGATCTCTATACCGACCGGATTCGACTCAAAAAAAATTGATCTACGAAAAGCCTGGGATTACGACTTGATGGAGCGTTTGCACAATGTCGCTAAGAAACGAGGAGGCAAGTGCTTGGGAACAGACTTCATTGGCGTTCGAGAGAAGTATTTGTGGGAATGTAAAGGTGGCCATCAATGGGAAGCATCAGCCACAAGTATTTTGCATAGCAAGTCATGGTGTCCAAAATACCATCATCAATGGATTGCTGAGAGAATCAGAACCGGTATTTACAAGCTTCCCGTCACAAAACCTGATCCTTTAGTTTTTGAGAAAATGAATCAAAAGGCGACTTTGAGAGGTGGCATTCTCCTTGATAGGGATTACAAAGGTGTTTGCAGAAAATATAAGTGGAAATGCCAGAAGGGACATTGTTGGGAAGCGAGTGGCGACAGTATTCTCCACGCAAATACTTGGTGCCCATACTGTGCTAGAGTCAGAAAAAGTGTAAAATTGTAAGTTTATTTCTTAAATTCAAAAATCTCTTCAATACTGGTTCTCAATCTTTGAGATATTGCGTAGAGTTGAGCGACAGTAACCGACTGTTCGATGTTTTCTAATCGAAAAAGACAGAGAAAGGTGTCATGATGTTAATTATTAGATGGACAATAGCAAGAGGGGATGGGGCGAAGTTTAAGGGTGGAATATATCGGGATGAGTACCTTGCGACGCAGCGAAGGAGAAAGAGAGCGGTTGAGTAAAGCGTTGAGACTGAAGACGACTAATAATTAACATCCTGACACCTTTTTCTTTTCTTTTTCCGCGCTGGAGGCGTTGAAGAAGTCGCTGCTGCACCAAAAGACAGAGAAAGGTGTCATGATGTTAATTATTAGATGGACAATAGCAAGAGG
>CAZKRU010000035.1:12526-43140 GCA_964555235.1 uncultured Verrucomicrobiota bacterium
AAAAGACAGAGAAAGGTGTCATGATGTTAATTATTAGATGGACAATAGCAAGAGGGGATGGGGCGAAGTTTAAGGGTGGAATATATCGGGATGAGTACCTTGCGACGCAGCGAAGGAGAAAGAGAGCGGTTGAGTAAAGCGTTGAGACTGAAGACGACTAATAATTAACATCCTGACACCTTTTTCTTTTCTTTTTCCGCGCTGGAGGCGTTGAAGAAGTCGCTGCTGCACCAAGCATTCAACGGAGCGCTTTGACGGTCTTGACTTACAACTTGACTCATGCTTGACTAATAAGAATGGCCTACGAACCTCAATTCACGATTAGCCCCCGCCTTCTTTTGCTCGTGGAACGGATCGCTGCCTTGCGGGAGCGCATTCAGGGCGCGGCGGTGGAGCTTTCGTGGGTTCCCGCCTTGCAAAAGGATACACGCACACGCAATGTCCACGCCTCCACGGCGATCGAAGGCAATCCCCTGACGTTGGAGCAGGTGCGTGCGTTGGAAGAAGGGCGCAAACTCGCTGCCTCCGATACACGCTCCAGCCGTGAGGTGCTGAACTATTTTGCCGGTCTACGCTACGTGGAGAAACATGCCGCGAAGAAAGCGATCCGCCACGAAGACGTGTTCGAGTTACACCGGATTCTGGCGGAGAGCGTAATGGATCAAGGTACGGCAGGCAGCTACCGGACGATTTCGGTGCGGGTGGGCAAACATTTCCCGCCCGCCGCCGCAGATGTCTCGGGACTGATGTTTGAATTGCTAAAATGGTGGAACAAAAAGTCCGTGGAACTTTCTCCGGTGCTCAGCTCTGCCATCCTACACTATCGGTTCGAGCACATTCACCCTTTTGCCGATGGCAACGGGCGGACAGGCCGCGCGCTGGCGTTATGGGAACTCTATCGACGTGGCTTTGACAGCCATCACATTTTCTCGGTGGATGAATATTATTGGGAAGATCGTCCTGGCTATTATGCCGCGTTGGATGCCGTCCGGGTCGCCGGCGAGGATCTCACGGGCTGGCTGGAGTATTGCGCCGAAGGCGTAAGACAGACGCTGGAGCAAGTATGGTTGCGAGTACAAACCTACAACGTGAAGTCATCGGAAAAACTGGTACTACGTCCGAAGCAGGAGCAGTTATTGAAGCTACTGCGCGACCACGGGAGCATGTCTCCCAACGAAATCTGGAAGACGGTCGCGGTTTCCAAACAGGGCGCGATGGATCTGCTGCGTCCGCTGCTGGAAGCCGGATTGGTGGAAAAAATCGGCGGCAAGAAAACCGGCCGTTACTCCCTCAAGAAATCATGAAGATCCCATCACCCTCAAAAGCCAACCACCCTTATTTAGAAGTCAAAACTTCAAAAATTCATGGCAGGGGTCTCTATGCGAAAGAGGTCATCGCCCCCCGAACTCGCATCGTCGAATATACGGGGGAAAAGATATCACATCGCGAATCAGATCGGCGCGAATTATTACGGATCAAGAAAAAATCCCAGGGAAAACCTTCGGATATCTCGATGTTCGAGCTCAATGAGCGCTGGTATATTGATGGATCGAAAAAGGGAAGCATCGCACGCTTCATCAATCATTCCTGCGACGCCAACTGCACCCCTTATCTTTCCGAAAATCGCATCTGGTTTTATACGAACCGAACGATTCAAAAAGGCGAAGAACTCTGTTTCGACTACGGATTTGACTATCAGGTCTGGCGTGATAACCCCTGTCGCTGCAATTCCAAATTCTGTGTCGGTTTTATCGTGAGAAAGAATGTCCGCTGGCGAGTGCGAGCTCAGCTTTCAGGAACCTAATCTCATGATCTTTTCCTTGCATTGGTGTCCAAGATAAAATCCTACGTGCAAGGGAGAGTCTTACTTCGAGCCCTTGGAGCCCCGCCCGCAACGCTGCGCGTAGCGCTGCGGGCTGGGCTTTGAGGTCCATTCGGATCGTTGAAGTTCCAACCCCCGCCTGCAACACGATGCATTGCGGGCAGGTCAAAACCGCAAAGTCCTCCAATTCAATCCCCTCATCCCTCCTGACCTCTTCAATCGGACTTTATTTTGGACAGGGAGGAAATTTTATCAAAATACTTTATTGACATTGTGGCTTAGCCACTGTATCTTTCAATCGTGATGACGAATACCCTCTGCAAGACGCCGCTTTACCAGCAATTACATCAACTCCTGCGAAGCCTCATTGCGTCGGGGGAATACTCCCAAGGCTCTCAGTTTCTCACCGAACGCGAAGTCAGCGCACGCTTTGAGGTGAGTCGCCCCACGGCGAATAAAGTCATTGCCTCTCTTGTGACGGAAGGACTTCTGGAGTTCCGCAAGGGGGTGGGAACCTTCGTTCGAGATGGCTCCGGACTTCACTACGATCTTCAGCGACTCGTCAGTTTCAGCGCGAAGGCAAAAGCCTTGGGCAAAGCCCCCTCTACGCGAGTCCTCTCCTTTAAGACCGTCGCCGCCTCCGGACTTCAACCCGAAGTTAAAGAAGCTCTCGGAGTTTCCTCAAAAGAGGAGCTCTTCTCCATCGAGCGCGTTCGCCTTGCAGATGGCACTCCGGTAATTTTGGAGAAGCGCTTTGTTCGTCAGGAATACTGCCCCCAATTGAAACGCAAAGACCTTGAGGGCTCTCTTTACGAATGGTGGACCCAGAAGGCCGGGTTGAGTATCGTCGGCGCCGAACAAGCCATTCGCGCGGTCAATTTGACAAAAATTGAATCCAAATTTCTGGAAGTCACTGCTGGGACTGCCGCGCTTTTAGTTCTTTCGACCGGCTTTCTCCCAGGAGATCGTCCCCTCTGGTACGAACAGACGCTCTATCGGAGCGATTGTTATGAATTTCACAACCGCTTGGAAGGCTTACATGAGAACCGTCCGGTGATCGGAGCTTTTCGAACACAACCCCAATAAATCTATGAAATATACCTCCCTTGAAATGTCAAAAATGATCGATCACTCACTCCTTCATCCAACCATGACCGATTCTGATCTTGAATCCGGATGTCAAATCGCCGCCAAGTACAAGGCCGCCTCGGTTTGTATCAAGCCCTACTACGTCAAGCGCGCGATAGAGCTCCTAAAAGGCACGGGGGTGGAAGTCGGAGCCGTGGTTGGTTTCCCGCATGGAAGCAATGTGCCGGAAATTAAAAGACTTGAAACACGTCTCGCCTGTCAGGATGGGGCAACGGAAATCGACATGGTCATCAATATTGGTAAAGCGCTTTCGGGAGATTGGGCCTTTGTCGAAGAAGACATTCGTATCGTCTGTGAAGAAGCCCATTCCCACAAAGCCATTGTAAAAGTAATTTTTGAAAATGATTTCATTACCGATGACGCAATCAAGATTCGTCTCTGTCAAATTTGCGAAAAAGTAGGGGCGGATTTCGTTAAAACCTCCACGGGCTACGGTTTCGTCAAAGGATCCGATGGCAAGTATTCCTATCAAGGCGCCACCGAACATGATCTCAAACTGATGCGTGAAAATGTTTCGGCAAAAGTTCAAGTGAAGGCGGCCGGTGGGGTTCGCGATCTCGATGGTTTGATCCGAGTTCGTGATTTGGGTGGAACCCGATGCGGAGCCACAGCGACCGCCGTGATGATGGACGAATACCATCGTCGGGAGAAAGCAGAACAAGCCGGCGGCAAGGTGGAAGCCAAAGCCGCGCTTATCGGAGTCGGCGGATATTAACCAAGAGCAATCAGATGATCCATGCCGTACCAGTCTTTAAGAAGCGCTACGAAAATTTTATCGGAGGGAAATGGATTTCCCCGGTAGGAGGAGAGTATTTTGAAAATATTTCTCCGGTCGATGGAAAGGTTTTTGCGGAAGTCGCCCGCTCACGTGCGGCAGACATCGATGTCGCCCTGGATGCAGCCGAAAAAGCATTTCTCACCTGGGGAAAAACGGCGGTGACCGCAAGAAGCCGATTACTGCATCAGATCGCCGATCGACTTGAGGCCAATCTGGAACGATTGGCCGCCATTGAAACCTGGGAAAATGGAAAAGCAATCCGGGAAACCTTAGCCGCCGATATTCCCCTCGCGATCGATCACTTTCGCTATTTTGGAAGTGTAATCCGCTCCGAATCCGGAAGCGTTGCTGATTTGGATCCGGAGACCGTCTCCATGGAAATCCATGAGCCGTTGGGGGTTGTGGGACAGATTATTCCGTGGAACTTTCCGATCCTGATGGCGACCTGGAAACTGGCTCCAGCGCTCGCTGCTGGAAATTGCGTCGTCATCAAACCGGCAGAACAAACTCCGATTTCGATCCTCTGCATGATGGAGTTATTGGAAGATCTGATTCCGCCCGGAGTTGTGAATGTCGTGAACGGCTTTGGAATTGAGGCCGGAAAACCGCTGGCCTGTTCTCCACGAATCAAGAAGGTTGCATTTACTGGAGAAACCACCACCGGGCGTCTGATTATGCAGTATGCCTCCGAGAATATCATTCCAGTCACGTTGGAGCTGGGTGGGAAATCACCGAACCTCTTTTTTGAAAGTGTCATGCGAGAAGACGACGCCTTTTTGGATAAGGCCTTGGAAGGATTCACGATGTTTGCCTTAAATCAAGGGGAAGTCTGTACCTGCCCCTCTCGCGCACTCATTCAAGAATCGATTTATGATCGTTTTATCGAACTGGCTCTCAAACGCGTCGAAAAGATCAAAGTAGGGAATCCGTTGGATACCGAGACGATGATGGGAGCCCAGGCCTCTCACGATCAATTGGAAAAAATCAAGAGTTACTGGCAGATCGGAAAAAAGGAGGGGGCAAAAATTCTCATCGGCGGTGAGGTCGCTGCTGTCTCCAATTACCCCGACGGTTATTACACTCAACCGACGGTTTTCCAAGGTCAGAACAAGATGCGAGTTTTTCAAGAGGAGATCTTTGGTCCGGTGGTTTCAGTCACTACCTTCAAGAATGAAGAGGAAGCGCTTCAAATCGCCAATGATACCATTTACGGATTGGGAGCCGGGGTTTGGTCCCGTGACGCGCACCAAATTCATCGCGCCTCACGAGAAATTCAAGCCGGACGGGTCTGGGTGAATTGCTATCATCTCTATCCGGCCCATGCTTCCTTCGGCGGATATAAAAAGTCGGGAATCGGTCGCGAGACCCATCAGATGATGCTTTCTCACTACCGTCACACCAAGAATGTTCTGACCTCCTACAATCCGAATCCCCTTGGGTTCTTTTAATGATCCACCGACTCTCGATTACCGAGGCCGCATTGAAGGTGGTGCGACAACTTCGCTCTCAACATGGCGACCTGATGTTCCATCAAAGTGGAGGCTGTTGTGATGGCTCCTCACCGATGTGTTATCCGAAAGGAGAATTCAAGGTAGGTGAATCGGATCTGTTGCTTGGAGAAATCGAGGGAGCTCCCTTTTACATGGCAAAGGATCAGTATGCCTCCTGGCAGTCGCCACATCTCCTGGTGGATATTACGACAGGGCGAGGCTCAAGTTTTTCCCTGGAGATCCCCTTGGGGGTTCGGTTTCTGATTAGGAATTCTCATTTATGAAAACAAAAGCACCGTCATCGCAATTTAAATTCCCAAAAAAATTTACCTGGGGAACAACCACCGCGGCCCCTCAAATCGAGGGAGCCGCCTTCGAAGATGGAAAGTGCGCTTCCATCTGGGATAAATTTTCTCGGCAAAAAGGAGCGGTGCTTCATGGACATAATTTGGATGTCGCCTGTGATCACTACCATCGCTTTCGATCCGATTTTAAACTGATGAAGTCGTTAGGTATTAGAAACTATAGCTTCTCCTTCTCTTGGTGCCGACTTTTTCCGGAAAACAATCAAACGCCCAACAAGAAGGGGGTTGATTTTTACCGAAAACTAATCGAATGCATGATCGAGAATGGTATTACTCCATGGGGAACCATGTACCATTGGGATCTTCCTTATTATTTTCAAGACCAAGGAGGATGGCTGACCCGTAAAATGCCGGAAGCCTTTGCTCATTATTCGGATTTTCTTGTGAAAACCTATGGGGATCTCGTTAATCATTGGGCCATTCTCAAGGAAGTCTCCTGTTTCATCGGACTGAGTTATGGCTCCGAAAGCTTTCAAGCTCCCGGACTTCGCCTCTCCAATCGAGAGGTGAATCAAGCGACTCATCATGCCCTCCTCGCTCAGGGTTACGGGATTGAATCGGTCCGTTCTTATGGAGGATCCAAAGCCAAAGTAGGAACATCGGAAAATATTCAAGTCGTTGTCCCTACCATGGAGAACGAAGAGTGTATCCATGCGGCTAAAGAACTTTTTCAAGAATACAACTCCCCCATTATGGGCGCATTCATGAGGGGGCAATACGACCGCTATTATGAGCGGCGCATTCCTAAAAATGAACGTGCGAAATTCTTAAAAAACGACTTCGATCTGATTTCTCAGCCGATTGATTTTGCCGGGATCAATATTTACACCGGAGTATTTGCTGGAGTGGATGAGAAGGGGAAGCCGAAGGCAATACCGTTTTCAGAAAACTATCCTCGGACGAACTCTCCTTGGCTCCTTCTAAATCCTCGAGCGCTGTATTGGGGACCTCGCCTTCAACAAGAATGTTATGGAACGAAAGCCATTTATATTATGGAAAATGGATTTGGATATAACGAACCCGATGAGATTTCCTCAGAATATCCTGACGTTCACCGACAGGAGTTTTATCGACTTTATTTGGAGCAAGCGCACCGAGCGATTCAAGATGGCGTTCCGATTAAAGGTTACTTCGCGTGGTCTTTTATGGATAACTTTGAGTGGGCGGACGGTTACACAAGGCGATTTGGACTCGTTCATACGGATTATAAAACCCAGAAAAGAACTCCGAAGCAGTCGGCCCGATGGTATTCCAACGTGATTCAACGCAACGGACTCGTTTAGAAATTTCACTTTTCGCTCAATCTTCAACATCCGTACGGAAGGGAGAGGCAGGCAATCCTTCCTTGTTGTACAAATTAACATCGGGAACATTTTCCCAACCGTAGCGAACCGCTACCGGCTTCAACACGGCCTCACTGGAAACCATGACGTTTTCCCCTTTGATTTCGGCTTTGGCTGGAACAAATTTTTTATCGTCGCCAGCAATCACAAATCCCTTCAGCTCGCCTTCTTTGGCCATAAGACCTGAGCCCCCGTGCGTAAAGCTGAGCAGCGCTTGACTCCCCTGAATCACCATGGAATTAAAGAGAGGCCCTGAATACTCCAGTTTTTCTCCATAAGCCAAGGCTCGAGCGGCCAGGGAAAGCCGCTCACCCACCGGCCGTTTGTGCGTCGGATGAATATCTTCTGCATCCCCGACATCCACCGTTACCACCATCGAAGTGTTCGGGGTCGATTTCCAAGTCAGAAGCTGAGCTTCGCGAAGTTCGGGAGGCATACTTCTGAACGGGGCAATCTGGACAAAAAGGAAGGGAAACGCTCCCTGTCCCCAGGCCTGACGCCAGTTAGAAATCATCGCCGGAAACAATGACCGATATAGTTTCGCCTGCCCCTTGTTGGCTTCTCCTTGATACCAAATCACCCCTCGGATGGCATACGGCATGAGTGGTGCAATCATCGCATTGTAGAGACATGAGGGAGGGATCGCATTTGGATCCAAAGGAGGAATCGGCTTAATGGGCTCCGGTTTCCCCGCCTGTTTTGCGGCTTCGCTTTCCTTCTGCCACTGAGCCAACAGGTCAGGCTCTTTTTCCTTATATTTTCTGAGCGCTTCCGCGTAATCCGAGATTCTTTTTTGATGCGCCTCCAAAACCGGCGCACATTCTTTTTCAAGAGTTTCCCGACTGGTCCATGCTTGTGCCGACGTCCCTCCCCGTGCGGAATTGATCAGGCCGACGGGAACTTTGAGCGTTTTCTGAAGTTCGGATCCGAAGAAGTAGCCAACCGCTGTAAATTTAGGAACTGTGACCGGCGAGCAAGCTTCCCACTTGGAACTTACCTCCCTCTGAGGCGTATCCGCCTGTTTCCGGGGAGTTAAAAAATGCCTGATTTCAGGATAGTTCGCCGCAGCCACTTCCTCCGCATACTTGTCGATCATCGGTTTGGGGAGATGGAGCGTCCCCATCGGGCGATCCATATTAGATTGACCACTACAGAGCCAGACTTCACCCACGAGAAGATCATTGAGAGTGATGGAATTATCCCCCGTGATTTTCATGATGTAGGGACCTCCCGCCTTTAGATTTTTCAATCGGACCATCCACTGCCCCTCTTTTGCCGTGGTGCTGACATTCTGACCGTTAAATTCGACGCTTACCTTTTCTCCCTCCCGTGCGGTTCCCCAAACCGGAACCTCCATCCCTTGTTGCAACACTGCATGATCACAAAAGAGTCCATTCGGTTTAACCTCAGCATGAAGAGACGAAGTGAAAAAAAGAAACCCAAGCACCAGAAACTGAATTTTATCGTTCATGATTAATTTATTTTTATCAGACTTATATAAGCGAAATTCCTCTCGGCAAATCGGTATTCAGAATCATCTTTTTACCCTCTCGCTTCCACGTGACGCGAATCAATCCATGCGGAGTCGGAATGCTCCCCGAGAGATGGGCTATCTCTTTCGGAGGATTCGGCTTAATGCGAACGCTTGCAAACCCTGGCGCCATGACTTCGACTCCGAGGAGGTACTTAACCAAGTATTTAACCACATAGGCCGCATAAGGATGGCAACGGCTGCGAGTCGGAAACTCTTTATCCGGGGAACCATAATCCGAAAAAGTTTCCCAAGTCGTCGTGTCGCCCGCAAGAATCATCTCTCCATAACGACGTTTGATTAATTTAAAGATCGTTTCCACATCGCCCATTTGATCAAGAAGGACTAGCGTATAATACATTCCAAAGGGACTGCCATAAGCCAACAGTTTTTGGTCTCCATCCACAATACGTTTTGCCAGTCGCTTGCACCACACAGGATTTCCAACGCCGTAAATCGCCATCATCGCATTCGTCGTTTGGCTTGAGACATTCGACTGCGTCCCATCCTCATGAAGGCTATCCGCAAATGCTTGCTTCGAAGGATTCCACAAATGCCGATTGATGGAAGAAATGAGTTTTTGTCTGACTTGCTTCCAGTGTTGAGCGAGTGCTGAACGATTCAGCAGCCAGGCAATCTTTTCCGAAGCAGCCAAGGCCCCCACAAGACCCGCCTGCTCCGCTCCCATGATCGCATGATTGTCGTCTCGTCCATGTCCCCAATCCGCAAAATGCCAGACATTCGTCCACTCAAGAAGCCCCTTTGAATTCAACCTCGAAATCGCCTCTTCGATCCCCGCCTGAATGCGCGGAAAGATTTCGGCAATCAGTTTTCGATCTCCCGTGTGCCAATAGTAATCATGACACCACATCAGCCAGTGAAAGGACCAGAGCGGAATGTGACTATCCCATGCGCTCGGATATTGGCTACGAACGAGCCCTCGGTAGGCGTTGTCCTCCGTAAAAAGTTTAATACTGTTGCTCAACACCTCCGTATTCGCACAGGTAAAATAATCACACTCACTCGCCCATCGATTATCACAATTCCAGTTCACCTGTTCGTACGTAGGACAATCGGTCAACGTATCGTCCGTTCCGGAAATAATGGATTGGACCGAAATCTTGTAGATCCCATTGATGACCGAATCGGAACAAAGAAACGAACCTTGCGGCCATGAACCGCAATTCGCCGTCATGACACGGAGATTGGTTAATCTGACCGGATTCCTTCCAGAATGAGTTACCATCAGATAACGAACCCCGTAAGGGAGAAAACTTTCGAATGACTGTTGCCCCTCACGCAAGCGATAGGTTAGAGCGTTATTACAACCCGTGGGCCATTGAATTCGTACCGGAGAACCTTCATCCAACGATTCAAAAAAGGAAAAGATCAACGTGCTCCCATTCTCACCTTCTGCGTGAAAGGAAAGCCATCCGTTCTGCAAAACTCCGAGATCCAAAACGTATCTGACAGCTTCTCCTGATTTGGAAGGAGGAAAATCCAGGTGACCCGAAGTGAAAGAGCTCTTGGCTTGAGTAAAAAGCTTTTCCCCCTCATCCATTACAGCAGCACCAACAACCAGGTCGTGCGAGTTTCCATGAAGCATCGTGTGCACAGGATCCATCCGAGACATTTTGGGACGAAGCGTTTCCCAATCAAAATTCCCCAATTTCTCGCCCTCAAACCAATCCGCGTCGTCCACGGGAATGACTTGAAATCCTCCTGCACCGAACGGATTCTTGATTTTCACAGGGCTCTGAACAAATCCTGCTAGGTTAATGTCCTCGAAGTGATTAAATCGATGAAGCCCCACCAATCGATTGGCACCCTTTTTGAGTTTGATGACTGGATTAAATTTTTTCTCACTCCAAAGCGCCCATCCGGATCCTTCAAACAATTTTTTACCTTCAAAATACCAGTTCACATTTCCGAGAGTGGGAGTGAAGCGCAAAATCTGAGCCACCGGCGAAATAATCTCACAAACCAGATAGGCGTTACGATTGAACACATTGTTTCGCAATCGATCCTTCTCTTCTGCAAGATAAGGACGAAGGCGAAAACTGACGGAAAAATTAGGAACCGCCACCCTCTGCGCCATCACCAGTCGTTTAGGAAGCAGCGGCTCCCGTGTCGGAAGTGGGACACGGCGCCGATAAAGCTGGGCGTCACGCTTTACAATCGTTGCAGGCTTCCAGGCTTTCCCATTCGCCCCCGCATGAATGTCCTCGAGACACGGCATAATCCATCGTCTCACGGTGTTCTGATGATGTGATGCACTTTTTCGAACGAGGGTGGATCGGTCACTGAAAATCATTTTATTCGGCAAACGAATTTCGAAAATCAAGCCCGCCTCACCAAGACAATAAGTCATCGTTCCCGTGCCAACACTGAGAACGAGAACCTCCAGAACATTTTCTCCACTCTTCAGCCCATTACCGATCTCGTAAGTATCCACCGATCTTCGTCCCTCTGCAGACTTCGCGGGACCGTGACCGATCAGCACCCCATTCAACCACACTTGATAGAGCGCATCCGCCGTGATTAAGAGTAATGCTTGGTCGGAATCTGAAATATTTTTGAGCGTGGATGGAGACAAGGAGAAGCACTTACGAGCTTCCAAATAATAGTTGTATCCAAAAGCATGACTTTGATCCCAGATCCAACAAGCTTTTGGAGAGAAAATCGTCTCAGAAGTATTCTTAGATGACATGATGGGGCGGAGATCAGCTTTAGCGAAAGTCATTCATGTACTCAAGATCGGGAAGCGTTCCGGTCGGTGCATCGGCAGCCTCCATCTTTTCGTTCTTCCCGATTTGTACATTTTGCGTGGAAGCTTTTTCCAGCAGAATCGCAGCAGGACTCTTTGAATGATTTCCATCGACTTTAGCCTGGCTCACATTTCCCAAATAAATGGCCGTTGGGTACCCCTCAAAGGTGTTCCCAATCAGGCTGACATTGCTCGCCGCCTGAAGACTCACCGCAGGAGCCCAATACATTCTCAATGGATTGTCTTGCTTAAAACGGGCCGATGCGAGAGCCGCCGTTTCACGAAAAATATTGTTTTCGATCACAATTTTATTAAGCGCCCCCGCAGGAACCTTGATACCGTCAGCATAGCCATAAATCGCCGCGCCCCCAGAACCTTCAAACGTACAGGATCGAATCGTCACGTTCGAGGGAGGCGGCCCTTCGTACCCATGTCGAAGTCCCCCCTTCAACAAGATCCCCGAATATCCACTCCCCTCAATTTTGCAATTTTCAATCAAGACATCACGCGTCGAAAGCAATATCCCTCGCGCCCGCATTCCACGAAACGTGCAACGTCGGATTTCGACTTTGGGTAGATAGGTCTCACTATACCAGAGATCATCCACCTTGATCGTCGACTTCATCGGTTCCACCACCTCGATTCGAAATTGCTTCGATACCGCATCCCAAACCGCCGACTTCACGGTCCAAGTCCCGGTGCTCGTTGATAAATCCGTACTCCCCCGATGAAAGGTCAGCTTTTCCCCTGGAACCGGCAATGACCCACACCAACCAATCGGGCCGGGTAATGCGGCATAGAAAACATTCTCCCCCTCGACTTTTTTGACCTGGCGATATTTTGAAGTCACATTGAATCCATCATCTCCCATCCCTTCATAGTATCCATCTTCAATCACAATGGATCCCTTACAAAAAGTGTAGTATTGGCAATCAATGGTCGTCGACATCAGTCGCCCACTCCCCGGCTTAATCCGGACCTGCACGCCACGTGAAGTGATATTCTCACACTCTTGCGCATGAATCCCCATCCCCGGCGCAGCGTAGATATTGACCTTCTCCAAAACAATATTACGGCAAAGCACAAAATCGATTGCATAATGCCCATGAACCTCCAACCGCATCAGAACCAGTTTCCCGACCGATGCCGGGAACCATTTGGCAAAGTGATCGCGCTGTTTCGGATTTCCCATTTTTCGAAACTCGAGCTTGAGGTGATTCTCATCCAGACGCTCCGTCCGGGTAATCGCCGTTCCAAAAATATCCATATTGGCCAGAGGCAGTCGAGTGACCGGATCGTAATCCATCATCGCTTCGATTTTCCTTCCCTCGGGAAGCGGAAAGGCGGGATCGATTTCAATCTCAAGCGAGTTTTCAGTTCCTGCGGTGATTTTTCCCTGGGCGAAATATGGTTTTGCAGAATCGATGGTCAAATTTTTAACCACAATCCCATCACAATCCTTGAAGTAGAATGGGGACAATTTTCCGACCATGAGAATCACCGCCCCTTGCCCGTCAATCGTAAGTCCTTTGATTTTTTCGAACTTCAATCCGCCCTGCGGCAACAGAGCCGAACGCGAGGAGAGATAGTATGTCCCCTTGGAAAAGCGCAGAACCGGATTAGTTTTCCCCACACAGGCTTCGGCTGCCTTTTGTAAAATTCCCGTGTGATCAATCGCAGAGGGATCGGGAGGGGGAACTTGAATCACCTCACCTCCCACAGGAGTTTGAGACCCTCCGTCATTAATACAGATCCAAAAACCGATCAAGACCAGAAGGAGAAGGTTACTTTTCATAGAGCATTTAATAGGCAAGAATTTCAGAACGTCGCGGGAGATTTCGCAGGGCTTTTTCGCTGAGTCGCACATGGAGAATTTGCCTCATTTGGTGATCAATAAAAAGATGCAGCGATTCACCATCGGTCAGGAGATCCGCATAGGAGACCATCGGCGTTGAGCCACCCCATCCGGTCAGCGTCGCCGGGTCTGCAGCGTTTGCCATTAGAAATCGCGGTTCCTCCCAAGTCCTTCCATCATCCTCTGAGAGTGAGACCCAAAGTTCCGTTCGATTGGTTTGTGACATATGTCCCGGCAAATTTTTGTTGTGATGAAAAGCCGCAAGCGTTTTTCCGTTGGAGAGATAAAACAACATCGGCGGCGCATCCGGATGCGCAAGCGTCGTCGGCGTCGGATCCGTCCAGGTTTTTCCTCCATCATCACTTCGTAACTCCCAAAGATATCCGGTCGGCGTTCTGACCATGAAGAGCACTTTATTGTGACCCAGATGAATCGGACGACCTTCATCCATCCGCTCGTAGGAGGGAACAAACCATCCATTCGGCCAGGCTCCTGGCTGAAGCTCCCATCGTTTTCCGTTTTCAGTTCCCCGAAGCATAAACTGTTGCGTTTGGACCTTGCGCGCACTTCCTTCTCCACTCCACTCACCTGCATGGGAACCGAGCAACCAGACCCCGTCAGCCGTTTCGCACATCCGCATGGCTGACATCCCTCGGAAAAGCGGTGCGTTCTCCGGTCGAATCAAGGTCACCTCCGACCAGGTTAATCCCGAATCCGAAGAGGTTCGATATCCGATGGCGGCATTTTCAACTCCATCATAATCCGAGGTCAGCATCGGCTCCGTTCCAAACGCATAAAGATGATGACTATTGCTCGGTTGAAAAGGAATCACCGCATGTTGGCTATATGGAACGACCCACGGCTCCACGGGATCCGACCAGGTCTTTCCGTGATCGGTGGAGCGTCGCAGATACATGGAATTTCCCTTACATTTCTTTTCAGCCCACGCGTAATGCATCGGACCGGCCGCATGAAAAAGAAGAATTTCACCGTTGCTTCCCCAGATCGCGCGGGGGTGACAAACAAAATCATCAATATGAATCCGCCGAACGTCCGCATTCAGATCCGCGAGAACTCCGACCGTTTCATTTAAATGCCATTGGGCCGGAAGCTTTTTGCATTCAAAATCACGACCGGCAATTTGCACCGTGGGTTGAAGAACGATCCGGCATTCGCGACTGGAAGTTAACGGTTGTTTTTGCATAAGAATGATCACTCAATGTGGGTAGATTTTAAGAGCGGAGTCACTAAGATATCCTGTGATATATCACAGATTTTATTCGTTTGTCAAATTCATTCCCTTTCTCACTCTCAAATTCCCGTTCAGAGCCTTGAGGATTTTATCCCGTAAAAGGATGAAGGTAAAGCAGATGCATCTTCCGCACGTGAGAAGTTAGCTCCCCATTAATTTTTTCATCCAATTCAGACCTTTTTCCTTCCATTGCGGAAAGTCATCTCCCGGCATCCCAGATCCTCCGCCATGTCCTCCCCGGTTGAAATAATGCGCTTCCACTGAAACTCCGGCGTTCTTGAGTGCGGATTCCATCACTCGGCTGTTTTCCGCGTTTACTACTTTGTCATCCAACGCGTGCGCAATGAAGGTGGGCGGCGTATTGATCGAGACTCGGCTCTCCGCAGAGAATTGCTGAAGTAATTCCGGTGTCGCTCGGATTGTCTGATCGGAAGTCATTCCAAAAAAGTTTTTAAAAGAACCTTGGTGAATGTAATCCGGGTGAGTTGAAATCACCGAATAAATCAGGATTAAAAAATCCGGTCGAGCGCTCTCCTGATCGATGGCATCGCCCAACAGTTTCTCGGCGTGAGAATCATCCGTGGCGACACAGGCAGCCAGATGTCCTCCTGCAGAAAAACCGATGACGCCGAGCGTTGAAACGCCCCATTCCGAAGCACGACCTCGTACCAACCGAAGCGCTCGTTGCGCATCCTGAAGTGGAATCGGATAGTGGTACCCTTCGTTTTCAGCCGATCCAGCGATTCTGTATTTCACAATGAAAACGGCAATTCCTTGCTCTTGAAACCATTCCGCCGCAGGAATCGCCTCTTTCTGAAAATTGAGTTTGGAATAACCGCCCCCCGGATAGAGAAGAAGTCCTATTCCGAGATTTTTCTCTTTGGAGGGGAGGTAAGGATAGATTTGTGGCTCGGAAACCGAGTAGATGAAACCGATTTCGTCGGTTCTTTCGTTTCCAACCGAGCTCTCTTTAACAATAGATCCAGGAGGAAGTCCCGGCCAAACAGGAATCGGTTCAGGAAGATGCATTCTATCGAAAGATATTCACATAGTTGATCGTCGAATCGTATTCCAAACCGTTTGATTTCTCAGTAAGACCGCTATTATTTTTGAGTTGAATCGCGGAAGTTCGTCCCTCACAAGTGAGCATCAAAGAAGGTTCCTTGAACTGATTGTCCGTAATTTGAATATGACTGGCCCGGTCAAAAAAGAGTGCCGTTGGATAACCGCTGATTTTATTGTTATGAAGGGTCACATTCGCCACCGCCGTCAAACAGAGCGCCGAATTCCAGTAAACCCATCGAGGGTGATCCTTTTTAAATCTCAGAGCAGCCAATGCCGGATTTTCGCGAATGGTGTTCCCCTCGATCACAATCTGTTGATGGACACCCCCTGGTTCCGGGACACTGGCATCCGCATAAATGGCAGTTCCTCCACACCCATCGAAGGTATTATTGCGAATAATGATGTTGCTCACCGCAGGACCTTGAAAAGCACTCCGCTTTCCAGCCATGAGAATAATTCCCGAAAATGCTGGCGCCTCAATCTTACAATCTTCCACGAGAATATCACGGGTGGAAAAGAGCAGCGCTCGGGCACGCATTCCCTTGAACGTCGAACGAAGAACACGGGCTTTGGGTAAATAGGACTGATCGGCCATAAAATCCTTCACCGTCACTCCGGAGGGAAGGGACTCCGTGATTTCCGTGACGAATACTTTTGCGGAAGGATCCCATCGGCTCTTTTTCACCGTCACCACCCCACGAAGTGCCAAACTTTTCGAATCAACAATCTCGATCTTGGCTCCCGGATCCGGAGTCGGACCACGCCAAGTCCCGCCCTCCACCAATGACTCAAACGTCGTGGGAGTCAGAATTTTCGTAATGGTTTTGTACTTCGCACAAATATTTAAGCCGTCATCGCCCATCCCCTCAAAGTAGCAATCTTCAATGGTAATTGTCCCCTTGCAATGAGTGTAGTACTGACAGTCGGCCGTGGTGGACATCAGACGACCACTCCCGGGGCGAATCCGTACCGCCACCCGCTTTAGTGAGATGTTCTCCACTTGCGCCGCATGGATCCCCATTCCTGCGGCGGTGTAAATTGAAAAATCCTCCAAGGATAAATTTTTGCATTCCTCCGCCGTAAACCCGTAATTTCCATAAACGATATGCCTTAAAACCATGAGTTTTCCCTTGAGAGTTTCAAAGGTTTTCCTGAAATGGGCCTCCTGCTTCGGATCGGAAGGGGTTCTTAACTGAATTCGTAAAACTTGGGGCCGAATCAACTGACAGGAGGCAATGCCTGAATTGGCGAGCACATCGATATTGCCAATTGGAAAGCGACTCACGGGATCGTAATCCATCATCGCTTCAAATTTTTCCTCACCGGTAACCGGATATTCCTTATCGATTTCAATCTCACAGGTGAGATCGTGAGCTTCCAAAACCCGTCCTTGAGAAAAGTAAGGACGCCCCCAATCAATCGTCAGATTTTTAAGAAGGATCTCCTTACAACGAACGAATTGAAGCGCATTCACCCGGCCCTTGAACATTAAAGTGGAGCCGTTTCCGTCAATCGTCAGTCCGTTGAACCCTTCAAAATAGAGCGCTTTTTTGGGTGTGATCGCAAGGGCTTGCTCGGAAATTTCATACTGTCCTTTGGGAAGAACGAGGCGATGACAATCGTAATTCAGACAGGCAGCAATCGCATCCAAGAAAGCGTGCGTGTCATCCTTTCCATCATTCGGGATCGCCCCGAATTGCGCGACCGTGATATTTTCGGGTGGCGGAGGCATCTGATAGGAAGCCGGCATCGCCAACTCCCTCCCGAATGCAGCAAACGACACTGTAAGAAATAGGATAAATTTGGATAAAAATGACATGTTCGATTCCTTCCAAGGCGAACCTACCTTCGTTAAAGAAAAAGTCAACGTGATATATCTCTTAATATACTTTATTGAAGTTTTGAGTGATCCTGATGACCATCAAAGCTCCGGCTTTAGCCCTTCGGTGAAAATTTCTGTCGGTAGAGGTGCGGCGTGTATCTGGCGACTTGTACGAACGACCGATGGAAAGAGACCGAGTCGGAGTAGCCCATCTCTTCCGCAATCTCCTTAATCGGTTTACGCGTCTCACGCAACAACTGCCTTGCCTCGTTCACTCGGAGCTGACGAATGTATTTCCCGGGAGAAACTCCATAGTGTTTGAAAAATCGAACCCGAAAATGACTTTCAGAACAGCCGGCCCGTGATGCCAATTGACGCATGGATAAGAGCTTTCCAAGGTTCCCTCGAATCCACTCCCCGATCGATTCCATATTTTGAGCGCTCGCGGACTCTTCTTTTTGAAGGGATGTTCTGATAAAGAGAGGTGCGATGCATAATTTCAAGAGCGCCTCTCTCATTTCATTACGGATCGGATTCGCCGCTTGAGCCGCGAGCGTCATCGCGCGCTTTACATCAATCGCTGTCGCTTGAGATGGTTTGGATGAACTCAAAAGATAGCCATTCCTCAGAGACTCTAGTTTTGAAAAAAGAGGATCCTGAACAGTGCCTGCGTCGTTCGAAATCGAAAAATGCATGACCGAAGCGCGAACGCGGGGAGTTTCCACTTCGCCACAAAATTTCGTATGGGGGAAAATCAGAATTCCCTGATTCTTTGAAAGCATGATTTTATCTTTCTCCCTCAGGATGAGGCGAACGGACCCCGAATGAATAAATAGAAAGTCGAAATGCGGCCAGATTGCCGGACCGACCGGATGCGCTCTGTCAAATTGCCCGTCACTGTGCAAAAGCAATTTCACACTCATCCACTGATTATCAATAAATCAGCGTTCTTATCAATGGCAAAGCCGATCGCCTCAGATTATTCTAAGTCCATGAAATTGACCACCCGACATGAAACCAATCGAATCCATGCAAAACGCTCCCCTTCTCCGACTGAGAACAAAACCCGATCAGAAACCGTCATCCGTCGCTTGAAACGCCTCCAGGCGTTAGAAACCCTCTCCTTTCGACTTCTCGGAGGATGGCTGCCTGGAATCGCGAATTGGGAGATCAAGCATGCCGTGGGACCTCATCTTTGGCAGGACGCCCAACACAGCCGGGAAATCCGAACACGACTTTGGGAGCTTCGAGTGATGAATCCCGATCGGGAGTTTGATCAAGAGGCCCATCAAATTGTTCAGGGACTCTCTTGCGCCCAGAAAGATTATGAGTTCTTGGGCGGACTCTACCGGGTCCTCAAATCCGAACTTCTCCACGCTTATCAAAATATGATGAACAAAACGCATCCCATCTATGACGCCCCCACGGTCGCAATCCTGAGCAGGATCGTCTCCGAAAAGGAGAGTCAAATTCGATGGGCAGAGGAAGCACTCTCAACCTTGGTCGATACCGAGGAAAAGAAAAGAGAGCTGGCTCGATGGGAAGAATATCTTCGGGATCTCATCCGTTCCTGTCATGGAGTCGATCTGAGTGTTGAAGATTCGAGTGAAGAGCTCCCGGTGGCTCCTCCGGGCTACTCCTCGCTTCTCCCTTTCAGCCGGGCCCATCGGGATGAACGATTTAAGATCAATATTCAAGGCATGGATCTCCCCACGGACGACGACCGTGAAGCAAAAGTGCTCTTCCAATTTTTTAATTACGCCCAAGAAATGCAGGCCGCAGAAACCCTGGGAAGCGTTCTTTGGGAAGCAGACGGAATGGAGTGGGAGTTTTACTACGATATCGCGAGACATTGCTACGATGAGGAACGCCACTCGGCAATGGGGGATCTCCGACTTCAGGAATTAGGACATCATGTCACCGATTTTCCAAACTCCATCTCCAACTATGCGTGGCGACAGTTGATCGATCCTCTGAAAAGATACTGCGTTCTCACTTATGTGATCGAGGCCGATTCCTTTAAATATAAACACCAAACGTATCAGGATCATCTTCGAAATGAGGATATGGAATCCGCAGAAGCCGTTTTGTACGACATCATGGATGAAACGATGCATGTTCGCATGGGACAGAAATGGGTTCCTAAATTAATGGAAAAGTATGGATATCAGGAACCGCTCGATAAACTTGTGACAGAATGCCGGGAATTGCTAGTCAATCACTCCACTTCTCCCATGCAGCGCAAATCAGCGAACTCAGTCAAAAAAGCCACCTAATCTAGAAACTCATATGATCATCGACCACCTTGAAAATTTTTCTCACTATCATCACCTGCATCCGCTCATGCCCTCCGTGAGTGATTTTCTCTCAAAAACAGACCTCACCAAGTTTGATTCCGGATGCCATGAAATTGACGGCGAGAAACTCTACTTGAGTGTGACCCGCAATACCGACGCTCCAACAACCCCGCCCCTTCTGGAATGTCATCGCCTTTACTGGGATATCCAAATTGCGGCGAAAGGAGAGGGCGTGATCTGGTGGAAGCATCTCCGTGAATGCTCCCGCTTTCAAAATCCTTACAACCTGGAAAAGGATTATCTCCTCATGGAGGATCCTCATGAAATCGAACTCCCTTGGAATCCGCATTACTTTGCGATCTTCATGCCGCAAGATGCCCATACCACCTTCGCCAAAAACCGCGATCTTATTAAGAGCGTGATTAAGTTAAGAATTTAAAAAGTCCGACCTTTTCCAACTGGCACTCAAAAGCCTTCAGCTTCGCCGCCGGAAAAGCGGCAAGTGGCTTTCGTACCGGCCCCAAGTCAAGACCGGCCAAACTCATGATTGCCTTGAATGCGGGCAATCCACCGAAATTGATCGCAAGTGCAATGACTTTTTGTGAAATCAGCTGCAGGCTTTGCGCTTTCGCCAAATCACCCGCTTTCCAAGCCTGAATCATTTGCAGGTAGAGCGGTGCCATAAAATTGTAGGTACTCCCCACTGCCCCTTCCGCACCAAACGCCAGGCCTGCGAGAAGAAGCTCATCCCGACCGAACAAAAGATCGAATTTTCTCTTTTTGTATTGAAGAGAGATCCCATAATCCATGAGATCTTCATTGGTAAACTTAACCCCCGCCAAGTTGGGAATCTTTTTTTCTGCCGCTTGAAGGAAATCGACCATCTTAAATCCAACTCCAGAGATCGATGGAATATGGTAGTAGTAAAATGGGAGTTTCGGAGCGCTCGAAGCAATCTCCGCAACATAATCGACCAAGTCTGGAACGGTCGGCGACTTAAATCCGCTCGTCGGTGTTGCCGAAAAGGCGTGCGCTCCTATTTTTTGAGCATGCTTCGCAAGAACTTTGGATTCCGAAAGAGAAGGATGCCCGACGTGAACAACCAGGGTTAAATCTTTTTTCGCAATTTCGATCCACCGTTTCGCGATTTTCAGCCGCTCTTCAATTGTCAGCGAAAAGCCCTCTCCCGTCGTTCCACAAACAAAAGCCCCCGAAACCCCCTGTTTCATTAAATATTGAGCCTGAGCTTCCATCAGCGAGTAATTGACTTCACCCTCTTGTTTAAAGGGAGTAAACGGCGCCGCAATCAGACCACGGAATCGGGGGCGATTCATTGGGTTACTTACAGAGAAGTTTCGAGACATCCACGGCTTCGTTCGAGATCCTGATCTCATCGATCAGGCCGTCATAGTAAAATCGCTTGGATTTGATGTAGCGATGATGCCCAATGACGAGCGGACCCTCATTCTCAACCGAACCGGCAAACTTAGGTCCCACCGCTCCTCCATCAAATTCTCCATTGATATAAAGTGAGATTTTACCATCCGTCTCGCGGATGAACGCGATGTGCGACCACTCGTTGAGAGGAATTTTGGTTCGACTAATGATGGTTTTCCCGCCCTCACTCTTCCCCTCGAGACGCATTCCGATCTTTCCTTCAGGAAGCAGATTAATCTGGTACCCCGAAGTTCTCGTACTATCGATCACCTCTCGCTTCTGGATTAAGGTACTGATATCTTCGTCCAATTCAGTCGAAGTATACGCTCGTGGCTTGAGCCAAAACTCGATCGTAAAGGCCGCTCCTTCCCCAAAGTTAAGGGAAGGCTGACTCTCGACCGACAAACCACAGGCAGAATTCTCGAAACTGGCAGAATGTTTATTACCGGAGGGCTTATTTGGAACGTCGTCAGACTCTTTGGGAAGACTCCGAGAAATCGCTTCACCGAGTTTAAGGGCGTCCGAGGGAGGAGTCGATTGGATCCCTTCCTCGATTTTTTCGTCAAACTTCCAATAAGCCACCGTGCCAGAATACGCCGTGACTCCGCAAGTAAAGAAGAGGAGGCCTAACAGGATCGAACGTTTGGATAATCTCATATTCCTTCACCCTAGACTAATTTATTTTTATTTCAAGTGTAAAGTATCTGGTGATATATTACAATTGACTTTGAAGCGTTTCGCCGTTACTGAAGGAGAGCAATGCCGTTCGTTGACACGTCGTTGAAGCGAGCGTAAAATCCTCAATCAAACTCAGAGCCATGGAGACTTACTTGTGAACGGGAAGAAACGCGGATTTTCATTGATCGAAATCTTGGTGGTTCTGGGAATCATCTCAATCCTCACCGGAGTTTTTGTTGCCTCGATGGGAGGCCAAAAATCGCACGAATTCAAAAGCCGTCTTGAAGAAATCTCCGGAACCATTGAACTCTGTCATACCCATGCCATGACCAATCGATCCACGGTTCGGATCCTCTTCAGCAACGATCCAACTCACTTGATCCTCCTGCCACTGGTCTCTTCCCAGGACGGTTCCCCGTCGGAAGAGCCTCGATCCGAAATGGAAAATCCAAAGAGTTGGACCATGATCGGAAAAGCCCTTGATCTGAGAAACGTCCACTTGAATAACGAGTTCCTCCCCGCTTCGGAGGAGCTCTCCAATTTTGAAGAATTCAGTGGCCAAGCCCTCCAACGCAAAGTGGGCGGAACCTTGGTCTCGTTTGATCGTTATATCCAGTTCTCGCCCTCGGGAGAGGTCACGATGAATGACTCGAATACTCAGATTCGAAAAGTTCAATTTGGAATCGAATCCATCGGGGCAAAACCAAATCGTGCAGCCCTTCAAATCAGCGGCCTCACCGGTCGCGTTGAAATCTTATCTCAAGAATCGCTGAATCATCCCCGTCCCTGATTCTCCTCGTTAGTGTGTTCCTGCATGCTCCCCGTATTTTTGAAGAGAGTGAGTCTTCAGATTTTCATTCGCTCAAATGTTAAATATCACTAAATATATTACTTGACGAATCATTCACCTGCGACTTAGGTTGTTCATGAATCAAAATGATGTTCCTTGCCTTTCAAGCCGTTGTTTTTAGTTTGAACAAACCGCATTCATGAAAGTCATCCGCAACAAGGGATTCTCCCTGATCGAAGTGGTTCTCGCGCTTGCGATCGCCGTATTTGCCATCGTCCCGCTCATCGCACTTCTCCCCGCAGGAATGAAAAACAATCAAGAGTCCGAAGAAATCTCCCAAGCGGCAAGCCTGCTGAATGAAATCACGATTGCGTTAAAACAAGCCGATCAAGGTTCCGCTTCCCCCCTGGGACTCAGTCCCCTCACTTCTTCTTCTGAAAAGGAAACCTCCAAGACGTATTTTTTGAATGAAGCGGGAGTGACCACCCCCAATGCCCAGACAGCCCGTTACCAGTTGCGATTGGAGTACCGCCCCATCCCCTCTAACGCCAAACGCTACGGAATCCATGCCCAATTAAGCTGGCCCTCACCAAGTTCCACTCAAAAGAAGTCCTCTTCCGTTGAAACCTATTTTTATTCACCAGTACCATGATCGATCTCAAAAAAAATCAATTCCTTCGAGGGTTTTCCCTCATCGAGCTCCTCGTCGCAATGAGTGTTCTCTCCCTCATCGGCATTCTCTATTTTAGAATCATTTCCACCTGCCTTGATTTGATCAGTTACAATAAAAAATATATGGAATCGCTCGCCAATGGACGCGCCATGCTTGACCGGCTTGGAACCGATTTGGAATCACGAGTACGCCCCAATGAAGTTCTCCCCCATTTTGAAAAACAAACCGGCAATGACCGATTTTCATTTTATTCCGAACTCTCACGGGAAAGCGATCTCAGAGGAGTCCGGGCCATTTCCTATCGCGTCAATCACTCACAAATTGAACGCTCCTCCAAGACCCTTCAATGGAACGACCCCTCCTATGACTTATTCTCACACGGACCGCTCCCCTTCGCACCCGAGAGCGAATATGACATCCTGATCAAAGGGGTATTTCGGCTCGAACTCGCCTTCGTCTCAAAATCCACCCACAAAACCACCACCACCGTCCCGCAGCAATGGTCAGAGATCTCCGCAATCGTCGTTGCCATTGCCGTCATCGATCCAACGCTCCTTCAAGCGATCACCCCCGCTCAACTTTCAGAGCTCTCTCTCTTGTTTCCAGATGCCCGAGAGAACCAAAACATCCTCGCCCTCTGGGAAAAGAACGAAGAGAAACTTCCCAATTTTGCCCGAGTCAAGGGAAGAAGCGCCGTTCGAACCTATCAGCGCTGTTATACCATCGAGTAAACCGTAATGCGCTCTCTTTTTCATCATCAAAAAAAGTACAAAAAGTCGTCCGGAATGGCGCTCATGATGACCTTGGCGCTTTTGGTCCTCATCTCGATGTTGGTCATTGGGTTTTTATTTCAATCCACGTTTAATCACAAATTGTCCTTTGGGAGCGCCGGACAACTCCAGTCACAAATGATCGCCCGAACCTGCCTCGACTCGATCCTCATTGATCTACAAACCGAAATCTACTCCGGCTCTACGGCTCACACGGAGTTGACTCCCCCGATCTATCTTCCCATCACCAACCACCTGATCAAAATCAACCGGAACGTTCCCACCAATCTGACAAGTCTCGTCCGAGTCAGCAAAGCAAACGAAGCAGAATGGAAGGGCTCCGGCTATCAATCTGCCGGCCCGATTCGTTCCAGTCATCCGGTTCCTGCTTCAGAACCGGCCACTTCGGGACACCGCATTTCAGACAAGCAATGGCTGAAACCCCAGCTCATGGGAGAATCGCTTCCGAACGGATTTTTGACTCCCGAGTTTTTCTTAATCACAAGATCAGGACCGCTCCTTGAACCGGAACCCTCACTCCAAATCCTTTCAAATTCGAATAGCACCAATCGCCTCTTCGCCCTCGGGCGTTTCGCCTATGCCATCTATGACGTTGGAGGATTGCTGGACATCAATGTTGCCGGGAATCCATTGGAGGCGACCAATAATGTTCAGCGAGGCCGATTGCATCAAGCGGATCTCTCCCAAATTCCCGGCTTCTCCAATCCCAAGGCCTTCTTTTCGTGGCGAAACGCAGGAAGCCGCTCGGATCCAAATTGGTTCTTTGAAAACACGAATAGTTTTCTCCTCCCCCATCCGGGCGATCAAAAATTCGTCACGCGACAGGATTTAATTAAATACTCAAAGGATCATCCCGATGTCATCAATCAAAAGGCGCTTCCCTATTTGACAATTTTCAACCGTGAAAAAAACATCCCCACTTACAGCCCCACCACACCAAACACAACCAATGTGAACCTCGCACTCGTAACCACGCCCAATGGTCATCCCTTGTTGAAAAAACGATTCCCCTTAACCCGTCTTTCTAAAATTACTCCGACTTCAACTGCCGATCGAGGATCCGAGATCTACAAATATTTCGGACTGACTCGAAACAATTCCTCGACTTCGTGGACCTACAATCATGGCAGTGCCACGGCCATCTACACTCTGGCCGAAGTCGCACAGAATCGCGGCAATGATGCTGAACCTGACTTTTTTGAACTTCTCAAATCCGTGATCTTGGAAGGGTCCCTCGGAAAAACAGCGGGAGATCCGGCAAACGCCAGTAAAGACACTGCGTTTCGAACGGCTGACTTGGATTCTGATCTCGACCGGCAGATCCTCCAGATTGGAGCGTCGATCATCGACCAATATGACTCTGACTCTTGGCCAACCACCATTCTGTTTAGCAGCAACGATGTCTATGGAATCGAAAATCTCCCCTACATCAACCGGTCGTTTGATGCCCCCTACCGTCCCAATGGGGGGCTGAGTTATGAGAACTGGTACGAGTTTGAAATATGGAATCCTCACCAAAATTCAACCGTCCCCCAACCAGACGGCCCTACCTCTTTTCGGATTACTGCGACTTCCGGAGGGGCTTATATTCAACTGAACGCCGGCGCAGGCACTTACACCAGTACCATTAACAATTTTACCACTGGTTCCACCTTTGTGACCTTCAACTCACAAAACTTCAGTGCCCCGACCCTCTTGAACTCTGCCAATTCCGTTTGTGATCGCCCCTCGATCGATGCCGCCTGTACCGTTCGAGGCCTCTATATTGGAACGCTGAATCCGGGGTTGGCGGCCGGAGTTCTCGATGTTGCCGCGAATACCGCAGGTGCAATCCCCCAGAATTTTCCGACCTTCGAGCTCCAATATAAAACGGCGAGTGGACAGTACATCACGTATCAAAAACTCCGCAATCTCAGAACCTCCAATCGAGCCGGTGGCCTGAATTTCTACAAGACCTTGAGCCCGAACCGGTCCTTCAACTTTTTTGTGGATCCTCGAAATTCGAGATTTGGTGGAAGTGGCAATAGTGGACGCCCTCCGGGACAATTGATGAGAGGCGTCGATGGCCCCCCCAATACCTATGCGGATCCTTATTCCGAAGGAAAATATACCGTCCCGGGGCCTTATGGCACCAATCCAGGATGGACGCTTTTGAGATACGCTCCCGTCAACATCACGCATGTTCGGTTAGGCGCCCTGGCGAATAACGACGCCCTGGCAACCAGTCGCTATACCAGTCCCGATGGAATTCTTCGATGGGCCGACGGTGGACTGCGAGGAGCTGCCGATAATCCGATGGCCGCAGGAAACTCGGCCGCACGACCTCTGATCCTCAACCGGGAATTTCGATCCGTGGGCGAACTCGGATATGCGTTTCGAGGAGAACCGTGGAAAACGCTCGATTTCTTTACCACCAATAGCGCCGACGCAGGACTCTTGGACGTCTTTAGCATCAGTGACGCAAGCACGATCGCCGGAGGGATTGATCTCAATTCGCCCTCTTCCGAAGTCCTCCTGGCGCTCCTAGCGGGGGCCGGCAGCACGGAGTTCTCCGCCTCCAATACACTTTCCTCAACTGTGGCTCGTACGATGGTGACCGATCTCCTTCAACTCACCCAAACCAACCCGCTCATGAATAAAGCGGAATTGGTGACTCGTCTCTCAAACACCAAAGTCAACTCGACCTATCCGGCAATTAAAACCCAACGAGAAGCCCTGATCCGGGCGCTTGCGGAATCCGGTCAAACCCGCACTTGGAATTTAATGATCGATCTGATCGCGCAAACCGGAAAATTCGCTCCCGGGGCAAAATCCTACTCGAACTTCACCGTCGAAGGAGAAAAGCGCTACTGGCTTCATGTGGCCATTGACCGATTTACCGGTGAGATCATTGATCAACAGATGGAGGTGGTGAATGAATAAAATAATTCTAATCCTTTCGACAGGCTTGCTCATTCAATTCTGCTCCGGAGAACCGACCCCGGAATCGCCAGTTCCCTCTTTTGTGGTAAAGCTCCCAAATCCAGGTCATTGGATTGAACGCTTGGAACCGACGGAACAGGCAAAAAAAAATCCCGGCCAAACCGAAGCGCCAAGAATCCTGACGAAAGAAAGCATCCTCTTTGAGGAGATCCGAAAGGACCTTTCCAAATGGTCCGACGGAAACGAAGCAGAACAATGGCTCTGGCATGGAGTGCTCTATCATCGGGTTGCCGGCAGGAAGGATATCTATATTAATGATCCGAACATGGAATCATCCGTCGTGATTCCTTCCGTCAAAGAGTGGACGGAGTTTTCCTGGGTCGGAACGACGAGCTTTGAGAAACGTGATTCCCTCAATGGGAAAGCGTGTCTGGTTTACAAAAAAATTAACGTCCTGAATCCTCTCAAAGCCTGGATCGACAGTTCTACTTTTTTGCCACTGCGCCTTGAGACGGCAAATCAGATGATTACTTACGAGTATCTGTCACCGCCCTCATCCCCTCCGACGCTCTCCCCTGCCTTTGAAAAGACGATCCATGATTATTTGGATCGCCTCAAAAGCATGACGGTTCCCCGAGCTCCTCGATAAAAAACGATCACGAGTTCAATCTGATCAACTCACGCGTCAACGGTAGAGCAAATCGATCGGTTCGAGTGGGAGCGTTGAAATCCGAATATCGTCGATATACCCGTCAAAAAAGAAATCTTTGCCTTGGGCAAAAGGCGTCGAACCGAGAATAAAGTCGCCATTGTTCGACAAGGATCCTTGGTAGAGCGGTCCTGACGAAGTCGCATCCAGCTGCCCGTTAATGTAAAACTTAAAACTCCCCTTAAAGTCCCGCGTCACCGCAAGATGAGACCATTTGGAGAGAGGAATGGATGCCGTTGATGCCAATGTTTTTCCCCCGACCAGTCCTTCCGCACGAAAGAAGAGCTTCCCTTGAGCATTCATCGATAGTTGATATCCCGGATGAATCGTATCCGTCGGCGCACCGCCTCGCTTTAAGAGAATCACACTGGAAACCTTGGGAGCATCGATCGTCGGATAGGACAAGGGATGAATCCACAACTCAATCGTAAAGGGCGTTGACTCTCCAAAGTTTAATTTTTCAGCAGAATTTGCATCGAGAATGAGATGCCTTTTGACCTGCCGACTAAAACCAGCCGATTTGGTGTTATTGGCAGTCCCCGGAGGACAGGGGGGCGTGAGTGAATCCCAAGTCGGTTGATAGCCCGAGTTTTCCTGTTTCAATTCAAGATGCGAAACCGTATCAACAGCGGATGCAATCGTCGTCTCTCCTGTAACGATTTCAAAATTCCAATAAGCCAGAACATCTGCAAAAACTGAATGAGCAAAAACGGTCAGAAAAACCAAGCACACGGAGAATGACTTCATTTCCAATGATCATAACCGGCGAATAACGCAAATCAACTCTGATATCTCTACTTACCCAGATTTTGCATTAGAAAATGCAAAATCTGTCCTGGCGGGAAGAAGGACCCCGACGTATGTCGGGGGGTAAAACCCCGCCGAGATTTCATTCGCCAAAATGGTGAATGAAATTGAAGGGGAAATCGGCCTCAAAAAAACCGCTCTTTCAGAGTGGATTTTTATGAGGCAAATTTTGGAATAGAGGGGGTCTATTGCAAAATTTGGGCTTATGAAAGTTGCTTTCTTCCAAAAATTTAGCTATTTTTAGTGAGTGTATCAGCGTGGTGAGAACAGAGCGCATCTCCTCTCCCTTGATTAACACGATGACCCAAGCAAAAATGACTCTGAATTATTTCATCCAAAAATCTCCACTTTGGGTCATTTGTTTTTTGGGGGGATTCGGAACATCGACTCATGCCACCTCCATTACTTGGAATGCGGCGGGAGCAACTACGACGGCATGGAGCCTTGGGAGTAATTGGCTCGGAGGAAATGCCCCTTCAACTGGAGATGATGTCTTTTTGGATAATTCCGGTGCCAATGATCCAACCAACTTTGATATCGCGACAACCCCCACCTTCAATAGCCTTAGCAATTCCACTGGGGGCGGGGTGAACCCGGTCGGAGGAGCGAACACCTTTACATTAGCAAGTGGAGGAACCATTTCTCATTCAACCACGGGAACTTTAAATCTGCAAATTGCCTTCGCCCTTGCAGGAAACGCGATCATCGATAATCCGTCAGCCGCCGGAAATATCAACCTCAACGGAATCATTTCAGGGACCGGCAATCTCACGATTCAGGCATCCGGGGGAGCCGCAAGGCTCACGACCTTGAGTCAAAATAATACATTCACCGGCAATTGGTTGTTGAATAGTAGCACCTTGGTGGCTGCAGGAGACGCCAGACTCGGAAATGCAGCGAATGATGTGATTTTCGGAGGAGGAACACTTCGTGCCGCGAGTTTTACCTTGGGAGCAGGACGCGTTTTCGACTTTTCAAGTGGGAGTGGCAGCATTGAAGTCACCAATACGAACAATCTTCAGCTGAATACCGCAGGACAGTTAACAGGCTCGAATACCCTCACCTTCGTCGGCGCCCAAGTCGCCGGAACCTCAACGTTAACCATCGGAGCCGCAAATACCGGTTTTACGGGGTCAGTGATTGAGAATGGGAGAAACACAACCGATGTTCTGGATCTTAAAAGCGCAGATTCTCTTGGGCAGGCCGGCAGCAAGGCGTCATTCACACTCACCAAAGGAGTTCTTCAATTAACCAACGATAGCGCTTCTGCTTTTGGAAATAATACTACCATAAATGCGGCCGCCTCAGGGGATGCCACAATTACCATTGAACGGGCAACGGCAGGAGCCGGAATTAATCACACCATGGGAACGCTCTCCGTCGGCACGAATCCGTTGACGGTGAACAAAGGAGCGAATGTCACTTCAGGAACCGCCGGGCTTATTTTTGGAGCGACGACGTTTACCGGTAATCCGACGTTTACGTTGACGGGAGCGAATATGACCTTGGGCAATCTTTCGACTGGCAATAGCATTCGAACGGTCACCGTCGCCAACGGGAGTACGGGGCAACTGCATTTTTCAGGGACCGTAACCCCCGGAATTGGAAATCAATCGCTCGTTTTCGATAATGCTGCCGCAGCACTGGCAGGATCAACGACCTTTGATTCAGGTTCCTCCTTTGTTTTTACCTTGGGAACGACGAGTGATAGCATTCGTTTCTTTAATTACAGCAATGGCGAAGTCGTATTGAATAGCAATGCGATTACCGTGAATCAAGGGGCTGGTTTTGCTGCGGGGAGTTTTACCCTTTATGATTTTTTCAGTGATTCTGGAACTACGGCAACCGCGCATGGATTTACCAATGAACTAGGGGCCGTCACGATCGCCGGGGGGGGATTTTCGGGTGCCTTGGTTTACAATGCAAACACGATCAGTCTGACGGTAAGTTCATTGGCGAATAACTTGAATCTAGCTCCTGACGCTACCATTTATGCAGGAACCTCAGGAGTGACACAAATCGGAACCGGATCTCAAACACTCATTGGGGCAAACACTTCGACCGGAACAGCCACCGTGAATTCAGGACTTCTCGTCATTGGAACGTCAGCGGGAGGAAACTGGGCGGGAAACGTCGTCGCCAATGGAGGAACATTGAAGGGACGTGGAACGATCTCCGGAAACCTCACGATTAATGGAGGCGCCACCTACAGTCCTGGAAATTCCCCCGGGATCCAACAAGTCGGTTCTCTCACCATCAATCCGGGAGGAA
>CAZKRU010000036.1:0-42717 GCA_964555235.1 uncultured Verrucomicrobiota bacterium
GAGTTTTATTCCTGGGGGGTGGAGACCCGATTGCGTCATGATTGGGAGGCGTGGAATCAGAAGCATACATTCACCGGGGGATTCCTGACGACTTATACGACATCGCCCCGGACGGACAAACGCGGTACGAGCGCGAATGCGGAGGATGGGGTCACACGACGGCTTTCCTATCGGGAAACGATTTATGGGAGTTGGTTTGCGGAAAATAAATTCACGTTTGGAGATCTTTCTGTGGTGCCGGGATTTCGTCTGGAAAATCTGGCGCAAAGCGTGAGCACGGAGCAAATGGTGGCTCCGACCTCGCGTCGTGAAGGCGATGATTTGACCATCAAGCCGTTGGTTTCATTGGGAGCTTCGTATGATTTGAAGAATCAGACGGAGGTGTATGCGAACGTTTCGCAAAGCTATCGTCCGACGATTTATACCGAGGCGTTGGTGCTTGACCCGACTGCGACGGTTCGGGGTGATATTGAAGAGTCCAATAGCTGGATGTATGAGGTCGGCTATCGCGGAACTCCTCAAAGTTGGTTGGATTACGATACGAGTCTCTTTTTGGTTGATTTGGACAACAAACTCGGAACGATTGGAGGAGTAGTTCAAAATGTCGGACGCTCGTGGAATTACGGATGGGATGCTGCCGTGGATCTGGATCTATTTGGTGTTTACAGTGAGGTGGCGCAGAGTGATTTTTCATCGCGTTTTGGGTCCTTTAGTCTCTATGGATCGACGACCTTGATGTCCTCGGAAATTATCAGTGGAGCCGCCGATGGAAATGATCCCCAGTATGCGCCGGATTATCAGGTTCGGAGTGGCGTGATTTACAAGTGGAAAGATCGTCTGAAGTTGGCTTTTCTAGGGACCTTGGTTGCGGATCAATATGCGGATGACAGTCGAACGGCCAATCGGCATATTCCTTCCTACATGGTGTGGGATCTGACGGCGGAGTGGAAGGTTTACAAAGATTACGTTAGTTTGGTGGGGGGGATTAACAATCTTTTAGATGAAGACTATTATACTCGTATTCGTGGGGATGGAATTGATCCCGCATACGGAAGAAATTTCTATGTCGGGATTGGTTTGCAGTATTGACTGAAACGAAAGCGGTGATGGGGAGAGGTTGCAGGCGGTATTGTTGCAGAAAGGTCACAATTCTGGAGTTGTTGCTTTGCGGAAGATTGGATAGGCTTTTTCCATGGGAAAAAAGGATGATCAAGAAGTCTCCGCATTTGCTTCGCCTGAATACTTCATTAGCCGTGAACTAAGCTGGCTGGAGTTTAATCAACGCGTCTTGGAGGAGGCGCAAGACCCTTCACAACCCCTTCTGGAACGACTTCGCTTTCTTTGTATTGTGAGCAATAATCTGGATGAATTTTTTGAGGTCCGTGTTGCGGGAATCAAGCAGCAGATTGAAAATAATACGGATGAAGATCCCTTCGACGGAATGACCCCTCGCGAGGTATTCGAAGCGATTCAGCGTCGCGCGCACCAGATGTCTCGCGATCAGTATGCGTTGTGGAATCAAGAGTTGAGGGGATTGTTGCGGGATGAGGGGATTATTGTTGAAGAAATCGATGAGCTGGACGGTGAGGATCTCGAGTGGGCACGAAATCACTTTCGGCAGGAAATTTTTCCGGTTTTGACGCCTCTGGCGGTTGATCCGAGTCATCCCTTCCCCCAGCTGGCCAATAAGAGTCACAATCTCATCGTGCAGCTGGACCGGCGTCAATCGGGGGAACTTCATTCTTATGCGATTGTCCAGATTCCGAGAATTCTTCCCCGGCTGGTTCCGTTGCCATCAAAAGGAAAAACCCACCGTTACATTTACTTGAGTCGGGTGGTGAAGCATTTTATTGAAGAGTTATTTCCTGGTGAGAAAGTGATGGAATGCCGCTCGTTCCGTTTAACACGCAATAGCGATCTCTACATTGACGAGGAAGAGGCGGAAAACTTGTTGCGGCATATTGAAGAAGAGCTGCGGAAACGAAACAAGGGCAATGTTGTTCGCTTGGAAATTCATGAAGGGTGTCCTCCAGCGCTCGAGCGGTATCTCATGGAGATGTTTAAGCTTACCCGTGAGGATATTTATCATCACTCCGATCCGATTACTTTCACGCATCTGATGCCACTTTGTAATCACGAGGATTTTCCCCATCTCCGGGATCGTCCGTGGTCGCCGGTCACTCCTCCCGCGTTAGCTCCGGAGCATTCGCTGTTCGAGGTTCTCCGGGAAAGTGATATGCTGCTGCATCATCCGTACGAGAGTTTTAATGTAGTGGTTGATTTTGTGGAAAAAGCGGCGGAGGATCCGAATGTTTTGGGGATCAAGATGACGCTTTATCGCACGAGCGGTGATTCTCCAATTGTGCGGGCATTGATTCAGGCGGCGCTCCAAGGAAAGCAGGTAACGGTTTTGGTGGAGCTCAAGGCGCGTTTTGACGAGGAAAATAATATCGCCTGGGCGCGTCAGATGGAAGAATCCGGGGTTCACGTTCTCTACGGAATTGTGGGATTGAAGATTCACTCCAAAATGTTGCTGGTGGTGCGCCGTGATGAAGATCGAATTCGTGCTTACGTGCATCTGGGGACGGGAAACTATCACCCGCGCACTGCAAAAATTTATACGGATTTAAGTTTTCTGACGACCCGTCCCGAATTGACGCAGGAAGTGGCGGCGTTGTTTAATATTTTGACCGGAATGGGGCGTTTCCAAGGAATTCAAAAACTCCTGGTGGCTCCGTTTGATCTTTCCCGCCGCTTCAAAGAGCTTATCGCAAAAGAAACCGAATTTGCGCGTCAGGGAAAGCCGGCCCGGATCATCGCCAAGATGAACTCGTTGGTGGAGGACGAAGTTATTCGGGCGCTTTATGAAGCTTCATCGGCGGGAGTGAAGGTGGAGCTGATTGTTCGGGGAATCTGTTGCTTGCGTCCCGGAATTCCAGGCGTCAGTGAAAATATCCGGGTGATCAGCATCGTGGGACGATTTTTGGAACACAGCCGGATTTTCTATTTTGAAAACGGAGGGGATTCCAAAGTTTATCTCGGAAGTGCGGATTGGATGGGGCGCAATTTTTTCAAGCGGGTTGAAGTCGTTTTTCCGATTGAGGATGGGTCGTTGAAACGCAGGGTGGTTGAAGAAATCCTGGGAACCCTCCTTCGTGACTGTGTCAAAGCGCGGGAACTTCAGTCGAATGGCCTCTATCGACGGCTTCGTCCGGAAGAAGGACAAACACCGCATCAAGCGCAGATGACTTTTCGGGAGTTGGCCCGACGTGAAGTGGCGAAGCGGGATCGGGAGGAGAAGGAATTCGAAATTATTCCTCTTCGACGTCCTCACGAGGCAGAGCTCCGCTGAAGCACCTCGGATCGGGCTTTCATCGGCTTTAGATTCGAAGTGGAGAGGGGGCGCTTTCGAGGGAAATACCAAGTTGACGTGGTCCGATCTGATTCTATGCTAAAAGGTAGAACCAAGGAGTTGGAATGAGTACGAGTCATATGGAAACTGCTGCCGTCAAAACGCAGGGATCTGCCGTTAAATATCTCACCTTCGTACTGGGACACGAATCGTACGGGGTTGGGGTTCTCAAGGTTCGCGAGATTATTCGGATGTTGAATATCACCCCGGTTCCCAAAATGCCGGAGTATCTCAAAGGAGTGATCAATCTTCGGGGAAAAGTGATCCCGGTGATCGATCTCCGGTTGAGGTTTCGCCTCCATGAGACAGGGATGACGGAACGGACCTGCATTGTGGTCGTTCAAGTTAAACATTCTTCCGGAAATATCTCCCAAGTCGGTTTGATTGTGGATGCGGTGGAGGAAGTGGTGAGTATTTCAACTGCGGAAATTGAGCAAGCGCCTGATTTTGGAAGCAAGCTCAAGACGGATTATATCATGGGTATGGCCCGGGTGAAGGGAGCCGTTAAAACGCTTTTGGATATCGATCTGGTGGTTTCCGCCGATGAGCTGGAAAGTCTTGCGGTCGGTTGATGCGACGGTTTTGATGGCTTCATCTTTTTGAGAATGTGAATTCGGCGCTTCCCACTTCAGCGGCGTTGACCGTAATCGGGGGCGGACTGGTTGGGCTTGCGACGGCCTATCGATATCTCGAAAATTTCCCAGGAGCATCCGTGGTGGTGCTGGAAAAGGACGGTCGAGTCGCCTGTCAGCAATCGACGCATAACAGTGGGGTTCTCCACGCCGGACTTTATTATAAACCAGGATCCGAAAAAGCGAAGCTCTGTGTCGGGGGGCTTCGACAGATGATTGAGTTTTGCCAGCAACATCACGTGGCTCATGAAGTGTGTGGAAAAGTGGTTATCGCGACGGAACCGGAGGAGCTTCCCCGGTTGGAGCGACTTTACGAACGAGGGATTCAAAATGGATTGGAAGGGCTCCGGAAATTAACACGCGAAGAAATTCGTGAGATTGAACCTCATGCCGCAGGAATTGCCGGAGTGAGAGTTCCTCAAGAAGGGATTGTCGACTATCGAGGAGTGGCAGATGCGTTGGTTCGAGAAATTGAACGCATGGGAGGAAAGATTGTCTTGCGAGCCCGGGTCTTGAGAGGAATCTCAGAAGGAAGCGGCTATCGCTTGGTGACAGCCCAAGGTGAGATCCTTTCGAAACAGGTGATTAATTGTGCGGGACTTCACTCTGATCAGGTTGTGGAAGCGTTGGGGCAAAAACGTCCGGCGCGGATTATTCCCTTTCGAGGAGAGTACTTTCAAATTAAAGCGGAGCGGCAGCATTTGGTGAAGCATCTGATTTATCCGGTTCCGGATCCAACGTTTCCATTTCTCGGGGTGCATTTCACCCGGATGGTTCAGGGAGGCGTGGAGGCGGGGCCGAATGCGGTGTTGGCCTTTGCGAGGGAAGGGTATCGAAAATCAGAAATTCACGGAGGCGAGCTCTGGGATGCTTTGAGCTACGGAGGACTCTGGCGATTTATGGGAAAGCATGCGGGAATGGCGGCCGCAGAACTTTATCGGTCCTTCAGTCAGAGAGCGTTTTGCGCCTCCCTGCAGCGATTGGTTCCGGAAATTCAAAATGACGATCTTGAGGAGGGAGGCGCCGGAGTTCGTGCCCAGGCAATGTTTCCCAACGGAAACTTAGTTGAAGACTTTCTTCTGGTGCATCAAGGGGCGGTCTTGCATGTCGTGAATGCACCCTCTCCGGCGGCGACGTCGTCATTGGCAATTGGGGCGAAGATTGTGGAGACTGTGACTGGAAGCATGAACTGTTAACTTAATAACCCTTAAGCGATTACCTCTCCCCTCAGATTCAAATTTTGACCAAAATCCAGTATTGAACCAAAACGTGGCGGTGGAGCCTAGTTCGACTTCTTCATAATTTCCGATAAATCAAAAATGTCGTGAGAATACAAATCAGAACAGTAAGAACGATAACTCGGCGATTCCAGTGATCTCTTGCTGGAATAGCTGCACCTGATTTCCGAGCTTCATTACGTTCAATGCGGTTTTTTTGGCCTCTGAACCACGAATAAATATCCGCGATTATCGAGATTAAATCGAGAAGAGACAATATCGCCTCGATCAAGCTTAGAAATTCCATGCGTACTGCTTTCTTTGTATCACAGTGATTCAACCGATTCCTAAATTCCTGCGCAGATCTGCTCGCAAAGCTGCATCGCGCTGCAGGCGGGGACCGTTCGCAGAGTCTGATGAGGGGTGCTTTTAAGCAAGCAAAATCTCTGCGGCCTCTGCGAGCTCCGCGCGGGAAAAATAGCCCATTTGATTAATGAAATGATTCTGGGCTTGCGCTTCGACGGAAAATAGGGGAAATCTTCTGAATCGCATGAGAGTCGTATTTATCGGAACTTCACCCTTTGGTTCGCCCGCATTGACGGCATTGGCTCAACATCCGGATCATACCGTGGTCGGAGTCATTACCCAGCCGGATCGTCCCTCAGGACGGCAGATGAAACCGACTTCGAGCCCGATTAAGGAATTAGCACTCAGATTGCACCTGACGATTTTTCAGCCGGAAAAAATTGGCCAGAAATCTTCGATGGACCAGATTCGCTACATGAAGCCGGATGTCATGATCGTTGCCGCCTATGGCCAAATCTTACCGAAGGAAGTTTTGGGACTTCCCCAGCTCGGTTGCTTGAATATTCATGGATCCATTCTTCCTCAATATCGTGGCGCAGCGCCGATTCAGGCAGCCATGCTCAACCGGGAAAAACAGACTGGGGTAACGATCATGTGGATGGATGAGGGGTTGGATACGGGGGATATTCTTTTGATCGAAAAAACGAAGATCAAGGATGATGATACCGCACAGACGCTGCATGATCGATTGAGTATTCTGGGAGGTGAGGCGACGATGGATGCCTTGGGGATGATTGCCAAGGGGAAGGCGCCCCGGATCAAGCAGGACAGCAGCAAGTCTTCCTACGCGAAAAAATTAAAAAAAGAAGATGGCCGGATCGATTGGAGCAAGTCAAAACGCGATATCGAGGCTCATATTCGTGCGATGACGCCGTGGCCCTCTGCTTACACGTGGGTTCCCGAAGGTCCGGATCAGCGGATGTTGAAAATTTTTACCGTCATTTTTTCGCGGCGAGCCAAGGGCAAGCCAGGAGAGGTGCTCCGGGTCGACAGTCACGGAATTTTGGTTGCGAGCGGCGGTCAGGGGGGGCTTTTACTTCGTGAGGTTCAACTTGAAGGAAAGAAGCGAATGCACGCGGCGGAGTTTGCTCGTGGATTTAACCTGAAGGTCGGAACGATTTTGGAATAGGAGATTGGTTCGTGCAAAGAAGGGTGATTATTTCTTTGCACGATGTGCATCCCGGCAGCGCGTCAGTGATCGAGCGACAGCGCCAGGCATTGCTGGATTGGGGGGTTCGAACGGCATCACTGTTGGTCGTTCCTTATTTTCATCACGGTCCCGGAGTGGAAGAGGATTCGTCTTTGTGTCGAAAGCTTGTCCAACGGAAAGCGGCGGGGGACGAACTCGTGCTTCACGGACATTTTCATGATTTGGAAGGACAACCTCCCCAGATGAGTGATTGGTTTTGGAGGAAATTTTATACGAACGGGGAGGCAGAGTTTTTGAGTTTGGAGGAAACATCCGCCCGGGCGCGCTGGCGGGATGGAGTGGCCTTTTTCAAGCGTCAAAATTGGAACTCGTCCGGATTTATTGCGCCTGCGTGGTTGATTCATCCGATGTTGATCGATTTATTGCCTTCGCTCGGATTTCAATACACGGTCTTGCATCGCGAAATCGTGATTTTTGGAGAGAGACCCCGGAGGGATTCCGTTCCGACGCTTTGCTGGAGTACGAGAGCACTCTGGCGACGAGGGGCATCGCTGGGGTGGAATGCCTGTTTTTTTCAACGGCTCCGAACCCTTCCTGTTTTTCGGATTTCCCTGCATCCCGGAGATTTTGAGCATCCCGTCATTTGGAGACAAATTGAGAAACTGATAAAATCGACCTTGGATCTCGGCTATGGCCCCATAACCTACGAGCAATATGCAACGGGTTGATCTTCATCTTCATTCGCGATTTTCGGACCGACCCTCCGAGTGGATTCTTCGCCAGTTGGGACTTCCTCAGAGTTGCAGCGAGCCCGAAGTGCTCTACACGCGCCTCCACGAAGTGGGGATGGCTTTTAAAACCATTACGGATCACCACCGGATCGATGGATGTTTGGCGTTGGCGCATCACCCCGACGTATTTATCAGTGAGGAAGTCACAACCTATTTCCCGGATGGAGTGAAGATTCATCTTCTTGTTTGGAATCTTACCGAAGCGCAGCATGAAGTGATTCAAAAAGTTCGTGAAAATATCTACGACTTCTCCGCTTATTTGAGGAAAGAGGAGCTCCCACATGCGGTGACGCATCCATTGACGGCTTTGAATCGTCCGATCACGATGGATCACTTTGAAAAATTGGTACTCTTGTTCAAAGTGTTTGAGGGAATTAATGGCAATCGGGAGCCGCTCGCTCAAGAAGTGACGGTCGCATCGCTCCGTGCATTAACTCGGGAAAAAATTGAGGAGTTGGCAAATCGTCATGGAATTGAGCCGACACATGCCAATCCTGAAATTAAAATTCTGACCGCCGGATCAGATGATCACGGGGGCTTGGATGTGGGAAATTGTTGGACCGGGGTTCCCGCTGCCAAAACACCGAAGGAATATTTTGCGGCACTACATCAAGGGAGTGGGACGATGGAGGGACCCCGGGGAGATCCACTCCGGCTCTCGAGTGTTCAGTACCGGATTGTGTTGGCTTATGCGCAAGATCGGCTCCGAAAAAAAGCACCATTGGCAGCCAACCTCCTCAAGACGATGGCGGAGCGATTTCTGGCTGGACAAAATCCGACGCGGTTTTCGTTTGGAGAAAAAATCGGTCATTTGACTGAAGCGATTCGCAGCGGACAGGCCTTTGAGTTTCTCAAAATAGGAGAGCCCAGTTTGACCCGACAAATTGGCGATTTTGTGACGGACTCGAAAGTGGTCGAGGCGCTGGATCGGATTATTTCAGAGGAGAAGTCTTCGGAACGGCGAACCTTTCGGATGGCTTCCTATCTGACGAATCAGCTCGGATACCGTTTGACGCGACAATTTATTCGCCGGATGGAACAGGGGGATGTGCTTGACGCCTTACAGACGTTCACCGGAGTTCTTCCGGCAGCGGGGGTCTTGTTGCCCTATCTGATATCGTTCCACCGTTACAATGCCGATCGAACGGTCTTGAGGCAAACCGCGCGTTCGTTTTGTGGATCCTTGCCGCTAAACTTGCGGAACTCCAAGCGGGCTTGGTTTACGGATACGCTGGAGGACGTGAACGGAGTTGCTCGTACGATTTGTGCAATGGCTCGTGCAGCGCAGAACGCGGGAAAACATCTGACAGTGGTGACATCGCGTTCGGATCTGAAGATTGAGGGATTGCCGATCAAGAATTTTACACCAGTGGGAGAGTTTGAAATTCCCGAGTACAAACTTCAAAAATTGAGTTTTCCACCGGTTTTGGAAATGGTCGATTACATCCAGCGGGAAGGATTTACGGAGCTCATCATCAGCACTCCCGGACCGATTGGATTAACCGCACTCGCGGCCGGTCGATTGCTGGGACTTCGAATCAGTGGAATCTATCATACGGATTTTCCGCAGTACGCCCGAATTCTCACGGATGATTCATTTATGGAATCACTCATGTGGTCATATATGCAGTGGTTTTACGGCCAGTTTGACCTCATTTATTCGAATTCGGCCTTCTATCAACGTTACTGGCGGGAACGCGGAATTCCAGAGGAACGTCTGGAGATTTTACCGAGGGGATTGGACACAGAACTTTTTAATCCGAAGCATCATGATTCCAAGTACTGGAAATCAAAGGGAGCCAAAGGGCCGGTGATTCTCTATGTGGGTCGCATCTCGAAGGAAAAGGAACTCGGATTTTTGGCAGAAGTGGCATTGGCGTTGAAGAAGCGGGGGACTTCCTTCACCTTGGCGATGGTTGGCGATGGACCGTATCGGGAGGAATTGTCGGGGATTTTTCCAGAAGTGATTTTCACAGGGATTTTGACGGGACGCGAATTGGGAATTGCTTATGCCTCGGCGGATGTCTTTATTTTTCCAAGTACGACCGACACGTTTGGGAATGTGGTGATTGAGGCGCTCGCGGCCGGATTACCGGTTTTGGTTTCAGATGTGGGCGGACCTCGTGAATTAGTGACGCGTCCAGAGCAAGGTCGGGTGATTCCTGCGCGCGATTTGGCTGCTTGGGTCAAGGCTTGCGAAGAATTATTACAGAAGCTCCCGGATCGCTCTGCGCGACTTCAAATGGCGCAATGGGTGCATGATGAGCGAAGTTGGGATCGCGCTTTTGAGACTTTTTGGAAGCAGGGTGAAGTGGAGTGAGCTCGTAGAGTTCATTTTAGAAATTGTAGAAAAGGGGAGGGTGGGGAATGCAGGGAGGGGAGATTCACGAGGGTCGACGCGCGCCATTGTTGTTTGCGGCGCTCTTATTTGCTTCCGGAGTGTTGATTCATGAAATGATTTCATCGCTCGTTGCCTTGGGGTTGGGAGGTTTGGCGTTTGGTGGCTGGCTGATGGCGCGAACGGATCGAGTTCGACATCTTTTTTTCGGTTTGGCGATTTTACTGAGTGCGGCCTCGTATGCCCATTGGCGGGAATCGAGCGTTTCCCCCACTGAACTTCGACGGCTTTCTCTGAAAGAAATTGAGGTGGATTCAACATGGTCGGGATTGATTGAAAGTCCGGTGGAGCAGTTGGGAAAAAATCCGACGGCCATTTGTTCAATGGAGTTAAAGGAATCCGAGGGAACGAGTAAAGTGGTGGAGGGACGAATTCGTCTGACGTTGCCGCTGGGGGAGTGGGCGTATGGCGATCGGATTCAATTTCAAGGGCGACTGACGGTTCCGGAATCTCCTCGAAATCCGGGGGAGTGGAATTATGCAGAATGGTTGGCCGGGCAGGGGATTTATTTTGAAGCGCATCCCGATCGGGTGGAACGGAAGGCGTCCGGTCAAGGAAGTCGGCTCGTGGCTTGGTCGTTGCAGCTTCGCGAATACGCATTGAGGCAACTGACGTTGGGATTGGAGGATGATCCACTCTCTGTACAACTTCTCGCCGGAATGCTTTTCGGCTACCGCTCTCGATTGCCGGCCGATTTGGTGGCCGATTTTCGAAATACAGGAACGTATCATATTTTTGCGGTGAGTGGACAAAATGTGGCGGTGCTCCTCGGATTCGGAATTCTTTTTTTGCAAGGGGTAGGGTTAAATCGATGGAGGTGGGGCTGGCTGCTGGCTCCTTTTCTCGGGATGTACTGTCTCCTCTCGGGATTGCAGGCGAGTGCGGTTCGCGCGTTGGTGATGGCACTCTTTGTCTTGGGGGCGTGGGTTTCCTTGCGTCCTCTCTCGGCATTAAATCTTTGGTCCGCCGCGTTGCTCCTCGTTTTGGGAGTGGAACCCGCATCCATTCATGATTTGGGTTTTCAGCTCTCCTTTTTGGTGGTGCTGGCATTGATGACATTGACTCCTTGCTTGATGCGATGGTTTTATTCGCCGATGGATCCGTTTTTACCAAAGTCTGTGGCGACGATTTGGCAAAACGGAGGGGATCGGGCGAAGTGGTTGATCTCTGGTTTACTGGCGGCGACATTGGCGGCATGGGTCGGATCACTTCCCCATAGTCTTTTGGTTTTTCATCAAGCGAGTTGGGTCTCTCCGTTTGTGAATCTGGCGGTTGTCCCTCTGGCGGGGCTCATTGTTTGGATCGGAGCCTTATCGCTGGGACTCGGTGTTGGATGTTCGGCGTTTTCGATTTTATTGAATAATAGCAACTGGCTTGCGCTTCAACTGTTGGTCGGTGCCGTACGCATCGGAGGCTCCATTCCGGGGGGAACTCTCCCCGTGGCAGATCCTTCGGTGTGGGGGAAAGTGACCGAGCCCGAATGGATTTTGGCTTCAACGGATTCGACGGTGACTGCGTTGGTTCGTTATCGGGGGGAGTCTTGGTTGATTGATACGGGGAGTGAGCGTGCTTATGGCCGAGTGACGGGGCCGTTGCAGAAGTTTTATGGAATTCGCTCGTGGGATGCGGTGATGTTTACTTCGTTGACGAGTGCTCATGCGGGAGGTGTTTGGAATCTCATGCGAGAAACCTCCGTGAAACGTTGGCTCATCCCGGGTTCAGGAAATCGTTCTTCGCTCCAACGAGAATGGCTTTCGGCCATGAGCCAAAGCGGAACGATGCCGGAGCGTTGGAGCCGCGGGGGTCGTCATGTATGGGATCATGATTTTTCGGTGGAAGTCTTATCCTCGGGAGAAATTCCAGCAAGTCGGGCAGAGGATCGGGGAATGGTCTTGCGATTTAATTATCAGGGACACCGTCTTCTCTGGGCCGGGGATATTGGATTTGGGAGCGAGACCCTTTTGCTCAAAGGGGATGTGCAGGCCGAGGTCTTGGTACAAGGGAGACATGGGAGTGAAAGTAATTTCAGCGATGCCTGGCTTCAAGCGGTGAGTCCTCGCGAGATTGTCGTTCCCGCTGCGGGATTTCAAGGTCATCGCCTTGGGTGGGATTCCGCTGCGGACTTAGAACGACGTAGTACCGCCCGGATCTGGCGACAGGGGAAAGTCGGAGCCGTCATTGTTAAAGTCACGGAGCGCGGATTCGATGTGCGTGGGTTTCGGTGAAGGGATGAAGAGGTTTTTTTCCGCGCAGAGTTTGCTGAGAATAGTCTTTTTACTCTCTGCGAGCACGACGAACTCTGCGCGGAGAATTGGTTTCCAGTGCAAATACTTAACGATTAAATTCTGGAATCCACTGACGCTCTGAGAAGGCTTTCCGAACGTTTTCGAACATCCATTGATGGCCTTTGGCATTGAGGTGAACTCCATCGTCAGCCCAATAGGCATCAAGTTTCTTTGAGATAAATTCGTGATGCCAATCGAGAACTGGAATGGAGAGTTGATGGGCCAGTTTTTTTGCAATGGCAATATACGTTTCAAATCTTTCAGGCGGGATTCCTCTTCGGAGTGGATCCACCGGGAAGGAGGTCGCAAAGAGAAGGGGAACTTGCTTTGCTGCAATGAGAATGGTCTCAAGATTTTTTGAGTAGACCTCAGGAGTGGTGCGGCTTTGAGGATAGGGATCGGGATGGCGGGGAAAATCATTGCATCCGAGCAGGATCAATCCGACGGTTTGAGGTTGCGGTTCCCAGACTTCGAGTCGCTCCTTCATGTCGACGGTCGTTTGACCGCCGATTCCTGCATTGATGATTTCAGCACTTGGCTCGAGCGATTGCCTCCATTGCGCAAATCGAGCGACAAATCCTCCTTCAGGATCTCCGACTCCTTGAACGGAACTGGCTCCAAAGAAAATGTAGCGGGTGATTGGATTCATTGGATGTTTTTAAAGTATGGATTGTCAGGCAACTCAACGTCTTTTCTTTGAGAAATTATTTCAAATTTTGTAACTTGCTGGTGATCCATGCGGGATCGCGTCGGAGATCAAGTACAGCTCTCACCAGGACGATCTCCTCTTTGACTTGGTAGTATATTGCGAATGGAAATCGATCAGAGAGAAGTCGGAAAAAACGACCAAAGTAAGTCGAATGGATGCCCGCATAAAGCTGAAGAGAATCAATGTCGGAGTAAATCGAATCCAAGAAGTAGCCTCCCAATCCCGTCTCATTTCTTTCGTAGAAATGAAACCCATTTTTCAGATCGGCAAGTGCCGAAGGCTGGATGGAGATTTTCACTGAAGCTCTTCGCGGAGCTTCTTTTTGGCAACTTCCCAGTCAATAAAACTCTCTTCACCCGATGTAATGAGACGGTCTCGTTCGGAAAGAACCGATTGATGCCATTCGGGAGAGGAGACTTCAGACTGTTTTGAGGAAAGATCCTGCCACAAGGCCTCCATCAATCGGAGTTTATCCGGAGTAGTCATTAGATGGAGATCAATGGTGGCTGCCATGGGTAAAATTTATCAGAAGACGTGGGGAAATCAATCCTGTATTCCTGCTTTCCTCAGGGCAATCGGATTTAAAAATCAAAAGATATGATCTAATGATTGTTAGGTAGTGGCTTCGATCAGGTCTTTGGTCTTAACGAGAGCAACATGGACGCTTCCCATGACGGTAGTTGTATAGGCAACCATCGTATCGTTCAGACAGAATTGCGGATGAGGTTCGATATGGTAAGACCTTCGAGGATAGACCGGCTCGGGCATGTTGGAAACGATATCAACCTCCCTGCCTGTGATTATATTTAAAAAACTCACACGACAACCGGTTTTGGGCCAGGTGTAGGTGCCGATATCGCCAACGACATAACGCCCCTTTTTGCTGGAATGTGAATGACAAATTCCCTGGGGCCAGATGCTCGTCGTGAGTCCAGTGAGCACGCTGACCTTTTCAGTTCCCTTGTGGTAATCGACATACCAAACATGCTCTCCGTCGCAATCCCACCACTCATGACCAATGGAGGCGGCATTTGAAAAGATCGGTCGGATTTCTCCATCGCGTCGGAGTGTCCAAATTCGATTTTCAATGGAATGGCGTTCGCCAGTCGCGACATCGCGCCACCAATCTTGAGCGATCAGAGCAAAATCGGGATCGGTGGGGCTGAACTGTGCGTGGTTGTAACAGCGGTCAAACGTTTTCCAGAGTTGGAAATCGGTGCCGTCCAAGGGAAGACTCCCGATGCACCACTCTCGTCCCAAATGGGCATCGATGAGAAATTCTTTTCGATTCGCAGAAAGTGTCAGATGGGTGGCCAGTCGTTTGCCGTAACGATGCTGGTGAATGGATTCGGGGAGACTGTTGATCAATCGAGCTGGAGTATTGGGATCAGGACTTCTCCCATAAAGCGAATAGCTCCAACACCAATAAACATCCCCCGTGAGAGCATCGACAAAAGGCGACATATCCCGGAATTGAGTTTCTGGAAACCAGTGGGTAGTTGATTTTTCGAAATCGACGACACCGAGGGTTCTGCCAATCTCTGCATTGCCGCTCGGCGGGTGAGCCGAGTAGAACCACAAATATCGACCATCGGCAGAGAACGAAGGATTTGTAAAATAGAAGGATTGGTTGAGTTCGTTTGGTTTTTTGGCAAGGAGATAGCTGGTAATGCCGGTCACAGGATCGATCCAGGGACTAAAGAGTGAGGATTTCTCAGCGTTCAGATTCATTTCCTGTTTTTTCTCGTTTCGAAATTCAAATTGCGATGAAAAGCGGATGGACTCAAGCTTTAAGCGCGGTTTTGGATTTCGGGGAGAGCGTCGCACGAAATGCCTTTGCCTTGAGCAAGTACTTGAAATCGGGTTCCCATCATTTCGGGGTGCATGAGGGTTTTGAAGGCGCGAATCGTTTTTTGGAAATCGGGATTGCGCGGATCGGTTGTTGATTCCAAGGTTTTGAGGAACGGTTCAGCGAGAGCGACGAGGTAGTGATGTTGATCGGTAAAGCTGAAAGTTTGAAGTCCTGAAGCTTCACCCACGTTTGAGAGCGTGGTGAAATCGACATGGGCAGTGAGGTCTTGTGCTCCGACTCGTTCGAGGATTTCGTCGGTCATTCGATGTTGAAAATAGGCGCGAAGGGTTCCTTGATTTCGTTCGGGAGCGTAATAGGTCTCAAAGGGAAATCCATAATCAATCGTCAGAACGAGTCCTTGTTTCAAGGTTCGGGCGACTTCACGAATCCACGTCTGAGCCGCTTCGTTGATTTCGGTGGTATAGCCTTCAATGGCGGGAAGCTTGGGGAGAATGGACTGCAGGGAGTCATTCGACGAAATGAGTCTTTCGACAAAACGGAAGTGTTGATCAGGTGCGGCTTCGACAAAAGATTCCTGCCATTGGCCTTGTTGGAAAACAATTCTCCGTACCGGAAAACTATCCACGAGTTCGTTGGAATAAAAAAAACCGCTCCAGTGATTGTTCGGAATCTCATGAAGCGTTTTCCAAGAGTGGAGTGGAATCTTAGGATGAGTGATTGGAACGGTTCGCTTCTGAGCTTCTTGAAGAGAGGAGGACGGTTCGACGAAATGAAGTTGCGATGCTTGGTAGCATTCAGGGGAGTCTTGAGATAATGCGGTGAGCAAATCAACGCTGAGTTGTCCCGTGTGTGCGCCTTGTTCGATCAAATCGAATGAAGATGGTTTTCCGATGGCATTCCAAACGCGAGCGGCTTGAAGGGCGAGAAGTCGTCCGAAAAGAGGGCCAACACTGACCGAGGTGTAGAAATCTCCCGAGCGTCCGATTTTGGGAGCTTTGGCGTAATAACCGGAGTCCAGATCGTATAAGGCATAAGCCATCCAGGCATCAAATCGCCACGGGCCTTCCCTCTGGATTCGCTCCCAAAGTGGGGAGGGGGAGATTTCACAAAATTCTTTCATTGGCAAACTAGCTTCGTTACGGTCAAATCGGCGTCAATGCTTTTTCGGGCACGGGTTCGAAATATTTCAGAAATACGAGGAGTAAGAAGTCATGGCATCATCATCGTTTCAATTGGTAGTGATCGGCGGCGGACCGGGGGGGTATGTGGCGGCCATTCGGGCGGCACAGCTCGGGCTCACAGTGGCATTGATCGAAAAAAGCAAAACACTAGGCGGGACCTGTCTCAATATTGGATGTATCCCAAGCAAGGCTTTACTCGCTTCCACAGAACATTTTCACTTTGCCAAAGAGCGATTTGCTTCCCACGGAATTACGGCCAAGGGGTTGGAGATGGATGTGGCGGCGATGATGAAACGGAAGGACGGAGTCGTTTCTGGATTGACCAAGGGGATCGATTTTTTGGTGAAGAAAAACAAGATCGAGCGTTTTTTAGGAACAGGCCGTCTGGTCGACGCCAAGACTGTCGAGGTTGTCCAAGAGGGAGAGAAAACGACTCTGGCCGCTGAACATATTTTATTGGCGACCGGAAGCGTTCCGGTGGAGTTGCCGTTTCTCAAATTTAATCGCGAGACGGTCGTGAGCAGTGATCAGGCGATTGCGTTTGATCGGGTTCCGAAGCGTCTGTTGGTGATTGGAGCGGGAGCGATTGGGTTGGAGCTTGGATCGGTTTGGAGTCGCCTTGGGTCTCAAGTCACTGTGGTGGAATTTCTTCCTCGCATCGCGCCAGGTTTTGATAACGAAGTGGCCGGTGTTTTGCAAAAGTCGCTCACGAAGCAAGGGATCACCTTTCATCTCAATACCAAAGTCGAGTCAGCCAAGATCGAGAAAAATGAAGTGACGGTGACGGCTTCTCAAGACGGTAAGAGCATCGAATTTAAAGCGGACAAGGTACTGGTCGCAGTCGGTCGTCGGCCGTTTATGGAAGGACTCGGTCTCGAAGCGGTTGGGGTCAAATTGACGCCGCGCGGTCGAATTCAAATTGACGACCATTGGCGCACGACGGTTTCGAGTATTTCAGCGATTGGCGATGTCGTGGAAGGTCCGATGCTGGCGCACAAGGCCGAAGAAGAAGGGGTTGCTTGTGTGGAGCAATTGGCGGGGAAGCCGGGCCATGTGAATTATGCGTTGATTCCGGGAGTGGTCTACACCTCGCCGGAAGGGGCGGGGGTCGGATTGACGGAGGAAGAGGCGAAAGAGAAGAAGATCCCGTATCGAGCAGGAAAGTTTTCGTTTCAGGCGAATGGCCGGGCGATTGCGAATGATACGACGGAGGGGTTTGCGAAAGTCCTGGCAGATCCGAATACGGATCGCGTTCTCGGAGTTCATCTCGTTGCCTCGAATGCCTCGGAGCTGATCGCGGAAGCGGTCCTTTTGATGGAATTCGGAGGAAGCGCCGAGGATCTGGGGCGAACCGTTCACGCGCATCCGACCATGAGCGAGACCCTCAAAGAAGCCGGATTGGCCGTCGAAGGCCGGGCAATTCACTCCTAACATATTGGTAGGGATCCCTCTCCGAGGGCGCCGGAGCTTTCGTATGTGTCACTCTATTGCGAAATTCTCAAAACGAAACCTTCGGAGAAACTGAATTAATGAAAAATGAGATGCGAAATACTGGTGAAGAGTCTAGAGCATTTTCGATCTAGTTGGTCGCATACGGGACGGAATGGGGAACGGGACGGAATGGGGACGTATCCAAACTAATGACTATTGACAGTGGGAGGGAGTTGGGATAGATGGGGAGATATGTCACGATCAACGCGAGTGAGGGTCAAAGGGGTTTGGTATCATGTGACGAATCGGGGAGTGAATCGGGAGAGGCTTTTTGTAGGGGTTGGGGATCAGGAGAAATTCACCGAGTTTTTGAGCAAGCTTCCGGAGCGATACGGATTTCGGATACACGGGTATGTGCTGATGGGGAATCATTATCATTTGCTGATTGAGGATCCGGAATTGAGAATTAGCGAGGGGATGAAGTGGCTTAATTTGTGCTATGGAATGAGTTTTAACCGGAGGCATCGCCGAGTGGGGCCCGTTTTCCAGGGAAGATTTAAGGGAGTGATTTTGGATCCGGAAGAACGGGGGCTTTCGGTGAGTCGTTATGTTCATTTGAATCCGATCCGGGTGAAGTCGCTGGGATTGAATAAGCAAGTGAGCAAGGCGATCCGGGCGGGAAAGAAAACGGGGGAGGAGGTCGTAAAAGAGCGTTTGGAAGTTTTGCAGGATTATCCTTGGAGTAGTTACCGAGCGTATGTGGGATTGGATCGGACACCGAAATGGCTGACGAGTGAATTTGTGCTCAAGAAGGCCGGAGGAAAGAGGGAGTATCGTCAGCAGGTGGAGAAAGAAATTCGAGAAGGTAAAGAGGAGAGTCTGTGGGAAGAGGTGAAGTGGGGGTTGGTGTTGGGAGGAGAGGTGGTAGAGAAGCGCGTGAGAAAAGTGATAGCGGGGGACCGAGAGGAGCAAAAGGCGATTCGGGAGATGGAGGAGGGGTGGAATTGGGATGAGGTGGTAAAGAAAGTCGAGGAGAAGAAGGGGGAGGAATGGACGGAGTTTTCTCAACGGCATGGGGATTGGGGGCGGGATCTGGTTTTGCTCTTGATGAGGGAGCGGGGAAGGATGGGGCTCAAGCAGATGGCCGAGAAAGTGGGAATGACGGGAGAACGAGCGATTTCGACAGCGCTCCGACGGTTACGCAAGAAAATGGAAAAGGATGATGGACTACGGAAGATTTACGAACAACTCAAAAGTCATTAGTTTGGATACGTCCCCAATAACTCAGGGAGGCAACTGGTACGAGCCCGTGTCTCCTGCCGGTCTTCGCTGCGATTGCTAAAAAAGTGGGAAAGTGATCGTTAAGAAATTCCGAGCTTCCTGAAGGTGCTGGCGATGTGCTTGAAATGCTTCTCCAACGAGCAGAGTTTTTCGATCTCGCGTGGGGAGAGAAGTTTGGTGACCTCGGCTGATTGTTTCAGGTAGTAAGCGAGCGGTTCGGTTCCACGCCAGCAAGCCATTGCTCCGACTTGAACGGCTTCGTACGCTTCCCGACGTGCCATGCCTCGATCCGTGAGGGCGAGGAGAATCGTTTGGGAATTGTAGAGTCCTTTGGTCAGTTCCAGATTTCGTTTCATGTTTTCCGGATAGACGATCTGTTTTTCAACCAGATCCGTCAGAAGATCCAGCATGTAGTCGAGGAGAACGGTTGAATCGGGGAAGATAATCCGTTCCACCGAGGAATGGGAGATATCCCGCTCATGCCAGAGGGCGACATTTTCCATCGCGGCAATGGCGTTTCCACGAATGACTCGAGCGAGTCCGCTGAGGCGTTCTCCGGTAATCGGATTCCGTTTGTGCGGCATGGCGCTGCTTCCCTTTTGTCCCTTGGCGAAGAATTCTTCAACTTCGAGAACTTCGGTTCGTTGAAGATGGCGGAATTCAGTCGCCCAACGATCGATACTGGAGGCAATCAGCGCGAGGGTACTCGCATAATGAGCATGGCGGTCGCGCTGGATGATTTGAGTGGAGAGAGCCGCGGCTTCAAGGCCAAGTTTTCCGCAGACAAAGGTTTCGACCCGGGGATCCAAGTGAGCGTGAGTTCCGACAGCTCCCGAAAGTTTTCCAACGCGAATCGTCTCCTTGGCTTCGAGGAGGCGGCTTTCGGCGCGGCGAAATTCGTCATACATCAAAGCAAGTTTGAGTCCATAAGTAATCGGCTCTGCATGAATTCCATGAGAACGTCCGATCATCGGAACGAATTGATATTGTTTGGCCTTGGCCGCAGTTACCTTCTGAAGCTTTTTCAGTCGGGCGAGAAGAAGATCGGAGGCTTTGCAGAGCTGAATGGCGAGCGTGGTATCGAGGAGATCAGAAGAGGTTAAGCCTTGGTGAATCCAACGTCCCGCGGGACCGACGTGAAAGGCGACTTCTTCGAGAAAGGCGAGGACATCGTGATTGGTCCGCTTCTCGTTTTCATGAACCTGGTCGACCCGGAACTTTGATTTCTTTCGAATGATCTGGGCGTCTTTTTTGGGGATATGGCCGATCTTGGCCATTCCTTCGCAGGCGAGGATTTCGATTTCCATCCAATGGCTGAGCTTTGCTTCTTCGGTCCAAATCGCCCGCATTTCGGGGCGTGAATAGCGTCCAATCATCTTAATCCTCTGCTTTCTGGTTCATTTGCGGCATTTGCTTTTGAAGATCTTTTTGCATCTTTTCCATCTCTTTCTGCATTTTTTCGAAGTCCTGACCTCCCATCCCCATCCCTTTCATCACTTCCTTGGTCTGGAGTTGGGTCAATTCATCCGAAGTGACTTTTCGAAATCCTGCAGGAATTTCAAAGAGAGAGGCGTCCACGGGATCGACTCCGAGTTTGGTCAGTTCAAAAAAAGTCCCAGGCATCTCGTTGTCGGGAGTTTTAAGCATTTCCATTTTGACCGGCATCCCTTCAGGCCAATCCTTCATTCCGGCAAAAACGTTCATCATTCCTTTCCCCATCATCCCGAGGAGCTTCATTCCGAGCTTCATCTCCATCTTTTCCTTGAGAGGCCAGCTCTCATACTGTTTTTCCCATAGAGCACTGCTGAACGCTTCTTCTTCCTTCATGACTTGATCGATGGGAGATTGTTTCGGCGCAATCCAGACAATCGACTGGGGCTTCTGATTGACAATAATGTCGTGCCCGCTGCTGGTGAGTCCGGCGATGGTTTGGGGTTCAGGACGTTTTTGAACTTCGATGGAATCCGGCTTTTCGGCCTTTCCTTCGGTGGTGGGGCCTGATTTCATCTCAGGCGTTTTTGCATAGGGAATGGCGAGAGATTTTTCCGTGTAAACGTGAAATGAAGGATAGATCGTCCATTCCACATTTTTATCGACCCGTTGAATGGTGATTTGATTGCCGGCAAGTCCGCCAAATGCGGCTAAGGGATTGTTGGCTCCCATGGAAGCTTCCTGTCTCCGCTTTAAGCCGGAAGTCCAGGAGGTGCTTTTCATTCCCATCATCATGGTCGATTCCATCATGACATCAGACCTTCCCAACGCAGGAAGCAGTAGGAGCAACAGAGAGAGGTAGGCTTTCATAAGGATTTTGTAGCGGAATGAATGCTTCCAAGGGAAGCGGAATCCGACAAAATTCCTGCAAGATTCGATGAAAAGGGGAATACTTACTTCGTCAAAACTTGATGAGGATGGGGAGATTTTTACAGGACTCGTGGTTTTGGCTTAAATCGGAGTCCGGTGGGAGTGGTGGCTAAGCCTCCTTCCGAAGTCTCTTTGTAAATTCGAGGCATCCTTTGGCCAATCTCCCGGAGGGCTCCGACCACTTCGTCAAAAGGGACCATGCTTCGAACTCCGCTTAACGCCATGGCAGCTGCGCCAAATGCATGAATGCCATACAAACCATTACGCATCATGCAGGGAGCTTCCACATATCCCCCGATTGGATCACAAATCAGGCCCAGGGTGTTTTGAAGCGCGATCGCTGAGGCTTGGATGACTTGCTCTGGTGTTCCTCCATCCAACTCACAGAGAGCCGCTGCCGCCATGCAGCAGGCACTTCCGACCTCGGCCTGGCATCCTCCTTGAGCTCCGGAAAAGCAGGCGCCATATCCGATGACTTTTCCAATTCCTGCTGCGGTAAATAAACTTTTGCTCACGACTTCGTCAGAGGCGTTTCGAGATTCTTGCCAGGTCAGAAGACAGGCGGGAGTAATTCCCGCGCTTCCTGCCGTAGGAGTGGCGACCACTTGTCCAAATGCCGCGTTCGTTTCCAAAACCGCCAGCCCGTAGGCGATACTCTTTTCAAAGATGGCTCCTAAAGCGCTCACTTGATTCCCCTGGCTGTGCTCAAATAAACGTTTGGAATCTCCTCCCGATAAACCGCTTTTGCTTCGTTCCGTGATCTTTAATCCCTGATGAACGGAATTTTTCATTCGCCCATAGTAATCCTTCATTTTGGCGAGAAGGACTTCCGGAGTGCCATTTCCGATCTCATCTTCTCCTGCCAAAACGAGATCGCTGATCGAAAGGCAATACGTCTCTGTGAGGGCTAAAAGTTCGGAAGAGGTTCGATATTGATATTGCATGAAATCCTTTTCAAAGCCCGGGTAAAACCGGAATACGAACCAAACGCTCGATGGTTCTGGATCGCTCGATCACCAATAGTACATCCGCTGGGAAGGTCCCGTCGATTTCGATGACCGTTAAGGCTTGTTCTCCTCGATTGAAGCGACTGGTTCGAATGGAGGCGACATTTAACTCGGCACATGCCAGCACGGCGGTGATACGAGAAAGAAAGCCAGGAGTATCTCGATGCCAAATCACCAAGATCTCCAACGTTCCACGGATTTCCACGGAAAAGGGCTCAATTTCTCGGATTAAAATGGCACCTCCTCCAACCGATTCAGCGGTGACTGTCAGATTGAAGTTTTCTCTCTGGAGAACGAGCTGGGCGGAATTGGGATGAGCCTGAGGACCGAGATCAATGGATTCAAAGGAAAATTCAAGCTGTGCTTTTTTGGCATGCTCGAAAGAATTTTTGAGTCGCACGTCATCGGTGGTGAAACCCAAAAGCCCTGCGACCAAGGCTTCATCTGTCGCATGCCCTTGACCGGTGGCTAAAAATGAACCGTGCAGACGAATGATTGCTTTTTCAGGAGTTCCCTTCATCAACTCACGACAGACCCAACCGATGCGGCAGGCTCCCGCCGTATGAGAGCTCGAGGGGCCCACCATGACAGGGCCAATGATTTCAAAGGTCGAAAAACTCATAAATGATTACTCTAACCACTTGTCGAGATTCTTCGATATAAAATCATCATCAACCAATTCGGGATAGGCCTGACTGACTCGAGTCAATTCGGCGGCTTGTCCCGGGGAAAGGGCTTCGTGGGGGTTCAAGCAGCGAATGGAGGGAACCAAGCCTTGTCTCCTCAGAACTTCCAGAATCCCGGGAATACAACCGGCGTAACCGTTGGCGGCATCAAAGAGTGCGGCATTCATATCCGTCACGGCAATTCCACGCATGAGCCAGCTTCGATTGATCGGCTGATCGAGGGGAAGTGCTTTGATCTCTTCCAAAAGTTCTACCGATTTCTTGGTCCATACTCCCCAATGACCGAGAAGTCCTCCAACAATCCGGCGAGTGACTTGCTTTCCCTCCACGTCAAACGTGTACGGGGTTAAGAGATCGGCGACGATATTATCGTCATTCCCCGTATACAGCGCGATATCCTCACGGCCGGATTGGATCACCGCTCGTACGACATCGATGGTCTGGTATCGATTAAAAGGGGCCATCTTGATGGCGATGACGTTTGGAATTTCCGAAAATTGACGCCAGAATTTGTAGGAAAAAGCGCGGCCACCGACGGAAGGTTGCAAATAAAACCCGATAATCGGTAGGATCTCGGCAATTCGCTTGCAGTGATCCAAAATGACCGTTTCGTCGGCCTTCGCCCAAGCAGCCATACTGAGAAGTGCGGCCTGATATCCGAGCGATTTGACGAGTTCGGCTTCTTGAATTGCTTGGGAGGTTTGCCCGCAAACCCCGGCGATTTTGATGAAATTTCGGGGATTCTTTTTCAAGCACTCATTCATCGTTTCGATGGCCAGTTTGAGGACGGGCTCAAAAAGTGCATGCTGAGGGTCGCGAATTTCAAATTGAGTCGAATGGACGCCGACGGCAAGGCCTCCGACACCTGATTCGAAATAATAACGGACGAGCGCGCGTTCATGTTTTTCGGAGTAAACCCCTTGAGAATCCAATGCCAAAGGTAATGCAGGGATGGCTTGGCCGGCGAGTAAGTGGGATCGTAGGTTCATAAGCTTAAAATCTCCCGTCACGGACTTCGAAGTGGGTCGGTTTGTTCAAGGTTTTTCCTCCGTCAAGAATCCAGGCAGCGACCCATTGAATCATCTGCTGAGTTGAAACGGTTGGGTATCCAAAAAGTGAAAACGATTCAGAGGCATTGCTGAGCCAGATCGATTCCGCCTCCTTTCCGGTAATCGTCACATTGACGCCAAAGGCTTTGCCAAAGGTCTCCGCCAGCGAGCGTACAGAAATCGTTTCAGGTCCGGTAATGTTGATCGGTCGCGCGGGGCTCTCGGCGACGTCTAAACATTGAATGGCTCGGGCACAAGCATCTCCCTGCCAGATGAGATTGACGTGCCCCATGGTGACATCGATTGGTTCGCGATTTAAAACCTTTTGAGCAATGTCGACCAGCACTCCATATCGAAAATCGATTGCATAATTGAGCCGGTAGAATGCAACGGGGGTTTTATTGATTTTGGAGTAATAACCAAAAATCCGTTCGCGACCGACGCAGGAGTTGGGATACTCTCCAGTCGGTTCAGTGGGGCTGCTTTCCGTGCTTCCTCCCTGAAAAACGGGGACGTTGGAGTAGACGCATCCTGTCGAGAAGGCAACGATGCGGGAGTTCGGATAATGCTCGGCAACATTGGCAGGGACGAGAGTATTCATGGCCCAAGTCAGTTCCGGGCCTTCCGTGGTTCCGAACTTCTGACCCGCAAGAAAGAAAACATTGGGGGCATTCGGAAGCGCAGCGATCGCCTTTCGATCCATGAGATCGCACGGAATCGTTTGAATCCCGGCGGACTCTAAAAGCTGACGGCTTTCTGCAGAAGAAAAACGTGATACCGCCATTACTTTGGAAGAGGATTCGAGTTGTTGGAGGGCATTCGAGAGCATTAAACAGAGCGTGGGGCCCATTTTGCCTCCCGCACCAATAACCATGATATCGCCGGGATGCCGGGCAAGGGTCTCCATAACGCCAGAAGTCGGGCGGGATAGAAATTCATCGATTTCGTTGGCGGCGCAGGGAAGTGAGGAGGAATTAGTCATATAAGTAACTATACGGTTACCATCTGGCTCGAATAATGCAAGAGGAAAGTTAATAAAATCAGCAGATTTTTAGATTGCTTCATTTTTCGTGAAAAAGGAAGCGTTCAAACCTTCCACTTGATGCCTTTCCAAAAATGCTCTTGGATAGGGTGAAGGCTGAATTTATGAAAACACGCAATGCTACTCGTACCCGCCAAAAGCTTTTGACCGCCGCCACGCGGCTTTTCGCGCAAAAAGGTTTTGACGGAACGAGTGTTGATGAGATTGTCAGTGCGGCGCGAGTGAATAAGCGGATGGTTTATCATTACTTTGGAAGTAAGGTTGCCATCTACCGAGAAGTGTTGAAAGTCGTATTTAGTCGTCTGGCGCAAATTGAATTAGCGGTTCTGGATCCTCAGCACGAACCGGAAGTGGTGATTGAGTCCCTGGTGCGCGCGAATTTTAAATTTCTTTCAGAAAATGACGAGTTTGTTCAATTGCTCCTCTGGGAGAATCTGAGCCACGGGGCTCATATTGGGCCGACGATGGATGAATTGTCGAAGGCTCCGATTCTCGAGCTTTTACAGGGGGTGATCAAGGATGGGGTGGCTTCCGGGAAAATCTATCCAGGTCTCAAAACCAAACACTTGTTGATTCAACTGATTGGACTCTGTCTGATTTATTTTTCAAATCGATATACCCTCTCTCGTACGGTGAATATGGATTTAAAGTCACCCAAAGTGCTTGAACAGGGAATTGAGCAAGTGATTGTATTGGTGAAGCGCGGGATTCTGAACCATCAGAAGGATTCTTGAGCTTTGGTGGGAGGGGGGGGCTTCCTTTGAAGATCATTTGGAATGAATTTGATAGGAATAAGTATCTAACAAGTTACTTATTGACAGGTCGCGAAAACGTCATAGCTTTTAGAGGTGGAGTTAATCGGGGATTGGGCGATGACAGGGTGATGGCGCTCTTTTATTGTCGAATGGGGTAGCGAGAATAATAAAATTTAAAATGAACCTACCTGCTTATGATTTAAAAGTGACGCTCGCTCCGAAGAGCGGCGTTCTCGGTGGGGAGGTTGGAATGGGAAAACCGCAGCAGGCGTTTTCGCTGATCGAGTTGCTGCTCGCGGTGACAATTTTAAGTTTTTCAATCTTGACGATGATCGGGCTTGTGCCGCTATTGATTCAAACGCATCAGGAGAGTCGGGAGTTGGTGCAAGGGAAGGGTTTGTTGGAGGGAGTCTTGACGGATCTCCGGGGGCTCCCTTATCAGGAGAAGGAGACCCTGATTTATGGAATCCGATTTGATCCGGAGTCGCTGGGGGTGGGAAAAGCGGTTGAGTGTTCTTTTGATCAGGCGGGAGTTCTGTTGAATGCAGGGAATCAGAAGAATCTGAATCGCGACTCTTTTTATTTTGTGCAGTTCAAAGTGAAAGAGATTGAGAAGAGTTTTAATCGGATCCAAGTTCGAGGCCAAATGAAGGTGAGATGGCCGGATGTGAATGATAAATTTAAGAAGAATATTCATAATGAATTTTCACTACCGGTCGCCATGAGTTATGAAAAGTAAACGTGCCTTTACGCTGGTGGAGTTGATGGTGGTCGTTCTGATCACGGTCATGATGTGTGGAATGCTCGCGGCGACATTTGAGAGTCTGCAAAGATCAATTTCAATCTCGAAACGAAGCTTGAGTGCGGTGGCTGAGGCGGAGTTTATTTTCCAGGTGATGCAACAGGATTTGCGCAGTATGGTTTCATCCAAGCTATCGACCCCCATCCATTATCGCACGGAGACTCGTAATCTTAATTTATTTCTCAGCAAGAAGGGATATCAAGGGGATCGACTCATTAGTGTGGTAGGCTACGCGCTGGATCATCAATCGAAGGGTGACAAGCTTTTGAGGTATTCGCGTTCCATTGGTTGGGATGAACCGTTTTTTGGAGTCTCAACGGTGATGGATGGAAATGCGTTGGACTCGCCGACCTTTCGGCTGGGGCCTCAACTCTTGGAGAATCAGGAGGAAGAGCTTTCAGATCGTGTCATTGATTTTGTCCTCTATTATCACTATTGGGATTTGACGAACAAGGCCCTCTGGATTTCCCGTGAGCCATTGCGTGGGAATTATTCCCTTAAGGCGGTCACGATGGCTTTTGTCATCTCAAACTTTTCTTGGGTGCGAGGGGAACCGTTTCCAAGCGTTGAGGATGTGACTCCGATGACGTCCAAGCGGGTGAGAGGAGAGGGGGGCATGGTTGAGAAGCTCCCTTGGCATGAACGCTTCGAGCAGGTGGATCAAGAATTGAAAGGAATTAAAGACAAGCGCATCACTTCGCAGTCGTTTTTTCGTACCGTGGAGATTCCGTTATGAAGCTGTCAAATCAGGCTAAAAAGAGTTTTGCGTTGGTTTTGGTCGTGATGATGGTTTCCGCTTTTTTTGTGCTGATCACTTCCTTTATTGCGTTTTCGACCTCCAAAATCAAGGTGCTCAATACTCGTAATGCCTCCTATAAAGTCGACCTTCTCCGTGACTCGGTCGTGGAGGTCGTGATGCAGGAGATGATGAGATCCCTGCAGAAGCGTGATACTGGCAGCTTTGCGAGTGCTTCGAGTTCGGGTTCGGAGATTCAGTGGTCTCTGCCAAAAGATCGAAGCGCGTACTACCCGGCCACCGTTCAAGCGCTCAACGAGGCGAATACCTTGATTTGTTCGAGCGGGAGAAGTGATGGACGTTTCTCCATGGAACGGTTGGAAAATAAAAAATCGGGGCTGCAAGGAAGATCCGTGGTGATTGAGGATGCCAAGTATTGGGAAGCGCCGTGTCTTGGAAAAGTTCAGGATAACCAACTCCCTCGATGGCTCTACTTTCAAGAGGACGGCAAGCTGGTTTCAGATCTTTCTGAAGTCTCCAGCCAAGAGCCTCCTTCGGTTCGATTTGGATTTGCGATGTATGATATTGGAGGATTGCTTGATATTCAGGTTGCCGGAAGAACGTCGGGCCAGCGTGAAATGAGGCGTTCCGGAAATCCAACGGTCGCCTATGCGGATTTGACTCAATTGCCTGGATTTACGCAAATGATGCAGGACGAACTCAATGGATTCAGAAACTCCAAATCAAACAAAGATTTATTGTCAGCGAGCGATTTGCAAAGACACTTTGAGCAGCACTATCAAACCAACGGGCTGATCGGAAATCCGATGAAAGAGAACGGGTTTATATCGCGACAGGATCTGATTCGATTTTATAAGAAGAAAGGTTGGCCGACGGATAGTTTGAAATATTTGACCACGTTCTCTCGGAGTGTAGAGAGGCCAATGTTTCGATCGGATTCAACTTGGAAGAGCAGTGCGACGAATAAAAAGTGGATCGATCTCCGGGTTCAAAGCGAGTTCGACCGCTTAAACGGTAAAAAAGCACGCCGTGGAGAACCGCTCATCAACTCGTATTTTCCACTCTCATGGCTTTCAAAGTTGGAAGATGAATCGGTCTCCTCCTCATGGATTGAGAGAGCGTTTGGACTCAAGAGAAATGGGGATTACTGGGTTTATACCGGAGGGACGGGAAGCCAAGTCAGTACGATTTCTACGATTGATCAGGTTCAGGCTCAAGGAAGGGAACCAAACTTTTTCGAGCTTCTCAAGCTCGGCATCGAAGAGGGATCTCTGGGGGTGAGTGCCGGATATACGGCTTCCCGGACCCGAGGGATCGATGCGAACAAGGATTTTCAGATCCTCCGGATTGGAGGCAACCTCATTGATCAGTTTGATTCGAATCATGAACCGACGGTGATTCAATTTGCTCAAGAGGAGTTTTATGGGCTCGAAGATCTTCCTTACTTAAATAAATTTGCTACCCGTCCCGAGCATGTTATGCCAACGACCGTTGGACCCTTTTACAATTATGTTATTCCAGAGCTTTGGAATAATAATCGAAAGCAAATCAATCCTACCTCAACGAAACCCTACCCCAGTATTCGTGTAAGAGCTAAAGAGGACAGTTGGTATGTCCCGGGTTTTTATACCACTCTTGCCAATAAATATGTCCCTTATAATGCGCTTCGCGCTTCATTTTCGACAGCTCCCATCACAATTCAAAACAATGGCTTGGAATATTATCGAGAACCACGCGTAATTCGAAATGCGAGTGGATTGGAGCTGAGTGGTCAAACGCCGCCGGTACTTCCCTCAGATATGGCAGGAGTCTCGGGCTATAAGTTTGATCACGGAACGGTACCAGTTTTAACGGTTACGAGTGCTAATTATGCGGGATTGATAGGCGCTTTTTCAAATGCGGTTTTTTATGCTGAATACCAGAATTCAAAAGGTAATTGGACTCCCTATCATACCTTTGCAGGTTTGGTCAATGATGATGCAAATATGATGAGTCGCACCAATGGGATTCATCCTGTGCATGCTGGTTTTGGACTTAACTCGGCAATTTGTGGTACGATTCGGCTGCAAGGGAGTGGAGTTGCTTATACGGTGAACCCTCTTGCTTTTAATCATGGTGTCGTGAAATCAGATCCGAGGACAACAAGATTTGGGGTTTCGATCAGCAGTCATGGCGCAACAGGAAACACTTTTTTTGGAGACCGTTCGATGCGCCCCGATATGACAATTAACTTAAATATTGCAGGTTATTACGATCGCAATCTTGGTTATGGTGCGAATGCAGGATTACAGCCATGGTCCTATGGAGATACCGGAAATTATTATGGTACTACTGGAGGGACCGTGGGGGGGTATATTGCCTGTATGGCGGAAAACCGCTATACAAGAAGCGGCCCTTATCCTCATGCTTATCCGGATTTGGATGGAGTCCGGCGATGGGGAGATTATGGATTGGATGTAAATCCCTTTATCACGACTCCGAAGTTAAATCCCTATCGAAGTGATGATCAGACTTATCGTCCCATTATATTGGATCGACCGTTTAAGTCTGTAGGAGAGCTTGGATATTCTTACCGGGATATGCCGTGGAAAAGTCTCGATCTGTTTACCACGAATTCTGCGGATCTGACGCTCCTCGATCTCTTTGATGCCTATGAGCATCCTGCCGTTGTCGCCGGTAAACTGTCGTGGAATGTTCCTTACCCTGAGATTTGGAAATCGTTGCTGACGGGAGCGGATCGTGCTTATCAAGCAACCAATCCTCAAACCATTTCGGATGTCGATGCTGCGAAAATCGCCTCTAAAATATTTCAATCATCGATCGGAAACAATTCGGTTCCGGTCAGTCGATCGGATATGGTTCGGGCAATTGCCAATACGGAAGTTTCCGAAGCCTGGCCGGCATTTAAGCATCATCGTGAGGCCGTGGTCCGGCAGATTGCCGAGGTAGGACAATCGTCGACGGTCAATCTGATGTTGGATCTGGTGGTAGAGGACGGGAAGACGCAAATAAAGCCGCAAAAAAGTCCTGAGTTTATTGCGCAAGGCCGAAAACGCTATTGGGTGGCGGTTGCAATGGATCGGCTTACCTATCAAATTGTCGACATGCAAATCGAGGAAGTTTTTTAATCGAAATCTGGCGAGTGAGCGCGTTTGAAAAAAATTGGGTTTATCGATCACGATATTGACGGATGGCATGCGAATCATTATCCGGAAATGATTCGGAGATCATTGTTTCGCGATCAATTTGAAGTGAGCTTGGCGTGGTCTGAGGTCACGCCTTCTGGGAAAAAAAGCCTCCAGAACTGGTGTCTTGAACATCACGTAAAGCCTGCGGAGAGTCTTGAGGCGGTGGTTGAGGAGAGCGATTGTCTCCTGATCCTGGCCCCGAGTCATCCGGAACGTCACGAGGAACTTTCTGCCCTTGCCTTGAAAAGTGGGAAACCGGTCTACATTGATAAGCCTCTGGCGAGCTCGCTTAAAATCGCCCAGAGTTTTTTTAAAGAAGCCGCATCGTACCGAACTCCGCTGATGTCCTGTTCCGCGTTACGTTATGCGCCCGCCTTACAAAAGGCGCTTGAGCAAAAAGACCGGAATCAAGGAATTATTTCTGCCCGAGCCTGTGGAAACGGGAGTTTTTTGGTTTATGCCATTCACCAATTGGAAATGGTAGTCATGGCGTTGGGGGGTGGGGCGAAGCGCGTGATCTGGGTTGAACAAGGCGAGGCGAGTCTTCTCCAGATTGAATACGGCGATGAGCGACAGGGAGAGCTCTCTTTAAAAAAGGATCCTTCCTTTAAGTTGGCGCTCACTTTTCGGAATGGGGTTCAAGACGAGGTCGCGATCAACGATTTTTTTGATCCCTTCATCCAAAATATGCTGAAGTTTTTCGAGACGGGGAACTCTTTGATTCCGACGACGGAGACCCTGGAGATTATCGCATTATTAGAGGTTGGAATTCGAGCTCAGAATTTTCCGGGTCAGTGGATTGAGCTCTAGTATCCGTACGGATCTTCAGGGACAGGGATCTGGCGCATTTCTTTAACGTGAATCAGGGGTAGGACACTGTAGCCACGGATTTCGACGACTCCCTTGACTTCGACCCAGGTTTCGAAGGGGAGCGTTGGTGTCGGCAAGTCTGATAATGGAATCTGGATGGCGCGCGCGTCAGCTGCGCAACACCAGAGGTATTGCCGTGAAAGATGGGGCCCGTTTTCGTTTGAAGCCAATTGTCCGATGACTGAAACGGATTTTTCGTCAAATAGGGTTCGGACCGCTGGATTGATCACGGCGGATGACAAAAGCATTAAATCGACGGGCGCATCTGCTTCCTTTGGAACCTGTGAGAGGGATTGTTCAATAGTTTTGTATCCGACCCACCCAACCGGACCGCGCTTTGCGAGTGCTTTCCAACTGAGGGTCTGTTTTGGACAAAAAAAAATGACGCTCATGGCCAGCAAGCTCAAAAGCATGACTTTCGAAGAGGGGGCATGTTCACAACAGGAATGACTCGGCTTAATGGCTTCACGGATTCCAAAAACAAGGAGTCCCACGGAGGCGGTCAATACCCACGGTCGAAATGAAGGATGTAGAAAAAAGAGGAGATTTTTGGTGGCTCCTAGATAAAGAAAAAGACCACCCCATCCGATTGCTAGAACGGCGAGGATCCGCGAAGTAAGAAAATCGAGGAAACCGCTCAAAGGAAAAGTCTCCATTGAATCCAGGAGAGGAGCAAGGATCCCAAGACGACCGCGACCCAGAATTTAAAAATCCATCGGCCACGAAAAAGCAATAGATACATGGCGAGGAGTTTGAAATCAAAGAGAGGGCCTGAAATGAGGAAGGCGATTTTGGCATGGATCGGAATCGTAAAAAATGGGGCGATGACAAAGGCATCGATCGTACTGCAAAGGCTCATTCCCTGTGCGAGGAGGATGGCTAGAAGTGGAGAGAGCCACGGATTTTCCATGAAGGGAGCAATTATTTTCCATGGAACCACCGTGTTGAAGAATGCCGCGGCAGCGCTCCCGACGACGTAGTAAGGAAGCATCAAGAAAAAATCATGAAGCGAGTCGTTCTGCCACATGGAAAACTTGGAGGAGGCGTGGTGGTCGTGCTCGTGGAGATGCGGGTTCGGTTTGAGAATTTGACTGGAATCTTGAAAGGAGATCCAGATTCCCAATCCGATGATCAGGAGAAGCCCAAATCCAAATCGCATCAGGGTCATTTCGAGGGGGTGGCGATTTAAAAAAGCGGTGTGAGTCGTAAAGAGCGTGATTGGATTGAGCATGGCTCCGGATAGGAAATAAATAAAAGCGACATCGAAGGGGAGTCCTCGTTTCATCAGACGACGAACCACCAGAATCGAGGCGCACTCACAGAGGGGAAGAATGATTCCCGCGATGACACCATAGGCGAGGCGGAGGGGACGTGAGGTGGGAACCCGTGTCAGCATTTTTTCAATGGGAAGAAAAAGCGTCACACCTGCGGCAAGCATGGAGCCGAGAAAGAGAAAGGGAGTTCCCTCCAGGAGGAGGGCGGCCCAGGAAATCCAGAAATCTTTGATATCGGGAGAGATCATATCGTCGATAAAGTAGGCACGAACTGGAATCGCTCAATCAAATTATCTGAGGGGGCGTTGTTGCGATTTAGTAACCACACAGTTATCTATAGCTTGCCTTTGTCTTTGGCTCAAGTAAATTATTGATTATCTTCATGAGCAGGGGGGTGTTTTCATGCAGCCTCAGGAGTTGGCGGATTATCTCAAAAGTGTCGGCCATCAGCCTTAGTCCAGTCCGTCAGGCAGATCGTTTCTGTTGATCTCGCGCAGAGGACGCGGAGCCCGCAGAGGATTGCCCTCGAAACACGGGAAAGAGATGCAACGTAAGAATTTCAAGTTTGAGCCTGTGGATCGAGTCCATGAAAAGACGTCCTCCGGACGACGCCTCCAATCCACTCAGATTCAAAGCCTCTTTTCACTTGAATCCAATTTTGGCGTATTTCGCGGGTAATGCCCCTCCTTTTTATGTTTTTCGTACAATCTTCCCTCTTTCCGGGCTTCGTTTGGGGAGTTGCAATTACAATAAAGTAACCGCTTGGTTATTTTTCTCTTGCCTTTGATTTGAAAATAAGTAAATGTTTGGTTATGAAAACCCTCTTTAAGACTCTTGGTCTGCTGTTGATGGTCTCGGTTTCCCTTCTCGCTCAAACGGTCTCGACCCCAGTGGTTTCGTTGGCCTCGGGTGAATATGCGACGCAACAGTCAGCAATCATCTCGTGTGCAACGGTGGGTGCGAGTATTCGCTATACGACGAACGGTACGGAGCCTACTACGGCTTCCGCAACGATCCCCTCGGGGGGTGGAGTGACGATGACTCGTTCGCTGCAGTTGAGGGTGAAGGGGATTAAAAGCGGGATGACTTCTAGCGCAACAGTGATTCGTGATTATGACATCACTGGAAGCGCCATGGCGGGAGGGAATTCCTGGGGACCTTCGACGATCGCGCTTCGGGCAGATGGAACGGTCTGGGGTTTTGGATTTAATAATCAAGGGCAATTGGGGACCGGATCAACGGATTCGAACACGATTCCAGTGCAGTCGAGGTTGAATGCTTCGGTGGTATTGTCGGATATCAAAGAGATCGCGAGCGGTGGGCGTCACACATTGGCGTTGAAAAATGATGGAACGGTCTTGGCTTGGGGGGAGAATAGCAATGGTCAGCTGGGGCGTAATTCGCTGGTTTATTCCAATTACCCGGTGGTTGTTCAAAAATTCGGGGGTGGAAATTTGACGGGAGTGATTGCGGTTTCGGCGGGTGAATATTTTAGTGCGGCGTTGGCAAGTGATGGAAAAGTCTGGGTCTGGGGTTCGAACCAATACGGACAACTCGCTCAAGGGAGTCTGACCAATTCATTGGTGGCGGTTGAGGCGCAGGATTCTGCGGGAGTCATTACCAATGCGAAGGATTTGTCGGCGGGAGCATTTCATTTGGCGGTGGTTCGTGCGGATCAAACGGTTTGGACGGTTGGTTTAAATAATACGAGTCAGTTGGGGGATGGCGGGACGACAAATCGCAATAAACTGACGGCGGTTCTGGAGGGGGGATCTCCGCTCGGAGGCGTTGTTAAAGTTTGTGTGGGACCGTATCACGGTTTGGCACTTCGTGGGGATGGAAGTGTCAAAGCTTGGGGATTGGGAGGAAGCGGCCAATTGGAGATGGAGGATTTGTCACGAAAACCCAGGCGATTACCGTTCCGGGTTTGAGTGGAGTGGTGGAACTGGCGGCGGGAACCAATCATTCGCTTGCCTTGAAAGAGAATGGGGAGGTCTGGGGTTGGGGTTATAATTATAGTGGAGAATTGGGAAATGGATTAAATGTCACAAGTGCCATTCCCGTTCGTGCCGGTGGAGTGGCGACGTTAGGGTTGCGAGTTTCGGCGCGAGGAAATTCCTCGGTGGTTGTTCGAACTGACGGACAAGTCGTTTCCTTTGGGGAGAATATTTATGGTAATTTTGGGAATGGGGCGTTGGGTTATAAAACGAGTGCCAGTGCGGTAAAAGCGAATGCTTCGACGGTCTTGGGAAATGCGAATTCGATTGCAGCGGGGGATTATCATAGTGCAGTGGTGAAGGTGGATGGGACGGTTTGGAGTTGGGGAAATGGGGATCATGGGCAGTTGGGAGTGGGAAATGTCACGCTTCAAACGTATCCCGTTCAGGCGGCGCTGATTTCGGGGGCATTGACCGGAATTACCCAGTTGGCCCACGGAGCGAATTTTACGATTGCCCGAAAAAATGATGGCACGGTGTGGGCTTGGGGATATGAGGCGAATAGTCGGTTGGGAAATAACAGTGGATCAGGCGATGAACTTCGCCCCGTTCAAGTGTTAGGCGCGGGGGGTATTCCTCTGAGCGGAATTGATCAAATTGCCGCGGGAAAATACCACGGAGTTGCCAAGAAGAACGATGGTACGGTCTGGGGCTGGGGTTTTAATTCCAATGGACAATTAGGGGATGGGAGTGCGATCACACGGCCGACGGCGATTCAAATGAAATCGAGTTCTTCTGTTTTCCTGAGCGGGGTTGCGGAAGTGGCAACCGGAGCCCAGCATACGTTGATTCGCAAAACGGATGGAACGCTTTGGGCTTGTGGATTAAATACCTATGGTCAATTGGGTGATGGAACGACGACCTTGTCGAAGTATCCGGTCCAAGTAAAAACCGCACTAGGGACATTGACGGGGGTGGCGCAAATTGCGGCGGGGGAGAGTCATAGTCTGGCGCGTCTGACCAGCGGATCCGTTTATGCCTTTGGATTGGGAACCTCGGGACAGCTCGGAAATGGCTTGAAGGTGAGTCAGAACAAGGCGGTGTTGGTGGGGGGAGGAACCGTTTATTCCAAAGTAGCGGCGGGCGCTTTGCATTCCTTGGCATTGCGTACGGATGGAAGTGTAGCGGCTTGGGGGATAAACGATCAGGGTCAGTTGGGTGATTCGACTTATGTGAGCAAGAGTAGTCCGGTAACGATGGGAGGAGTTTCAGGGGCGAGCGGTGTGGCTGGCGGAGAAAAGCATTCGCTGATTCTGAAAACCGATAAAACGGTTCTTTCCGTGGGTGGAAATGTTTTGGGTCAATTGGGGAGCGGATCTACCGGATGCAGTCTCACTCCTGTTTTCGCCAATGGTCTGAAACTGGTTCTCTATGGTGATACCGATGGGGATGGGATCAGTGATGCGCAGGAAATCGCGAATGGGACGAATCCCGAAGCGGCCGATTCCGATGGAGATGGCGTCTCGGATGCAACCGATGCATTTCCGAATGATCCAAATAATGGAGTGACGCCTCCGCCTCAGAATGAGCCGATCCGAATTGTGATCCGTATTGATGATTTCGGTCCTGTGTATAACGGAACCAATTATACAAATAACATCCATTCGCGATGGATTCGGGTCTTTAATTTCCTAAGGGATCGAAATTTGAAATCGGGAGTTGGTGTCATTGCTCGATTCATGGACGACAGCTTTGGAAGTTTTCCGTATGTGGTTCAATATACGAGGGATTTAATCAATACCGGTTTATTTGAGATGTGGCTTCATGGCTATGATCATACGGGATGGACAGATGCGGATGGGATTGTACATAAAGAGTTCGCGGGACGAACCTATGAGGAATACGTTCAACGCTTTACCCATTGTCAGAACATTGCCTATCAAAAACTTGGGATTCGCTTTACCGGGTTTGGCGCACCTGGAAGTGACGGGATCAATCCGGAAGACTGGTATGCGACTGCTTATCAGGCTCTTGAAAATGATCCGTATATGAAGACCCTCCTTTTACACACCCGCTATGGAATCCCACAAGGGGGACCAGAGGGTCAGGCGCTTCAGAATCGCGGACGGATCACGGTCCTTCAACGGATTCCTGGAGTGGATCTTGAGCCCTCGACCTTTGTTCCAAACTTTAACCAGTTTAAGACAAACTATCTCAATAGTGTGGCATCACGAAAATATTTTGTGATTGCGGGACATCCGAGCAAATGGGATGACGCCCGATGGAGTGAATTTGTACAGATTATTGATTACTTGCAGGCACAAGGATGTATTTTTCTGAAGCCTCAAGAATTGACGGATTGGTTGATTGCTACCGGTCAGCAACCGTAAGGAAAGTTGCTTGAACATTGAAGGCTAAAGCTCGTGTCAGGGTTCAAATATCCTGACACGAGTTGCTTCTTGCTAGTCGAGTCGGGCTGTTGAATGATAGGAGGAGATGATGAAATTTATTATTTTTATAATGTTAGGAATGATCTGTGGATTTGCCGAAGAGACGGCCCCTGCTTTCAAGCCGGGACTTAAAATCATTATCAAAGCGGATGATTTTGGTTCTGCGGGGGGATTGACGAAAGACATTGTGAGGCCCGGTTTTCTCAAGTTTGCGGAGATCATCAAGGCCCGTAAGATCAAAGCCACAATCGGGGTGGTTGCCAAGGGACTGGATGATAAGCCGAAAGTTCAGGAGTGGATCAAGGAACAGAATGCGACGGGGCTGTTTGAATTCTGGCTTCATGCCTGGGATCATCTTCCTTGGAAGGGACCGGATGGAATCTCTTATGCGGAAATGTCGATTCCCTACGATCTCCAAGTTGAGCATCTGACGGCCGCACAAAACATGGCGATCCAAAAGCTCGGCTTTCCCTTTAAAACTTACAGTCCTCCTGGAACGGGAGGCGAGATGGTTCCCAAGGGAGCGGCCGTGGGGCACGATCTCTTGAAGGCCCTCCATAATGATCCTTATATCAAGATCCTGATGTATCCGGCTCCGAAGGATGAGGACTCCACTCGGGTTCAATCCGATGGAAAAATCACGGTTTTGGATCGTGTCTGGGGAGTTGACATTGAGAGGCCCCTTTTTGTGCCGAATTTCGAGGAGTTTAAAAAAGGACTTCAGAAAGCTCGTCAATATTTTCCGGATCGGGAGTACCTTTCGATCCAAGGCCATCCCCCCAAATGGGATGATCAACCGGGAGATACGGGGAAGGATTTTTCAGAATTTGAAAAAATTCTCGATTATCTCATTCAGGGCGGGGCGACGTTTATCACGCCTTCGGAATATGTGGAAGAATTGAAGAACTCAGGGCGTAAGCCATACGGTTATTAAGTGAGGGAATGGTTTATTGTGCGGGCCTTTTGTTTAAGTGGGCTCTGCTTTTTCTTTTTTCAAATTCCAGGAGTTGCAGAATCGAGCTCCATTGTTTTGCCTGCGCTAATTTCGGAACATGCGGTTTTACAGCGGTCTTCACAAACGGCAATTTGGGGCAAGGGACCTCAAGGAGAAACGGTAAAGGTGGAAATTGCAGGGGTTGGTGGGCAGTCTACGGTGGATTCTGCGGGTCAATGGAAGGTCTTGTTGGATTTATCCAAAACAGAGAGTGGGCCTTTTGATCTCGAAATTAAAACAACGGCACAAGCCATTGTCGTCAAGGACGTGCTGATTGGCGAAGTTTGGCTTGCTTCGGGGCAATCCAATATGGAATGGCCCCTGAAGGAGACCTCGGGAGCATCTGAGGAGATTAAGAATTCAGGCAATTCAAAAATCCGATATTTTAATGTTCCCAAAAGCTCCTTTGTTTCTCCTTCGAACGAACCGTTAGACGAATTGAACGGGAATTGGGTGATTGCGGCTCCTGATAAAAGCGGAGATTTTACGGCGGTTGGATACTATTTTTCTAAAAACCTTCAAACTCATCTTCAATCTCCCGTCGGCTTGATCGACGCTTCTTGGGGAGGGACGGCGGTAGAGGCTTGGACTAGTCGTGAGGGATTGAATCAGAATCCTGATTTAAAATTAACCTGTGAGAAAACGCTCCAAGAGATCGAGAGTTATGCCATTCAGCGGCCACAGTTCTTAACTCAATTTCAAGCTTGGGTTGCTAAAAATGGTCGAGTGGATCAGGCGTATGATAAAACAAAATTTGCGGATGCGAATGTTTCAGTGGAAGACTGGAAAAAAGTTGAAATCCCTGGAAAGTTCTGTGCGGCGGGATTGCCGGATTCGGGGGTGGTTTGGATTCGAAAGAAGATTGTTCTTACTGCAGAGTCTGCGGCAAAAGGAAATGCAGCGATTAATTTGGTCAATCCGGACGGATTTGAGACGGTCTATTTTAATGGGAGCAAGTTGGGTGAAGTGAATCTTGAAAACTATAAAGGCGCAGGGTCCGTTCGGACCTATTATCCCCATCCTTCCATTAAGGTTGTTGGGGAGAATGTGATTGCCGTTCGAATCTACAGTCCTTCTGGAGGTTCTGGGATTAGTGGGGATGCCAAAAAAATAGCCTATGGTACTAAGCCGTCGACTCCTTTGAATGGTGATTGGTTTGGGAAGGCGGAATATGAATTTCCGAAACTCGACGATGAAAGTAAAAAGGGTTTACCGGCGCCGTTGATTTGTCCGCCAGTCGTCACGAATCCCCTCACGGGTCCTCCGGTAAGGCCGGCGCATCTTTATAATGGGATGATCCACCCGGTGGAGCGATTTTCCATTAAAGGAGTGATCTGGTATCAAGGAGAGGCGAATGCGGTGAGAGGCTATCAGTATCGATATTCGTTTCCGTTGATGATTCAGGATTGGCGAAAACGAAGAGGTGAAGACTTTCCGTTCTTTTTTTGTCAACTCGCCGCTTTTCTCGAAAAAAAATCGTCTCCATCAGAGAGTGGATGGGCAGATATCCGTGAGTCACAGTCCAAAGTGCTTTCGCTTCCAAATACCGGGCAGTCAGTTTTGATTGATATTGGAGATACCGCGAACATCCATCAGACCAATAAAAAAGAGATCGGTCATCGACTCTCGTTACTGGCACTTGCGAGGACCTATGGGAAAAACGTTGTGGATTCCGGGCCGATTTACGATTCGCTCACGATTGAAGAGAATCAAGTAAGACTTCGCTTCGAAACTCCGACCGGGGGTCTTTTGGCGAAGCAGGTGCCGAGTACTTTTAGTGTGGATTCATCGAAGGGGGCCACCGCGCCATTAATCCGTAATCGTCCCAACAGTTCTTTGGAGGGATTTCAAATTTGTGGGGCGGATCAGAATTGGCTTTGGGCAGATGCCGAAATCGATGGTGAAACGGTCCTTGTTTCTAATGCAAACATTCCGAAGCCGACGGCGGTTCGGTATTGCTGGGGGGCGAATCCGACTGGAAACTTATTCAATCAAGCAGGTCTTCCTGCGGGTCCTTTTCGTACGGATGATTTTAAGCTTCCAACGGAAGAGGCCAAGTATTAGTGGAGTATTCTACGGTAAGAACTTATCGATTCTTCAGGACGCGCTCGAAAAATTGAAATGCGGCGCCGTGGAGTTGGTCTGCGGATGGAGTGGGGGGAGTGCCTCCGGGAGGGGCTTTTAAAAAATTATGCTCTCCTCCTTGGACGATCGTGAGTTCTGCGGAGACCCCGACTTTGTCGAGTGCTTCTTTGAACCGTTGGGATTCTGAGCAAGGGACTGTTTTATCGCGATCTCCGTGAACAATCAGAAAGGGTGGGAGGGAAGGGCGAACCCAAAAGAGAGGACTCGCCTTGCGTAGTTTTTCGTCATCCTTGAGTTCGCTATCCGCAAAAAGAGGGCGAAGGGCCCAAGCATAAGTATTCTTGCCCGTGGTAAAATCGACCGGTCCGCAATGATCGAGCACGGCCTGAACGCGGCTGCTCACTTCGGTACAGACCCCTTTTTGGTCATGGCCTGCGGATTCATCCATGGTGGCAAGACAACAAACGAGATGTCCTCCCGCACTGGATCCCCAGACTCCAATTTTGTCGGGATCGATGTGGTAAGTGGAGGCGTGAGCTCTCACCCACCGGACCGCCTGTTTGCAATCTTCGATTTGTGCGGGCCAAATGGCTTCGTCCGAGAAACGATATTCGACGCTGGCGGTAAAATAACCGTGTTTCGCATAGTTGCGGGCACGGTTTTGAAGATACGAACCAGATTTCCATCCACCCCCGTGAATCCAAAGAATCGCAGGCATCGGTTTTTCGGGGCGCTTTTTTGGGAATGAAATTTCAAGGTGCAGGGCTCTGCCGTTGATTTTTGCGATTTCCAACGAATGAATATCTTCGATTTCAGGGTCTGTACTCGGGCTTGAGGTGGAGGGAGGTGGGGAGGCGGGTTTATCCTCTCCCCAAAGGAGGTGGGATGGGGGAAGTGACGTAAATAAAACGATGCAGAGTGGTAGCCACCCCAAGATCTTAAAGGGGGAGGAAGAGAGCATAGGGATAGGAGACGAGACCCGATGATAAAGTGTGCGGGTGGGACTCAATCGGGCTTTTGATAGACTTCGACTCCGGCGATTTCGATCGGATTTTCAGCTAGATTTTCTTTGAGGCCGAACTGAAAGGAAATCATATGTTTATCGGGAGCTCCGACTCTTCCTTCATACACATACTCGTGCCATTCAGAGGTGGGGCGGACGTTTCCTTTAACGGTGGCCAAGATATCAAAATTGGTTGAACTTTGAACCCGGGCAGCAAATTGTCCTCCCTTCTGGGCGCGCGCCCAAAATTTCATGACTACCGTACTTCCTTCTGTAAACGTTTGAGGGAAACGCTGGTTGAAGCTGATATCATACGATCTCATCCCTTCTTCGAATTCGGCTTGGACCTTTAATGCATTCGGGTATTTGACACCCTCCGTCGGTACAACCTCGATCACGGCTTTTGAACCTTTGATGGCGCGGTACCATTTGAGGGTATCTTGACTGAAATCCCCGTTGATCAATACGTTTTCGGGGGGAGTCACTTGTGAGTAAGCTGTGGGGTTTAAGAATAAACAGGCACAGAAGACTCGGACGAGCAGGGGAAAAATCGACTTGTTATTTTGTTTTTTCATAGTAGTAAGTAAACGAAAGGTTACTATATTTTCATGAAGAGTCAAATAAAAACATTTGAGGTAGAGGCGGTTTTGGAGTTCTTGTGGACTATGGCCGATTCTATGCGGGCATCAAGCTCTCATAATAGTACTTCAATGGGATTGTCGAAAAGTGAGAAGCGAGGTAGCTTTTGAACGTGGCGTCATCGGTGTTCGATCAAATAAAGCAGACGACGAGGCAAAAACCTTTATGAAGCTTGAGGCAGAGAACCCGCACGTTTTTGTTCCCGATGGAAAGCCGATCGAGGAGGCTCTTGCTCGTATTACGCATCTGGGGATTGGTGCACATCACGACGATCTGGAATTTCATGCCCTGCATGGAATTCTGGAGTGTTGGCAACAGGAGGGGCGCTCTTTTGGTGGGATTACCTGTACGGATGGCGGGGGCTCTTCTCGAGTGGGTCCTTATGCGGGATTTTCAGACAAACAAATGCGCGCCATTCGTATTGAAGAACAGAATGCGGCAGCAACCATCGGTAGGTATGGAGTCATGTTGCAGCTCGGTTATGCCAGTTCCCGAGTATGTGATCAACAGGATGAGGCGCTCCGAAAAGATCTTCATGCAGTGCTCTCTGCGATGCGGCCGGAGGTTGTTTATACTCATAATCTTGCTGACAAACATGAGACCCATATTGGGATTGCATTGAGCGTGATTGCGGCGATTCGTGCGCTTCCGCGTGATTGTCGTCCCCGACGCTTGTTGGGTTTCGAAGGTTGGAGGGCGTTGGATTGGCTTTCAGGGGAGGATAAAGTCAGGCTTAATGTTTCCAGGCATCCCAATCTAGCGGCGGCTTTGGGAGGAGTCTTTGACTCTCAGATTGCTGGAGGTAAACGATACGATCTCGCCATGGATGGGCGTCGCGCGGCGAATGCAACGATGGATGACCCGTACCAGCCCGATTCAGCGGATCGGGTGACTTATGCAATGGATCTGACCCCATTAATTCAGGATGACAGTCTTGATTTGTTGGAATTCACACTCGGATTTCTTCGACGGTTTGAGGAAGATATTCGAAAAAAGGTGATTGGTGATTAATCAGCTTTTTTGGGAATCACTTCGATCCCGGTAATTTCAATCGGAGACTCCACCGTATTTTCTTTGAAGCCAAGGTGAAAAGAGATGATCTGAGACCTCTGCAAAAGTGGTGAAGTGGCGTGAAAAATGCTTGAGGAAGAG
>CAZKRU010000037.1:0-41716 GCA_964555235.1 uncultured Verrucomicrobiota bacterium
TCTCTTCCTCAAGCATTTTTCACGCCACTTCACCACTTTTGCAGAGGTCTCAAATAGATATTCGAGGTGTTGGTGTCTAAATTCTGAAATACCGAGGCTGGAAAAATATAAGGAGTTCCGGATTTCACTCGGTACTCCAATGGATTGCCGTTAGGAGCGGCGTTTGTAATGGCTGAATGATATTCGTCAGCCTGTTGAAATTGAGCGATATGGTCATCCTTCAAATACTCCAATCCACCATCGGACTCATAAGCTTTGAAAATCTGGATCGATGGATTGCCTTCTGTGACACTCTTCCACTCCAAACCCACTTTGATTTGACCGGCTTTAATCGCTTCCTGCAATCCACCGATATAAAGATGGAGTCGAGAAAAATCCTCTAGATCGCGAACCGTCCCGATACTACCGCCTTTCCAATCATAAGTTTGATTGAGAACTTCGACGTCCTGCGGTTCTCCACCAACTACCGTGTCCTGATCCTCATTCACCCAAAACCGGAACGGTTTCTCTTGCGTGGTCTTGTCAGCAAGTTTCCCGGCAACACTTGGATCATTAAAATCCCCCACAAACTTAATGGTTCCATCCCGGTTCGCATCCACCGCGATGTCAACCGGGAAGAGAGTTTTTACCATCACCTGATTTTCTTCGCAGGATCGTATTCCAGATTGCGGGAACCAGTGGGATTGAGCCAATAACGAATACGAACACATATGCCTTGATTATAGTCGGAAATGATCTGCACTTCAATTCTCCCATAAACATTGTCATGATTCTTTAAATAAAATTTTGGATTTATTTCGCGAGTGTAATCTTGTTGGCCAGCCTGCTGACTAAAATTCCATTGCGAAAAATAGCCTGATACTGGAGCTTGATACATAAATGCATCGTTAGATTCAATTATCCACATCCTGCCACCGTTCCATTGGTCAGGAGGAAAAGCGTGTGATTGAAACCAGCCGTCACGGCGCTCGCGGTAATTCCCGTGAGTTGTACCGCAAAAGTCTGATCCGTGGTATTTCCAAGTCCGAGCTGTCCATTCGCATTCTTTCCCCAGACCCAAACGGTTCCATCACTTTTTAATGCCACCGCATGAGCCGCTCCCGTTGCAATCTGAACAATATTCGTCAAAGCCCCGGTTGCCGTTAAAACTTGAACAGCCTGAGTTTGCTGCGTCGTCGTTCCAATCCCCAGTTGCCCATTCGCATTCCCTCCCCAGCTCCAAACTGTTCCATCGCTTTTGAGCGCCATCGAAAAGACATCGCCTCCGGCCGCTGCCGTGACTCCCGTCAGCGCACCGCTAGCTGTAACAACCTGCACCGGGCGATTCCGCTGCTGCGATGTTCCATCCCCCAATCGTCCCCCGGAACCAATTCCCCACGACCAAAGCGTTCCATCGTTTTTTACGGCTAACGAATGGCTGGTTCCTGCGGCAATTTGCGTAATGCCTGAAAGATTTCCGGTCGAGGTCGTCACCATCCCGGGCGTTGATTGATCAATGGTTGAGTTAATTCCCAACTGACCGTTGATATTTAGCCCCCAACTCCAAACCGTTCCATCATTCTTCAGGGCCAAACTAAAGTTTCCACCGGTGGCCGTCTGCGTCACTCCGGTCGGCGCACTCAGGTTTAGGGCAACCCAACTATAACCGACCATTCCGTTCCCCATCTGTCCGTATAAAAAGTCTCCTGTGGACCAGACGGTTCCATCCGTCTTCAAAATCATGCTTCGCGTTGTACGAGCCGCAATGCGCTTGACTTCACTTGCTCCCGTCATCTGAACCGCTGTCTTTCTCATCGCCAAAGTTCCATCCCCTAACTGACCCAAGGTATTGCCACCCCACACCCAAACCGTTCCATCGCTTTTGAGTGCAATGCTGTGAGTCGTTCCCCCGGTAACATCATAAATTCCAGTTAGGTTCAAAACCGACGTTGCCACATTGCGCTGCGTCGTCGTGTTATCTCCCACCTGTCCGGTTGAATTGTACCCCCATGCCACGACTGTCCCGTCCGATTTCACGGCCAAGGAGTGAGAGGAGCCCGATCCGATTGCGCTCACCCCGCTCAAGGCTCCCGAAGCCGTCAATACCTGCACGGGCTGCAATTGCTGAGTCGTTGAATTATTTCCCAATTGGCCATTCGTATTCACTCCCCAGCTCCAGACTGTTCCGTCGCTTTTGAGCGCCAACGAGTGCGATATTCCAGCCGCAATGGCGGTAATTCCAGTGAGGTTCGTCACCTGAACGGCCCGAGTTTGCAACGTCGTACTTCCGATCCCCAATTGCCCGTACGTGTTTACCCCCCAGGACCAAATCGTTCCATTCTGATCCAGCGCCAAGCAATGCCCATCTCCTCCCGCGATTGCAATAATCCCGGTGAGGGCTCCTGACGCCATCTGAACTTGCACCGCTTTCGTTTGAAGCGCGGTATTTCCATTTCCAAGTTCTCCTCCCGAGTTCAAACCCCAGGTCCAAACCGTTCCATCGCTTTTAAGCGCGATGCTGTGACTCCCTCCCGACGCCACCTCCACAATTTCCGTCAAAGCTCCCGTTGCCGTCAGCACCTGAACCTGAGTCGAGCGGTCTACCGTGGTCCCGTCTCCAAGCTGCCCGCAATGATTACGTCCCCAACTCCAAACCGTTCCATCACTGCGAAGTCCCAGTCCATGATTTCCACCCGCTGCAATCATTCCGGTAATGTCATATTCTCCGCTCGCCACAGCACTGGAGGTCATTCCCAACAAAAAACCTTTTACTTTGAGCGTACGCGCATGTTTAACCGAAAAGGGGGCTGACAAGATCGGATCAATTTCCGTGGGTTCCTCTCCATTCAACGTATAATGCAGCGTGGCTCCCGCCGTTGTGCTGGTGACAGTGACACTTTGCTCCGTCGTATACTCTCCTGACGGCACCGAAAATGAGGGTGTTGCTACCGTTTGTGCACTTAATCCGCTTACTCCAAACAGAGAGAGAAAAGCCGTGGCAATGGATGCACGAAAAGATGACGGGAATGGTTTCATGGATGATTAGTTGATTTCGCGAAGAAAGTCTTACAGCGATCCCAATACCTGCCTATAGGAGTTTTGCGGCAATTCTAGCACTATTGATGCGCGACGCTTTAATCCTAAAAACCAAATTCAACCAATCAAAAAACCTCGGCACTATTTTGGTTGCGCGAAAGTCGACAAACGAGCCCCCATCATATTTTGACTCTTAAAAAACCTTTGCACCCGTTGGGATTTGAACCCAAAGCCTTCGGCTCCGGAGGCCGACGCTCTATCCAATTGAGCTACGGGTGCGTAGATCGGAGAGTTAATATGTCCAGATCGGAAAACAACGGCAAGCAAATTTGAACTTTATGCAGCCGCATTGGTAAAGTGGGATCTTTAGCCACAAAAGGGAATCAAAAAACTTGAACCAAAAATTCCAGCTCAAATGAGAAACACCAGCAACACTCTCTTTGTGTGACTTCTCTGCTTTTTGTGGCTGAAATACGTGTGAGCTCGCTATTTTTTCTCAATCAAATTTTTAGGCAGAATGAGACTTGCTTTCGTATTGTAGTCAAACGAGGGAATGATCTCTCGCCCTTCTCGAGAATAAACTTCGAACCAGACGTAGAGCGGGCCTTTTTCGTAAAGCAGGATAAAATAATATCGTTTCACCGTTGGAGCAAATGAAACCACTCCGACATACTCATATCCGACGAGTTTCCCATAACTGACTTCAACCTGAGCCATTCCTGCCGTCATGCTTACCTTCGTCGCAACGTCTTTCTCAAGCGGCGAACCGGTAAACCAAACATCGAAAGCCTTGCCGTAGCCCACTTTTTTGTAGGTCTCAAGACCATCAACGACAATCTTAGGGAGAGGTCCCGTCTGTGAGTAGACTGAACTCATCAAAGCAAGCACCATGAATAGAAGGGGAATTTGTTTTTTCATAAAGGATTCCAAGTCTTCGCGATGAAAGGATTTTCAAGACGAAAATCCCACCGCGGATCGTTTTTACTTTGCAGACTCGGGAACGGAAGCCGATTCCACGGTGGTTTTATACTCGATAATGGTGTTGTTTTTCTCGATGACGGTCGTCGTCCCAGAAAAGAACCCTTTCGTATAAGCGATCCCAAATCCTAACGCCACAAAGACCAAAACCATGAGAGTAATTGCTAGAGCCGAATTATCGCTAGAGCCTTTTTGGATAGTAGTAGTCATCCTCAAAATTTAGCCAAAGAACGGGCTTCAGAATATGGGGTGTAACCCGATATTGGTAGGGCGGAGCTCGACGGGAGTCGAGGCAGTCAACACGCCCTACTAGATTATTGCTCCGGAACCTCAACAAATCGTCCTGATTCGGAACTCCGATGAATCGCATCAAGAAAGGCCATGTATTTCACGCCAGTCTCAAAGCTCGGCTCGGGGTGTTCTCCGGTTCGAATCGCTTTAATGAAAGTCTCTTCGACGTTCCAGGAGACTGCCGCGCTTGGAGGAATCTCGACCCGTTGCAATTCCTTGGCGTCAAATTTCCCGAGCCAGATTTCGTCCGTGGCGAAATTGTAAACCAGCGTCCCTCGATTTCCATAAACTTCAAGTCGCTCCTGAGAAGAAGGACGCGCGACGCCGCTCCATTCCAAGGTTCCTTGAAATCCTTCCGGCCATTCGACGAGCGCTTGAACGACATCAGGAACCCGGACCGTATATCCACCGCGTGTCGGATAAACGACCCGGGTTTGCGCGCAGAGCCGTTTCGGATGTCCCAACCAATGCCCGAAGACTTCGGCATAAATTCCGACCGTTAAAATATTTTGTCCGCTCTGCTCCACCTGTTGACGCCAGTGAACCGGCGCTTGGGGATCTGCAAAAATGGAGCTCAATGCTTTAAATCGAACATTCTGAATGGCTCCAATCTCTCCACCACCGAGAAGATGCTGGAAATAGGGACCGTGCTTCATCCCGTGCGGAGGAGGACAGAGCATCGTCACTTGATTCGGATGCTTTCGCGCCACCGCCGCCATCGCCCGAGCTTCCTCCAAATTCATCGCCATCCGGGCCTGACAAAACACATGTTTCCCGGCTTCCAGCGCCGCAATCGTGATCGCAGCATGTAAATAGGGCGCCGTCCCAATCCAAATCACGTCGAGATCCTTCCGCTTCACCACGGATTCCCATCGATCGGAAACCTCCGCAATCTCCCACTCCTTCGCGACCTTGACTCCCGAATCGTGAGAACGATTCACCACCGAAACAAATTCAACTCCCTCGATTTTCTTGAGTCCGGGAAGATGGCGACTCTTCACAATTCCCCCCGCACCCACAAACCCAATTCGGATCCTCTCGCTCATTTCGATCTCAGATACCAATGCGCAAAGGAGGCCATCAGCTCCGAGGCAAAATTATCCACTTCAATCGTGAGTCGTCGCACCGAAACGACGAGATAGTTGTAACCGAACATCGCCGGAATCGCCACGAGCAGACCCGTTACCGTTGTAATCAAGGCCCCCGAAACACCAGGCGCCATCGCTTGGAGACTCGCTTTGCCCGCGACCGCAATTCCAGTAAACGTATCCATCACACCCCAAACCGTTCCGAGCAATCCGAGGAACGGGGCACCGGAAACTGCGGTCGCCAAAAGAATCATCTGATCTTCCAACAACAACCCTTGCTCTCCAACTTCCCGCTCCACAGCCGAGCGAACCGCCCCGAGTGCCGTCTCCGAAAGCTTGTCCGACTCCTGAATTCGAACCGCAAGAGTGTCATCTACTTCCGTCGTTCCGGTCAAATGCAAAATCAACTCACGACAACCGGCTCGGTAAACTGCATCCATTGGTGCATCTGGAAATTTTTCGCCCGAAATAAAGGCGGCCAACGGCTGGCGCTTCGTTCGGAATTTTTTCATGAAGGCCGTCGCCGCCTTCCGGGCCCGGTTGATTTGAATAAACTTCGAAATCATCACCGACCAACTAAAAATCGATCCAAGCGCGAGAAGGAGAATGACTATTTTCCCTTCCATCGTTGACTTGTCGAACGCGTACACCAGCCCACCGCTGGCCATTATAGGTAAAATCATGTTCGCGTATTAAACACAACCGCGAAGAGAAAGGAAGAATTTTTGACTCGCCCGCTGATCGGTGATCAAAATCTACCTAATTCCCCTCAGTACTAGTGTACTGAGTCCAAAATAGTGCATCTTCTTCGTTGTTCGCTTGGGTCTTATCGTTCAGATAAAACCCGGCACTCACGCCTCGAATTGCAGCCAAAATCCCTTCTGGCATAAGATACAATATTTTGGACTCAGTACACTAGAGCTCGCAAATGAAACTCAATGGGAACTTTCCACACTCACCGATTGCTCCGAGATAAACTCCACCAATTGACTCATGTCCGAGATCGCCTTCACCGAGAGATCAATGATCGTCGTAAGCTCTGCTCGGCTGGCGCCCTCTGTCTTCAAGAGATAATTCGCCATGGAGACCCGGTTCAAAAGCTCTTTTGTGGTCGCTTGATATTTTTGGTAGAGCAGCCACAAGGCTTGAAGCGGATCAAAGGTGATTTCTGCCAAATCCTGCTGTATCGCGACAAAGTACTTCTCTTCAAAAACCTGTATTTCGGTGATTCTCCAACTCAAAAGATACGGTTCGCCATTTTTTCGGTAATTCCAAGTCGATCCAAGATAAGGCGTTCCATTTCGCAAGCATTCTTTCAAACGATCAATGACCGCGCGGTCCGTTTTGGGTCCTTGAAACATTTTTGGATTTTTTCCCAGAATCTCTTCGAGGGAATAACCTGAAATCCCGCAGGCCTTTGGGTTTGCATAAATGATTTTTGGGGTCTCAGGCTGTCGATCTGTGATCAAAACCCCAAACGGAAGTGCGTCATAAAGCGAAAGAAACAATTCACAGGCATTCATGGCGCCTTCTCTCTCAAAATGAGCTCAGCAAATGATAAGAGCATGGGTGAAATCTCCCTTATTGCGCCGGGGCGGTGGGACCACTGCGCTGATTGTTCTGCTTGTAGAATGCGGCCAGAATGATGTTTGATTTTTCGCGGAGACGCTTCTGAATCGCATCCTTGGCGCGATGCGCATCCATCAGATCAATTTTCCGGCGAGCACATTCTTCGCGATACCAAATTGTGATTTCACGCTCAAGGTAGAGCGCAACATTCTGAGGCAAGCCCTCTTGCTCATCCGGAGTTTTCGCCAGTTGCATCTCATGTTCAATGTAAGCAATCAGACTGAACTCAAATCCATCGGCAAAAAATTTATGGTAAATCTCCTTCTCGTCCCGCGAAATCCGGAGCGGATAATTCTCAATACGATCGAATCGGGGAATCGCCATCATAAATTTGCCGGCCGGTAAGTCTTCACGCGGCTCAACCATCCGGCGAGCCAGCGCTCTTCGTGCCGTTCGGGAGGCGCATTTTCAACGCGACGACGGAGCACGATTTCTGCCGCATTAGCAAACTCGGTCGTCGCCGAGATCGTTGCCTCCCCCTTCATCTGCTCCAAGACTTGCAGCAGTCCCCAGCCAACTCCGTTGTAACGTTCCGTGAGTTTGGTTCCCTCGCCTTTGAAATTGACGTAGTCGACCAACGCATAAAGTCCATTACGCACTTGCGAAATTCGGTCGAATTGAAATTTGATTTTTTCGACACTTTTCGGATCGACCGCTTTCACCATTTTCGGAAGTGCCTGCTCCAACCGAAGCACGGCAAAGCGAGATTGGAGCCCCACGGTAGCGGCGAGCAACTTTTTGAGATCCATCATTTTTTGATCGGTCGGATCCTTCGTCGCTGCGAGAAACTGCTCCCGGTTTTTCCAGGGACAAGGGGTCCCCGGTTGAAGCCAGAAGGGGAGCTGCACCCGGTTTTGAGCGAAATAGAGGACGAGGACCGGAAAGCTTTCCTCAAATTTTTTGATCTCTCCGGCCGGATACCAGATAAAGTGACAGATCCCGAGGGATGCAAAATTTTCGCCCGTATTCCAACTCGTGAGCCCGTCAATCGTTCCGTTGCATTCGTTCTTCCAAATTTTTTGGGCGATCGCCTGCGCATCGTGCTCATTGATTTCAATCGCCGCCCCTCCGGAAGAAGGGAGCGAGAAAAGAAGCCATGACAAGAGGGCTCCGTATGCTAAATAGGTTCTCTTGATCACAGTCCCATAGCATCGGGAAGTTGATCGAAAAAATCCAGTAAAAAGCAGGAGAGGGACTTGATCAAAACGGCATTTGTATTAGGCGCTGGCCTCGGAACGCGGCTTCGCCCCTTGACGGAAGCGTGGCCCAAACCGCTCCTTTCGCTCGGCGGACGCCCTCTGATTACCTATGCCTTTGATCATTTAATCCCCTTGGGCGTTGATCGCATCATCATTAACACTCACCATTGCGCACACCGCTATGAAGAAGTCTTTCCCGATCATCATTGGCGCGGAATTCTCCTTCACTTCCGACATGAGCCGATTCGCCTCGAAACCGCCGGGGGCTTAAAAAACATCGAAGACCTCTGGACCGAGTCGGGTCCGCTTCTTGTTTATAATGGCGATATCCTGAGCGATCTCCCCCTCAGCGCCTTGGTCGAACGCCATCAACACGCCGGGACCGATGTCACCCTCGCACTTCGAACACAAGGAACCCCTCTCAATGTTGGTATCGACTCTGAAGGCTTCGTTCAGGATTTGCGCGACGTTCGAGGAATCTCAGGATTAACTCCTACCTTATTCACAGGAATCTACCTGATCGAACGCCCTTTTCTCCAACGACTGACCCCGGGACGTGTCGAATCGGTCATTGATGTATTTCTCCGAATGTTGCAGTCCGGGGGAAAGGATGGTCAAATTGCGGGAGCCGTGATAGATTCAGGGTCTTGGTGTGACATCGGAACGCTCGACGAATTCCGACGAATGGAAGCCGCACTGACGACAGAACAAATGAAATGACTGCACAAGAAGATTGGTTGAGTGAGGCGACACGGACGCGGGTAAAACCGTTCCGGAACCAGAAGCCGAGGATGATTCCCATTATGAATGGCGGATCAGACCGGAGCATTCACCGTGCTGAGATCCCCGGCGATGTTTCCTGCATCGTCATGCATTACACGCCCGAGCGTCAGGAGAATCACTATTTTGTCGAAATTGGAACCTTCCTCAAAAATCTCGGCGTCCCTGTCCCTGAAATTCTGGAATTTGATCCCGAACAACGCTTGATCTGGCTCGAAGATCTCGGCGGCGTTGATCTCTTCTCCATGCGACACTGGACCTGGCCCGAACGGCGTTCCGGTTACGAAAAGGCCCTCCGAGCCGCGTATCAACTGCACCAAGCAGGACTTCATGCTTTGGAGGGAAAATCCGTTCGCCTGATGCCCGGTTTTGATCAAGGCCTCTATCGCTGGGAGCGAGATTATTTTAAAAAACAATTTGTTCAGCGCGTCTGCGGAATCACCCTCCCCGAACTGGAAGAGGCTCTTCTCGAAGAAGAACTCGCGGAACTCGCCACCCGTCTCTGCTGCGAGACTCCCTGTCTCGTCCACCGCGATTTTCAATCGCAAAACATTCTCATCCGAGGTGAAAAAGCGTACCTCATTGACTTCCAGGGAATGCGTCTCGGCGCGTGCCACTACGATCTCGGCTCCCTGCTCTACGACCCGTATGTCGAATTTGATCGGGAGCAACGACTCGAACTTCTGGAATACTACTACCACCTCAATCCCGAACCAAAGGGAAGTTGGCGCTCGTTTCAACAGGCATTTCACGAAGCCTCCATCCAACGTCTCATGCAAGCGCTCGGAGCCTATGGCTTTCTTTCGCTTCAAAAGGGGAAGTCCCAATTTTTGGATCACGTTCCTGCGGGACTTTCGAATCTGGAAGAAGCCGTCTCCTTGGCGGGCTCGACCCCCCACTTGGAAAAATTATTGAACGCCTGTCAAAACGCTTGGAAACAACGAGCCACCTCATGAGCGCCATTTCAAACAGCGAATACGAATTCATCCGCAAGCTCGTCTACGAACAGAGCCGCATCAACCTCGGTTCGGACAAGAAAGAGCTGGTCGCCGCGCGCCTCAATAAACGGCTTCGTGAGACGGGAATTCCAACGATTGGCGAGTACTGCGCCTACCTGGAAAAGGAAGAGGAAGAGCTCGCGAATTTACTGGATGTCATCTCAACCAACCACACGTTCTTTTTTCGTGAAATCCAACATTTCCAATTTTTAATGACAGTCGCCCTTCCGGAGATCGTCCAGCGCATGGCCGCCTCCAAGGAAACCGTCCTGAGAGTCTGGAGTGCGGCCAGCTCGACGGGAGAAGAGCCGTTTTCCATTGCCATTCATCTTGAAGAGTTTTTTAAAGGAAAACCGAACGCTTGGAAAATGGAGGCCACCGATATTTCCACCCGGGTCCTGGCGCATGCCGAGCAGGGAGTTTATCCGCTCGACCGACTTCGAGAAATTCCTCAGGAATTATTTCGAAAGTATTTCCAGCGCGGAGTCGGAGCCAAGGACGGGTATTTCAGGATTAAGGAACCGCTCCGCAATGCCGTTCGATTTTCGCGAATGAATTTACTTCAGCCGCATTATCCATTTCATGAACCGTTCCATCTGGTCTTCTGCCGGAATGTCATGATTTATTTCGACCGCGCGACTCAAGAAGAACTCGTCAATAAAATCTCCAGCCACATGATTCCGGGTGCCTATCTGATGATCGGCCATTCCGAAAGTCTGACCGGGGTGAAACATCCATTTCGCGCGGTCAAGCCGGCGATTTATCAGAAACCCGAGAAGAACTTATGAGCGGAGGATCCGGAAAAATCAGGGTACTGGTGGTTGATGACTCCGCGATGGTTCGTAAAATCGTGACGGATGCGCTCAGCAAAGACCCGGAAATCGAAGTGGTCGGCACGGCGGTGGATCCCTACATCGCCCGGGATAAAATCTTGCAACTCAATCCGGACGTCATGACGCTCGACATTGAAATGCCTCGCATGGATGGCCTGACCTTTCTCAAAATTGTCATGGAACACCGACCCATGCCAGTGATCATCATGAGCTCCCTGAGCCAGGCAGGATCGCAAGTCGCATTAGACGCATTGAAAGCAGGTGCCGTTGAAGTCTTGGGAAAACCGAGCGGCTCATTCTCCGTCGGCGATCTCGTCAACATTCTTCCCGACAAAATCAAGCTGGCAGCTCATTCCAAAATTCGTTACGCCACCCCCACCACGGCCGCCCGGATGGAAACCCAAACCATCGCGACCGCACCCAAAGTCATCACCACTCCGATTCCGACCGTCGCCGTCAATTATCATCCACGCCAAGTCATTGTTCTCGGCGCTTCGACCGGAGGAACCGAAGCACTCAAAGAAGTGCTCATCCGACTTCCCAAAAATTTACCGGGGATCTGCATCGTCCAACACATTCCCGCCTACTTTTCGAAGGCATTTGCGGATCGGCTCAACACCCTCTCCGAACTCGAAGTTCGTGAGGCCCAGGATGGCGATCGACTGGAGCCTGGACTCGCGCTCGTCGCCCCCGGCGGCTTTCACATGGAAATGCGATGGATGCTCGATCACTACAAAGTCTATTTAAATCAAGGGCCGATGGTTTGCCATCAACGACCTGCAGTCGATAATCTCTTCGAGTCCGCAGCCAAAGCCGCAGGTCGCTATGCGGTCTCCGCCCTCTTTACTGGAATGGGAAAAGACGGGGCTCAGGGAATGTTGAAATTGAAAGAAGTCGGCGCGCGAACGTTTGCCCAAGATGAAGCGACCTGCGTTGTCTTCGGAATGCCACGAGCCGCAATGGAACTGGGCGCCACTGAAAAAATGGTCCCACTTCTCGAAATGCCAAAAGTACTGGTCGATGCCGCCCATGCCTTGGCCCGAGGAAAAGCGTGAAGGTCCTCGTCACCGGGATGATCGCCTGCATGGACGACGCCGAGTGTCTGAGGCGCGTCGTGGAATATGGTCACCGCCGAGGCCGCGAGATTCAAGTTTACGACGCCGTCAAAGAATTCACTCGAAACGGCAAAAAACCCCTGGAGCGTCTTCTGGGAACGACTGATTACGTTTTCGAACTCACGCGCGAACGCGAATACGAAAAGATCGGTTTCCAAATTCAGAAGCATGGCTATCAGGATGTCATCATTCGCGCCCCGGCGACCGTCGAGTGGAATCGCATCAATCGAAAATTCAAAGATCAGCGAATCATCAAGGAATTCATTAACCCGGACTGCATTGTGACCCTGATCGAAGCCGAATGGGTGATCAAAAAACGAATTGAGAGCCTGAACGATAGCGATCCTTTTTTGCGCGCGCTCAAAGCCCGGAAACACACCCTTTACGAGATTCTTTCCTGGATGAACGAGGAAGTCTCACTTTCGGAAGATTGGGCCAAAGCGATGGGGATTCCCCACTACGTTCTCGCCGTCTCCGAGCCACCGCACGCCGTTTACTCGCTTGTCACTCGGCCGAATCCGTGGGTGGTCTACGCCAGTTACAGCATGACTTACGGAACCCCCGACAAGCGTCAGATCGTGAATCAAGTCATTGACCGACTCCGCGATTATGCCGTGGTCATTGATCCGCAAACCGTTGAAATCGGCGCCGCCTTTGAAAGCGAACTTGATCGGGAAGTTATCTACGCTTACACCGTTCACCGGGATCTCCATTGGTACGTCGGAAAAGTCGATGCCGTCGTCGCGATTCATCCCTATTCCGAGCGCCCTCCCCTCTCCGCTGGAATGATGGACGAACTCGGGCATGCCCGGGATTACATGAAAACGCGTTACATGATTTTCCCGAAGGGATTTTCTCCATTCACCACCGATAGCTACATCGAGAAGGGGCATCTCTTCGAAAAGCCCGAAGAATTTTTCCACCATATTGAAGCCGTGGACGGACGAAAGAAATTTGAAAACTTCCGATTGGATGCCGAATCATGAACCTGGCCAAGTTGATCGATCATACCCTTCTCAAACCCGATGCCACTCTCGTTGAAATCACGCAGCTTTGCAAAGAAGCGATCGAGCAAGGATTTTACGCCGTCTGCATCAATTCCTATTGGATTCCGAATGCGCGACTTCTTCTTCAAAAATCGCCGGTAAAAATCGCCGTGGTGGTTGGATTTCCATTTGGCGCCACTCTTCCTCAAGTCAAAGCCTACGAAACCACGGCCGCCGTCGCCGCTGGCGCAGATGAAATTGACATGGTGATGAATCTCGGCGCCGCCCGGGAAGGCCACTGGGAATTTATTGAACACGAAATTCACAGCGTCGTTTCTGCCGCCCACGGACGACCGGTCAAAGTGATTTTGGAAACGACTTCCCTGACCGAAGCTCAGATCCGCGAGGCGTGCCACCGCGCCGTGAAGGGCGGCGCACAGTTTGTCAAAACCTCCACGGGGTTTGGAATCGGAGGCGCAACCGTCGAAGCCGTTCAGTGGATGCGCGAAACCGTCGGACCGAGTTTTGGCGTCAAAGCCTCGGGCGGCATTCGCACCAAAGCCATCGCTCAAGCCCTCGTTGCCGCCGGAGCCAATCGTCTCGGCTGTTCTTCCAGCCTTTTGGTCGTTCGCGGTGAAAGCGCATCGATGGAGGAGCGATATTAATGTTCGACTGGCTCTTCGGCAAAAAGTCGATCCCATCTCCGATCATCAAAAAGATGGTGATTCCTCGTGTGGATAGCGAAATCACCCAACACCATTTATTCCTGCAGGTTCACGGCCCCAAAGAAGAGACCATGGTCGGGATCACCCAATCGATCATGACGATCGGCACCGACGCCGTGAACCTCATTCGCCTGAAAGATCCCGAAGTCGCTCCCGTGCATTGCTCTCTCCAAATCGTTCTGGATGTCAATCCGTGGATCATGCTCAAGGACATGAGTGACAAGGGAACGTTGGTGAATGGAAAAAAAATCGATGGCGAGGAAGCACTCTTCCACCACGACTGCATCCGCATCGGCCAAACCGAATTAAAACTCATCGCCCCAACACTGAAGCGATAGAGATTGGTCTCTATTTCGCGCAGAGCTCGCAGTGATCGCAGAGAAGATTCCAATTTGATTTTGAAAATCAGATTCCTCTCTCGGCGTGCTCAGCGAGCTCTGCGCGAAAAATGGAGGTCAGCCGCGGAAGCTTCATCCCACGTAGTGAATCAAATCCGGATTTTGGGAAACTGGAAGATTTGGGCATTGCCCCCGAAACGAATCCCTCCAAAACTCAACATCGCTCACTCGAAACGAGAGCGGCGATTGTTTTTTTCGCTCCAGATAAATTTCTCCCCGAGCGGGCGAGATCGGTTGATTTGTTTTTTTTGAGACCCGGAGAATGCGAGTCACGGTAACACTTTCAATCTCGCAAAATGGAACGCAAACCGGAATCACCCCAAAAATCAACAAAGTCACCGCAGATGGGCTCACCCCTCCGTCTCGAATAAAAAACGGGCCTAGCCTCGGCGATCTCCGCGACTCCGCGCGAGAATACATCCCCGCCTCCTTAATCGCCAAAACTGATCCCCACCGCTCGCCCTGCCGCAACAATCTGGTTCTCCGGGAGAATTCGTTTAATCTGGCCGACGGCCTCCGAGATCGGAACGGAGCCGATTTCGTAATTTTGATAACTCACCATGTAGCCAAATTTTTCATCCCGGATCAGCTCCACTGCTTTGACGCCAAATCGGGTTCCGAGAATTCGATCCAAAGTCGTTGGGTCGCCTCCCCGTTGCAAGTGACCCAGCACCACACATCGGGTTTCCTGACGAGTTCGTCTCTCAATTTCATCCGTGACTTGCTGCCCGATCCCTCCGAGTTTTTTTTCTCCGGGATGAGTTTTATCCTCTCGAACAACATAGTCGCCTCCCTTGACCGTCGCTCCCTCCGCCACGACCACCATCGTACAGAGACAGCCGTCATCTTTACGACGCCGAACGACCTCTGCTACTTGTTCATGCGTAAACGGAATCTCAGGAACCAGAATAATATCCGCCCCTCCCGCCATTCCACCATAAAGCGCAATCCACCCCGCATAGCGTCCCATCACTTCAAGAACCATCGTACGCTTATGACTCGTCGCCGTCGTATGAAGCCGGTCGCAGGCATCCGCCACGCATTCGACCGCTGAATCAAATCCAAAGGACATCGCCGTTGCCGAAATATCGTTATCAATCGTCTTTGGAATTCCAACGGTCGGAATTCCGGCCTCCTGAAGCTGCAGCGCTGTCGAAAGGGATCCATCGCCCCCAATACAGACGAGCGCCGAAACATCCAACCCCTCAAGAGTCTCCCGGGCCTCCGCCATGATCTCTTTCGGAATCACCGCTTTATCGCCGTGACCGACTTTCGCAACAAAACGTCCCTTGTTCGTCGTTCCAAGAATCGTTCCTCCTGCCGCCATGATCCCAGCGGTGGAACCTTTACTGAGAATTCGATAGCGAACGGGCGAAAGCAGCCCCTCATATCCGTCACTAAAACCGATCACTTCCCAACCGAGATTATTGGCCGCTCGAACGGTCGATCGAATCACCGCATTCAGGCCGGGACAATCTCCGCCACTGGTCAAAATTCCGATGCGTTTCGGTTTCATGCCGCAAAGCTTACGAAGGGTTTTTCAAAAAGGCGACCGCGAATTTTAAAATTAAATCTTACGCGGCCAAAATTAGGAAAACACCCTTCTCTCGCCAAGATCGCGAAGCCGCAAAGGATTTTTGAGGTTTGAAGAAATTTTACCAATGAAATGAACGAATAAATCACTTCCCGGATTTTTCGGATCGTTTTCCGTGGTCAAAACTACCCGTCACCCAATCGTCGCAAATACGGATAAGTAAAAAGCCCCGTATCATGACCATCCTGCCATCGAACCTGAACCGCGTAGCCGCCAACAATTTCAAGTTTCCGAATTTGAAAACTGTTCGGCCCGTAGCTCACCTCGGGACGAACCACATTCCCCAAAACGTCCGGCTCTCCACCGCACGACGCACAAGGACAACCCCGGCGAACCGTTTCCAACGGAATGAAACTCTCCGCACCATCGCTCCACGCAATGGCTAACTCGGTTCCGATCACTTGAACACTTTGCGGCTGCATGGTCCCCATTCAAGGGAACAATCGACGAAGCGCAAGTCCATCAAAACCGTTTTCTCGCGCCGAGGACGCTGAGCTCGCTGAGCGGAGTGGATCATTTTTAAACAAAAAATCCTTCCTCCGCGTACTCCCTGACTCCGCGCGAGGAATATCAGCCAAACCCTTAGAGGAGGAGGTCGATCGACCTCCTCCCCTTACATCCCCTTATTTCACTTGGATGCTGATTTCCTTCGGCTTCACTTCTTCCCGCTTCGGAAGAGTGACATCGAGGATTCCATCCTCGTATTTCGCTTCAATCGCGTCGCCTTTGATCTGATCCGGAACCAGAACCGAGCGACTGACTTCCACGGAACCCTCTTTCCCGTTTTCGCGGATTCTCTTTTGGCCGCGCACGGTCAGGACCCCGTTTTCCAAGGTGACTTTCAATTCATCCTTTTTCATTCCAGGGATCTCAAAGCGAACAAAATAATTGTTCGCATCTTCATGAAGTGGTGTCTCCGTGAAGAGAGTCGGCCAGAAGGCCTCTTCCCAACGATTTCCACGACGTTCTCCCGAGCCAAGCAAGGAAGCCAACGGACTTTCATATCGAACGAGTTTCATACAACCTCCTTTGTTAATGGTTTTAATTGCAGCCACCTTTTTAACTGCATAATCAATGCCGATGCTTATTTATTTATAAATACCTTATCGATAACATCATACAAATATTTACAACCATTAATGCGAGTCATATTTTCTCACAACCTATTGACGCACCTTCACATAGTGACATTTGGACCCTCTTCAGCGAACCTATAAAATCCGTTTCTCTGAGGAACGCAGAGATTCAAGAAATGGAAGGAGGTTGGATTCTTACGTTTCGTCTCTTTCGCGTGTTTCGCGGGCAAAAATTCCTAACTTCCTCACTTCCTGGTCCTCAAAGCCTTTCATCCGCTCCCTTCCCGAAAATCGCCCGGCGTCTTTCCAACCTCCTGACGAAATTGACGGTGAAAATAGTAATGATCCGCGTAGCCCAAGGCCTCCGCAATTTGCTGAATCGAAAGCACGCTCTCCTTCAAAAGGAGACAGGCGCGATCGACCCGCTTCACAATTACATAACGAGCGAGCGAAGTCCCCATCACTCCTCGAAATCGACGATTAAATTGAGGAAGCGACATCCCGCACTTCTTCGCTTGCTCCTCCGGCGACCAACCCCCTCCCGGTCGAGCCGCAATTTCCTGACCCAGCTCACGAAGTCTTAACTCTACCCGATCCGGAGCACGTTGACCAGACTCCAGCGATGCCTGCGCCAGCAGCGCGGTTAATTGAATCAACATCCACTCTTCACATCCGGAAGTCTTCATATTTTTCAGATTCAAAAAATGACGAATCCCACTTTCGAGCCGCGGAAGATCGTGAAACTGGAGAAATTCTGGAATCTGCGACTTTAACCATCGTCCCCACGCAGAACTCATCTCAAAATGGACGGAAAAGACCCTCACCGGAAACTCCGGCCGGTGACGCGCCTCAATCGAATCTCCCGGATAAAACAAAATCCCCTCGCCTCGAACCAACTCCTGGCTTTTCCCTCCATTCCGAACCACCGTCACCGCCCCTCCGAGTACAATCCAAAGATCGAAATCTTCAAAACACTCGCGCCTCCAACTCCATTTTGGCTCGCACTCATGCAGAGCAGGAGCTCCGGAAATTGAAAGCTCGGCTGGAAGCGATTTCCATTTCATGATTGTAAAGTACAATAGATTGAGGGTTCCGTCCATTTTCTTTTACCTCCGAATGGATTAGATTTTCCTCATGAAAATAAACACCAATCACCCCATTTGTCCCCAATCCCTCACTTCCAAAGACCTGCTGCAACTCAAAGAACAGGGCTACTTGGCATTTCGAGATGTTTTAAGCCCCGCCGAAGTTGAAGCCGCTCGCACCGGACTTCATGACCTGACCAAACAATTGGCGTTTGGATCTCCTGACCGGGTCAGCTTCAGTCCCGGAAAAACGGGGAATTTTCCATCTGCGGCCTCTTTCCAGTTTCAAGATTCTCGCTGTTTTATGGATCTCGAATCTGGATTTGATCCTCGAGGAAAATCTTTAAAATCCATTGAACTCAATGTCCGTAAATACATGCACTTCACCCAGGCGCACCCCGCCCTCGCGAGTGTCGTCGCCGCCGGAAATCGACTTCGCTCCATCGTCGATTCCATCCTCGGCGAAGATCCGATTCTTTTTCAAGAAATGGCTTTGGTAAAACCTCCTCATGGAGGACGCGAAAAACCGTGGCACCAGGACAACGCCTATTTTTCAGTCGCCCCTCTTGAGGCGGTTCTTGGAACTTGGATTGCACTCGATGACGCGACCGTGGAAAACGGCTGCATGCATGTCATTCCAGGCGGACAACACATCGGCGCGTTGAAGCATTTTCATGGGAGCGACTGCGAAATCATTCACGACCGGCTTGATACTTCCAAGGCTGTGGCCGTTCCGATTCCCGCAGGAGGCGCCATGTTTTTCTATGGTCTCCTCCCGCATGAGACTCCGACCAATCACTCACCCGATCGCCGGCGCGCCCTTCAATTTCACTATCGCTCTGCAAGCAGTCAAATCGTCGATGCTGATACCTACAACCGAATTTTTGCGGAATCGGATGGAACTCCCGCTTCATGCAAGGCGGCACTCACATGAACTCAATTCAAACCGCTCCATTGACGACTGGATTGATCCACAGATTAACACAGATTCTCACAGATTTATTTTCTGAGAAATCGGCAAAATTCGGCGAATTTTCAAGTCAGCGCAAGAATCACCGCCAGAGCGGGAAAACAGGCGAGTGTCGATGCAACAATGGAGCCTGCGGCCACTGCCTCGTCGCCTCCCATTTGTCGAGCCATGGGGTACGATGCTGCGGCCGTCGGACAAGCAGCTAAAATGAGCAGGATTCGGAGGCGTTCGGAGTCAAGGCCGAACGCCCATCCGATTCCAAGCGCCACGAGTGGAGTCACCACGGTTTTGAGAATGGCGACTGCCGTGAGCGGCTTCCAATTTCCTTTGATTGAATTTGCCGCCAGGGAAGCTCCGACCGCGAGAAGCGCTCCCGGCACCGCCATCTGACCCAACAAATCCAAACTGCGTCCCAATAAGACCGGGAGCTTGACCTCACTCGCTCCAAGAATGAGTCCCATCGCCGAGGCAATAATTAACGGATTACGCACCAGCTCCCCTCCGATGCGAGAAACCAAACCGGTCGTCCCCCGATGATTCGCCACCATAAAAGTCAAAACCGCGAGAACATTATAGAGAATCATGATCGGTGCCATCACCATCACGACACTCGTCACCCATTGATGGGCCGTCGGACTGGAAGCACCCCCGAAGGAATACATCACCACCGGAACCCCAACAAAGGCCAGATTTCCGCGAAATCCTCCCTGCACCAGGGATCCGGTCACCGGCATACTCAACCCCATTCCGCGCGAGATCAGAATTCCGAGCAATAAGACCACGAACGTTGCCCCGACCATCGAAAAAATCAGCGGAAGTACCGGACGCCATTCGTGCCCGCCCGAAGCAATGCTTTGTAAAATCAGGGCCGGAAGAGCGACCCAATAGACAAGCCGACTCAACTCCTCAAAAAATCCCGCACGAAACCAGTGCCGACGCACTAAGGTCTCACCCAAAACCACCAGAAAAAAAATCGGCCCCAAGGTGCTGATCACCGTAATCATGAATTGTTCTTAGCAAGAATTCTGGAAAAATGCTATCTCCGTCAAACACCTCCTCACAGCGGGAGCATCAACCCCGCTACGAATCCGAAAATTTGGAACTCAGGAACTCAAGAAATAAAAAGCAGAGGGGAGCGCTCTATTTTTTCCTGAGTTCATGAGTTCCCGATCCAACAACCAGCGGCTACAGTTTTTATGAACTTACTATAGGGAATGACTTGAATTTCAATGAGTCTCCATTAGGGTATTCCTATGTCTACCGCAGTATTACCCGCCTTACTGAAGCTACCCAAAAAAAGACGCATGGAGATCGCAGAAAGTTTATGGCTCTCTGTCGCAGATGACTCCATGGAAGTTCCAATCGAACACAAAAGACTTCTCAATCAACGCATGAAAGCCTATCAGGCTGGTACTTTAAAAACCATTTCGCACTCCGAGCTCATGCGAAAACTCCGCAGTCGTGAACAGTTAGCCAGTCCATGCATTAGAAGTCGTCGAAGAGGATCTCAATTCCGCCATCGCACATTATACGAAGTGGCGATCCGACGCACAGACGCATTTCCTTGCGCTATACGATGAGACCATCCAATGGATCGAATGGAATCCCGATCAATTTCCTCACAAATACGGACCCATTCAACGTGCAATTCTGAAACGGTCTTATTATATCGTCTATTTTCTTCAGGAAGAAAACCGCTCGGTGGTTCTAGCAGTTTTAGATGGAAGAAGAGATCCCCAGCAGCTTAAAAAGCTTGTGAAAATTCGCCGATCACACAGATGATGATCGACTTCATCTTTATCGCGATCGTAAATAATCAAAATTTGTCCTCCATTATCAAACTTTTTTTCATAAAACAGTCCGCGCATTACGGGAACTTCAATATAATACTCGTGACTAACGTCCAAGGTCAGCAAGCGATCGCAGCGTCCGCGTTCGGAATCTCGATGCTGAACTCTTCCTCGATGGCCATGACTAACTCGACAGTATCTAATCCCATAGCGTGTCTTGTGGCCTAACGGTTATTCAACCGACCGGTCGGCTCCGAAAGGGTTCGGAGTAGATTGTTCCAGATAAATTCGAAACTTTTACCTTCATGCGAGGTTCAAAATGTCATGGAAAACCGACCGCTTCAAGGTTTATCTAGGTATCATCCCTCGGAATTAATGCAGCACAATTGAATAACTCTGTCTCATCCAGCGACGCCCTTCCCGAAAGTAGTTCGGGGCAGGCGGGAGAGGTCGCCCTACCAGTCATGAGGAACTCACCCAATCTCTCGCTGCAACGCCTTCACCAGCGGAGCAATGGTGCGAGCGCTAAAATCAAATTCAATCCCAGCCGCCTCAAACAATTCCGGGAGGGGCTTGGAAGAGCCGAGTGCCAGAGCGCGGTGATATCCTGCCAGCGCCGCTTTCGGATCTTGAAGCGAGCGTTGCCAGAGTTGAAGCGCACCGAGTTGTGCAATGCCATATTCGACGTAGTAAAACGGAAGTTCAAAAATGTGGAGCTGACGATGCCAGAGCGACTGACGTGCTTTTTCGTAGCCACTCCAATCTTCCGCACCACCAAAACGATTCATTAAACGAAGCCACTCGGCAGCGCGTTCTGCATTCGTGTGTCCGGGATGTGTGTAGATCCAATGCTGAAAGGCATCAACCACAGCCATCCACGGGAAAAATTTGATGATTCCTTCCAGATGATCTCGCCGGGCGCGTTTAGCATCGGCCTCCGAATAAAATTCTTCGAGATACGGCGCCGCAAGCAATTCCATCGCCATCGAGGCGACTTCACAAAACTCCATCGGCGCTCCACGATACCAGTAGAGTCGCTGCGTTCGATTTAAAAAGGCATGAAACGCGTGACCGGCTTCATGCAAGAGCGTCTCAATATCGCGATGCACTCCGACCGCATTCATGAAAATAAACGGAACTCTCGACTCTGAGAGCGTCGACTGATAACCGCCGGGCGCTTTCCCTTTTCGATTTTCTAGATCAAGAAGGCTTTGTTGTTGAAGCGTATCAAACAAAGCCCCCAAGGAGGGATCCAGCCGGCGAAAAATACGACTCGTTTTTTCGACAAAGGTTTTAGAATCGGTAAACGGCTTGAGGGGCGGACGCGACCGCGGATCCACCGCCAGATCCCATGGACGCAATCGATCGAGGTTCATCTCCTGACGACGACTCTCCTGAATTTGTCGCGTGAGCGGCACGAGGTGTTCCGCAATGGAATCGTGAAATTTGAGACAATCTTCCGGCGTGTAATCAAAGCGCTCTTTGGATTCAAATGCATACGCTCGATAATCACTAAAACCAGCCTCCTGCGCCACAGCTTCGCGAATGGGAAGCATCTGATTGTAGATCGTCTCAAGCGCTTCCGCATCTTGCAGACGGCGATTAACGGAAGCCTCCCATGCGGCTTGACGTCGTGGACGGTCCGGCTCTTCAAGGACCCGACCAACTTGTGCGAGGGTCTGCTCTTTTCCTTCAAACTGAACCGTCATCGCTCCGGTCAGCTTTTGGTACTGCTGGGAAAGTTTGGCGAGCTCGGTTTCGCGCGGAACATTCGCGTCTCGATAGAGCATCACTTCCGTTTGGGCACTGCGTCGAAAACATTGAAAATCTGGACCGAGCTGCGCGAAAACCGGATGCGAGGTCAGACGCCGCCAGAGCGAGAACCGACGGGGCTTTAACCACGGATCGAGAACTTCCACCAAATGGAGATACGCTTTTTCGCGCTCCGGATCATCGGTCTGACAAGTCATCGCAATATAGCGACGTGAACCAACTTCATCAATCGCTGCAAAAAACTCCCCCGCATCATCAAGCCACAATTCGAGATCAGGAACGGTTTTGAGTTGCTCCAAACGAGTATCGAGTCGCTCCAACAACGGTGCCAACGCCTCCGGATCGGAAAGATCAATCTGCTCCGGAACAAAACGTCGCGGTTGAAAAGGCGAAACGTTCACTGGAAAATCAGGAAGGCCCAATAGCCAGCCAGCTGACTTCGACCGACCACATCCGCGTGTTCAGCCAGGTTCGGATTTGCACTGAGAACCCATCGAGACTCACATGCTCGGCACTCACACTGATTCGCGCATTGCGGGAATTATCAATATCAAACCCAACCAAGGCAACCTGCACCACCGGTTTTGTCGAATAACGCTGATCGAATCGAATAAATCGTTCGAAGATGCGATCCTGACTTTCGCTCGCGACATCTAACATCGCCCAATCAGGCTCGGTGACGCTTCCATTGAAAGTACCGGTTTGAACTAAAGGGAATGCATTTGCCATGGGATATCTCCTTACAAAAGGTTGGATTTACTCGGGAGCTTCGTCAACAGAAGAATCGTTCTTCGGGCAGGATTGGTAGGGGCCGATCGATAATCGGACCGGGCTGGTTCCTCTTAGGAATGCACCCCTCCGCGGTCTCCGCTCCTCCGCGCGAGAAAGGTCTTCTTCACAACCCCGAGGGATCGTCGAGAAACTCCCACGGAATTCCGAATTTTCGGGAGAGATACACTGCCAGGGCCTGGACTCCAAAAACCTCGGTGCGGTAATGCCCGCCGTAAAAAAGATTGATTCCAAGCTCGTGCGCCGTGCCATAGGTGGCATGAGTCCCCTCGCCAGTGATAAACGCATCGACCCCCAACGCAGAGGCTTTCGATACCCCACTTCCTGCGCCACCGGTAACGATCCCAATTTCGCGAATTTGCTCGGACCCTCCGGGAACGAGAGTCACCGGACCTTGAAGAACCGTCTCCAATTTCTTTCGAAGTTCCGTCCGTGTCGTTTTCAAAATACCACGCCACCCGATCGCGCAACCGAATTCTTCAAAAAACGGCTTGAGCTGCTTGATTCCCAAACGTCGCGCCAGAATCGCATTGTTGCCGAGCTTCGCGTGAGCATCCAACGGAAGATGATTACTATAAACCGCAAGTCCTGCGGCGATCGCCTTGGAAATTTTTCGGTATGAGACGCCGGTGAGCGGACGCGGATCGTTCCACCAAAGCCCATGATGCACGACCAGAAGATCTGCTTTTGCTTCAATCGCCCGGTCTAAAATTCGCTCGTGGGAATCGACCGCCGCAGCAATTCGCAAGATTCGGAGCTTCCCTTCAAGCTGAAGACCATTATGAGCCCCTGGATAATCCGGAAATCCAATCGCCTTGGTGATTCGGTTGGCCTCTCGAACCACTTCACTCAAAGTCGGCGACTTGCTCATAGAGCCATCCACGAAGAGGAAATTTTCACACGGAGGCACGGAACGTTGAATTCCGAATTTAAAAACAAAGACTCCGCGAACTCTCTGTCTCCGCGCGAAACACTTCTTACTTGCCCCAGTTCTTGAGACGTCGCCGCCTTCATCCTAACCCTCAATTAAATCAACCTCGTCGCGACCATCAATTTCTTGAAGATGAACCGCAACTTGATCCTGAAACGTCGTCACAATAGTCTCCCCGACGTAATCCGGCTGAATGGGAAGCTGTCGATGACCCCGGTCAATTAACGTCACGAGTTCGATTCGCGCCGCGCGTCCAAAATCATTCAACGCACTTAACGCCGCCCGGGCCGTGCGCCCGGTGAAGAGAACATCGTCGACGAGTAAAATCGTCCGATCCGTTGCATCAAAAGGAATTTGCGAGAGTGCCGGAGCAGGACACCGCTGATCGAGATCGTCCCGATGAAACGTGACGTCCATTTGTCCCACCGGAATGATCACTCCTTTATGTTTTGCAATAGAATTCGCCAAACGCTGAGCCACCGTAAATCCGCGCCGGGGAAGGCCAACGAATGCCAAAGGAGTCAGATTGAAGTGCCTTTCAAGAATTTGACCCGCCAATCGCTCAATCGCCTTAGAAATGGCAATCGAATCAAAAAGAATTTGAGAGGAGCCCATAGGAAAAACCGAAACCGAATCCGTCAATTATTCAAAGACGTCGCGTTTGAAGTCACGGAAGCACGGCTTGAAGCGGGCTGACGTTTGGAGCGCCAGGAGGCACGATAGCGAACAATCCAATCCAAGAGGGCTTTTTCAAAACCGATATCGTGTCCGGCCTTTTCACTTTCAAGCCACTTGTGCTTCAAAATTTCTTCGCGCTCCGCCAAAAACTCTTGGTAAAGCGCCGAATTCTTCAAAAGGCTATCTGGTTTAGAGGGATCACTACTCATGGTTGTGACCGAAGTCGAGGTGTGTAAGATACGGTTTGAGCTCGAGGATTCAAGTAAAATAAAAAATCTTATGTCACAAATTATCTATTATGAGTCTTGAAGATGATATAAATTGCTTCGCGGCGACCCCATGCGGCTCATTTAAGACCGTCGGCCTTCCTGAATCCCCAGATTCTCGAACCGAGATCTCTAAGGGAATTTCCCCAAGAAGCGGAACCCCCAATCGATCCGACTCCCGCTTCCCGCCCCCCTTCCCAAAAATATCGTAACGGTTCCCATCGTTGGGGCAAAGGAAGTAACTCATGTTCTCGATAATCCCTAGTACCCGAACGTTTACCTTCTGAAACATCGTCATCGCCTTGCGTGCATCAATCAGCGCGACTTCCTGCGGCGTCGTGACAATCACCGCCCCACTCAACGCCACGGTCTGAACGATCGTCAATTGAATATCCCCGGTCCCCGGCGGAAGATCCAAAATCAGGTAGTCGAGCTCCCCCCAAACGACATTCTTCAAAAATTGCTGGGTGTAGCGGGTCACCATCGGCCCTCGCAGAATTGCCGGCGACTCGTCATCCATCAGAAAGCCCATGCTCATCAATTTCAAGCCGTATCGCTCAATCGGTAAAATCTGCTGCTGCTCGGTGGCGTAGGGACGTTCATTCGTTCCAAACATCAGGGCGACACTCGGCCCGTAGAGATCACAATCGCAAAGCCCCACGCGCTTTCCTTGAAGCTGGAGCGCACAGGCGAGATTCGCAGCGACCGTCGATTTACCAACGCCACCCTTGCCGCTCGCCACCGCAATAATGTGTTCAATCCCAGGAAGTTTATTTGCCGCAACACCCCCCGCCTGCATCGCCGCTTGAACCGGAGCCGTCACCGCGATTTCGACCTCAACGGAAGCAACCCCTTCCATTGCCCCCAACGTCTTCGTCACCGCCGCATGAAGCTGCTTCGGGATTTCCGAATCGGCAGTCGTTACCTCAATCCGAACCTTGACCTCTCCATCTTGGATCTGAATCCCTTTCACCAGCCCGAAAGAGATAATATCGCGACTAAAGCCCGGATATTTGATCTGCTTTAATTGCTCGAGAAGTGCCGCTTCAGTAAGTGCCATGCGCGAAACGCTAAACAAAACCGAAGCGATGTAAATCCCGGAGATTCCATTGGTGTCCAAAATAGAAATTGTCTGTCAATGCGACTCCCCCTTCGAGCCCTTGGAGTCGTGGCAGTCGAATCGGATCGTTGAAGTTTCCACCCCCGCCTGCAACGCGTAGATAATGCGGGCAGGTCAAAATCGCGAAGTCCTCCAATTCAATCCCCCCTCCTGGTTTATCCTCAGAGATCGGGTTTTGTTTTGGACAGGGATGCGGAGATTCCTCTTTTCTCCCTTGATTTTATATATTATTAATTTATAATTAATAATTATGAATAAAGATTACCGTCAGTGGCTCGAGTGGTCGGATCAGCTCATGAAACCGCTTCAAGCCCTCATGACTCCAGACGCCGCCGAGCTCCCCATTGAAGGCCCGGCCAGCAACCATGATCTCGCCGCAGACCGTCTGGAAGCTTTCGCCCGCCCCCTCCTCCTTGCCGCGCATTGGATTACCCCTCCCTCTGCCCCATTGGACCCCTCCCTTTCCAAAGAAAAAATCGCCGCGTGGTTTCGCCAAGCCCTCCTTCAAGGGACCGATCCTCAGCATCGGAATTTTTGGGGACCTGCCGCCAACTACCATCAACACACGGTCGAAATGGGGGCTGTCGTTCTCGCGCTTGAGATCGCCCCGGACTGGTTCTGGAATCCGCTCTCCACTTCGGAAAAAGCCCAAGTCGCCCGCTGGATCGGCTCGGTCCGCGGAACCGCGCATCATCGGAACAACCATTTTTTCTTTGGCGTTCTCCCGCTCAGTTTTTTGATCAAACATGGTTACGGCACCGCCTCGGATACCGTTGCGGTCCTCGATTATCTCAATCAACTGGAGCGAATGATTCTCGGCAAAGGTTGGTTCATCGACGGCATGAACGAAACCGTTGATCATTACAATGCTTACGCCTTTCACTATTACGGCCTCTGGTGGAGTCATCTTTACGGCCCGATGGATCCAACACGCGCCGACCGTTGGAAAAATTGGGCGCAGGAGTTTATTCGAAGCTACTCCCACTTCTTCGCCGCCTCGGGAGAACCGGTTCCGTTTGGACGCTCGCTCTCCTACCGTTTCGCCGCCACCGCACCGTTCTCCGTCGCACAATTTTGTGGCGTCTCCGACTTGGATCCGGGAATGCTCCGTCGACTCTGCACCCGTTGCATGGAATTTTTCCTCTCTCATCCCATTCAACAATCCCAAGGCGTGATCAGTATCGGCTGGACCAATCCCTTCGTTGCCTTGGGTGAAGCGTATAGCTGCGGCGCCTCTCCCTATTGGGCCGCAAAAGGATTGGCTCCCTTGCTCATTCCTGAAAATGATCCGTTTTGGACAGCATCCGAACAACCGATCCCTGCCGAAAAATCAGACTTCAGTCTTCCTCTTCCTCAAACCGGCTTGGCGATTCGATCCCGAAACGGAGCCGTGGAACTTCTCAACGCCGGAACTTCCATCAGCGCCGGAAACGTCGGCTTCGGAACCGCCAAATGGGGAAAGCTCCATTATCGCACCGGAATCGGATTTGAAATTCTCAATCAGGGAGTCGTTCCGCTCGATGCAGGGCTTTCTGCAGAATCCGTGAAAACCGGATTATTCTATACCCGACACTCCACGACCGCGCTCGAGGTTGCAGCAGATCACCTCGCCTGCGCTTATTCGCTGGGCGACAAACCGAGTCAGTATTGTGTCACCGTCGAATCGTTTCTGGCGTGGAAAGGAGACTGGCATCTTCACGTCCATCAAGTCGAAGCTTGGACACCGACCCGACTTCGTCTTGGAGGATACAGTCTCGCCGACAAACTCTTAACCAAAACTGTCGCGTTTCCTTCCGTCGAAATCACCTCCTCGCATCAACGTGTTTTGCTTCAAGCACTCCACGGATTTCAAGAAGCCGGCGTGCGACAAGTTCGACCCGACCAAGACCCACGCACTCACCTCTACGGACCGTCGAGCATCACTCCGTTCCTTCAAACCGATTCGTTCACCGGCGTCAAACTTCTCGTCGCCTGGCATTGGACCGGACTCACGCCTGCGCCAATCAACCAATGGAAAATCTCCAAAACCACAGAAAAAAACTGGACCCTCCAACATCCCGAAGAAGGGGAATGGCAACTCACTTCAAATTCGCTTCCCGCCCTTACAGCAAAAGTGGGAACATGATAAACCAGCTCGCCGTTGGTAGGGACCGATCTCCGAGCGGTCCGTGCTTTAAGGATCGGACGCCTCGGAGAGGCGTCTCTACCATTTATTTTCCTTGTGCGATTCTTGTCTTTTTGCAGCCAATCTCTAAATAGAAAATTGATCGATGAAACCAACTCTTTTCCCTCTCCCACCGAATCGCGTCTGGCGCACTTACACCGGCGGACAAATGTTGGATCGAATCGAGGGAAAAACCGATCCTTCCGACACTCATTTTCCCGAAGATTGGATCGGATCAACTACTCGCGCGATCAATACGGGCCGAGAACATCTTGAAGAGGGAATCGCCACCATTCGAATTGGCTCCGAATCAATTCCCTTGAATCTCTGGGTTGATCAAAATCCCGAGGCTGCGCTAGGTCCGGATCATCTCGCCCGTTACGGAAAAAAGGCAATGGTTCTTACGAAATTTCTCGATGCATCCGTACGCCTCCATCTTCAATGTCATCCGACCATCGAATTCTCAAAAAAACATCTCAACGCCGAGTCCGGAAAAACTGAAGTCTATCATATTCTCGCCATCCGTCCGGATCAACCGAACCCGTACCTCTACCTCGGCTTTCAACACCCTCCCGACACCACCACACTTCGCCGCATGATTGTGAATCAAGAAGTCGAAGCCCTCGAAGCCTGCTTTGAAAAAATTCCCGTTTCCGTCGGAGACACTTTTTTTGTCCCGGGCGGACTCCCTCACGCGATTGGCGAAGGCGTACTCATGGTCGAAATTATGGAACCGACCGATTTTGTTGTTCGCTTCGAATTTAATCGCGGAGGCTATCTTCTTCCCGAAGCCGCTCGTTTCATGGGGCGTGATGTCGACTTTGGGCTCTCCATGTTGAATGCCTCCCCTATTTCCAAAGAAGAAGTCCTCACACGCTATCGTGTCGCATCGGCGGCCACCGCGCTCGCTCCAAATTCCACAGAAGTCTTGATCGGTCCCGCCCAAACCCATTGCTTTGGCGTGAAAAAACATCGGATTCATGGAACTTATCATATCGAGAGCCCCACTTTCCAAATCGACCTCATCACTTCCGGCTCCGGAACGATTCGAGCGGAAGGCGAAAGCTTTCCCGTGAAAACCTACGATCGATTCTTCGTTCCTCACGCCCTTCGTTCCTACGAAGTCGAGGCCCCTGAAGGCTTGGAAATCCTCTCTATCACGCCACCAAGTTCCTCTCGCTAAGCACGCAAAGGTCGCCAAGATTTTTATTTTTCAAAACCTTCGCGCCTTGGCGAACTTGGCTAGAAAATAAACCGTCCCCATCACTTCACTTCGAGCACGTCCGCTTTCCAGCTCACCTGATCGACTTTTCCATCAGGCCGAGTGACGGACAAGAGATCCCCCGCTCCGAGCTTCACTTGGAGCGCGCCTCCCTTTTCCGTCCCCTTCGCGGGCCATAGAACCGAATAAATCACCTGCTCGGTCTTGGTTGCCGAACTGGTCGCGGTTAAGTGACTCTGATTCGGCGATTTTTCTAAATATTTTGGATCAACCGGAACCACAAACTGATCCGTGACCTCCACCTTAAGGTCTTCTCCTACCGCTAGGAGCGCAATCTGACAGTTTGCTTTCGGCTGTTGAACTGATCCATTCGTTCCGCTCCACTGAATCGGACTCTCGGCATGCAACAACCATTGGACCGCTTTCGCCTCCTTGAGTTTGACCCGATCCCGCAAGACAAAGTACCGGCGATCAATCATCACCACATCCCGACGCGCTTCTTGAACAAGATCCCCTGTTTGCTCGGTATTATATCCGACCGTCGCATCCCCAACCGCCCAGAAAGTTCGAGGCCCGGCTTGAAAGGAAAGAATTTTTCCTTTCGCCTCTTTTGACTGTGGTTTCTGACCTTTTCCATCAATCAGGATCCCATTTTTGGAAATCGTCCTCTGGGTGTAGCCCTTGTGGTGCGGAGAGCGATGATACTCCCGATATCCCGAATTTATGAGGAGGTTCTCGCCATACGCATTTAAAATAAAGGTATTTTGATCCGCATGACTGTGACTGTAAGAGGCAAACGGACTCGATTTGAAACTCATCATGATATCCTCATCGGGTTTCCCCAGATCCGAATGCATCGCCACCCATCCGACATCGCGAAACCAGGTCGCCTGTGGAAGATCTTTCAACGGCTTCGCTGCAGGAATCAGTTCCTGTCGTGCCGAAAAAAGTCGGATCAGATATTCCATTCCCGTCGGATAGCGTTCGTCCGAAAAGTAGAGACCCTGGGTATAAATCGAACGCTCCTCCGATTTTTCCATATCCGCATACGCCCTCAAATATCCATCCTGAAAGCGACGCGCCAGTCGCAAGACCAACTGCGTGATAATCGGTTCCAAATTGAATTTCCCCGCATTCGGAGTGTCTCCAAAAGCCGTGTGCCGGTACGGCTGCACGAAGTAGAGCGGAAAATAACCGGTCTTTTTCCAAAACGGATTCGCATACGCCTGTGAACTTCCGATGGCGACGAGAGCATCCTGAAACCGCGCATGCTCCATATTCCCACGCCAATACGCATTCCCCTCACCCCATCCACCATCGTCACCACCCCAGGGGGGAAATTGATTTTTGTAAAAATGGAGCACATAATTCAACCACTCTTTCGCCTCAGGAAGATCATCGTAAAGCGCCAACCCCGCCAAGCCGGTCATCGAAATAAATCGAATCGGATGACTTGCGGCATCCTCCTCCAAGGAATTTCTCACGGTGTCCTTCGTCTCTTTGTGAATCAGTGCAAAGGAGGCATTCCCTCGTTTTTGAAAGGAGTCCAATACGGTCTTTTTCTCTTCGGGAGTCAGTTGATCCCGAATCTGATCATAAACAAAGGGGAGCTTGCGCCAGAGACGAAAATGCGCCTCATCGTTATATTCAATGCGAGTATGAGCCGAACTCCCCATCCCCCACTTGCACCCTTCCAATAAAAACTCTTTCGCCTTGGCCAGATAAGGCGCTTCGCCCGTCACAATCCAAAAAACCGTTGCCGCTTCCGCCACACCCGAGAGACGATTGCAGGTCACCTGTCCTCCGCGCCACTTGTCCACTTGGTCGGAAGTCCTTTTCTTCGGACTCGGATCTCCATACTCCTGAGGCTCCGAGGGGGTCGTCGACTTCATCCACTGTTCATCAAACTCACGCTTCATCTCTGCGTAAAACGATTTAAACTCCCCATTGAGACAATACTCCTTGAACTGCTCGCGCTGTCCGGCGAGAATAAACGTTCGAGGCCCCGAAGCAGGAATCTTATCCGCACTCCCCGCAGCAGGAGCAGAACTCTGCGACAAAAGCGTTGAACCCAAGCAGAACACCATTCCCACCAACTTCAGCGCAATTTTCATGAAACTCCTTTTTTCAAAGCAATCCGTTATTATTAATAATTATTAATAACCGACAAATAAAAAATTGCAACTGGAATTTTGAAGATCCCAATTAATTCACAGGACTATGGGCGTTGCGGGCGCGGTACGATGCCAATGATCAAAAACGCTACGACCGTAGTAAAATTTTTAACGTCGAAAGCAGCGTTGTCGCTCCCTTTCTGTCGTTGAAATAATTAATAATGAGATACGTCCCCATTGCCTCTCGTCCCCATTGCCTCTCCGCAGTCCAATTAAAAAGAGCAGCAAAATAAACCCAAAAAGCCCTACCCCATTCAAAAGATCAAGTGCCCCTCCCTCCAAGACCCCACCAAGCCCTACTCCCATCAGAACATAGAACGGATAAAGCAGGGCCGGTCGACCGATTCGCCGACAAAAGTCAGGCAGGAGCATCAACCCCAGAATGGCGAAGACAATCATCTCAACAGACTTCATCGCGGGATCCTAACCATTCATCGTGAAGAAACAAGCATTTGAGCGCTAACCCGCTTAACAGGGCAAATCAAAATCATCAGTCTGCACTTGTGACTTCATGATAAATTTCATAGCTTTAAAAGGTGCAATCGTTCATCACGCCCCTCGAGAACTTCCTTCATCACTTACTCTCCGCATCAAGTTTAAGATTTTATTCTTATTTTCTATTTTCGCTACTGTGCCCTGTTATCATCGATACACTAACCGCATTCAGGGTGAGTACCTCCATTTTTTATTGGATACCGATTTTCATTCTTACTTGGAGAGAAGGATGGCTTCGGGGAGGTTTCTGCGCCCTGCTTTGCGGAAGCTTATGGCTTTTTTTCCGCTACTGGGAATCCCCGCTCAACTACCCACTTTCAGTTCTTTTATGGAACGCCTCGATCCGAACCATCGAATTTATCCTCGTTTCAGCAACGATTGGTGTCTTACGAGAATTGCTCTTGAAATCAGAAAAAGAGGTTGAAGCCCTTCGAACCTTTCTACCGATCTGCGCCTATTGTAAAAAAATTCGAAATGACGAAGGGTATTGGGAGCAAGTAGAAGGCTATATCTCCAAACTTACTCCTGCAGAATTTACCCATGGAATCTGCCCGGAATGCTTCAAGGTCGAAATGAAAAAGATTGAGGAAATCGACCCATCTTCTTCCACTTATTTCGATAAAAAGTAAGTCCGAATCTTTTCCAATAGAAGCCGCTCCTCAGGTTCGTTTCGCTTCACCAAGACTACATTGCCTTTTAATGATGGGGCCAATAAAGGTAACGAGGAAAGCCCCGCCTTTTTCGCTTTTGCCATCAATAGATCCGGCAAAATTGCATACCCCAACCCCGCAGCACACATCTCCAACAAGGTCAGTGCGTGTTCACACGTAAAGGAAACTCTCAGCGAGCATTTTTTCTTCCGAGCTAGGGCGATCAACACTTCTTCCATTCCGAGCGGATCACGAAACAGAAGTAAAGAATGCCTGAGTAACTCCTCCAAATGAACTCCTCCCTTTTTGAATAACTTCAAGTTTCTTCCGTAGACGGAATATCGGTAGCGAAGTAAAATTTCGACTTGGAAATTGTAGTTATTGGGGACGTATCCAAACTAATGACTTTTGAGTTGTTCGTAAATCTTCCGTAGTCCATCATCCTTTTCCATTTTCTTGCGTAACCGTCGGAGCGCTGTCGAAATCGCTCGTTCTCCCGTCATTCCCACTTTCTCGGCCATCTGCTTGAGCCCCATCCTTCCCCGCTCCCTCATCAAGAGCAAGACGAGATCTCGACCCCAATCCCCACAGCATGCCATAGGGACCTGTCTTAACATTTAACATCTAGACTTCCATCAGTATTTCGTATCTCATTTTCATCGCTCCTTCAATGTTATTTCCCATGAGACCATACCTGCGGATCTTGACACCAAACCGCTGCGGTAACTTTTCCATATACACCAAAAAACCAACAATGACCCTCATCCCCACCAAAGATCGCACGCCTTTCGATCCCCCGACTTGTCACATGGCGCCATACCCGCTCCATCCGAATCCGAGTGCTCCTTGACATCCCATAACCCTCCTTCACTTTCGCTGCCCCGTCAATAGTTAAATGTTAAGATACGTCCCAATTACCTTCCCCGACCCTAATCCCCCTGTCGATCTTGAAACTCCGCTCCTTGGATGTTTTTTACCAATTTTAAGGAAAAAGTTTTTTTCCATTGGCGATCGCTCGAAATGTGTTAGTCCCATTCGGGTCAAAACTTGGATTGGAAACGAATCATGAAAAAAGCTTACGCAAAGGCCGGGGTCGATGTGGATTTGGGGAATCAAGTGAAATCCCGAATCCCAAAACTCGTAGCCAAAACCCATCGTCCGGAAGTTCTCGGAAAAATCGGCGGCTTCGGCGGTCTCTTTCGTGCGAAATTCCCCGGCTATCAAGATCCGGTTCTCGTCAGCAGCATCGACGGCGTCGGAACGAAGCTCAAAGTTGCAGAACTCGTTGGACGTCATGACACCATCGGCGAGGATCTTGTCAATCACTGCATCAACGACATCGCCGTCCTCGGCGCGGAACCGCTCTTCTTTCTCGATTACATCGGCACCGGGAAACTCGAACCGAAAAAATTTGAAGCGATTCTCAGCGGAATCGTTCGCGGTTGCACCGCCGCCGGCTGTGCGCTGGTTGGCGGAGAGACCGCTCAAATGCCTGGAATTTATCAAGGGAAAGATTACGATCTCGTCGGCACAATTGTCGGCATTGTCGATCGAAAGAAAACGATCGATGGATCCAAGATTCGTGAAGGGGATGTCATTCTCGGACTTCCCTCCAATGGACTCCACACCAACGGCTATTCACTCGCCCGCCAGCTCATCTTCGAAACCTTAAAACTCAAAGTTAAAAGCCGCTTTCCCGGAACGAAGCATAGCGTCGGGGACGAACTCCTGCGCACGCATGTGAGCTATCTCCCGGAAGTACGAAAACTCCGCGACGCTGGAATTGTCAAAGGTCTCGCTCACATCACAGGTGGCGGACTTATCGACAATCTTCCTCGAGTTCTCCCAAAAAATGTCAACGCCGTGATTCATCCAGCTTCGTGGACGATGCAACCGCTCTTTCAGGTGCTCGCCGCCGCCGCCCAGGTCCCGGACGAGGAACTTTATCAAACTTTTAATATGGGGATCGGAATGGCGATCGTGGTCAGCGCCAAAGATGCAACCCACGCGATCCGCATTACAAAAGCCTGTCGCATCGGATTGATTCAACGCGGCACCGGTCGTGTGGTTTTGGAAAAACACTATGAATAAACGCGCGCTTCTTTCGGTTTCCGACAAAACCGGACTCATCCCCTTCGCCGAAATTCTGATCAAGCAAGGGGTCACCCTCATCTCCACCGGCGGAACCGCCAAAGCCCTACGCGAAGCCAAGCTCCCTGTCACCGAGATTTCTGATTTTACCGGATTTCCCGAGATGATGGATGGCCGCGTGAAAACGCTTCACCCGAAAGTGCACGGAGGACTCCTTTATTTGCGAGATCACCCCGAGCATGCCGCACAAGCCAAGGAACATGGAATTGAGCCGATTGATTTTGTCATCGTCAACCTCTACCCCTTTGAACAGACGATTCAACGTCCCGACGTCACCCTCGAACTCGCCATCGAAAATATCGACATCGGTGGCCCGAGCATGCTTCGGAGTGCCTCCAAAAATTATCGCAGCGTCACCGTCATCGTCGATCCCGCCGACTATCAAGTCGTCGCCGAACAGCTTGAAAAATCCGGCTCCACAACTCTGGAACTCCGCGAGTCACTTGCGACCAAGGTTTTTCAGTACACCAGTTACTATGACGCCCTGATCGCGCGCTACCTCGCGAGCCGCCAGCCGAAAGCCGAGGCTCCCGACGTTTTTGCCCTCCCCCTCCGTAAAGCCCAAAGCCTTCGCTACGGAGAAAACCCACACCAAGCCGCCACCCTTTATGGCGATTTTCACCGTCACTTCGAACAGTTCCATGGCAAAGAACTTTCCTACAACAACATTCTCGATATCAGCGCCGCGGTGGAATTGATTCGCGAATTCGACACCGATCCAACAATTGCCATCCTCAAGCACACCAATCCGTGCGGCGTTGGCTCTGGAAAATCACTCAAAGAAGCGTGGGATCGTGCTTATGCGACTGACCGTCAGGCCCCCTTTGGTGGAATCATTGTCGCCAATCAAGCGCTGGACGGAGCAACGGCCGAGGCGATTGCTGAAATTTTCAGTGAGGTCATTATTGCCCCTTCTTTCACTGAAGAGGCCAAGGCGATTCTCACCAAGAAGAAAAATCTCCGTCTCATGATCAACCGTTCCCAGCGCGGCGCTCCCTTCGTTTTGCGAACCGCCGCAGCAAACTCGTTTCTCATTCAACAGTCCGATGATCAACCCATGAATCCGACGGCATGGAAGGTGGTCACGAAACGGCAGCCGACTCCCGAGGAACGGGAAGCAATGCTTTTCGGATGGCGCGTCGTTCGTCATGTCAAATCGAACGCGATCGTTTATGCGGGGGTCGGAAAAACTCTCGGAATTGGTGCCGGTCAAATGGCCCGGGTCGATTCCTCCAAGATCGCCGTTTGGAAAGCCAGCGAGGCCAAACTCCCCCTTCAGGGAAGCATCGTTGCCTCTGACGCCTTCTTCCCATTTCCAGACGGATTGATCGCCGCCGCCGAAGCGGGCGCCACGGCCGCCATTCAACCGGGAGGGAGCGTCCGAGACGCGGAAGTCATTGCCGCCGCGGACGAAAGAAACCTCGCGATGATTTTCACCGGCTTCCGACATTTCCGGCATTAAGTGGATTGACTTTTCATCATTTCCTGCGAGAAACAACCGAACTTCAACAACCGAAAGAATTTCCATGAACGACAAGCTTCAAACAGTGATCGGCAAAACGGTAACCGTCAAAGGCGAGGTCATCGGACAGGAATCCCTGACGATCGAAGGCCGCGTTGAGGGTAAAATTTCTCTGGAGAACAGCATCTACGTTCGTGAAAGCGGCGTGGTTCATGCCGACATCGTTTCTCATAGCATCACGGTCGCCGGATCGGTTTCAGGAAACATTACCGCTTCTGACAAAGTCGAAATTCTTCGCGGCGGCATCATGATCGGCGACATCAAGTCTCCCCGCGTGATCATCAACGACGGAGCCAACCTCAAAGGTCACGTCGAAATGGATATTTCCGAAGAAAAGCTCGCCGAACGTCAGCAAAAAGCGTCCGAAGAGGCGGCTTCACCCAAAAAGGCTTCAACCCCTGAACCGATCTCCCGTCCGGAGCCGACTCCCGCTGCAAGTGCCCCTGCTTCAGGAGCACCCGCCGCCACAGGAACCGATCCTGGCGATGGACAGCGTCGGGCGTTCAGTGGATTACTGGCCCGCCGATAAGGCCGGCTTGGATTTTTAGTAGACAAGCGATTCGTTTTCTTTAGGATGCATGATTGTGTTCGAGAACATCCGTCGCAAATCCGAATCGTCGTCTTACAGTCGCCCTCCGTTGAACGGAGAGCCGCGGCCGAGCCTCGACATTTCCCCAAAACACGAGGAAAAAACTATGATCCAGAAGCCCAATGTCACCGTTTTGACTGCTGAAACCGAATTTAAAGGAACCTTGGCCTTTGCCGGGGAACTTCACCTCCACGGACGCCTCGAAGGAATCATCGAAGCGGAAAGCGGAACCCTGACGATCGGTGAAACTGCCATCATCAAAGCCGACGTTCATGCTCAAGACATTTTGATCCATGGAAAAATCCAAGGAAACATCGTTGCTTCCGGTCGCGTTGAACTCCGGGGCAAAGCCCAGGTTTACGGCGACATCCGTTCCAATCGTTTTATCATTGAAGATGGCGTAGTCTTCGTCGGTCGCTCCGAAATCCTAAGCGAACGCGCCGAGCCGGCTCCTGACTTCTCCCAGATTTTCACTCGCTTGACCCCGGGCAAAGAAGGCTCCAAAGCCGCCCGCGCCAACGGTTCTTGATTTTTCGAAAAGCCCGATACTGAGCGTGGATGGCCTCACACGAAGCCACAAAGGCTTTTGTTTGAAAACAAAAAAACTCCCCTTCGTGACTTGGCGCCTCCTAAAGAACAAGTAAGTAGTTTTCCGCGCAGAGACCACCGAGTCTGCTGAGAAAACGGCTTTTTTTACCCTCTGCGAGCACGGCGATCTCTGCGCGGAAAAATCCCCGGTTTTTCCGGTTGCGGTTTGAATCGCTTCCCGACATGATTCTGCCATGCACGTTTCGGAATTCGGCCAGCGACGGTTCTTAAAATTCCTCGACCGGATTGAGGCAGAGACTTATCCGGAATTTCCCTCCGACCTTCACACCAAGATTTCCCAACAGCGACTCGATCACTTTCTAGAACTCACCCAACTCCCCCCCCAATCCAAAATTCTCGATGTCGGTTGCGGCCAGGGGCCCGCCCTCGACTATCTCAAAACGAAAAACTATCACCCGATCGGCATTACGCTGAATGAAACGGATGTCCTCGTCTGCCGCAGCAAAGGTCATGAGGTCTATCAGATGGAGCAATCCTTTCTCGATTTCAAAGAGAGCTCCCTCGACGCTGTCTGGGCCCGTCACTGCATCGAGCACAGCCTCTTCCCTTATTTCACACTCTCGGAATTCAGCCGAACTTTAAAAATTGGCGGCTATCTTTATCTCGAGATGCCGAATGCCAAGACGATGTTTCAGCACGAGACGAACAAAAACCACTACAGCGTCCTGACCGATGTGATGTGGGTGGAGCTCCTCAAACGGACCGGATTTGAAGTCGTCGAAGCCTTGGACATGAGCATTCCGCTCGACGCCGGCACCGATCACTACCTCACCTTTATTGCCAAAAAAACGGAAGAGCGTCCCGGTCCCAAACTTTTCGACAAAACGATTCATCTCGGACTTCCGAGTGGCAGCAATTATGGATGGGGACTCTGCGGCTCCTATTTACGCAAAGAACTGGGAACACGAGCCAAGGTCAGCGATCCGGGACTCTGGCATCCGGTGCGGTGGCGCGAAAAACTTCCAGGCACCCTTCTCGTGGCCCTCGACGGTGATTCCCTCGAAAAATGGATTCCCCTCACCGCCGATCAGACGATCGGTTATGTCTTTTTTGAAAATCTTCTGACGGCCAAGTCTCGTCAAAACGCCGAATCCCTCGATCTCGTTTTGGCTGGATCGACCTGGTGCAAAGAGCGGATGCTCGAGCAGGGAATTCGCAATGTCGATGTACTCCTGCAAGGAATTGATCCCGAGCTTTATCACCCAATCACGGAAGAACGCGAGAGCGATGAGTTTGTCCTTTTCTCCGGTGGAAAATTCGAACTCCGCAAGGGTCAGGATCTCGTTCTCGCCGCTTTCAAAATTCTGCAGGAGAAGCTTCCCAATCTCAAGCTTCTGAATGTCTGGGAAAATCAGTGGCCCGAGTCGATGCGAACGATGGCGCTTTCAAGCCGGATCAAATTTGCCGACGAAGGGGCGACGTGGGTCGAAAAAATGCAGACGATTTACGTCCTGAATGGGATTGATCCGAAACGTGTCCAAACCTGCCCACTCTTACCGAATCGAAAAATGCGTTCTATTTTTGCAAGAACCGATCTCGGAGTTTTTCCGAATCGTTGCGAAGGCGGCACCAATCTAGTCCTCATGGAATATATGGCGTGCGGAAAGCCGGTCATTGCTTCCAACGTCACCGGCCATCGCGATATTGTGAACGAGAAAAATGCGTTTCTGATCCATCAGACCAGTCCGCTGGAAGTGAAAAACTCCCAAGGCCAGCCGATGGCGCAATGGGAAGACCCCTCGCTGGACGAACTCGTCGCTCGCATTGAAGAAGCATACCACCAGAAAGAAGTGCGTTCCGCCAAAGCGAAGCAGGCTGCCGAAGATTTGAAGAAACTCACTTGGGCCGCCATGGCGGACCGCGTGATGATGTTTCTGAAATGAATGATCCCCTTAAAACTTCTAACACCGTTCAGCCGCTGACCCGCAAAGGCGATTGGTGGCTTGGAATTTTTTTGATTTTGATCGGAGGCGGGATTATCGCCGTTGGACAAGGCTGGATCCCTTCCGATCCCAAGTCCTTTCACGCGCCTCGCTGGGTCGTCACTGCTTGCGGGGGAATCTTTTCTGCTGCAGGCCTCTCCTTTCTCTTTCGTCATTGGCCGAGTATCGGAGCTTTCCTTGCCGCCGGAATTCTCACTGGATTCGCCTCGATCGGACTTTGGGTCGGGTTTGGCCCGGGAGTTCGTCATTTTCAATCTTCGGGCTCACTCAGTTTCTTATTCTCCGAAAAAACAAGCGAAGCCATGGGAGGATGGGCTTTCGGATTAGGCGGGATCCTCATTGCCGTTTTTGCTCTCTACGCCTGGTCAATTTTTCTAAAAAACATCTTCCTGAAAAACCGGCTCCTCGGATTTTTTGCCTTCATGGTCCTCATTGGCATCTCAGCAACCGTCCTCCACCGATGGTGGAACTCTTACAATCCTTCGACCGTTGCTTTGAATGAAAGCGCTCCGGACGCATGGGATGACCTTTATTTTGAAGCCTTCACGGCGAAATTAAAATCCCCTACTTATCTTGAATGGAAAAAAGGCCATCAAAGCTGGCTTCCCTATCAGGAATTTGAAGAAGAACGAAAACTCCAAGCCATTCGAAGCGCCGTTGCGGCCCGTGTCGTCCCGCCCGCCGGAACGATCATCCTCAAGATTCCTGAGTATTTTGAAGAAAAACTCAGCCTGAGTCGCGACTTCGAAACCGTCATGCAACGGGGCCTCCACATTCAACCGAACGCCGAACCCAAAGCAACGCTTTCACTCTTGGCCAACGCCACACATCTTTGGATCGCGTTTGATGCCACTGGAGAAACGACGCCGAAGGGATTTGATCAGGCGCGTTTTTTCTATCACATCAATCTCCTTCCTTCCCTCCCTTGGGAAGCCGTTTATCAAAGTTCGACCGGAAACCCTTCCCTCCTCAGGAGTGGACCGGAGTCCGATTCCAAACTTTTTCCGGGAGCTGAAGGAACTTCCACTTTGGATGGACATCGCCGCTATTTAATCTCCCTCCCTCTCGAATCTGCAGGACTCCATCCGGGAGTTCCCTTTGCCGCACGCGCAGAAATTGAAACGGATCCTCTTCTCTACGAAAGCGGGAAATTCAAAAACCGCGTCCATCTCGCTGAATTCGGAATGCAAGAAACCCCTCTTTGGCTTGTTATCGGCGAACAAAAAACAACTTCAAATACACCTCTCCGCGCAACGAATGGATCTCTGAAATCCATTGGCAAAAATCGCGCTCAAAGCGACTCCGAAGCGGAACAACCTAACCCTACCTCACTCAAAGAAGCTCTCGAGATAAAGCTCGCGAGTAAATCCTACGAACGCTGGAAACGCACTTCACGCCCCCCACAAAATCTCGCAGAAGAATCTCCCATCAAAGACTTTCGCAACAACCTGATCTCACAACGAAAAGAGAATTCACCGACGGTGACGATTCCACTTTGCAGCACCGCTCCCCTCATCGATGGCACCCTTACCCCAAATGAATGGAGCGGAGCACAAAACCGACAACTTCACTCCACCGGAACCACCCTCTCCCTCCTTGCGGATTCAGAATGGCTTTATATCGGAATCACCGCCCCGAAAGACACCACGACTTTCGGCTGGGATCAACTGCGCGTCTATTTTCATCACCAACTCATTCCGGAATTTCATCATGAACGTTTTCATCTCTCTCCCGGAAGTCTCACCTCAATTCGCGAAATCAAACTCCCCATGCACAAATATCCGTTCGCCGATTATCACATTCTCAACAAATCGCGCGGCTTCGCCGGATTCAAAACCCACCGTCAATACGAACTCGCCATCGATCGGGCCGAAACAGGAATTCCCGCCAATACTCCAATCGCCTTCTCCCTCGAACTGGAGACCGATCCGAAAGAGATCAATGGAAAGCGCGAACGAGTCTCCCTTGGCGAATGGGGCTCCAAAACCGAGCCGGTTTGGTTGATCGTTCCGTAGTTCCCCTTTATTGAAAATAGTTCACAGCCATCCCATAGAGGGTGGTTAGATGATGTTTTCCCTCTGTAGGGGTTC
>CAZKRU010000038.1:0-40058 GCA_964555235.1 uncultured Verrucomicrobiota bacterium
CTTAGCCACCAGACTGTAAACGAGAAAGACGATCACGGCAGGAATCAGAACAATCCCAAAGACATTGACCCACCCAAACTTCTCAGCCAAACGGGGCGCCAACAACGAATCAATCACCACTCCAATATTCCCCGCTCCTGCCAAACCCAAAACCAACCCCTGCATATTGGGAGGATACCACCGTCCCGCCTGCGGCAACGCGACGGCAAAACTGGCTCCCGCGAATCCAAGAAAAACTCCAACAATCAACGTTAATTCGAAACTCCCCATCTGAGTCAACCAGGCAAAGGCCAATCCCGCCATCACAACGACCTGCGAGAGAAGTCCAGTCCGTTTCGCCCCGATGCGATCAACCAACATTCCCAGAACTAACCGCAAGAGCGCTCCCGATAGAATGGGAACAGAAACCATGATCCCCTTTTGAGCCGGAGTCAGATGCAAGGTCTGAGCAATCTGCACCCCCAACGGGCCCAACAAGGTCCAGACCATAAAACTAAAATCAAAATAGAGAAATGCCGCCAACAGCGTCGGAAAATGTCCTTCTGTCTTTAATCGCTTCCAATCCATCGAGTGCTCCTAGTTCAGGTTGTTAAACCGTGAAAAAAGCACCCCCCATACCAATCCCTCCGAAGTCCGGAAAAATCAATTAATCCCATTCATAGATTATATGAAATCCATGAATTTCAATAACCGATAATCCCCCTATTCCAAATGGCGATGGCGTTGATTTCGCCTGAGACTGGATCCATCGATCCCGCCCGACAAAACCAACGCCATCTGTGAATCCTGGAGGAATTCACTTAGAACTTGAGCACACTCTGCACGTAGAAGAAATCCGCATCATCTCCCGCCGGAGTCGGAGCCCCGTTGGACGAGGGATTCGTCGCCGAGGCCGAAGAGACCGCCGTATTCTGGGTCTGCTGGAGATAATCTCCCGCGAAGAAGTGACTGTACCCCACAAGGAAGTTCAACCACTTGGAATACGCATACGTTGCCGTCAGATCAACTTCATGACCGACGTACGAATTCGCATTTCGCGCATTGGCATTAGCCGCACGAACCTGGCTCACTCCGTTTGCTCGATACAACGCATCACTCGTATCCGCCAACCAGAAGAAGTGGTGATCCATCTTCAACGTGATCTTCGTCGAGGGCTTCGCGCTGACAGTATAGGCAAAGTTATGAATATTCTTCCACGACACCACGTCCATATAACCGTAGAACTTGTGGTTCGTGTGAAAGAGATTCATGAAGGTCCCGCTCCGCCCATCCGTCGAGTCTCCGTCGCCTGAAGCGTAGTTGTACTCCACTCCAAAGCGCGGAGTCCACGGGGCCAACTCCCAATTATATCCTCCCTGAGCGTGCGTCGCAAAGGCACTCAGATCCTGAGCCCCCGAGGCCGCCGGATTCAGCGTCGCCGTTCCTTGAATCGAACCAACCTCACCGGTTTGATAGGCCCCTTCGAATTCGTAATCAAATCCCTTCAGACGTCCCGTGGAAGTCGATTGTACGCGACCTCCGATCGTCAAGACCTCCTGATCAATATCATACGGAGTGTTCACCGCTCCACCCGCCGTCCGATACTCCGGATTATTGCGAGTCTTGTCGCGATACAACACATACGCTTCCGTTTTCTGGAAGGAGATGATTTTCGAGCTCGCATAAACCCCAGTAAACAGGTCGCGACTATCGGATTCATTAAATGCGAACCGGTCTGTAGAGCCATTCTCATAGCCCTCCACCGTCACCACATTTCCCATGAACCAATCAACGGTCGTTTTACTGTTTGCATGGGTGTACTGAAGCTTCATGGCATCGAACGTACGACCCAAGTTGTTCCAGTCAAATCCACCAATCAACCGCTCATCTCCATAGCTCAGTACCTGACGACCAAAGCGTCCGGTCAGTGGAAATTTTTCCACATTTCCAACATCGAGATAACCCTGGTAGAGATCGAACGTATCATCCCCTTCCGCTCCAAAGATGAACGGTTCATCCTGACGATCTGAATCGATTTCCCGCGCGTCCTGTCCTTGCGCGTATATCTTCGCCCATTCGTTAACTTTCACCAGAACTCCCAAACGAAAACGTTGATGAAAATAGACGTCGTCCGTTTTATGATTTCGCGAATCATTAAAATCGAAGTTGTTATTTCGCATCTCCATTCGAAACCGATTTTGAACATCAAAAGTCACACGGCCGTTTGCAAAAGCAATCGGATCTCCTGGTTTCCAAGAGGGTTTATCCGCTGTCACCGGAATATTTGCATTAATAATCGGGTTCTTTAAGTCCGTCGCATATGCGTCCGCAGCATGAAGTCCCGACGTCCATCCGACGAGGGCCATCGCCATCACCGGAATCATCGTTTTCATTTTTTTCATTCCATCCTCCTTGAGTTTTAATTTAAAGTTTTGATTTCGTTTCTGTCTTGTTTCCATTTTGTCACGTAGCGTTCCCATTTTCATCGGCTCCCCACCATTTCATACACCCCGTTCGTTTCCGAAAGACGGATCGGCTCCGGATCCCGGAAAGGGGGCGGATTCTCCATCTTGCTCGGACGATGATGCGAACGCTCTTCGAGGAACGTGATCAGATATTCCCGAAGCTCGTAATAGACGGGGTCCTCCATGATCGCCTTCCGGTCTCGAGGCCGTGCGAAGGGGACTTTCACGATATCGCCCACTTCCGCCTCTGGTCCATCCGTCATCATAATGATTCGATCCGAAAGAAAAATCGCCTCATCCACATCATGAGTCACCATCAGTGCGGTTTTACGATCCTTGCGCCAAAGACTTAGCAAAACCTGTTGTAACTCGTAACGCGTCAGACTGTCCAACATCCCGAACGGCTCATCCAAGAGCAACATCTTGGGACTCAGTGCAAAGGCTCGAGCAATCCCGACCCGTTGACGCATTCCAGAAGAGAGTTCGCTCGGACGCTTTTGCATCGAATCTCCCAAACCGACGACGGTTAGAAAATATTCCGCAATCTCCCGTCGCTCATCAGCCGAAGCCGTGTAATAAACTTGATCCACTCCCAGCATCACGTTTTCAAAGGCCGTCAGCCAAGGCAACAAACAGGGAGCTTGAAAAACCACCCCCCGATCCGGCCCCGCACCACGCACTTCACGTCCCGCCAAAATGACCGCTCCGCTACTGAGCTCGCTCAGCCCTGCCAAAATGGAAAGAACCGTCGATTTGCCACAACCCGAGTGGCCAATCAGTGTCACAAATTCTCCCTGGGGAATCGAAAGATTGAAATCCCTCACAATCACCGCTTCGCCCTTTGGGGTCGGATAAATTTTAGTCAGGTTTGAAATTTCCAGATAGGGTTTCATGAGAGCACCTCGACGGTTTCACGTTGTTCCTCACCTTTGCGCTTCGGACGCTTCCGCATTCCCCAAAGCCCCTGCACGGGTGCCTCCAAATCCTCGGGTTCCACCGTCGGCAACCGAAGCTTCTTTTCCATGGTGGTCTTGTTTCGCGATTCACCACTACTCAAGAGGTAATCAACGACCTCTTTGCGAATCGATTTGAAATGAGGATCGTGATTGATCGCCTTCCTATCACGCGGCCTCGGAATTTCCACCGGGATCGATGGCCCGAGCGTGGCATTAGGACCTGCTCCAAGCGGTATAATCCGGTCCGCCAACAATATTCCTTCATCGACATCATTGGTAATCAGAAGAACCGTCTTCCTTTCCTGAGACCAGATATTTGAGATTTCATCCTGAAGTGTTGATCGCGTCAACGCATCCAAAGCGCTGAGCGGTTCGTCGAGTAATAAAATCTGGGGACTCATCGCCAAGGCTCGTGCCACACTGACGCGCTGACGCATCCCTCCAGAGAGCTCGTGCGGACGCTTCTCGCGAGCGGGAGTCAGATTCACCATCGCAATGTATTTCATCGCATGCGCATCCCGTTCCATCTCCGTTTTTTCCGGAAAGATTTCATCCACCGCCAAACGAATATTTTCGTAAACACTCAGCCACGGAAGCAGGGAGTAATTTTGAAAGACCACTCCTCGATCCGGTCCCGCTCCGGTCACCGGTTTCCCGTTGAGCGAAATCGTCCCCGTGTCCGGAGCAATCAATCCGGCTAACATCGAAATCAACGTTGTTTTTCCCGCTCCGGAGTAGCCGACGATCGCCAGAAATTCGCCCTCCTGAATCTCCAAGTTGATATCACGCAAGACAGGCGCCCATCCACTGAGGGATTGATACCCTTTGCTGACTTCTTTTATTTCCAGAAATGCCATATTTTCTCCTTAAGCCGCCCGGAAGCGACTTTCGATCATGCTCATTCCTCGATCCAAAACAAAACCGACGACCCCAATCGTCAGGATGCAAAGAATGATATTCTCATAAATCAGGCTGTTGTACCCATCCCAGAGAAATCCACCGACGCCTGGAGCCCCTGTCAGCATTTCCGCAGCAACAATCACCAACCACGCAATTCCGAGGCTCAACCGAAATCCAGTGAACATATAAGGCAGCGTCGCAGGAATCAGCACCTTGAACAAAGTTTTGGACCGAGAGAGCTTCAATACCTTGGCAACATTAAGATAGTCCTGAGGAATCGAGCGAACGCCGACCGCCGTATTCAAAACCGTCGGCCACATCGCGCAGACCGCAATGGTGAAAATCGCTGAAGGTTCTGATTTTTGAAAAAGAACCAATCCCAACGGAAGCCACGCCAACGGTGAAACTGGTCGTAATACTTGAATAATCGGATCGAAGCACTTAGTAAAAGCCTTTGAAAGTCCAAGAAAAAACCCAAGCGGAGTTCCAATAACCAAAGCAATCGCGTATCCCTTGGCCACCAAAATCAGCGAATACCAAGTAAACCGCAAAATCCCCTGATCAAGTTCCCCTCGCTTCGCAAACGGTTCCAGAATGTAAAGCTTACTGACGTTCCACGTTTTAATCGGGGACGGAAGTTTCGTCTCTGGAAGCGCACTCAGAAACGCCCAGAATACCAACAGCACCACCGCACCCACTAACGGTAAAAGTAAATGATCCCATTTCAATTTCATGATTTTATCCTCATTGCATCCAACTGTTGTTCAACATACGTCTCTGCCGCCGCATAAAAGGCGACCGCGAAAGTCACCATCGGCGTCAAAATCGTCTTCGCCACCACCATCCGGGTCACCTGACCGCTCCACCAATAATCCCCCTGATTCAATCCAACTTGAACCGCTCCAACCCAAAGCGTGATCTTCGCGGCACGGCGCCAGACGGAGACTTGCCGGAGGGAATTCCTCCAGAGTTCTGACCGCATGGACGCCGTTGCCGCGAGAGAGTTCATCCATTAACCTTTCAGATTATTAACCTCAAATCCCTTGGCGTAGGCTTCAGGATTTGCCGGATCAAAGGTCTTTCCGTCAAAGAGCGTTTCTGCCTTTGCATCGACTCCGCCATGAGCGTAACCGATCTCCTTCATCGCTTCTTCGTAGATATCACCACGCATCACTTGCTTCGCGATTCCGTCGTAATCCGGAGCCCCTTCAACCATTCCCCACCGCCGATACTGTGTGAGAAACCACTTGGCGTACTTCGCTTGAGGATAATTACAATTGCGATCGTGGAAGATCATGTAGTTCGGATCTTTTTTCTTCCGACCGTCAGCGTAATCGTAAATTCCGAGCATTCGCTGCAGAATGATTTCCTTCGGGCAGTTGATATAAGTCGCTTGCGAAACGATGTCACAGGCCTCAGAACGATTGTCGAGATTATCAAGCCATATACTCGCTTCGTGCACCGCCTTCAGAGCCGCCTTCACTGTTTTCGGATTCTTCGCTGCAAAATCCGCCGTAAAGGCAAAGACTTTTTCCGGATGATCCTTCCACATTTCCTGCGTCGTAATTGCTGTATAACCAATTCCTTCATCAATCGCCCGAAGATTCCACGGCTCACCCACACAAAATCCGTCCATCTTATCGATCTTCATATTCGCCACCATTTGAGGCGGCGGAATCGTCGGCAAGGAGACATCTTTATCCGGATTGATTCCTCCTGCGCCTAAATAATAGCGCATCCACATCGCATGCGTTCCAGGAGGAAATGTCATCGCAAAGGCAAGTGGTTTCCCCGCCGCCTTTGCTGCATCAACCAACGGCTTCAACGCCTTCGGATCCGCCGCAACCTTTCCTTTCAATGCTTTCTTTATCGTGATCGCCTGACCATTTCGATTCAGAAGCCACGGAATCACCATCGGTTTCTTGGGAGAACCTAAAAGTCCCATCGTCGACGCAATCGGCATCCCGATCAGCATGTGCGTCCCCTGAATATCTCCATTGGAAAGTCCGTCACGAACCGCCGCCCAACTCGCCTGCTTGGCAATCGTCGACTGAATTCCATATTTTTTAAATAATCCCTGCTCGTGTGCAATCACCAGTGGCGAACAATCCGTGAGCGCAATCATTCCCATTTTTAGACTGCTGACTTCAGGCCCTTCTGCAGCATACGCCGCCCCCATCCAGCCCTTGGGCATCCCCGCCAGTAACGCGGTGGCACCAATGCCATGCAGGGTTGATTTCAAAAAGGCTCGCCGGGCGATGCCTGATTTTTGCTCATTTACTTTCATCATTCTCTCCTTGGGTTTGAGTTAAATTGGTAAAAAATTTAGGGATAATTCCTTGAGGGATTTTCGTTCAGGTTTGCTTTCTTTTTCCGGAGCCGAAACTTGACGGTTCAAGCTTTTCAAGCGCTCGCACGTCTGCTCGTAAAGATCCATTCGGAAAACGCGGCTGAGAAGTTCGTAACGATTTACAAGATGACCATGAATCAACTCGTGCTCCTCCATCTGCTCCAACAACCAATGCATCCGGTGTAAATCCGGCGCATTGGCGCCATCCCGGGAAAAGACCATGAAGTCCGGGATGATTCGAAAATTCCCCATTCCATCCTCAAAAGGTCCGCAAAGACTTCGACGCAACAGCCGACTGGGAATCCGCACATAAGCCGTTTTGGAAAGCACCTCTGCAATCTCACTGCGATGCTCTTCCTGATCGCACCATAAGCACGCCTCCAGAAGCGCCGCACGCAACCGGGCATGCTCTTCCGCGCGCTCCATCTCAAACGATTCCCGAACAAGTAAAACTTTCTCCGGATGCTCCCGGCATAACTCCGGGCTGATCGCAACACTCACACCACTTCCTTGATCAATGGCCACGCTTCCCCAAGGCTCACCCGCACAAAATCCATCAATATTCCCCAATCGAAGATTCTCCGCCATTTGCGGAGGCGGCAGCACTGCGATCCGAACATCCTTGCGAGGATCCAACCCCTCGGCACGCAGCCATTTTAAAAGAAGAAAATAGTGAGAGGAAGTCAGCGAGACGACTCCCAGCGTGGGACGCTCGATCCGCTTACGAATCACTTCCGCCACCGAACCGGGCCGGGCTCCCTCTTTCCAAAGCCTTTGAGAAATCACAATCGTATTGCCATGACGACTCAAGACCAACCCGGTCAAGGCTGGAGTCGGATGACATCCAATCCCCAACGTCATCGCCAAGGAAAGCCCTCCGGCAGCATGCGCTGCATCGAGTTCACCAAAAATCAGTTTCTCCCGAATCGAAGCCCACCCAAATTCCCGCTGAAGCTTGACGCGAATTCCATGACGCTTGAAAATGCCAAACTCCTGCGCCACCACCAACGGGGCGCAGTCGACCAAAGGAACAAAACCGACGCGAAGGTCCGCTCGAAAAATTCCTTGAGATTTTGTATTTGCACTCATTTTCTTCACGAAGGAGTGAAAAGCACTCGTCATGCCACCGTGCCAAATTTCAATCAAAAATTTTTGCGATTGTATTTTGACCGATCTATGAATAATTTTCATGAATGGAAAATCTCCTCGACAGTCGTCAGCTCCGAGCCTTTCTCGCCGTCGCCAAAACGGGCTCATTTACCAAAGGCGCACGCACGTTGCGCCTGACTCAATCCGCAGTAAGTCATGCCATTAAAGGATTGGAGCGCGATCTTCACACCCAACTTTTCGAGAAATCCGGTAAATATGCCGTCCTCAATCAAGCCGGAGAACAACTCCTCGCACGGGCCGATCGAATTTCTGACGAAATGAAATTGGCCCGCACCGATCTAAAACATCTCAGCGAATGGGGCCGAGGCCGACTCCGCATCGGCGCCAGCACCACCGCCTGTCAGTACATTCTTCCGGCGGTTCTTCGGGAATTTCGAGAAAGTTTTCCGAAGTACTCCATCTCGATCGAACCGACCGACGGCCCCCAAGGCGCGCAATTACTTGAAGAAAACCGGGTCGATCTCGCTCTGACCCTTCAACCGTGGATGGATCCCCGTTTTGAATTTCGGGAAATCTTCATCGACGAACTTTTTTTTGTCGTCAGTCCCTTTCATCCTTGGGTCACCCTGCGCCGCGCCCCACTTCTCGAAATTCCGAAGGAGAAATACATTCTCTATCCACGGAACAGCTACACGTTCCAGATGATCGAATCCTACTTTCAAAAAGAGAATATCACCCTCAACTCCATCATCGAATTCGGAAGCATGGAGGCAATCAAGGAAATGGTAAAAATCGGAATGGGTGTCGGAATTCTGACTCCTTGGGTCGCAATACGAGAAATCGAAGAGGGAAAACTAATGACCGTCCCTCTCGGAAAGCGAAAACTCCGACGCCATTGGGGAATCGTTTTCATGAAATCAAAACGTCTCAACCTGGCTGAAGAGACCTTTGTCAGTCTCTGCAAAAGCGTTTCCGAAGAACTCCTCGCCCCGCTTCAAGTGGAAAAGGATTGACGGTTATCGGGTAAAAGTCCTTTGTCGGTGAAATCGAGCATATGAAGCAATCGTAAGTCTCTATTTCTTGGGCCTTTTAACATGGGCTTGCTGATACTCACTCATCGCTTTCTGCAAGAGCTCCCGTTTCCCCTCAAATTTTTCCGCTACCTTTTTCCCCGCCAAATAAACCTCCGCCCAGTATCCATAATAGGTAACCCCTGATTTCCAATACATATTCCCTTTTCTCGATTCCGTGGAGCGAAACTCAACCTCTCCCATTTCAATCGCCTTGCTTTCACCAAATTCAAGGTTAATCCCCGGTTTCACCAAAGCCCCTTGAACCAGAAGAGGTTTCTCTGAGGTCGCTTGAAACGTGTTTTGTGCCCCAATGACAAAAAGTCGAATCTCAAGTCCAGTCAACGGCTCCGTTGAAGTGGCGCCGATTTGGGCGACAAACTTTCGGCGCTTCACATTTTCAACCCCATTGCCCATTTTCTCGTCAGAAAACTTGTCCTTGTCGAGATCCGCGTCTTTTTCAATTTCAATCGTGACCGGAGCATCTTCACCGTGAATCGGAAGCAAAAAAACACTTCCGATTGCCATCCCAACGAACATTACCCCCCGAAACCTTGAAGCGAGACGCCCCTTGAATGAATGATTCATTTTTATTCCTTTCACCTTAGTTAGATTTAAATCTAGAGATCAGACCCGCACTTAACAAGCCTTGTCCCAATTCGTAAAACATTCCTGCCCAAAATAACAACCAAGGCGCAACGGAGAGTTTTTCTTTGAGCCCTTGTAGCCTTTGAGGTCCATTCAGATCGTTGAAGTTTCAACCGCGAAACCTTAAAATCTCAAAGGAGGAATTTTATTTTGGACAGAAGTGCTGATACCCAAGGGCTCAGTCTTGTCTTTATTCGAAATGCAAGCTAGGAACTCTTCCCATGAAAAGGGCGATCGTGATTGGGTCCGGGTTTGGCGGGTTGGCGGCGGCGATTCGATTGCGGGCTCGTGGTTACGAAACGGAACTCCTCGAAATGCGGGACAAACCCGGCGGACGCGCTTATCTCTACGAGCAGGATGGCTTTCAGTTTGACGCCGGCCCCACGATCATCACCGCCCCGTTTCTGATTGATGAACTCTTTGCACTTGCTGGCAAAAAAACCGAGGACTACGTCAAAATCGTTCCGACTGATCCCTTTTATCGGATCGTCTTTCATGACGGCACTTCGTTCGAATACACGGGCGATTCCGCGCGAATGGAAGCAGAAATTGCGCGACTCAGTCCCGGAGATGTTGAGGGGTATCGAACGTTATTAGCCAAAACAAAGCAAATCTTTGATCGAGCCTTCACCGATTTGGCGGACAAACCGTTCTCGACGTTCTGGGAGATGCTCAAAGTCGCTCCCGATCTGATTCGCCTTTCGGCACAGGAATCCGTCTATCGACTGATTTCGCGTCATATCAAGGATGAACGCCTGCGCCAGGTTTTTAGTTTTCATCCCCTCTTGATTGGCGGAAGCCCATTTCAATCTTCCTCCATCTACGCCATGATTCAATATCTCGAACGTCAATGGGGCGTTCACTTTGCCATGGGAGGAACCCATGCCTTGGTTCGCGCCCTGGTGCGACTCTTTGAGGAAATGGGAGGAACCGTTCATCTGAATGCCCGGGTGAATCAAATTGAAGTCACGTCTGGAGTCGTTCAAGGCGTTACGATGGCTGATGGAGTCTTTAAACCTGCAGAGATCGTGGTGGCAAATGGCGATGTGGCCAATACCTATCGTAAGCTTATCGCTCCTCAACACCGCCCCACCTGGAGCAATCGCAAGATCGAAGGAATGCGACATTCGATGGGCCTCTTCTTGATTTATTTTGGAACGAATCGCACGTATCCGGATCTGGCGCATCACACCATTATTCTTGGACCTCGCTATCAGGGACTTCTCGACGATATCTTTAACAAAAAGGTCCTCGCCCCCGATTTCTCCCTCTATCTTCATGCTCCGACCCGAACCGATCCGTCGCTTGCCCCTGCCGGGCACGAGTGTTTTTATATTCTTTCACCCGTTCCCCACCTGGGAGGAAAAATCGATTGGGACCGTGAAAAACGGCGCTACGCAGATGCGATTTTGGAATCCCTGGAAAAAGTCTGCCCCGATTTACGAAAACATATCGTCACCGAACGAATCATCACCCCTGCCGATTTCGAAAAAGACCTCGACGCTTACCTCGGGACTGCTTTTCAATTTGAACCAATTCTCACCCAGAGCGCCTGGTTCCGTCCGCATAATAAAGCCGAGGATATCGAAGGGCTCTATTTTGTTGGAGCAGGTACGCATCCCGGCGCTGGAATTCCCGGTGTCATCTCGAGCGCAAAAGTCTTGGAAGAGGTTCTCCCTATTTCCACTTGATGCTACAGCCGAGACTCGGCTTCTGCTCGGGTGAAATCGGCTTTCCCGCCAAAAGCGCTTCGATCGCCGCACGAAGATCCCTCCCTGTCACTGGAATCGATTTCCCCGGACGACTCCCGTCAAACTCTCCTCGGTAAACCAACGCAAAGTCCTGATCGAAGAGAAAAAAATCAGGAGTACAAGCGGCCTGATAGGCCTTTGCAACCGATTGATCGGCATCAAATAGATAAGGGAACGAATACCCCGCACGTCGCTTATGAATCACCATTTTCTCCGGAGAATCTTCGGGATAGGCAATCGGATCATTGGAATTAATCGCAACGAGACCGAGACCTTGAGGAAGAAAATCTCGCCCCAGCGCCGCAAGACCTTCCTGGAGATGGATGACGTAGGGACAGTGATTGCAAATAAACATCACCAGCAGCCCCCGCTTCTTCTTAAAATCCGACAGCTTTACCGACTGACCCTCCGTATCTCGGAGATCAAAATTGGGGGCCCGCATTCCGAGCGGCATCATTTTGGAGGGAGTTTCCGCCATAAAAAATTAAAGTTCACCTCGAACGAGATCACCGATCAACTCACGCTTACGTGCAACGATTACCTTTTTCCCATCGATCAAAAGTTCCGCAGGACGGGGACGCGAATTGTAATTGGAAGCCATGACAAAACCATACGCTCCGGCACTCATCAAAGCCAAGCGATCCCCCGGCTGCACCGGAGGCAAAACGCGATCCTTGGCAAAGTAATCTCCTGATTCGCAAACAGGGCCAACCACATCACACTTGACTGGCTTTCCTGAAGTTTTCTGAAGCGGAACAATTTCGTGATACGACTCATAAAGCGTCGGACGAATCAACTCGGTCATGGCGCCATCGACAATCACAAACAATTTCTTCCCCGTCTTCTTGAGATAGAGAACCTCCGTCACGAGAATTCCAGCGTTACCAACCATGTAACGACCCGGCTCCACGACAATTCGCAGTCCGAGATTTTTCAATTTCGGAATCAGGGTTTGCGCATAAAGATCGGGCCGAAGCAAGGCGCTCTTCGATTTCCACCAACCCGGCTGTCCGCTGGCAAGCGCATCCTGGTAAACAATTCCCATTCCTCCACCGATGTCAAAAAATTCAATGCCATGCTCATATTTCAGATGCTTCACCAACGGAAGCATCCGATCAACGGCTTGAAGAAACGGTTTCACTTCAGTGATCTGTGAACCGATATGCATCTGGACGCCACGAATCTTAATGTTCGAGAGTTTGGCCGTTCGTGCGTAAAGCGCAGGAATCGATTCAATCGCAATCCCAAATTTATTCGCATAAGTCCCCGTGGTAATTTTCGCATGCGTTCCCGCATCCACATTGGGATTCACCCGAAAAGCGACGGGGGCCTTTTTTCCAAGTCGTTTGGCAATGGCATTGATTTGAATGACTTCCGGCTCACTCTCCACAACAAACGTATAAACTCCGGATTTCAATCCGTACTCGATCTCCGAAGCGGTCTTTCCGACACCGACAAACGAAATCCGTTTCGGGGTTCCCCCGGCCTTCAAGACACGGAAAAGCTCCCCCGCACTCGTCACATCAAAACCGCTTCCTCGCTTGGCCAACAATCGCAGTACGCTCAGATTTGAATTCGATTTTGTCGCAAAACAGATGACATGATCCAACGGAGCCAGCGCCCGATCCAAACGATCATAATGATCGCGAAGCGTTTTGGCTGAATAAATGTAAAGGGGGGTTCCGTACTTTTTGGAAAGCGCCTCCACCGAAACGTCCTCAACAAAAAGCTCCCCTTTCTTCTGTTTAAAATGATGCATGGGGGAGATTAGGAGGAGAGAGGCAATTTTGACAAGGCGATAGAGCGAAAAATGGGGAATTTCTCACTCAAAGGCAGCTCCCCTGAGCTCATGGGGCAGTCAAGGAAGAGAATTTTCAGAAGGTTTTTTCCACGCAGAGCAGAGGTTAAAAAACGTTTTCTCAGCGGGCTCTGCGATCGCTGCGCGAACGACACTATCCAAACAGCGATTCGTTCGGATTGAAATCCCGATGAAATTCCGTGAGGCATCCGGCGCGAAGCTTTTCTGCAGCAATCGAAGCGATCATCGCGGCGTTGTCCGTGCAATGCGTCGCTTCGGCAAGGCGGAGTTGAATTCCGAAGGTCTCGCACTCGGCTTGCAGTTTTTTTCGAAGCTCTCCATTACAAACAACCCCGCCGGCGGCAATTAGACTTTTTGCCTTTACAGAACGCGTGGCGCGGATTGCTTTTTTTACCAACACTTCGACAACTGCCTCCTGAAAAGAAGCGCTCACACCCGCAAGCAATGGGGCATTCGCTTTCACTTCGGGATGCGCATCGAGAAAATAGCGAACCGATGTTTTCAATCCGCTGAAACTGAAATTAAAGTTGTCACGTTCCGGAAAACTTTGTGGGAAATCATACGCTTTTGGATTTCCCGCACGTGCAAGCTTCTCGATTTGAGGTCCGCCCGGATACGGAAGCCCCAGAAGACGCGCGACTTTATCAAAGGCTTCCCCCGCTGCGTCATCGACCGTTCCTCCGAGTTTTCGATAACAATTCCATCCCTCCACACTGACGAGGAGCGTATGACCGCCACTGACAATCAAACCGACAAACGGAAATTCGATTGAAACTTTTCCATCAAGAAATGGTGAGAAAAGGTGACCTTCCAGATGATTGATCCCGTAAATCGGTTTCCCCAACGCGGCCGCAAGTCCTTTGGCATAGGAAGTTCCGACCAAAAGCGCTGTCGGAAGCCCGGGCCCGGAGGTAACTGCAATTCCATCCAGAGATTCCGGCGTTAAACTCGTTTCCGCCAAAAGCTGCCGCGTCAGCAATGGAAGATTTCGGAGATGCTCGCGCGTCGCAATTTCAGGAACAACCCCTCCCCAGCGTTCATGGAGTTGGGTTTGGGAACTAATGAGGCTGTGACAAAGGCGAGGAGGACCCTCGGTGCTCAATTCCACCAGGGCAACCGCGGTCTCATCGCACGAGGTTTCAATTCCGAGAAGACGCATTCCGTTGCACCAGGAGAATTCCCTTTAATACCGCAATGGCCCGATCGAGTTGGGTGTCACGAACCTCACGCTGTGCCGGCTTTGACTCGGGAGTTGTAAATCCGCGATTCGATCGAATTTGCACGAGAAGTCGTTCTTCATTTTCAGAAATCGGCGTAGAAATATCCGGATCAATTCCGACTTCGTGAATCGTCTTCTTGCTCGGTGTATAATATTTCGCCGTCGTCAAACGCACGCCGACCCCCCCGCCGATATCCTGAACACTCTGAACGGAACCCTTCCCAAACGTCGTCTCTCCGACTAAAATTGCGCGCTGCAGATCCTTGAGCGCTCCCGCCACAATCTCCGCACCGCTCGCGCTGTATCCGTTGATCAAAATAATCAGTGGATAGTTGGGATGCAACTTATCCGCCTTCGCCCGATATTCCGTCGCTTGAACGGTATTTCGTCCTTGAGTGGAAACCACCATCTGTCCACGGGGAAGAAACTTCCCGGCCACTTCAACCGCCGTATCGAGAAGGCCGCCGGGATTATTTCGAAGATCCAAAATCAGCGAGGTCATTCCCTGCTTTTCCAAGGTTTGAAGCGCCTTTTCCATCTCCTCCTCAGTCTTTTCTCCAAATTGCTCCAAACGGATATAGCCAATTTTATCTCCCGCCGTCAGCTCATCCGGAAGGATTTTGGTATCGCGAACCGTTGCCACTTTGATCACCTCACGGATTAACTCCAAATCCATGATCTGGCCCGGCGCAATCCCATCGACACTCGGACGAAGGAGGGTCAGTTTTACTTTGGCACCGCGCGGTCCTCGTAGTTTCTTAACCGCCTGCTGTTGATTCATCTTATCCGTACTTTTTCCATCAATTTTGAGAATTCGATCCCCGGTCATGATTCCAGCGCGAAAACTCGGCGTCTCTTCGATTGCCGCCAGAACCGTAAGAAATCCATCCCTCATTCCCACGACAATTCCGAGCCCACTAAATTGTCCCTTCGTCTCCTTCTGCATTTCCGCAAAAGATTCCTCATCCAGAAACTGACTGTGCGGATCGAGTGAACTCAACATTCCCCGGAGCGCGGCGTAAATCAAATCCCGGTAACTCACTTTCCCCGAGTCGACATACTCCTGTCGAATCAACTCGATAACGCGAGTAAAGAGCAGGGTATATTTGTAACTTTCTTCCGACTCCGGATCCGGGGCTGCACGAAGCGACCAAAATCCGGCCGCCCCCACTCCCATGAGCAAAAGCGTGCAGACTCCGAAGATTTTGAAAAAACGCCGCATCCGAGCGAGGTTAGGAGGGGGAAGGGATCCTTGGCAAGGATGGAGTCCGAAACACCACTTTATAGAATCGAATTTCCAACGCCACCGCGATCAATGCGTTGTTTAAAGTGAGCAATCGCCTGGGTCAGGCCGGTCTCGAGATCGACTTTCGGCTCCCAGCCAAGATTCTTTTGGGCCTTGGTGATATCGGGACGGCGCTGTTTCGGATCGTCCACCGGTAGCGGACGGTATTCAATCGTGCTCGCTGATTTTGTAATCCGTACAATGCGCTCGGCGAATTCCTTAATGGTGAGCTCGAGTGGATTTCCAATATTGTGGGGATCATGGAACGAAGACTCCGAGAGCTTGAAGATTCCATCGATGAGATCCGAGACAAAGCAGAAGCTTCGGGTCTGGGAACCGTCACCGAAAACCGTAATCGGCTGATTTTGGAGCGCCTGACTCACAAACGCCGGAACGACTCGACCATCTTTGAGTCGCATCCGAGGACCATAGGTATTAAAAATACGGACAATTTTGGTATCGACCTGATGATAGCGATGGTACGCCATTGTCATCGCTTCCGAAAACCGTTTCGCTTCATCATAGACCCCGCGAGGTCCAATCGGATTCACGTTCCCCCAATATTCTTCCGTCTGAGGATGTACCAACGGATCCCCATAAATTTCCGAGGTGGAAGCGATCAAAAAACGGGCTTTTTTCGCCTTGGCCAAACCGAGGGCACGATGCGTCCCCAAGGATCCGACTTTCAACGTCTGGATTGGGAGCTCTAGGTAATCAATCGGGCTCGCCGGCGAAGCAAAGTGAAAAACAACCGCAACGTCGCCGGGGATATTTAAAAACTCCGTCACATCCTGCTGCTTAAACTCAAAACGACTCTCCTTTTGAAGATGCTCCAGATTCGCCGGATTCCCCGTCAGAAAATTGTCAACTCCGATCACTCGATAACCTTCAGAAAGGAGACGATCCGTGAGATGACTTCCCAAAAACCCAGCAGCACCCGTAACAACAGCAGTTTTCATTCGGCGGGATCGTAACAGAACCTCAAACGAATGCAATCTTTAGGAGGCACCAAGTCACAATCGGAAGATGCATTTTCTTCATCTCATCATAAATCAAAATGACCTCAAACGCTTTGCGGCTTCGTGCCTTTGTGTGAGAACTCACCTTTTTTTCCTATTCCCATAGGCTCGCTAAAGATTGGAGCATCCAAAGCGGCTTACTTCGCCTTCAGAATCTTCTCGAGCTCCGGCAGCACTGCCATTGGGCGGCGGAAGTTTCCATTGACGAAAGTATCCGAAAGGACTTTTCCATTCGAATCAACCACTACCAGACACGGCATTCCATCCCCTTTGTAAGCGAGAATTTTTTTCTTTTTCTCAATGAAATCAAAAGAAATCGCAGGCCACGGCATTGAAGATCCAAGCATGTACCCCTCCATTTCCGCCGCGGAGTGATCCTGGCTGATAAAAACCAATTCAAACTCCGGGTGCTTCGGCTTTATTTTGTTGTAGAACTCGACCAAAGTCGGGGTGAACCCGCGACAAGGAAAACACCAGTGTGCCGAAAAATAGAGTGCGTAAACCTTCTTCCCAAGCACCTCAGCGTCAGCACATTTTTTCAGCTTCCCTCCTTCAACCTTGAGCAGACTCCCTTTGAATTCGTCAGAAATCGGAGCCGATTGAACAGAAATGGAAAGGCCGACCAAAAGCATCCAGAGAGAAATGAGCTGTATTTTCATAGAAATCAGAGAACTCGCCTCAAGACTGAAGCCACAGTCGCTTGAACTCAAGTCGAAATACAACCTCCAGAATCAATCCTCCTCCGAGCTTGTCTAAGTCAGCGAGGCTGTTAACGTCCGACTCTTCCTCATGAACGAGCGGCGCAAGCATTTCTACCTTGAATCGGGAATGATCCTCACGGCGGTGAGTTTTCTCTCCTCGATTGTCCATTTTGTTTTTCAAGGAGTCATGGCACGAATGCTCCCGACCGAAGAGTTTGGTTACATGAGCTCCACGTTGGGGGTGATCCTTCTTGCGAGCGTTCCCCTCACAGCAGCGAGTCAGACGATTGCCCATTACCTCGCTCGACTCAAAGCCGAAGGCAACGAGGAAAAACTCCGCCGGTTCCGGATTGGAAGCCAGCGTTGGCTCAAGCGAGGAACCTGGGGGCTCGCCATTTTGGCTCTCTTGGTTTTTATTCCTGTCCGGGATTTCTTAAAATTTCCGCGCAGCAGTCTGGCGCTCGCCGCGCTTGTTTGTCTTCCCGCACAGTTGTGGAGCGTTCTCGGCTCTGCCTGGTGTGCAGGTCTTGGAAGATTTCAACTGCTCGGTTTTCTCACTCTGGGAGGAGCCATTCTCAGACTCGCCGGCGGGGCTGCATGCGCCTATTTTCTCTCACAGGCGGAGGCCGGCATTGCGGGCACCCTCTTTGGAGCGTGCGTGATCGGTGCCTCTCTATTTATTCATTATCAAAAAGAGGAGGAAGAAGATCGACTGGTTGTCAGTGAAAAGCCGACTCGCGAATTTCTGACCTTTTTAGCAGCATCCATCAGCATCGGAGTCGCCAATTACCTCTTTCTTCAAAGCGATCAAATTGTCGCGCAGCGTCACTTCAACGGGATCGACCTTGGAAATTATTCCGCAGCCGGTGTCCTCGGTCGCGCCGTTATCTGGGGCTCTCTTCCGTTTTTAACCGTCTATTTCACCCAGCGCTCTGAAATTGATTCCACGAATCGCGATTCCTGGCGCCTGAAGATTCTCTATGCCGGATGCCTTCTCAGCGGGGTCGGGGTGGTGATGTTCTTTAGCGAGTTTTTGTGCCAACTCCTACGCGGCTCCGTTCAAATGCAGACCGTCCAATGGATGGATGACTTTTCAATCGCCATGCTTTTCGTTGGAATCCTTCAGGCCATCGGCTTTTTCTATCTTGCCACCCGCCGCTTTCTCGAATGCTTTGTCTTTGGATTCATGGGATTGGTTTACGCGGCGACCCTGACGTTGTACGGCGATACTCCCGTACGAATGTTGCATCTCATGCAAGGAACCGCACTGGTGAGCATTGTTGTCGTCGCGGCTTGCTCGCTCCTCCGTTGGGGGAAAAAATAAATGCTCTCCGTGGTTATGCCTCTCTACAATGAAGGGGCTCACATTTATGAAAATCTCCGCCGCGTCCGGGAAGTTCTGACCCCGCTCGAAACCTACGAGATTATCGCCGCCAATGATGGGAGTCTCGATAACTCGCGCGCCGAGCTGGATCGCGCCGCCATGGATTTTCCCGAAGTGCACCCCCTTCACCTTCCTCGCGGCGGAAAGGGAGAGGCCCTTCGCAAAGGAACCGAAGCCGCGCAGGGAGAATGGGTCATCTTTATTGATTCCGACTTAGATCTCCCTCCAGAACAAATTCTTTTTTTTCTCGCCGAGCAAAAAGCGCACAAGGCGGATGCCGTCATCGGTAGCAAGATGCACCCGGATAGCACGGTCGACTATCCGCTCCGTCGGCGGATTTACAGCACCGGCTATTATTGGCTGGTGAAGTTTTTATTCGGACTCCCCGTGCGCGACACGCAAACCGGATTAAAACTTGTGCGTCGAGACCTTCTGTTGCGTGCCTTGGAGAGAACAAAACTCAAGGGATTCGCCTTTGATCTGGAACTTCTCGTTCATCTGGTCGAGCTCAAAGCCAAAGTGGTCGAAGCCCCGGTCGTCGTCGACTTTAAAATGAAATTTGGTGGAATTGGTTGGACAGCCGTTTTACAGATTGCCCGGGATACGGCGAGAACGTGGTGGTCCGTGAGAAATGCCCTGAAACGCTCCCAATGAGGGATCCCACCTCGGATTCCTACTCCTCTACGAGGGGAACCAACACCTTGAGTTTTTGAGGCTCCATTCGAAATTCGCACGGTAAGTGTCCGTAAAGTTCTCCATCCACTTCCACCGGAACCGATTGATCCGATTCCGCCCGAAGCGTCCGACATTGGAAGTAGGTAATTTCAGGATCATTGACATGGGTTCCGAAAAGAATTTCCTGACTGTAACGCAAGAGCGAGCCGTGGTCCGTCTTCCGAAAAAGACAGACATCCAACAAACCGTCCTGGAGGTGCGCTCTTTTGAAAACTTTGAGCGGCCCTCCATAATAGCGTCCATTTCCGACCAGAAGAAATGAACCTTCGTACGTCGCCCCGGTATCCGTCGTGAGCTGAATTTTCGGGGAAGGTCTTGAGGCGATTTGCATCAGGGTCATGAAATAGCTGAGGGGGCCGAATTTCTTTTTTGAAGCCCATGGAGTTTCCTCGACGACTTGCGCATCCAGCCCGGCGCCTGCAAGTTGAACAAAGTGATGTCCGTTGCAGGAGGGAAGATCAATCGAACGAACATTTCCTTCGAGAATAATTTCCCATGCCGCCTCGAGGTTGTGAGGAATCCCGAGTTCCGACGCAAAAACATTGATGGTTCCAGCGGGAAGAATTCCCAAAATTGCCGAGGATTCCGCAATTCCATTGACCACTTCGTTAATCGTTCCATCTCCCCCCGCCGCAACGATGATCGAATACCCTTGATCGACGGCGCGCCGCGAAAGAATGCTCGCATCCCCCGGTCCAGTCGTCGCCCAGATATCCGCTTCCTGGCAAAGATCTGAAAGTCGGTGCATCAACCCCTTTGCGCGGGTGCTTTGCGCCGCTGGATTAATGATAATACAAATCATGCGGAGAGAGATTCATCCGACGACACGGCAGAAGGTGCAATCCGGGCAAGAATTAAATTCGCAGCACGGTCACTCGCCCCCGCCCCCCCCAAAGCCTCAACGACCTGCGCCATTTTTTTACGAATGATCTCGTAACGCTCCTTGTCCGTAATAAGACGAATCGCCTCCTGAGCAAGTCGCTGGGGAGTCAGTGTACTCTGAATGAGCTCCGTCACAATCGGCTGATTTGCCAAAACGTTGACCATGCTCAAATATTTCACCTTCACCAGCAACTTCCCGACGCCGTAAGTGAATGGGTTGACCTTGTAAAAAACGATCGGAGGAACACCCACCATCGCACACTCGAGCGAAACCGTTCCCGAAGCTGCCAGCGCAATTTTACATCGACTCACATGCGAAAGCTGGTAGCCGATATAGGACTCGAGTTGAAGTCCCGCCGCTGGAAATTGACTCAGGATTTGCTGTCCCAGCTTGGCCAACTTTTCATCGGGAGCCACCCAGACGAATTGGAGTTGCGGCCGATTTTGAGACATCAGGTGCGCCGCCTGCCACAAAATCGGAAGATGTTTTCGAAGCTCATTCGCACGACTTCCCGGGAGCAATGCCACTCGAATCGTCTCCGAATTCTCCTCTGGAATCGGACGCAATCGATCCAACGTCGGATGACCCACACACTCCACAGGAAGTGAGCGTGCGTGCTGCGAGAACCAATTTTTCTCAAAGGGAAAGAGACAGAGCAACAGATCCAAATCGCGAGCCATTTTTTTCGCGCGTCCCGCCTTCCATGCCCAAACTTGAGGAGCAATATAATAAATCAACTTCAGCGTCGGAAAAACTTTTCGCAACGCCTCTGCCAGTCGAAGATTAAATCCCGGATAATCAATCAAGATCACGGCCTCCGGAGATTCCTCTCGAACCAAATCCATGAGACGCTGAAATAGCTTACGGAGCTTGGGATAATGTTTCCCCACCTCCCACAACCCCACGACGGCATGCTCCGTTAAATCAAAAAGCGGTTCCTGTCCGGCGGATTTCATCCGAGGCCCCCCCGCGCCGAGAATGACGAGCTCCGGACGCTTGCGCTTCAGGGAGCGAATCAACTCTGCGCCATGCAGATCCCCACTCGTTTCACCGGCAACGATCACTACTCGAGGCGCATTTGGGTCTGACGGTTTCATGATCATGCCCCGTTCTTACGTCAACACGGCAACGGATTCTTTCCGGTTTTCCCAAATTAAATCGGTAATCTGGAGAGCCACCTCCAACGCGGCCGCCCCCTGCTCCCCACAAACGACTGGCGTACTCCGAATTTTAGCGCACTCCAAAAATGAGGCGATCTCGAGCTTCAACGGCTCTTCCTTTTGAACCGTCACTTTTTCGCGGGCAATTTGATCCCCGTTCTTTCGATAAATTTCTCCACTCTGATTCTGATAGTCGAGCGAGAGGTAGGCGTCGTCTTGAAAAACACGGATTTTCCGCATCTTCTCCGGACTGATGCGGCTCGTGGTGATATTCGCAACGCACCCATTCTCAAAACGGATTCGCGCATTCGCGATATCCTCCCCTTTGCTGAGAACCGGAATTCCGACAGCGTCAATGCTCTGGATCGGCGATTTGACCAAGTGCAAAATGACATCCAGATCATGAATCATGAGGTCCAAGACAACGCCAATATCCGTACTTCGTCCCGGATACGGGGAGAGGCGGTGCGCTTCAATAAATCGCGGTTTTGTCAGTTTTTGTTCGAGAAGCGAAAGAACCGGATTAAACCGCTCGATATGTCCCACCTGAAGCACCGCCCCATGTGCCTTCGCCAACTCGACCAACTCCCTCGCCTGTTGCGGATGCTCCGTGATCGGTTTTTCAATCAAGACGTGCTTCCCTCGCTCCAAAAATCGTTTTGCCGTATCATAGTGATACGTCGTCGGTGTCGCAATGGAAACCGCATCGACCGCCTCTACGAGTGCCTCAAGCGAGTCAAAGGCATGGGCATCGTACTTGTCTGCAATTTTGCGAGCCGCCTCGGGACTCGCATCGTAGACCCCCACAAACGTCGAGTTTTTCATCTGGGAATGCAATCGCGCATGTTCCCGCCCGATATGACCGACCCCAACCACCCCTGTTTTCAGTAAGTTCACGTCGTACCACTAATGCCAGAGCCCGGGAAGGGATCAAGACCGGAGTTTTTAGGGAGATGGAGCGGGGAATTATTTTTCGCGCAGAGGCTGAGCCCCCTTGCTCATGGGGCAATTGGTGGTGAGAATAGGAATTTGTCTCTCGCGAAGTCCGCCAAGTCGCGAAGGATTGTTCGACTTTATAACCAAAAAGGATTTCTTGGCGGCTTGGCGTACCCTGCCCGCATCGCTACGCGAAGCGTTGCGGGCGGGACTTGGCGAGAAATAACATCTTAATGCTTTTGTTCTTTAGGAGATTACTGTGCTCACAGAGGTAAAAAAGTCGTTTTCTCAGCGAACTTGGCGGTTGTGCCCACCTTCGCCCCCGCACCAAACCAATCACGCCTCCGGCGGGAAGAGCTTTTTCTTTCAGAAGGGTTTTCTGCGCGAAAAAAACCAGACTCTAAATTGTCACACAATCGGACTTGGCAGATGTCCTGATTTGATTACGATCTGCCCCGCAATTCACTTAAGGAGATTCCAATGAAAATCGTTGTCGCTTACTCGGGAGGTCTGGATACCTCCATCCTGCTCAAATGGCTTCAAGAAAATTACGGCGCTGAAATTATTGCCTTTTGCGCGGACATGGGGCAGGAAGAGGAACTCAAAGGACTCGATAAGAAGGCGGTTCGCACGGGAGCCTCGAAGTGCTATATTGACGATCTCACGGAAGAATTCGCCAAGGATTTTATTTACCCGATGATTCGCGCCAATGCGCTCTATGAAAATCAATATTTCCTCGGAACCAGTATTGCGCGTCCTTTGATCGCAAAACGTCAGGTTGAAATTGCCCTGAAAGAAGGAGCCGATGCCGTCGCTCACGGCGCCACCGGAAAAGGAAACGATCAGGTCCGCTTTGAACTCACTTACGCCGCGCTCGCTCCCAATCTGAAAATCATTGCTCCGTGGCGCGAATGGAAATTTCAAGGTCGCGCCGATCTCATCAATTACGCGAAATCGAAGGGGATCGCTGTTCCGGTCACGGCGAAGAAGCCGTATTCGATGGATCGAAATCTCCTCCATATCAGTTACGAGAGCGGAATTCTCGAGGATCCGTGGACTGAACCTCCCAAAGAGATGTTCACCCTGAGCGTCTCCCCGGAAGATGCCCCGAACAAGCCGGAATATGTCGAGTTGGATTTTGAACAGGGAAATTGCGTTGCCATCAACGGCAAGCGCCTCTCTCCCGCCAACGTTATGCGCGCCCTGAACAAACTCGGCGGCAAGCACGGTATCGGCCGTGTTGACCTCGTCGAAAATCGTTTCGTCGGAATGAAATCGCGAGGTGTTTACGAAACCCCCGGTGGATCCATCCTTCACTTTGCTCATCGCCAGATCGAAACCCTGACGCTGGATCGGGAAGTCATGCACTTGCGCGACTCGTTTATCCCCCGTTATTCTGAAATGGTTTACTACGGATTCTGGTACGCTCCGGAACGCGAATTCCTCCAGGCTGCCGTGGATCAGAGCCAGGAAAATGTGACGGGCACCGTCCGCCTCAAGCTCTACAAAGGAAATATCATCGTCGCTGGACGCAAGAGCAAACTCTCGCTCTACAATCCGCACATCGCCACCATGGAGGCTGATGCCGGGGCCTACAACCAAGCCGATGCCGGTGGATTCATTCGCCTGAATGCACTACGACTCCGAACCCGCGCAGCGGTCTTGGCAAAAAACAAGCGCAAGCGGTGAAGCACGAACCGATCCTGATTTAACCCAAATTTTGCAATAGCCCCTCTAATTCAAAATTTACCTCATAAAAATCCGCTCTGAAAGAGCGGTTTTTTGAGGCCGATTTCTCCTTCAATTTCATTCACCATTTTGGCGAATGAAATCTCGGCGGGGTTTAAGGATCCAACGATCAACGGTTTTCGCGCAGAAAACCCTTCTGAAAGAAAAGTCATTCCCGCTGGAGGCGTGATGGGTTTGGTGCGGGGGCGAAGGGGGGCACAATTGCTGAGTCGCGGAGAGGGTATTTGTTTTGAAATCCCAAAAAACTTTGCACCTCAGCGATCTCTGCGCGAAAAAAATCCGATTTGCCTATTTTAATTACGCAAACTGGCGAATCACACTCACAAGAACGCCTTGAATCGATAGGCTCTCTGCCGGTTCCAAGTCAGGATAATTCCGATTTTCTGCCTTCAAATAAACCCGACTTCCTTTTTTAATGAGACGCTTCAGCGTGCTCTCTCCATCCAACAAAGCCGCCACAATATCCCCGGTCCTCGCTTCTTTCCGTTCGAGTACCACAATGTCTCCTGAAAAAATCCCCGCATCAATCATACTTTCCCCTCGAACCCGGACCGCAAAGGCCCGCTCAGGTGAAGAGATTCCCAAAGTACTTGGAATAAAGCGAAAGGTCTCAGGTGCCACCTCCCCAGCAAGCGGGTCCGCGAACCCTGCAGGAATGGAAGAAAAGAGCGGGATCTGCATCATTCTCTCAGGAACCTGCATCGCCTTGGAGGAGGTTAATTGAATCCCCCGGGATTTGCTTTGCCGGATAATTTGCCGAGCTGCCTCGAGCTTCTCCAAAAAATAAGTAACCGCTCGAGGGCTTTTAAATTCACAATGTTTCTGAATTTCTCGAACGGTCGGAGGACGTTGATTCTCCCCTTGATACCACTCGATAAATTCAAGAATCATCTGTTGACGATCGGCGGAGGCAACTTTCATGAGGGTATCCTTTACTGAAAAGGAATCCGGGCGTCAATACAAATGTATAATAAATTTATACATCCGTTCCGAACACTCCTACGTGAAGCTCCCCGAAAAATTAAATTGCGGCATCAGGTCCATCCGCTTTTTCACCGCCTCTTCCGCTTCAATTAATTCGCGCCCCGTCATCTGTTCCGCCACCCGGGTCCGACTCTCCATCGCCATCAGATCCCCCTGGGCGGCGCTCAGGGAAAACCAGAGGTACGCTTCCTTGCTATCCGGCTCAACTCCTTGACCGAGAACCAAAGCAAGGCCGAGATTAAATTGAGCCACCGGATTCCCCTGCTCTGACGCACGACGAAACCACTTCACCGCTTCCTGGTCATTTTGTGAAACGCCATGTCCCGTCGCATAGCAAACTCCCAAACGATCCTGCGCTTGCATGTGTCCCATGACCGCCGCTTTTTCAAACCACTCGGCTGCCGCTTTGAAATCCTGAGCGACTCCATACCCGTGAGCATAACAGACTCCGACCTGAAAGAGTGCTTCTGTGTCACCGGTTTGAGCTGCCTCCAATACGGTTGAAAATGGTATGTTTGAAAAATCCACCCTTCTTTACTATCGCATCCCCGGAGAAAGAAAAGTCCGCATTTCCAACCCCATTTTCCGGAAATGACAGGGAGGGAACTTGTGCCTTGCACCCTCACCCAAAAAGAGGCATACATCAATCAATGAAAGTGACGTTTCTGGGAACGGCGGATGGCCATACGAGCCTTCATCGAGACCATTCCGGGTTGCTCCTGCGCGCTCCGGAGAGTTCCTTTCTTCTCGATTGCGGTGCTCCTGCAGCTCAATTTCTTCTCAGGGAGGGAGCACCAGTTGAAATCCCCCGACATGTCTGGTTGAGCCACATGCACAGCGATCATGTCAGCCAATTTGGATCCTTCATTCAATCGCTCTGGCTTCGCGGACGACGGACCCCCCTCCATGTTTACGCACCCGCTGAGATGACTCTGGCCCTTCAGGATTGGCTCGAAAAATGTCTTCTTTTTCCAGAGCTCCTCGGTTTTGTCATTCAATGGCACCCCCTTCGCTCCGGTCGCGTCATTCATCAGGACGGATACACCCTCACCCCTTTTGCCACGCGTCACCTCAAAAGTTTGGCCGGTTATTTTCAATCTCATTATCCGACCACCTGCTTTGACTGCTTCGGTCTGATTTTGGATCACGAAGGAAAGCGGACCGTCTACTCCTCCGACCTTGCGACCCCCAAAGATCTGCTTCCTGCCCTCAAAAAACCGATTCACGATCTTTTCTGCGAGCTCACCCATTTTTCAGAAAAAGATCTCTTCACCACGTTAGCCCCTTACGACATCCGACGTCTTTGGATTACCCATTATCCGGATCGTCTCTGGCGCAAACAGGCGCTACTCCGAAAACTCGCCCGCACCGCCAAATGCAAGAGCACCGTTTTCCTGACTCACGACCAAATGACCGAAACGCTCTAATCCTTGGAGAACTCCCATGATCAAGCCACGTGTTTTTGTCAAACCGGGATGCCCCTGGTGCGAAGAAGCGGAAGATTTTCTCAAATCGCGCGGAGTCGCGTATGAGCGAGTCAATGTCATGCAAGACCCCATCGCCCTCCAGGAGATGATTCGTCTCTCCGGACAGCGAAAGGCACCGACCTTGGAATGGGAGGGCGAAGTCCTTGCCGATTTCGGAGTCGAAGAGCTCGAAGATTTTCTACAGCGACGCGACCTCGTCTAAGGGATGAGCAAAAAATCTCCCAAGATCGCCGCCCTCATTGCCGACTGTGCTGGAGATCCTCACTACGATCCACACTACCTCGGCTATTTCAAATGCTTCAATCAACAACTCTACTACGAAGCCCACGATGTTCTGGAGGAACTCTGGCTTATCGACCGAAAACGCCCCGAAGCCAATTTTTATAAAGGACTGATTCAGTTCGCCGGAGCCTTCGTTCATCTTAAAAAAAATCGACTGGAACCCGCCTTCCGTCTCTTCCTTCTCGCTGAAGCCAATTTCGCCCAATACTCCTCTCCCATGGAAGGCGTCGATCTCCTTGCCCTTCGCGAGAGGGGAAATCAATGGCGGCATTTATTAAAGGCAAACGGATTTCAAATCAATCCGTGGAGTGAAATGGTTCCAGTCGTATTGAGCCTTCCGAATGAAGCAAATCGACGCTGAAGAAAGACGTCCGTCAGCTCTATGGCTCCGCCGTCACTCCTGGAGTTCATTCGTAATGAGTCCAGAATCTGAGAATTTTGGAATGGATTCTCTCATGCCAGGAATGGAGAGGAGATAAATGGTTTCCTGGATCGACTTCCAATCGTCTTCTGAAATCAGAACCGCGTTGTGCCGCTTCCCTGTAATCTGAATGGGCTCGTGAGATTCCGAAGTTTTATCAATGAGTGCGTAAAGCTTTCCTCCCAGACTCCCCCTTCAAGCCCTTGGAGTCGTGGCGGTCGAATCGGATCGTTGAAGTTTCCACCCCCGCCCGCAACGCTTTGCGTAGCAATGCGGGCAGGTCAAAATCGCGAATCCCTCCAATTCACCCCCCCCTCCCGGTTTATCCTCGGAGATCGGGTTTTGTTTTGGACAGGAATGAGACTCCCCGAGCGTTTTGAGTTGACGATCCGTTACAAGCCAAACAAGTCCATTCTCTTCTGCCAGTTTTTTGGACAATGCCTGCTGCTCTGTTTTCGTTGGATACTCGATGAGTAGCACCGACTTCTTTGCCGCCGTAAGCCTTCTCAAATGCCCGAGCACTTCGTTCGTGTGCGACTCGGACTGAACCTTGTTGCCGTTGGTGAAGAGGTCTTCGATGCCGATGGCACTGATGACTTCAACGAAGTCGGCATGCGCGACGAGTTGTGAGCCGTTCTGCGGGATGACGAGCGCGGAAGGATTCTTCGCGCGAGCACGGGCCGCGATCGCTTTCACCCAATCCACCATGTCGCGGCGATAGCTCTGCTTCGTCTCGGGGTTCACGCGATCGTCCATAAACTTATTCCCGTCCCGCTCGAACGTCTCGAAGCCATCCACAATATCCAGATAGACCCCGTCGAAACCGTACGCCATCGCGTCGCCAACTGCGGTCAACATGAGTTTCTGCCATTCCGCATTCCAATACTTCACGCGATAGTTCCCTTTCCATTCCGGATTCTCAACGCCAAGCCACTTGGGCGCAACTGCGGTGAGTTTACCGTTGCTCCCCCACTCCTTCCGCCAGTAAGGACGGTAGTCTTCCGCCTCACCGATGGAGATGTAGGCAATCACTTTTCGCCCCGCATGCCCCCTGCGGATGGCGTCGAGGTCTGCGCGCTCCCACGGCGTGTCGCCACCGAAGGTCGCATCAAGCACGATCCAATCACGCCCGGAAGCGGCGAGCTGCCCGACTGCAGCGGACTTAGATTTGGCAAATGAGTCCGCTTGGAGAATATAGGCGAATGAGGCAGGGGATGATTTTGCAGCAGCAAACGACGCGGAGAAAAGAGTCGCCACCAGCGCGATAAATGTAGAAAGCTTCATGGTAGGAATGTCGAACGTCCAAGCTCACCCACTGATACAAGGTCTATCCATCAAAAGCCTCTCGGAAAGGATAGGCAAGCCGTTTTTCGCGCTGAGTCCGCTGAGCTCGCTGAGGATAAAAATGTTTTCTCTGCGGACTCGGCGATCCCCGCCTGCAGCGCCCCTGCCCGCATCGCTACGCGAAGCGTTGCGGGCGTGGTATGCAGCATTGCGGGCAGGTCTGCGCGGGAAAATAATCTGCGATCTGCTTGCCAGACTCCACTAATTTCCGTGTGCCACACTCGCAGCCAGCGCTTCTTTTGCCGCTTGGGCGATTACTGGATTGGAGTGCGTCGTCAGTTTTTTCAAAGCTACCATGACTTTTGCATTCCCCGCAGTCGATGCATTTCCAAGAGCCTTGATGGCGGCCGTTTTAACAGAATCCTGAGGGTCGTTCTCCGCGAGATCCGCAAGCGCCTGAGTCGCTTCGGCATTACTTCGTAACGCGGAGACAATGAGACTGCTGGCAACAGCTTCCCGAACCATCGGTTCAGGGTCTTTCGCTGCATCCAGCAGAACGGTCAGCAGTTCTTTTTTGCGGAGTGCTTTGCTCCCGAGCGCGATGACCGTGAGCTGACGTACCAACGGATTTTTATCCTTCGCCATGGAAATAACAAGCTCACGCGCTTTCGGATCAATATTCGCAAGTGTCCCCAAAGCTTCAAAAGCCAACTGGCGCATCGGAGCCCTCTCGTCGAGTGTGATCACGTGAATCGCCTCAAGCGCTGAAGCTTTTCCTTGCCGTGCGTCCTCCATCACTGCATTCAGTTGACCTTGATTGATTCGTAAGAGGTCGGCGGCAATTTCAGGGGTGAAAAGCGATGTGAGAATAGGAAGGATGATTTCCTGAAGGTTCGGATTTCGTCCCACGAGAAGCAGGAGGGATTGAGATTCCAAATTTCCTTTTTTCGCATTTTCCCCGTGTTTCCGAAGTAGGGGAGCAAATACCTGAAGTTGACTCGGGCTCACGTCGAGCTCTTGAAGAAGCGCTCCGAGTTTATTCGAATTGAGAGGAAGCGCCTCAATAATGGCGGCCGCCTCCGGAAGGGAGAGAATAAGTTTCATACACTCCTTCCCCCCGAATCCCGTTTGAAGTACTGCCGCGAAATGCTTACTCTTCTCCACGAGTTCGGTTGCCTCCATGGCGAGCCGACGATGAAAGACCGACAGTGATTGCGGCGTCTTTATCTCTTTCAGAGCGGCCAATCGAGCGTGATTGAAAATAAGGGATCGAATTTCAGGAGCCCCCTCCAAGAGCGGCCCTCCGATTTCATTCGTCGCTGGAATTTTGGCAAGCAGAGTCGCCGTATTGATTTTTCGAGCCCCATTCGGAGAAACCAGCGAGAGGAAGGCGACTTGAAAATCAGCTTCGGTGGCAAGCGGCGGACTCTCATTGAGAAGTTTGGTGTAAATCAGAGAATCCGGAGGGAGCATCGGCTTCAATACTTCGGACTCGAGACTCGGGTGGGCGTTAGCTAGAGTGAGAAGCAAAGCGATATGTAGAGGATTGGAGGGAGAGAATCGCGCCGCCCAAAAGCGCAGAGTTTCGGGATCATTTCGGCTTTGAGGCGAAGTCAAAATCGCCGAAAATAGATAAGGAGAAGTGAGCAGGGCATTAAAAGTCTTTTCTCGCACTCCATCGGAGGTTTGCTGGGAGAGAAGAACTTCAATCCAGTAGGAGCCTGAGCTTTTACAGGCATTCACAAACGGAGTGGCGTCAAAATTTTCCTCTTTGGAAAGGAGTAATTCCCTCAATTTTGAAAGAACCTCCATTTCCTGTTTCACCGCATCTGAATCACTTTCTTTCGGCTCAAAAAAGCCGCTCGTCTCAATTAATGGATTTGTCAAAAGCGGCGAGGTCCCCACAAGTTCACGCGGATTCTTGGACTCACTGAGAAGCTTGGAGAATTCCTCCGGACTATTCGGAATCGGAGGAACGGTTTTCGCAGGAGACGTTAATGAAGCAGGCTCCTTGTAGGAGATCGGAGGGAGTCCCTTCTCCGTCGCCTCGAGGGAAATCTTTTCGTAAATCGAGTTCACCCGCAACGCAAGCTTTGGGCTCATTTGGGCGCGACCCAAAGTCGTAAATAAAATCAAAACCAGGACAACCTTCACGAAGCTTAACGCCATGACCCGAGATCGGAGATTGTTCATGCCCATTTTCAATCGAGCCTTTGTAGTGACTTGAAGCGAGTTGTCATGATAAAAAATCTGGTAGGGCGTCCTCTCCGAGGGCGCCGGTATTAGTCCCCTCTAATTTTCCTTAATCAAAGCCCGGCGAGGTCATCGTCCGTCAGCTGACGGACCGCCCTGCCACTAACATCCTCTCACTGCCCGGGAATAACCTCTTATTAATTTTTGAGCCGCCGCACGCCAGGTATAATGTTCTCGGACCCACTTCGAAGCGTTCTCTCCCATTCGGCGTGATTCCTCGGGATCCCCCAAGATCCTTTCCAATCCAGCGGCGATTCCTGAAATCTCCAAGGGGACCTCTCGGGCCATTTCCGCGCTTACCGCCTCGGGGAAATGACATTCTGCACTGAGCAGCGTCGGAAGCCCTGCAGTCAGTGCCTCCAAAATCGCCATACTGAATCCCTCGGAATACGAAGGAAGAATAAAACAGTCCGCCGCCGCAAAAGCTGCCCGCTTGAGATCTCCTTCCAACATTCCCAAAAAATGAACCCCTTGGGAAGGAAGCAAGGGCTCCAATTTCTCCCGATAACCAATCGTATCCGGTCCCGCAAGAACCAGATGTGCGTCCGGAAACTTCACCTGAACTTTGACAAAAGCCGGAATCAATAAGTCGATTCCTTTTTTCGGATCAATCCGGGAGAGAAAAAGGATCAGTCGTTTTCCTCGAAGCCCCGGAAAGTGTTCGAATAAAATTTCCGGTCTCCCCACCGCTGGATCGCTTTCCTCCGGAATTCCATTCGAAGCCACCACAACCTCGGTTTCCACTCCCTGGCGTCGAAGCTGATTCTCCTCCTCCGAATGCAATCCATGAACAAACACCGCATTTCGCATTAACCCCCGCTCCCACAAAAACCAATAAGGCCGTTTTCGATTGCCTTTATATTGAAGCGCCCACGGATCGAGCATTCCATGGGGCGTCATCACATACGGAATACCGCGCGCACGGGCGAGGGTTGCCACGGAGGAGATGAGTGGGGAAAAAAGTGTGTGGGCATGAATCAAATCGTACTCTCGTCCACAGGTCACCACCCATTTTAAGAGAGAGGCGCTCCAGACCAAATCATTCCGATGCGAGCAGGAAAAATATTTTCTCCGATGATTCTCCACCTCCATCCATTTATCAACGGGAACTGGAAGCACTCCTGGTCCTGCCGCTACGGTTGAAATGAGATCCACGGTCACTCCTTCTTTACCAAGCGCCGGAATCAAGGATTCAACCGAGCGAGTGACTCCTCCATAGATGGGCGCCAGATACGGAGCAATGTGAAGAATCCTCAATCCATCCTCCCTGAGCGCGCCGCCTCCCAAAGCCCTTGAGCAAATCGTAGTGGACTGTAGCGCTCCACTCTCAACCGGCTCTGTTCTCCCCACTCGTGACGCGTCTCTTCGGAAAGCGAATGCACTTCCCCCATCGCCTCAATCAGCTCTTGAACCTGGTTCGGATTAAACAAAAGCCCATTCACTCGCTCCTGTACCAACTCACTCGCACCGAGAGTCCGGCTGCAAATGACCGGAAGCCCCGCCGCACAGGCCTCGTTCACCACCAACCCCCACTGCTCGGTGAGCGCCGGATGAATAAATCCACTCGCCATTCCATACCATGGCGCAATTTGCTGATACGTCAGAAATCCCGGAAAATGAACAAACGCTTCCACCCCGTGATTCGCCACCCGTCGATGTAACTTTTGCTCTTCAACACCACTCCCACACAAAACCAGATCCCACGCTTCACTCCCCAAAAGCTGTCGGTATCCGGCATACGCATCGACCAGCAAGGTCAAGTTTTTCCTCGGAATCATTCGGGAAACCACAATCCAGTAGGGACGCACCGGGAGTCCCTGGGGACGTTCCCCCGTAATCGCCAGGTCCCGACGGATCCGATCTGCCTCGATCCGAAAAAAATCGTTATCCACCGCATCATAACCATAAAAAATGCGACGCCCCGACATCCCCAATTTCAATAAATAATCCCGATGCGCCTTTCCTCCCACCAGCCCGGAGGAAAACTTACGAACGAACCGCCACGATTTATATTTTTCAATGAGCCAATGCCGTTGCGCGTCGTCTTCCTTGCTTTCGCTCATCAAGATCGTGTGAACCCGATTCTCACAGCACCAGCGCAGCGCCTTTCGGGAATATTCAAAACCCCACCCCGGAATCGCCATGGCATCCGGCTGCAGAGTTCGAAGCAAACCGTCCATCGACGCCTCTCTCCCTTCCAGCGTAATGAGAGGAAACCCAAACGGAACGTCACCCCATGGATGTTCTCCACTCCGTTCCATCATTTGAATTGCAGTGAGACGCCCCCCTCTTTCCCGAAGCAACTTCTCCGTCGCCCTCAACCGGGCTGCGTGATATCCGCCCAGATGCTCAAAGAGAACAACGACGTGCATGAAGCGCGCTCCCCGTCATCGCGGTCCGGGAAGACGCAATTCCGAAGAAGCCCGAGAGGTTGTGGGAGACTGAGCCAACGCGGCAGGGATGGAACCGACTAAAACCGAGAGGGAAGTCACCGCATCCTTCAGCGCCATCGATTGGGCACTGAGTTCATTCGCAGCCGCTGCCGTCTCCTCGGAACTCGCCGCATTCGCTTGAACCGTTTTGTCGAGATCAGAAACTGCCGCATTGATCTGACTGATCCCCTGCGTCTGCTCACGCGAGGCTCCAGCAATTTGAGAAACCACTTCGTCGACTTTTCGGGTCCCCTTTACAATTTCACTGAAAACATCCACCGCCCGCTTACTAATCTCCACACCGCGGCTGCTTCGTTGAATCGATTCCTCAATCTTATCAGCGGTTTCATGAGCCGCTTGAGCACAGCGTTGAGCCAGATTTCGAACTTCATCCGCAACCACTGCAAATCCAAGACCCGCTTCACCCGCACGAGCCGCTTCAACCGCAGCATTGAGCGCGAGAATATTAGTTTGGAAGGCAATCTCATCGATGTTTTTGATGATTTTTGAAATTTCATCGCTCGAGGCCTTGATCTCATCCATCGCCTTGCGCATCCCTTCCATCTCGTGGGACCCGGACTCCGCCACCGCACGCGTTTCGCCCGTGATTTTCTTCGCAGTTTCCGCGTGATCCGCATTGACTTGAGTCATGCTCGAAAGCTCTTCCAACGCCGCGCTCGTCTCCTCCAGAGCCGCTGCCTGTCGTGTCGCTCCCTCTGCAAGCGACTGACTGGCATTCGAAACCTCGCCGGAAGCTCCTGCCGTCTGTTGACTTGCCGAATCAATTTCTCCAATGGCTTGGGAAAGAGGCTTCATAATCATCCGCTCATTCAAGAACCATGAGATAATTCCCAACACAATCGCCAAGGGAATCATCATCACCGTAGCCCACCCGGTACCATCCATCACCGCTTCACTCACTTTTTTGGGATCTGAAATCAATACAACCGCCCCATGCATATCCCCCACCTTCCAATTCTCCATTTCAAATCCGAAAATATCTTTTCGATCTCCGGTCGGGCTTTTTGCGGGATCTCCATGACACATTAGACAATCGGAGGTCAGTCGGATCGGACGGGCATAAATGAGCTTTCCCGTGGAACGCTCCACTTCAAAATATTCATCCAGATCGCTTGATTCCAGTGACGCTAAAATTTTTTCCTCAGCTGGCGTTGGGGCATTTTTTTTGTTTCGGGGGGAGCGACTGGGAGTCCGAAATTCAAAACCTTCCTCTTTTGCTAATTTTTCAACCGACTGCCACGCAGCAACCACGGGAACGGTTTGATAAATCGTACTCTCTCGAAAATCAGAATGCGTCTTGAGCTCTTCCAGTAGCGCTACTTGATTAAAAGCCCCTTTCTTTTGAAGAGTCGCCATCGTTTCACGAGTCGTCTCGGCCTCTTTGAGGATGCACCGCATCGAATCGTGAATCAAATCGCGCCCCTCTCGGTACAGCATATGATTCTGAATGAGAAGCCCTCCAATTGAAGCCGCGATCATCGAACACATCGTTCCCAAAGTAATCTTAGTTCCTAAACGCAATTTCATCAGTTCCTTGGAGTTGTTCGACTTAGATTATACAGAATCCTCATAACATGCAAACTCTGATCAAAAATAAATGCGCCGTCGCGAGATCAAAAAAGCTTTACCTTGGACTCGGATTGACGGAAAAAGCCCGTATGGCTGAAAAGAAACCTGCCCCAAACCGTCGCGACAGCGCAAAGCCATCCACCTCCACTGTCAAAACAAAGTCTTCCCCATCTCCAAAAACCGTCCGTCGCCCGAAAACTTCCTCCAATGATCGCCTTAAGATTCTTTTTATCGCCTCGGAATGCGCCCCTTTTGCAAAAACCGGCGGTCTCGGAGATGTCGTCCCCGGACTTTCCAAGGCGCTTCTTGCCCTCGGGCATGAAGTTCGAATCATTCTCCCCCTTTATTCTTGCATTGACCGAGATCGCTACAAAATCCAGCCGCTCCACCCCGTTTGTGTTCACATGGGCCGCCAAGAGGAAAATTGGATCTGCCTTCACGAGTCAACCCTAGATGGAAACGTTCCGGTCTGGTTTGTTGAATACGACCGATTCTTCGGACGAAACGGTCTCTACGATGACCTGTGGGGAGAATATCAGGATAATGCCTTTCGTTTTGCCCTGCTCTGCAAAGCGGCGCTTCAGGTCTGCAAAGACGCCAACTTCATCCCCGACATCATGCATTTGCACGACTGGCAGACCGCTCCCGCTGCGGCCTTCCTGAAAACTTGGGACTTGTTTCACTCCCCTCTCTCCTCAACCGCCTCCGTTCTCACGATTCACAATATCGGCTATCAAGGCGTTTATCACTCGAGCGCCTTCGGCTATTTCGGAATCGGAGAAGAACACTTCGCTCCCAATAAATTCGAGGACCACGGAAAAATCAATCTTCTGAAGGCCGGAGTTCATTTTGCTGATGCCATCACGACGGTCTCCCCAAGCCACGCCCAGGAAATCCTCGACCCTTCCGGAGGCAAAGGACTGGCTCAATTTTTAAATGACCGGCGCCATGATTTTACGGGAATCCTCAACGGTGCTGACTACGAGCATTGGAATCCGGAAAACGATCCCCTCCTTCCTGCGAATTACTCCGCCCAGGATCTCCGCGGAAAAATCGCCTGCAAGTCGGCGCTCCAGAAACGGATGGGATTGGAGGTTCGGCCGGATCTTCCCATTTTCGGCATTGTCTCTCGATTTGTTCATCAAAAGGGATTCGAGCTGATTCGCGAAGTCCTCGCGGGTGCCTTGAAAGAGATGGTCATTCAATGCGTTGTCCTTGGAGCGGGTGATTCCGATACCGAACGTTATTTTCATGAACTCACCGCCTCGCATCCCGGACGTGTCGGCAGTTTTATCGGGTTTTCCAACGAGCTGGCGCACCTCATTGAAGCCGGTTCCGACTTTTTCCTCATGCCTTCCCTTTATGAGCCATGTGGACTCAATCAGATTTACTCGATGAAATACGGAACGCTTCCCCTCGTCAGAGCCACCGGCGGACTGGAAGATACCGTCATCAGTTACCACGAATTCAACGGAGCCGGAACGGGATTCAAATTTCATGACCCCATCGGCGCCGCGCTCTACTACACCCTCGGACTCGCCGTCTCCACTTGGTACGATCGTCCGCACCATATTGCCGCCATGCGTCAATCTGCGATGAAAGTCTCCTTCCCCTGGTCAACCGCAGCGACTCAATATCTCGAGGTTTATCGCAAAGCGATTCGGAATCGTCGGGCTTAAGGAAATTTATGGAGTGGACCTGGTATTTAAAAAAGTTTCTCACGTGGGGACTCTACCCGCTCTCAATCTCTTTGTTTCTTCAAGCCTTTGGATTCATTCAACACCTTCGAGGACGCCGCTCTGGGGTGCGCTGGATTTTTGCCGGCTTTTTGATATTCGTCCTGACTTCGATTGGCATCGGCTTCCCTCGCGCTCTTTATCACTTGGAGCGAATTTATCCCTCCTTCTCCGAGCTCGAAGCCATGACAAAGCACTATCCCCAACTCCCGTCAGCTCGCTGGATCGTGGTACTGGGCGCGGGATCATTTGAGTATCCTGAAGGCTCTCCCGTCTGCAAACTTCCTCCCCTTGCGGTTTCCCGAGTCGTCGAAGCGATCTGGCTTCACCACCGACTCCCTCATACCAAAATCCTCTTCTGCGGAGGCTCCGTTTTTAACCAATCGATCGAAGCCGAAGTAATGGCAGGACTTGCAAAAGAGCTCGGAGTTGACAAAAAAGATCTGGATCTCGAAACAAAATCTCAAGACACGGCAGACCAAGCCAAGGCCGTAGCGCTTCGCTTGGGCAAAGGACCCATCCTTTTAGTCACGAGTGCCTGGCATCTGCCTCGCGCCGTCTACTTGTTCAAGGCACAAGGAATCGACGTCATCCCGGTACCCGCGAACTTCGATACCCATTATCCCCCTGCCAGATTCCAAATTCCACTCCCCTTTCCTTCATCGGAAAGTGTCGGCGCCTCAGAAACCATCACCAAACAAGCTCTCGGCTCCGTTTGGGAACGCATCCGGTCAAACCCTGCCCACGAATCACGCTAATTTCTCATTCGCGGTCATTCGTGAAATTCGCGGGTAAAAATCTGTTTCTTTTCTGATTTCATAGGCTTTTGCTTGGCATTTCCTCAAAAATAGGCCATTCAAGAGGGGTGGATTCTGCCTTACCTTGGTCTCACCCCATTTTCGGGGGCTTCTTCTTTTTAGTCGGAGCCTGCATCGGTTCATTTCTGAATGTCTGCATCTACCGGATCCCCCTGGAGGTTTCGCTCTCGAAACAACGCTCCTACTGCCCTTCTTGCGGCTCTGCCATTCCGTGGCGTTATAATATTCCGATCCTCAGTTGGTTTTTGCTGGGTGGACGCACCGCCTGCTGTTCCGTCAAAATGGATGCGCGCTACTGGATCGTCGAATTGATGACCGCCGTTTTTTTCTATGCGCTCTGGAAAATCGAAACGCCTCCTTTTTTTGTCGTCTACGCCATCATGATTTCCGGCCTGCTCGTCGCGAGCTGCATTGACATTGATTACTTCATCATTCCCGATCGCTTCACTTTGGGCGGATGCCTTGCCGGATTTATCGCCAGTGCCCTCGTTCCCGAACTTCATGGACAGTCGACCCCGTGGCAGGGATTTATCGAAAGCCTTCGAGGGGCCTTCGTCGGTGGAATGATTCTGTGGATTATTGCGAAAGTCGGCGCCTTTGTTTTCAAAAAAGAGGCCATGGGGCTGGGTGATGTCAAATTCCTCGCCGGCATTGGCGCCTTCCTCGGACCGTGGGGTGCGATCTTTGTTCTCGCCTCTTCCTCGGTGGTCGGATCGGTTTTTGGATTGCTGATCATGGCGCGACGTCAAAAAGCGTGGGGATTGCGAATGCCCTACGGCCCTTTCCTCGCGATTGCCGCAGGCGTTTGGATCTTTGGCGGCTCGATCTGGATGCAGCAATATCTCAATCATTTGAAGCAAGCCCTCCAATTTTTCTCACAACGTTGAATTTTCACCTATGACGTTGCTCGAAATCGCACACACGATTTTTGCCTGCCCGACCGCCCCCTTTCACGAATCTCAGCCGCTCAATGCCGTCGTCCAACTTCTCTCGGATTTGCCCCATCTCAAGCTTCAACTCGATCGCTACGGAAATCTCTCAGCTCATTACAAATATCGCCCATCGCTTCCTCAACATCTCATGCTGGTGGGACATCTGGACCATCCTGGATTTGAAGTCGCCGGGAAACGGCTCCGCTTTTTAGGAGGGGTCGATGAACGTTTTTTCGTCGGAAAACGGATCGCTTACTTTCGAGAAAACGACCCCGACCCCATTGGTACGGGCGTGATTGAAAAGACCCGCTGGACTCCTTCCGAAAAACAAGTTTGGGCCAGCAAGATTCCGAGGGGAGCCGCTTTCGCCATGTGGGATCTTCCGAGCTTCCAAAAAAAGGGGGATCGCATCGAAGGCCGGAATTGCGATGACTTTGTCGCCGTTGTCACCATGGTCGCCTTGTTGAGGGAACTCGCAGAATCGAATGCCCGCACCGAAGTGACCGCGCTTTTCACGAGAGCCGAGGAGGTTGGATTTTACGGATCCCTCGCCGTCGTCCACTCCCTCCCAAAAGATCCTCATCGAATGGTGCTTTCCTTGGAGGCCAGCAATGCCAAGGGATTTGCGACATGGAATGGAGGGGTGATTGTTCGCGTTGGAGATCGAACCTCCGTCTTTGATTCCGAAATTACCCGGTGGATTCAAACCACGGCGAGTTCACTCGAAAAAACTCCCAATTTTCAATGGCAACGCCGTCTGATGGGCGGCGGGAGTTGTGAGGGAACCGCTTTCCAAGCCTGGGGCCACCGCACCGGTGCCCTCGCCCTTCCCCTCGATCATTATCACAATCAAGGAGCCAATCTAAAAATCCAACCGGAAGCTGTTTCCCTGCAAGACTGGCAGTCAGAACTCACCCTTCTGAAAGCCTTGGCAACCTTCCCTGAATCGTGGAAAGCCCCGACTCAGAAATTGAAAGCTCAATTACAGCCACTTCAGCGGAAGGGGATGCGTGCCCTCCGGAAGAAAACATTGAAATCACCCCGAGATCTCGGCAAACTTTAGCAATGGCCTCTCTGATTTACGTGACCGACAATGCCGTTCCCGTCGTTTTCCCCCTCGGGAAGGCGACATTGCTCATTGGCCGTGACGAAGGAATGACCATTCAGCTCCCCGATGTCTCCGTCAGTCGAAATCATGCCACGGTGGTTTATGAATCCGGCCTCTTTGTCGTTCACGACAACGGTTCCGCCAACGGTACGTTTGTGAATGGACAACAGACCCGGCGGCAGGAACTCAAACATCACGATGTTCTTCGATTTGGAGAATACGTCTTCCTCGTCGATCTCTCCGGAGTGGAACAACCGAAAAATCCGATTTCGAAATCGCAACAGATCCGCAATCACGCCATGGTCGAAAACATTGAGGTTCGGCGCAAAGGACAGGAATATCGGACCACGGTCGACTTTCAACCGCTGAAACAAAATCCCCAGAGCGCTCCGATGCGAATGCTCCTCACCACTCCCGTGACCATCCCCTATCGCCCGGATTACTCCAAAGCCTCCTTCCTCTGCGGTTGCTTTGGATTCCTACTCTTTGTCCCCGCCATCATGCTCGGCCATCTCTCCGCACCGATGACGGAACGCGCCAAAATCCACCGTTCCCTCGGTCTGCTGCTCGGCTACCTCTTTCTTTTTGTTTGGCTCGGAGTCTTCTCCTACT